>BAAAJN010000003.1:0-396099 GCA_039527025.1 Microlunatus lacustris
AGCGGTCTGCTTCCACGCCGCCGAGCTCGGCGTCGTGTTCACCGGCGACACCCTGTTCTCCGGCGGTCCCGGCGCCACCGGACGCTCGTTCAGCGACCGCAACCTGCTGCTGCGCAGCATCACCGACCAGCTGCTCGGCCTGCCTCCCCGCACCATCGTCAAGACCGGGCACGGCGACGACACCACCTTGGCCGATGAGCGGGACGGCATCCTGCGCGGCTGAACCGGGAGCCCCGGCCGGGGTGTCAGTGGTCGGGTCTAGGGTCCGGTGACGTGCCGCACTACCTCCGCTACCCGCACCTGCACGACGACCTGGTCACCTTCGTGGCTGCCGACGACGTCTGGCTCGCCCCCGTCTCCGGGGGCCGGGCCTGGCGGCTGACTGACGACCGGGCCCCGGTCCGGAATCCCCGCTTCTCCCCCGACGGCACCCACGTCGCCTGGACCTCCACCCGCGACGGGCACAGCGAGGTCTACGTCGTGCCGGTGGCGGGCGGGGAGGTGCGCCGGCTCACCTGGTGGGGCAGCGCGACCACCGCGGTGCTGGGCTGGACCGCCGACGGCCGGGTGCTGGTCGCCTCCGCCGCCCGGGAGGCGAACCTGCGCCGCCAGGTGGTGCACGCCGTCGGCCTGGACCTGGCCGTGGAACGGCTGCCGTTCGGGCCGGCCTGGGGGTTGGCCGTGCGCGATGACGGCGTGACGGCGCTGGCCACCGTGGGCAGCCGGCCGCCCGCGGCCTGGAAGCGCTACCGCGGCGGCACCGCGCCGCAGCTCTGGCTGGACCGCACCGGCACCGCGCAGGAATGGGAGCGGCTGCTGCCGACCGAGACGGCGTCGCTGGTCGACCCGTCGTGGGTGGGCGGTCGGCTGCTCTTCGTCAGCGACCGGCTGGCCACCTTCCCCGATGCCGCGGACGAGGTGGCCAACCTCTGGTCGCTGGACGTCGACGACGCCTCAGCCGTCCCCGAGCAGCTCACCCGGCACACCGCCGTCGACGGCTACGTCCGCGACGCGACGAGCGACGGGCAGCGGGTCGTCTACCACGCCCACGGCGTCCTGCACCTGCTGGAGCGGCCCGGGGCCGACCCCCGCCCGCTGGACGTCGTGCTGCCGGGCGGGCTGGCCGCCCGCCGCCCGCGCCGGCTCGACCCGACCGAGCAGCTCGAGGAGCTCCGGCCCGACGCCGGCGGCGACGCCAGCCTGGTGACCTGGCGCGGCAAGGCGTTCCTGCTCAGCCACCGGCAGGGCCCGGCGCGGGCGCTCGTCGCCCGGTCCGACCTCCGGGCCCGGCTGGTCCGCCCGCTCGGCGCCACGGGATCGGCGGTGCTGGTCAGCGACACCGGCGGCGAGGACGCCCTCGAGGTGCACCCGCTCGGCGGCGACGGCGAGATCCGGCGGCTGGCCGCCGGCCAGCTGGGCCAGGTGCTGCACCTGGAGAGCGACCGGGCGGGCGCCCGGGTGGTCGCGGTGGCGCACGACGGCGTCGTCCGGGTGGTCGACCTGACCGACGGCGCAGTGCGCACGGTGGGCGTGGCCCGCAACGGTGAGGCCACCTCCCCCACCTTCTCCCCCGACGGCCGCTGGCTGGTCTGGGCCGAGCCCTGGCGCAACGAGGGCCAGCACCACCTGGTGCTGGCCGATCTCGACGCCGCCGGCAGCGAGCCGGTGGCCCTGACCAGCGGGCGCTTCGACGACACCTCCCCGGTCTTCACCGCCGACGGGCGCTACCTGGCCTTCCTCTCCGCCCGGACCTTCGACCCGCGCTACGACAGCCAGTCGTTCGACCTGTCCTTCGCCGCCGCGGTGCGGCCCTACCTGGTGCCGCTGCGGACCACCGAACCGGCGCCGTTCGGCCCCAGCGCTGACGGCTGGCGGATCAGCAAGCCGCCCACCACCCCCAAGGACGAGCCGGCCGTCGACCCGCCGGCGGTGGAGTTCGACGTGCAGGGCTTCGAGGAGCGGCTGGTCCCGTTCCCGGTGCCCTCGGGCAGCTACCGGGACCTGCAGGCCGCGCACGACGGCGTCGTCTGGGTCCGGGAGTCGGGCGAGGACACCCCTCTGGGGGCCTCCCGGGCCGGGGTCGAGGGCGAGCAACCGGGCGACGCGGCCGAGTTCTTCTCCTTCGTCAGCCGCGAGGTGGTCGAGCTGCTGGACCGGGTGGACCACATCCGGGTGAGCGGGGACGGCGAGCGGCTGGTCGTCCGGGCCGGGAAGGAGGTCACGGTCCGCCCGGTGGCCAAGGCGCTGGAGCCCGACAGTCCCGACCTGGTGACCGTCGACCTGCAGCGGCTCCGGTTCGAGCTGGACCCGGTCGCGGAGTGGCAGCAGATGTTCGACGAGAACGGCCGGCTGATGCGCGGCCACTTCTGGCGCGCCGACCTCGACGGCGTCGACTGGGACGGTGTGCTGGCCCGTTACCGGCCGCTGGTCGAGCGGCTCGCCGGGCACGACGACCTCGTCGACCTGCTCTGGGAGACCGTCGGCGAGCTCAACACCTCCCACGCCTACGTCAACCCCGCCTCCCCGCCCGGGGACCAGGACCGGCGCCTCGGTCTGCTGGGGGCGGACCTCAGCCCGGCGGAGGACGGCTGGCGGATCGACCGCATCCTGCCCGGCGAGAGCAGCGACCCGGACGCCCGCTCGCCGCTGCGGGCGGCCGGCGTGGGCGCCCAGGAGGGCGACCTCGTCGTCGCCGTGGACGGCCGGTCCGTCGACCCGGCCGCCGGTCCAGCGGCCGCGCTGATCGGCACCACCGACTCACCCGTCGAGCTGACCCTGCGGCGCGAGGGCCGTGACCGCCGCGTCGTCGTGGTGCCCGTCGGCAACGAGGAGCCGCTGCGCTACCAGGACTGGGTCCGCGGCCGGGCCCGCTACGTGACGGAGCGCTCCGGGGGCCGGCTGGGCTACGTGCACGTGCCCGACATGATGAGCCCCGGTTGGGCGCAGCTGCACCGGGACCTGCACGTGGCCGCCGAGGCCGAAGGCCTGGTGGTGGACGTCCGCTACAACCGCGGCGGGCACACCAGCCAGCTGGTCCTGGAGCAGCTCGCCCGCCGGGTGGTCGGCTGGGGGACCAGCCGGCACGCCGAGGTCGCCCGGCCCTACCCGGTCAACGCCGTGCGCGGACCGGTGGTGTTCGTGGCCAACGAGTTCTCCGGATCCGACGGCGACATCGTCAACGCCGGCGCCCAGGCCATGGGGCTGGGGCCGGTGGTGGGCGTCCGGACCTGGGGCGGGGTGGTCGGGATCGACGGCCGCTTCTCCCTCGTCGACGGCACCGCGGTCACCCAGCCGCGGTACGCGACCTGGATGTCCGGCTACGGCTGGGGGCTGGAGAACCACGGCGTGGACCCCGACATCGAGGTGGTGCACACTCCCGCCGACTTCGACGCGCTGGGTCGTCGAGGGGGGCGCGACCCCCAGCTGGACCGGGCGGTGGACGAGGCGCTGGAGCGGCTGGCGACCACCCCGGCGCAGGTCCCGCCGGAGCTGCCGGAGCCCCGGGTGCGCTGAGCGAACTGGGCGCGAGCGAGCCCCGGGTGGCATGGTGGAGGTCTCCGACGGTCCGCGCGCGAGCCCGTGCACGGCTGGCCGGGGCAGGAGAGGACAGCAGCCCCGATGGTGGATCCGACGACGAACGAGAGCGACCGGGCCAGGTCGGTGCGAGCGGACTGCGGGAGCTGCGCCGGCCTGTGCTGCGTGTCCCTGGCCTTCGGCACCGAGTCCGGATTCGGCTACGACAAGGCCGCCGGTGACCCCTGCGTCAACCTGCAGGCCGACCACCGGTGCAGCATCCACGACGAGCTCCGGCCGCGCGGGTTCTCCGGCTGCACCGTCTTCGACTGCCAGGGCACCGGCCAGAAGATCACCCAGCACACGTTCGGCGGCCGGTCCTGGCGGGACGCCGGTCCGCAGGAGCGCGAGCTGATGTTCATCACCTTCCAGGTGATGCGACCGCTGCAGGACCTCCTCTGGCTGCTCGAGGAAGCCCTGAGCCGACCCGAGACCCGGCCGGTGCACGCCGAGCTGGAGGCGCTGTTCGTCGAGACCGAGCAGCTGACCCTGCGCGATGCCGACGGCGTGCTGGCCACCGACGTGCAGGCCCAGCGCCGTCGCGCCTCGGCCCTGGTGGAGCGGGCCAGCGAGCTGGTCCGGGCCCAGGCCCGCGGCCGGCGCCGGCCTTCCCGCGCCGCGCGGAGAGCCGTGCCGGACGCCAACCTGCCGGGCGCCGACTTCGCGGAGCAGGACCTGCGCGGGGTCGACCTCTCGGGGGCCCTGCTCATCCAGGCCGACCTGCGGGAGGCCGACCTCGGCGGAGCCGACCTGCGGACCGCGGACCTGCGCGACGCCGACCTCTCCGGCGCCCACCTGGCCGAGTCCTTGTTCCTCACCCAGTTCCAGGTGAACTCCGCCGAGGGCGACGAGCACACCGAGCTGCCGCCCCGGCTCACCCGGCCCGACCACTGGTCGGGTCCGCGCGGCGGCCGGCGCCGGCTCACCCTGCTGCAGGTGTAGCGGTCAGGAGGCAGCCGCTACCGCTCCAGCCGACGGCTGCCGCCGTGCCAGTCCTCCGCGATACCGACCTCGTCGTCCCGGACCCCGAAGGAGCGCAGCTGTGGCTGCTCGCGCAGGCTCCGCTTGAGCTCGGCGAACCCGGGGAACGTGGCCAGGCCGACGACGTGGTCCCAGAGCTCACCGGCCTGCTCCGGGGAGGGCAGCCGGCTGATCACCGGACCGAAGAAGGCCGCCCCCTCCGGCGGGGCGACGTGCAGGATCGGGGTGCCGACGTCGCGGCCGGTCAGGGCCAGCGCCTCGTCGGTCTCGGCCTGCAGCAGGGCGTCGTAGGACTGCTCGTCGAGCGCCGCCGCGAGCCCGGCGGGCAGCTCGGCCTCCGCGAGCGCCGTGGCCACGAGGTCGTCGAGGTCGGTGGGGTCGTAGGCCTCCGGCTCGACGTCGAACACCCGCGTGCTCAGCGCCGGGTAGAGCCGCGCGACCGCCTCCGGGCCGTGCTCGGCCCGGGCCCGGGCGCAGAGCCGCAGCATCCGCAGTCCGGCGGTGTGCCCGGCCTCGTACCCCGGCGGGAAGTGCGCCGCGTAGTCGACGTGGGCGTTGAGCAGCCGCAGGGAGATGAACCGCCAGTCGACGGCGTAGCCGCGCTGCTCCTGCACCGTCCGCACCCACCGGCTGGTCAGCCAGGCGAAGGGGCAGACCGGGTCGAACCAGAACACGACGTCAGGGGAGGAGTTCGCCATGCCGCCAGTCTGCCGGGGCTGTTCGCGCCGTGCGGTGCCTGCGCCCGCTCCCGGGTCCTGGTCGGCGCCGGGCTGGTGTCGTCGGCCGACGTCGGCTAGGTACCGGGTCGACCGTCTGGAAGGCTGGTGGCATGCGACTTGTCCTCCGGCTGCTGGCCAACGCCGCGGCGCTGGCCGTGGCCACGTTCCTGCTCAGCGGCATCAGCCTGACCGCCCCGACCACCTCGGGCAAGGTGGTCACCCTGCTGGTGGTGGCGTTGATGTTCGGGGTGCTGAACGCGGTGGTGAAGCCGGTCTTCACCCTGGTCACGGTGCCGCTCCTGCTGCTCACCCTGGGGCTGTTCCTGGTGGTCATCAACGCGCTGATGCTGCTGCTGACCTCCTGGGTCTCGACCCGCGTCGACCTCGGCTGGTCGGTCGACGGGTTCTGGACCGCCGTGCTCGGCGCCCTGATCGTGTCCGTGGTCAGCTTCTTCCTGAACGCCTTCGTCCCCGACCGCCGCTCGGACCGTCGTCGTGCCTGAGCGCGACGGCCGCACGCCGGTCTCGGTGCTGTTCGTCTGCTGGGGCAACATCTGCCGCTCCCCGATCGCCGAGCGGGTCGCCCGGCGCAAGGCCGAGGAGGCGGGGCTGACCGACGTCGAGTTCACCAGCGCCGCGACCAGCGACGAGGAGCTGGGGGCGCCGATGGATCGCCGGGCTGCCGCGGTCCTGCGGGACCGCGGCTACGACGCCGACGGCCACGTGGCCCACCAGGTCGACGCCGCCGAGATCGCCGCCGCCGACCTGGTGGTGGCGATGGAGGACCTGCACGTCGACCGGATGCGGCGGCTCGCGCCGGACGCGGACTTCACCCTGCTCACCGACTTCGACCCGGCGGTCACCCCGGGCAGCGGCGTGCCGGACCCCTGGTACGGCACGCCGGAGGGCTTCTTCGACACGCTCAGTGCCGTCGAGGCGGCCGTTCCCGGCGTGCTCGACCGGGTGCGCGAGCTGCAGAGCTCCCGCTAGACCCGCACCGCGGGTGACTGCGCTCAGCCGACGGCTGGGGCCACCACCAGCGGTGCGACCACCCGACGGCGGGCGACGGCCAGCACCCCGGCCACCAGGCCGATCAGCAGCCAGGCCACCAGCAGGCTGGCAGCCGCTCCCGCGCCCGACCCGTCGGCGACGACGGCCCGCAGCCCGTCGAGCGCTGGGGTCAGGGGCAGGAACGGGCGCAGCACGTCGAAGCTGGCCGGCACCGCGGCGGTCACGGCGCCGGCGCCGCCCAGCACCACCACGACCAGCGACACGAAGCGGCCGACGCCGCCGAACCAGGCCACCAGGGCGTGGTTGAGGGCGACGAACGCGGCGGCGGTGACGCCGAGGAACAGCCCCATCTGCAGTGTCCGGCCGACCGGCAGGTCCAGCAGCAGCTCGAGCACGACGGTGAGCGCGACGGCCTGCACCAGGCCGATCAGCAGGCCCGGCAGCAGACCCTCGAGCGCCAGCCGCCAGGACGGCTTCATTGAGGCGAGCACCCGCGCGGTGAACGGCCGCAGCACCAGGTAGCTGGCCAGCGCGCCGACCCACAGGGCCAGCACCGCGAGGAAGGTGGTGGTGGTGACGTTGGAGAAGGCGGACGTGGGGGCCTCGGTCTGCACCGGCGCCGCGACGACGTCGGACAGCTTCTCGCGGGTGGGCTCGTCGTAGGTGGGGACGGCGTCTGCGCCCTTGGCCAGCCCGTCGGCGAGCTCGCGGCTGCCGTCGGCGAGCTCCTCGCCGCCGTCAGCCAGCTGGACGACGCCCTCGGCCAGCTCGTCGGCGCCGGACGCCGACTGCGCGGTCCCGGCCGCCAGCCCGGTGACCCCGGTGCCGAACTCCTCGACCCCGGTGGCCAGCTGGTCGGCGCCCTCGGCGCTGGCGGCGATGCCCGCGGTCAGCGGGACCAGGCCCTTGGCGAACGCGTCGGTGCCGTCGGCGAGCTGGTCGAGGCCGCTGGCGAGCTCCTTCGCGCCTCCAGCGAGGCCCGCGGTACCGGTGGACAGGCTCGTGGCGCCGGTGGCCAGCCCGGATGCGCCGGTGGACAGCTGGGCCACGCCGCCGTCGATGCCCTTGGCTCCGGTGGCCAGCTGCTCGGCGCCCGTGGAGAGCTGGGCCGCACCAGGCGCCAGCGAGGCCAATCCAGTCTTGAACTGAGCAACAGCCGCCGCGCACTGCTCTTCAGTCAAGTTCTCGCACAACTCGGGGGCGAACTGCAGGAGCTGCTCCTGCGGCAGTGCCGCCAGGCCGGTGAAGAGAGGCTCGAACTGGCTGACGCCAGTGGCGTACTGATCGACGCCCTTGGCGTACTGCTGCACCCCGGTGGCGAACGCCTTGGTGCCGCCCGGCTGGTCCTCGGTGCCGTCGCGCAGCGCGCTCACGCCGCCGGCCAGCTGGGTGGCACCGGTGGACAGCTGGGAGGCGCCGCCCGAGAGCTGCTTCGCCCCGTCGGCCAGCTCCCCGGCCCCGTCGGCGGAGGCGGAGGTGCCCGTGGCCAGCTGCTCCGCGCCGGCCGGCAGCTGGGCCGCGCCGTCGCTGAGCTTCTGCAGACCGGTGGCCAGCTCCGCGGTCCCGGTGGTGAGCTCCGCGCTGCCGGTGGCCAGCTGCTGGGCCCCGTCGTCGAGCTGCTCCAGGCCCTCGGCCAGACCGGTGGTGCCGGTCGAGACGCCGTCCAGCCCGGTGGAGAGCTCGTCGGTGCCGTCGGCGAGCTTGTCGGAGGCGTCCGCGACGGTCTTGAACTGCTTGTTCAGGTCGTTGAAGCCGAGGTAGATGCCGTCGAGGTACTGCTCGGTCAACGTGGTGTTCAGCGCCGACGTCGCCGCGGCGGTGATCGCCTGTCCGACCACGGGGTCGGTGATGCCGCTCACCTGCGAGGTGCGGACGTCGAGGGTGGCCGGCCGGATCGTGTCGGGGTCCGACTGCGAGAACGAGGTGGCCCGGGCGGAGAAGGTCTCCGGGATGGTCACCACCGCGGCGTAGCTGCCGGACTCCAGGCCGGCCTCGGCATCGGCCTCGTCGGTCAGCACCCAGTCGAAGTTGGTGTCCACCCGATCCTCTCCGGAACCGCCGGTGACCAGACCACCGGCCAGCTGGCGGCCGAGCGGGACGGTCTGGCCGTCCAGCTCGACCGGCTCGTCGAGGTTGACCACGGCAGCCTGCACCCGGTCCAGCCGGTCCGTGGAGTCCCAGGTGGCCCAGAGGAAGCCGGCGGCCACCACGAGGGGGACCAGGACCAGGCCGACCAGGGACCACAGGCCCACGCGGCGGTTGCTGGAGGCGCGTTCGAGCGGGTACATCGGTGACATCTCCGTTTGCGGGGTCAGGCGTTCGGGGTCGGGAGGAGCTCGGCGGGCCGGTCCAGCGTGATGGCCGAGCAGGAGGGCGGCAGCAGGTCGGCGACGGCGTCGCGGTCCCGGACGGCCAGCAGGACGGCGACGTCGCGGCTGCCGACGGTCAGGTCGTCCAGCAGGCTGGCCAGCGCGGCCCGGTCGTCGTGGGCGGTGAGCAGGTCGGCGTGGTCGACCAGCACCAGGGCCGGCCGCCGGGCGAGCACCGCGCCGAGCTCGCGGCGCAGGTCCGGTGTGGCGTCGCAGTCGACGTAGCCGACCACCTTGCGGACCGACGCCGCCTGCTCGGGCAGCACCAGCCCGGCGACCTTGACCTGCCCGGCGCTCAGCCGCATCCGGCCGCCCAGGGTGAGCAGCAGGGCGGTCTTGCCGCTGTGCGGGGGACCGTCGACGACGACCACCTCGCGCGGCATCGCCGACAGCGCGACCGCCTGGCCGGCGACCTCCAGCCCGGCGTAGACCACGTGCGGGTCGTTCGCGCTGGGCCAGTCGGCCAGCGAGGTCTGGTGCTCCAGGCCCTCGCCCTCGACGTCGAAGGAAGGCAGCAGCCGGTCCAGCCAGCGCGGCAGCCACCAGGCGGAGCGGCCGAGCAGCGCCAGGACGGCGGGCACCAGGGTCATCCGGACGATGAACGCGTCGACGAACACGCCGACGGCCAGGCCGAAGGCGATCGTCTTGATCGGCCCCTCGCCCTCGGGCACGAAGGCCGCGAAGACGGCGAACATGATCACCGCGGCCGCGACCACCACGCGGGAGGAGGAGACGAAGCCCTCCTCGATCGCGGCGTCCGCGTCGGCCCGGGTGCCCGTGCCGGAGCGCCGGGCCCGGTGTGCGTACTCCTCCCGGATCCGGGAGACGAGGAACACCTCGTAGTCCATCGCCAGGCCGAAGAGGATGCCCATCAACAAGATGGGCAGGAAGCTGATCACCGGCGCGGTCTGGTCGACGTTGAGCAGCGCGCCGAACCAGCCCCATTCGAAGACGGCCGCGGTGGCGCCGAACGCGGCGCCGACGCTCAGCAGGAACCCGATGGTGGCCTTGAGCGGCACGGCGACCGAGCGGAACACCATGGCCAGCAGCACCAGCGACAGGCCGACGACGAGGATGCCGAACGGCAGCAGGGCGCTGCCGAGCCGGTCGGAGACGTCGATGCCGACGGCGGTGAAGCCGGTGACGGCGATCGGCACGTCGTACCTGGCCTCCAGCGCCGGCGCCGCGTCCCGGATGGTGCGGACCAGGTCCTTGGTCTCGGTGCTGTCCGGCGCACCCTCGGGGATGACCTGGACGATGCCCGCCGAGGCGTCCTCGTTCGGGGTGGCGAGCGGCACGCTGGCCACGCCGGGGAGCGCGCGCAGGTCGTCGGCCAGGTCGTCCATCAGGCCCAGCGGGTCGTCGGAGCCGACGATGGTGGTCGACACGATGAGTGGCCCGTTGTAGCCCGGGCCGTAGTGCTCGGCGATCAGGTCGTAGGTGGTGCGTGCCGGGGTGCCCGGCGCGGCCGTGCCGTTGCTGGGCAGCGCGAGCCGCAGGTCCAGGGCCGGGTAGCTGACCACGCCGAGACCGGCGACCACCACGAGCACGGTGAGCACCGGCAGCTTGGTGACCAGCCGCACCCAGCGACGGCCGAGGCCGGTCTTGGTCCGCGGCGGCGGTGCGGGGGCCTGGGCGTCGACCGGCGCGGCGGCCCTCGCGGGAGACTTCGCGGCCGCCTCGGGGGTGCGCACCTTGGGCCGCAGCCGCTCGCCGGCGAAGCCGAGCAGGGCGGGCAGCAGGGTCAAGGCGATCAGCACGGCGATGGCCACGCCGATCGCGGCCGCGACGCCCATCGTGGTGAGGAACGGGATGCCGGCGACGGCCAGGCCGCACAGGGCGATCATCACCGTCATGCCGGCGAAGACGACGGCCGAGCCGGACGTGGCCACCGCGCGGGCGACCGACTCCTCGGGGTCCATCCCCTCGCCCAGCTGGTCGCGGTGCCGGGACGTGATGAACAGCGCGTAGTCGATGCCGACGGCGAGCCCGAGCATCAGGGCCAGCAGCGGGGTGGTCGAGGAGATGGTGGCGAGCCCGGTGGCCCCGAAGATCAGGGCCATGGTGAGGGCCACGCCGAGCAGGGCGGTGAGCAGCGGCATCCCGGCCGCCCGCAGCGAGCCGAGGGTGAAGAACAGCACGACCAGGGCCACCAGCACGCCGATCAGCTCGGAGATGCTGAGCCCGGGGGTCTCCCCGCCGTAGGCCTGGCCGCCGACGGAGGCCTCCGAGCCCGGCAGCGAGGTCTGCAGCGCCTCGGTCTCGGCCTCCAGCGCCTCCAGGGTGGTCGGGGCGATCCCGGTGGCGTCGGTGTCGAAGCGGATGGAGATGATCGCCGCGCCGTCGTCCTCGGGGATCACGCCCTCGGCGTACTCGTCGAACGGTGAGGTGACCCCGTCGACCTGCGGGAGGTCCGCCAGCCGGTCGACGGCGGCCTCGATCGCGTCCTCGGCGGCGGCCGAGCGGACGCTCTGGCCCTCCCGGGGCACCACGACCAGGTCCGCAGTGGTCCCGCCGGCCTGGGGGAAGGTCCGGTCGAGCGCGTCGAGGGCCACCTGGGACTCGGTGCCGGGCAGGGTGAAGGACTCGTCGAACTCGTCGCTGATCGCCAGGGCGAGGCCACCGACGACGACGAGGGCGGCCAGCCAGGCCAGCAGCACCCGCAGCCGACGTCGGAACGCCGTCCGGCCGAGGCCGTACAGGAACGAGGACACGGGTCTCCCTCAGGTGGTGCGACGAGTCGTCGGTGGTGGTTCCGGTGCTGCGCCGTACCGGATGCGATTCGATCCAGAACTGTATCCGATGCATCCATGTATCGGATACAGTCCTGCATCCGATCCGCTAGCGTGGGTATCGCCGCCCGCATCCCGACCCGAGGAGGCCGCGCGTGAGCAGCACCACCGCCCCGTCCCGGACGGCCGCCCCGGTCAGCGCCCGCCGCGCCCAGACCCGCGAACGGCTGATGGCCGCCGCCACCACCGTGTTCGCCGAGCGCGGCGTCAACGGCGCCAGCGTGGAGGAGATCTGCGAGACGGCCGGCTTCACCCGCGGGGCGTTCTACTCCAACTTCGCCGACAAGGACGCCCTGGTGCTGGCCCTCATCCAGGCCGACGTCGCCGCCCAGTTCGCGGCCGCCTCCGCAGCCCTGGAGGAGGCCGAGTGCGCCCTCGGCAGCAGCTCGGTGGCCGCGGTGGCCGCCCAGGTCCTCGAGCGGTTCGACGCCTTCGGGGCGACGACGCGGGAAGGGGTGCTCGCCCAGCGCGAGCTGCTGCTGCACGCGGCCCGGGTGCCGGGGCTGCACGGCGCCTACCGCGACTTCCTGGCCACCTCGAGCACCCAGCTGCGCGCGCTGCTGGCCGACGCGCTGGAACGGGTGGGGCTGGAGTTCACGCTGCCCACCGAGCTGGCCGTGGAGGTGCTGCTGGCCACCCACGCACGGGTGCAGACCCAGGCGCTCTTCGACGAGAGCGTCGACACCACGGCCATGCAGGCCGTCGTGCTGGCCATCACCCGGCCGACCGCAGCGCCGGACCCGGCGGGCGCCTGACCCTACGCTGGACCCATGCACATCCTTGTCGTCGACGACGACCAAGCCGTCCGGGACTCCCTGAAGCGGTCGCTGGAGTACAACGGCTACGAGGTGAGCGCCGCCGAGGACGGGGTGCAGGCCCTGGCCCGGCTGGCCGCGGTCCGGCCGGACGCGGTGGTGATGGACGTGATGATGCCCCGGCTCGACGGCCTGGAGACCACCCGGATGCTGCGCTCGGCGGGCAACGACGTGCCGATCCTGGTGCTCACCGCCCGGGATGCCGTCGGCGACCGGGTGGACGGCCTGGACGCCGGTGCCGACGACTACATGGTCAAGCCCTTCGCGCTCGACGAGCTGCTGGCCCGGTTGCGGGCGCTGGTCCGCCGCGCCGGCACGGTGGCCGACTCCTCCGACCCCTCCACCTCCAGCCTGGCCTTCGCCGACCTGGTGCTGAACACCCAGACCCGCGAGGTGCTGCGCGGCAGCCGCCCGATCAGCCTGACCCGGACTGAGTTCGCGCTGCTCGAGGCGTTCCTGCGGCACCCCCGCCGGGTGCTGGAACGCAGCTGGCTGCTGAACGAGGTCTGGGGCTTCGACTTCCCCACCACCGCCAACTCCCTCGAGGTCTACATCGGCTACCTGCGCCGCAAGACCGAGGTGGGCGACGAGCCGCGGCTGATCCACACCGTCCGCGGCGTCGGCTACGTGCTCCGCGAGACCCCGCCGTGAGCCGGTCCGGCTCCGCCGCCGGCGCAGGGGCACGGCCCGGCGTCGGAGGGGTCCGGGGTTGCCCAGCCGGCTGAGGACGTGGCTGCGCGGCTTCCCGCTCCAGCGCCGCGTCTTCCTGCTGACCACCGTGGCGGTGGCCGTCGCGGTGGCCGCCACCGGTCTCGCCGCCTTCGTCACCCTGCGCATCTCGCTCTACAACGCCCTGGACGACGAGCTGATCGAGGTGGCCAGCACCCTGGCCGTGCCGGTGGCCCAGGACATCACCCGGCTCGGCGGGCTGACCGAGAGCGCGCTGCGCGCCGGCGACGTCAGCGTCGCCGCCTACCGCGCCGACGGGCAGATGTTCTTCGTCCCCGACGAGCGCGAGCACCTGGAGCTCACCGCCGACGAGCTGGCCATCGCGCGGCTGCAGCGCGGGGCGTCGGCACGGTCCGGGATGGCCACCGACGGCGAGCAGTACCGGATCGTCGCCGTCCCGATCACCTCGCTGGGCAACTACGCGCTGGTCCTGGGCCGCCCGCTGGAACCCACCAACAAGACGCTGCGCTCGGTCTCGGCGGTGCTGATCCTGTTCGGGGCCCTCGGCGTGGTGCTGGCCGCGGTGGTCGGGGCCAGCGTGGCCCGCTCCAGCCTGCGGCCGGTCCGCCAGCTGTCGGCCGCCGTCGAGCACGTCACCGCGACCGACGAGCTGGAGCCGATCAGCATCGCCGCCAGCGGCGACCTCGCCCTGCTGGCCGACAGCTTCAACGCCATGCTGACCTCCCTGGCGTCCTCGCGGCAGCGGCAGCGGCAGCTGATCGCCGACGCGGGCCACGAGCTGCGGACGCCGCTGACCAGCCTGCGCACCAACATCGAGCTGCTCACCGCCGACGCCAGCACCGGGATGCTCAAGCCGGAGGACCGGACGGCGATCCTGGTCGACGTGAACGCCCAGCTGGCCGAGTTCACCAGCCTGATCGGCGACCTCGTGCAGCTGGCCCGCGAGGACGGGGTGACCGCCTCACCGGAGCCGATCGACCTGCGCGACGTCATCCGCTCGGCCCTGGACCGGGTCCGCCGCCGGGCGCACGGGGTGGAGTTCGACGTCGAGCTGAACCCGTACTACGTCGTCGGCGAGGCCGACACCCTGGAACGGGCGTTCACCAACCTGCTGGACAACGCGGTCAAGTGGAGCCCGGCCGGCGGCACGGTCCGGGTGCAGCTGGAGGGCGGCCGGTTCCGCGTCGCCGACCAGGGACCGGGCATCGACGAGGCCGACCTGCCGCACGTCTTCGACCGGTTCTTCCGCGCCGAGACCGCCCGCAACACCCCGGGCACCGGCCTCGGGCTGTCGATCGTCGCCCAGGCCGTGGACCGGCACGGCGGCTGGGTGCGGGCCAGCCGGTCGGCGCAGGGCGGAGCCGAGTTCACCGTCCAGCTGCCCGGGGCGACGACGCTCGAGGAGCTGGTCGAGCCGCCGGCCGCCAGCGCGGCCGCGCTCCCCCGCCGCCCCTGACCGCGCGTCGGATCCTGCTGGGTGCTGGACCCATCCGATCGCCAGGCGGCGTCGAACCCGGGTCAGAGCACAAGGCCTCGGGGGACGCCGGCCGGCAGTTCCACCCTCCGCAGCCGCTCCACGTGACCGGCGGTCCGTACCCGGCGTCCTGCTGACGCCCGGGCCCGCAGCCCTGCTCTCCTTGTGTGCTCCGCGCACCGAGAGCGCCACCGGTCACGCTCCCGCGGAGCTCCACCCTCATCCCGAGGAGCAGCATGTTCGGAAAAGATGTCGTCGTCGACATGATCAACCGCAGCGCCGAGAACGAGGCGGACCGGCGCAACTTCCTCCGCAAGGCCGGCCTCGCCGGTCTCGGGGTCGTCGGGGCCACCGCCGTGACCGGCGCGGGCGGGCTCACCGCCTCCGCCGCCCCCACCACGAAGGCCGCCGGCGCCCCCAGCGACGCGGCGGTGCTGAACTTCGCCCTCAACCTGGAGTACCTCGAGGCCGAGTTCTACCTGCACGCGTACTACGGGTGGGGCGTGCCCAGCGCCCTCACCGACGGCAAGGGCACCCGGGGCGGCGTGAGCGGTGGCCGCAAGGTGCCGTTCAAGAGCAAGGCCATCGCGCAGTACGCCCGGGAGATCGCCGAGGACGAGCTCAACCACGTCGCGTTCCTGCGCAAGGCGCTCGGGTCCGCGGCCGTCGCCCGACCCAAGATCGACCTGAAGGGCAGCTTCACCGCAGCGGCCCGGGCCGCCGGCCTGATCACCGCGAAGCAGACCTTCGACCCGTTCGCCAACGAGAACAACTTCCTGCTCGCGGCGTTCATCTTCGAAGACGTCGGCGTCACCGCCTACAAGGGTGCCGCGCCGCTGATCGACAACAAGGACTACCTCGAGGCGGCGGCCGGCATCCTGGCCGTCGAGGCCTACCACGCGGGCATCGTCCGCACCTCGCTGTACGCCAAGGGCCTCTACAGCGCGGCGCAGAAGATCTCCAACGCCCGGGACAGCCTGGACGGCAAGTCCGACCTCGACCGCGGGGTCGGCAGCAAGAACCGGGGCAACCTCGTCCCCGCCGACCGCAACTCCATCGCCTACTCCCGGACCCCGGGCCAGGTGCTGAACATCGTCTACCTCAACCCCAAGTCGGTCGACCGCGGCGGGTTCTACCCGGCTGGTCTCAACGGCGAGGTCAAGGTCAGCGCGAAGAACGGCTGAGCACGTCGGGCCGGCGGCACCCCACCTCGGGGTGCCGCCGGTCGGCGCGTTCCCGCACCGGCTGCTGGGGCGGCGGTGGCACGATGAGGGCGACCCGGAGGAGAGCCGAGGAGATGACGCTGCTGACGGGCCGGCCCGGCCCCGCCACACTGCTGGGCCGGACGCGGCTGCTCGGTCCGGCCTTCGTCGCCGCGGTCGCCTACGTCGACCCCGGGAACGTCGCCACCAACACCACGGCCGGGGCGACGTATGAGTACCTGCTGCTCTGGGTGCTGGTCGGCGCCACGCTGATGGCGGGGCTCATCCAGTACCTCTCGGCCAAGGTCGGCTGGCTGACCGGGGAGTCGCTGCCCGCCCTGGTCGGCGCCCGGACCCGGCGGCCCGGCCGGCTCGCCTACTGGGTGCAGGCCGAGCTGGTGGCGGTCGCCACCGACATCGCCGAGATCGTCGGCGGCGCCTTGGCCCTGCAGCTGCTCTTCGACCTGCCGCTGGTCGCCGGGGCCGTGGTCACCACGACCGTCTCCACCGCCCTGCTCTACGTGCAGCGGCACGGCCAGCGCACCTTCGAGGGTGTGATCACCGCCCTGCTCGCCGTGGTCACCGTCGGCTTCCTGGCCGGCCTGGTCGTCGACCCGCCCGACGCCGGTGACGCGGCCGCGGGCCTGGTGCCCCGGCTGGCCGGCGTGGACAGCGCCCTGCTCGCCGTCGGCATGCTGGGCGCGACCGTCATGCCGCACGCGGTCTACCTGCACTCGGCCCTGGTCCGCGACCGGCACGGCCGCGCCAACGCGGGCAACGCCCGCTCCGTGCTCGGGGCGGTGAAGACCGACGTCGTGCTAGCCATGGTGGTCGCCGGCAGCGTCAACATCGGCATGCTGCTGATCTCCGGCAGCGCCCTGTTCGGGCTGCAGCTCGACGGGCTGACCGAGGTGCACGCGGCGATCGGCGCCGGGCTGGGTCCGCTGGTGGCCGTCCTGTTCGCCCTCGCCCTGCTCGCGTCGGGGCTGGCCTCCACCTCGGTCGGCGGCTACGCCGGCGCGGTCATCATGGACGGGCTGCTGCACCGCCGGATCCCGCTGCTGTGGCGCCGGCTGGCCACCGCCATCCCCGCCCTGGTGCTGCTCGGCGCCGGGGCCGATCCCACCCGTCTGCTGATCCTGTCGCAGGTGGTGCTGTCCTTCGGCATCCCGTTCGCCCTGGTGCCCCTGGTCCGGATCGCCCGGGACGCCCGGCTGATGGCCCTGGTGCCCACCCGGCGGGCCACCATCGCCGTCACCTGGGTCATCGTCGCCGCCATCGTCGCCCTGAACGCCCTGCTGGTGGTGCTGCTCGTCCGCGGCTGACAGCGGTGGTCACCTTCCGCCGAGTTGTCAGAACCAGGCGGGGCCAGGGGCCCGGTGGAGTCTGACAAGTCGGCCCCGAGGACGAAGCCTCAGGAGCGGCCACGGGTGGCGTAGGGGGTGTGCGTGGGCAGGGTCATCCGCGGCGCACGGCGGGGGCGGCGGGCCACCCCGCCCATCAGGCCCAGCAGGGCCTGCACGCGGAACCGGTGGCCGCGGTAGGGCTCCAGCAGCTCGGTGGCCGCCGCGTCGTCGAGCACCTCCCCGGTCAGGGCGTAGGTGATGTTCTTGCCCACGTGGTAGTCGCCGACGCTCCAGGCGTCGGCGTCGCCGTGCGCCCGCTGCCGCACCTCGGCCGAGGTCCACGGCCCCACCCCGGGCAGGCTGCGCAGCGCCCGGTCGGCCTCGGCCGACGGCAGGGCCAGCGTCCGCTCCAGAGCGACGGCCCGGGCCGCGGTGCGGACCAGCGTCCGGCTGCGCCGCTCCTCCACGCCCGCGGCCAAGAAGGTCCAGCTGGGCACCCGCGCCCACACCTCCGGCGTCGGCGGGATCCGCATGCCGTAGGCCGCCGACGCAGGGTCGGTCGCCGGTCCCGGCGCCGGCTCGCCGAACTCGCTGACCAGCAGGTGCCAGGCGCGGAAGGCCTCCTTGCCGGTGACGACCTGCTCCAAGCAGGCGGGGGCCATCGCCTCGTGCACGGCGTCGGTCCGGCCGACGCGGTAGTGGCCGTACCGCCGGACGGCCTCCACCAGCACCGGGTGCACCGGGGTGAAGCCGCTGACGTCGTCCTCCTCGCCGACCAGCCGGGGCAGCTGGTCCAGCACCCAGGCCGCACCCTCGCCCCAGGCCCGGGCCGCGACCCCGCCGCCGGTGGCCACCACCTTGAGCAGCGCCGGCCCGGCCGGGGTGCGCGTCGTGCGCAGGTGCAGGTCGCCCAGCACCCGGTGGGTCGGGTCCCCGGCGCCACGGCGGTGCAGGCCCAGCACCGGGCCGAGCAGCACCGGCCGGTCCAGGGTCAGCCGCCGGGTCAGCCCGGCCGCCGCGCTCACGCCGCCACCTGCGGCCGCCGGACGGCCCAGTCCCCGGAGAGCCGGCGAAGGAAGCCGGCACGGCGGAGCACGGCCTGGGAGGCGGCGTTGTCGTCGTCGGTCCCAGCCAGCACCTGGTCGGCGCCGTCGCGCCAGGCCACGTCCAGCAGCTGGCCGACGGCCCGGCCGGCCACCCCCCGGCCGCGCAGCGCGGGCACCACGGCGTAGCCGATCTCGACCACCACCGGTCCCTCGACGGCTGGCGGGCCGTGGAAGCCGACGTCCCCGACCACCTGGCCGGCCACCCGGACCTGGTACGTCCACCAGCGCGGCAGCTGGGCCAGGGTGCCCATGGCGGTGTGCGCGTCGAGCAGCATGGTCAGCGCGCCGACGGTGTCGGGCAGCGGGTAGTCGGGGTGCCACGCCACCGCGTCGACCGCCTCCGGCGGTCGGCCCGCGACCAGCCGGCGGACCGCGGCCACCGGCCAGGGCTGCAGCGTGACCGCACCCTCGCCCGGGCCGCTCATCCGCGCGTCCGCAGCGGCCAGGGGTTGGCGGTGCAACCGCGCAGGCAGCCGGGGGACCCGGTGATCTCGGCTAGATTGTGAGCCGCTCGCGTCGGCGACGGTTCCGCCTCCCGGGGTGCGACGGTCGGGGCCGCGCGGCCGGTCGGGCGGGGACCCTGCCGGCGGAGCACTCACGACGACCAAGACTAGGCGGAGAACGTGGCCCACACCCATTCCCGACCGGCGCGCCCCGGCGGCGGGCAGCTCGCGAAGGTGGACGCGGACGAGCTGCGGCGGCACCGCCGCGCGCTGCGGATGCTCGTGGTGGTGCTCATCCCGCTGGGAGTCTGGACGCTGGTCGGTCTGGTCGCGCTCTGGCCGGGTGACATCTCCGAGCAGGTCAACTCCGACGTCGCCGGCTACAGCGTCCCCGGCGTCACCTACCCGACGGCCCGGATCACCGCCGTCGAGCAGATCTCCTGCGAGGGTCTGTCCGGCTCCACCCCCGGGATCGACGACAGCCGCTGCGCCAACGTCACCGCGCAGCTGCTGGAGGGCGACGACGAAGGGCTGTCCGCCACCGTCCCGCTGACCGACGCGCTCTACTCCTCCGGCGTCGAGGTCGGCCAGAAGATCAAGCTGATCCGGATCCCGCCCGCCGACGGGCAGCCGTCGCAGTTCCAGTTCTCCGACTTCGAGCGCGGTACGCCGCTCATCCTGCTCACCCTGGCCTTCGTCGCGGTGGTGGTGGTGGTGGCCCGCTGGCGCGGCTTCGCCGCCCTGGTCGGCCTGGGCTTCGCCGGCTTCATCCTGGTCAAGTTCATGTTCCCCGCCCTGGTCGCCGGGGAGAACCCGATCCTGATCGGCCTGATCGGCTCCTCGGCGATCATGTTCGTCGTCCTCTACGCCGCCCACGGCTTCAGCGCCCGGACCACCACCGCCCTGGTCGGGACACTGTTCGGGCTGATCCTGATCGCGCTGCTGGGCTGGGGCGCCACCCGCTGGGCGCACCTGACCGGGGTTGCCGCCGAGGACGACTACGTGCTGGCCGCCGCCGCGCCCAACCTGTCGCTCACCTCGGTCGTGATGTGCGGCATCATCCTGGCCGGGCTGGGCGTGCTCAACGACGTGACCATCACCCAGGCGTCCGCCGTCTGGGAGCTCGCGGACGGCGCGGACCCCGACGGCGAGAGCCGCAGCCAGCGCCGGCTGTTCTCCCGTGCCATGCGGATCGGCCGCGACCACATCGCCTCGACCATCTACACGATCGCCTTCGCCACCGCGGGCGCCTCGTTGTCGGTGCTGCTGCTGATCGCGGTCTACAACCGGCCGCTGGTCCAGGTGCTGCAGACCGAGCAGTTCGCAGGTGAAGTCATCCGCACCCTGGTCGGCTCGATCGGCCTGGTGCTCGCCGTCCCGCTGACCACCGCCATCGGGGTCGCGGTGGTCCGGGTCAGCGATCGCGGCAGCGCGCTCGGCTCCAGCCGGCGGGGCAGCGCGACCGAGGAGTTCGAGGACCTCGAGCCGGTGCCCGCCGCCGACCGGTCCGAGGACCGGGACCCCGACGGGGACGACCTCGACGCCCCCGAGACCCCGGCCACCTCGGTCACCTCGGCGGGCGCCGCGCCGACGGCCGGTACGCCGACGACCGCCGTGCGGGTCCCCGACGACGCCCCGACCCCGGCAGCGGCAGGCGCGACGGCGGCCACCCCGGTCAGCGGCGAGGCCGCGACCGAGGCCAAGTGGCGGCGCTGGCGGCGGCAGAAGCCCGAGGACGACTTCGGCTTCTCCGACCTCCGCGACCCCGACGAGAAGGGCACCGGCTCCGGCGGTCGCCCCGGCCGCTGACGTGCGCGCCGTCGTCTACGACGCCGTGGGTGCCGTCCCGACGGTGCGCGACCTGCCCGACCCCGGCTGCCCGGCCGACGGCGTGCTGGTCAGCGTCCGCGCCACCGGCGTCTGCCGCTCCGACTGGCACGCCTGGCGCGGCCACGACCCGGTCGCCCTGCCGCACGTCCCGGGCCACGAGCTGGCCGGCACGGTGGCCGCCGTCGGGTCCGAGGTGACCCGGTTCGCGGTCGGTGACCGGGTGACCACCCCCTTCGTGAACGGCTGCGGCCGCTGCGCCACCTGCAGCGGCGGCGACCCGCAGGTGTGCCCGGCCCAGACCCAGCCCGGCTTCACCGGGCCCGGCTCCTTCGCCGAGCAGGTGGCCCTGCACGCCGCCGACACCAACTTGGTCCGGCTGCCCGACGCCGTCGGCTTCGTCGAGGCCGCCGCCCTCGGCTGCCGCTTCGCCACCGCCTACCGAGCACTCACCGCGCACGCCCGGCTGCAACCCGGCCAGTGGCTGACCGTGCACGGCTGCGGCGGGGTCGGGCTGTCGGCCGTCGCGATCGGCGTCGCCCTGGGCGCACGGGTGGTCGCCGTCGACCTGTCCGACGCGGCGCTGGAGCGCGCCCGGCGGCTGGGCGCCGAGGTCGTCGTCCGCTCGGCCGATCCGGTAGCCGCGGTCCGCGAGGCCACCGGGGGTGGCGCGCACGCTTCCGTCGACGCCCTGGGGTCGCCGGCGACCGCGGCGGCATCGGTCCGCAGCCTGCGCCGCCGGGGCCGGCACCTGCAGGTGGGCCTGCTGCTCGACCCGGCAGGCACGCCGCTGCCGATGGACCTCGTGGTGGCGCACGAGCTCGAGCTGTACGGCTCGCACGGGCTGGCTGCCGCGGACTACCCGGCGATGCTCGCCCTGGTGGCCTCCGGTGCGGTCCGGTTGTCCGACCTGGTCGGCGCGGTGATCGGCCTCGACGAGGCACCCGCGGCGCTGATGGCTCTGGACCAGCTCACCGGGTCGGCCGGCGGCATCACGGTGGTCGACCTCGGGCGCTGACCGGCCAGCGGTATTTTCGGGTCGTGTCCCTCCCCAGCGCACCCGACCCCACCGATCCCGGCGCCCACCTCTCCGGCCCCTCCCAGCCCGGCGCCACCGACGAGGCCGCGTTCTCCTCCGACGTCCTGGAGCCCGAGGAGGACCCGGACCTGCACCACGTGCGCAGCGAGTCCCGCGGGATGCCGCTGCGCCCCGACGACGACGAGCTGGAGGCGGCCGTCGAGCGCGACCGGGTGGCCGCCGGGCTGGCCGACCACGCGCCCGCCGACGTGCCGCCGGCCACCGACCCGCTGCCCGAGGGCACCCCGGAGGCCGTCGACCTGGCTCAGCGCGGCCTGCTGGGCGACACCGCCGTCGACGGCGACCAGGCCTGAGCCACCCCGCGCCCTGAGCTCGACCGCGCTTGAACTCGACGCGGCCTGAGCCTGTCGAAGGCCCTTCGACGAGCTCAGGGCACGGACGAGGACCAGGCCCGCGGGTCAGGCCCGCGGTGGCGGCAGCAGCGCCCCGATCTCGGCCCGCTCGAAGAACTCCACCGACGCCCGGGCCGAGGGTGAGCCCAGGTCCGGGTCGGCGCCGGCGGCGAGCAGCACCCGGGCGACGGCGGCGTCGCCCTTGAACACCGCCGCGGCCAGCGGCGTCTGGCCGCGGTCGTTGACGGCGTCGACGTCGGCGCCGCGCTCGGCCAGCACCCGGACGGTCTCGGCGTGACCGTGGTAGGCGGCGAGCATCAGCAGCGTGTTGCCCTTGGCGTCGGTGAGATCGACCGGCATCCCGTGGTCGGCATAGTCGGCCAGCCGCTCGGCCTCGCCGATCCGGGCACGGTCCAGCAGCCAGTGCGCCAGCTCGACCGGGTCGTCGCCGCGGGGGACGTCGCCCGGTGCGGGCTCGCTCACTCCCCCGAGCCCGGCTTGAGCAGCGGGAACAGGATCGTCTCCCGGATGCCCGCGCCGGTGAACAGCATCACCAGCCGGTCGAGGCCCAGACCGACGCCGCCCATCGGCGGGGCTCCGAACTCCAGCGCGGCCAGGAAGTCCTCGTCCAGCTGCATCGCCTCCGGGTCCCCGGCGGCCGCGGCCAGCGACTGCGCGGTCAGCCGCTCGCGCTGCACCACCGGGTCGACCAGCTCGGAGAAGCCGGTGCCGCGCTCGGTGCCGCCGATGACCAGGTCCCACGCCTCGATCAGGTGCGGGTTGCTGCGGTGCGGCCGGGCCAGCGGCTGCGCGGACGGCGGGTAGTCGCAGACGAAGGTCGGCTGCAGCAGGGTCGGCTCCACCAGCTCGCCGAACAGCTCCAGCACCAGCTTCTCCGCGTCCCAGGCCGGGTCGACCTCGACGCCGCGCTCGGCGGCCACCGCCCGCAGCCGGTCCGCCCCGGTCTCCCAGCTGATCTCCTCGCCGAGGACCTGCGAGAGCCCGGGGTAGACGCCCAGCCACGGCCACTCCCCGTCCAGGTCGATCGTCCCGGCCGGGGTCTCGATCTGCCGGGTGCCGAGAGCGGCCTCGGCCGCGTCGACGATGATCTGCTGCAGCAGCGCGGCCACCGTCTGCTGGTCACCCCAGGCCTCGTAGAACTCGAGCATGGTGAACTCCGGGCTGTGGCTGGAGTCCACGCCCTCGTTGCGGAAGATCCGGCCCAGCTCGTAGACCTTCTCCACCCCGCCGACGACGGCCCGCTTGAGGAACAGCTCCAGCGCGATCCGCAGCGTCATGGCGGTGTCGAACGCGTTCAGGTGGGTGCCGAACGGCCGCGCCTGCGCGCCGCCGTGCACCAGCTGCAGGACCGGCGTCTCGATCTCCAGGTAGCCCTCGCGGTGCAGCGTCTCCCGGATGCTCCGGGTCACCGCGGCCCGCGTGCGGACCATCTCCCGGGCGGCCTCGCGGACGGTCAGGTCGGCGTGCCGCTGCCGGACCCGCGTCTCGTCGGACAGCTCCTTGTGCAGCGTCGGCATCGGCCGCAGGGCCTTGGACGCGAGCGTCCAGCCGCTGGCCAGCACCGACAGCTCGCCGCGTCGGGAGGAGATCACCCGGCCGGTGACGGCGACGAAGTCCCCGAGGTCGACGTCGGCCTTCCACGCGCCGAGCGCGTCGTCGCCCACCTCGTCGCGGGACAGCATCACCTGCAGCCGGGCGCCGGTGTCGCCCAGCGACAGGCCCTCCTGCAGCGTGGCGAAGCAGAGCTTGCCGGCGTTGCGGATGAACACCACCCGGCCGGTGACCGCGACGACGTCGTCGGTCTCCTGCCCCGTCTCCAGGTGCCCCCACTGCGCCCGGACCTCCCGCAGGGCGTGCGTCCGCGGCACGGTGACGGGGTAGGGCTCACGGCCCTCGGCGAGCAGCCGCTCGCGCTTGTCCTTGCGGACACGGATCTGCTCGGGCTCGTTCTCCACTCCGGGCGGACTCGTCTGTTCGGGCACCGCGTCAGCCTAGCGAGGTCGGCGCCCGCGGCAGACCGGCTGAGCACCGCCGACACCGCCTTCACACGCGGGTAACACGGCCATGAGTAGGGTGCGGCCCATGGCGGACGTCCTCGCGAACTACCGGCCGGGTGCGGCCTTCGACGAGATGATGGACGTCGACGGCGAGGTGCGACCCGCCTACCGCGCGCTGCTCGCCACGCTGGAGAGGTCCACCCCCGCCGAGCTCAAGACCATCGCGGAGTCGCTGGCCAACAACTACGTCCAGGCCGGCGTCACCTTCGACATCGGCGGGGTGGAGCGGCCCTTCCCGCTGGACCTGGTGCCCCGGGTCATCGCCTCGCCGGAGTGGGAGACGATCGAGGCCGGCGTGGCCCAGCGGGTCCGCGCCCTGGAGGCCTTCCTGGCCGACGTCTACTCCGACGCCCGGGTCATCTCCGACGGCGTCATCCCCAGCCAGCTGGTCACCAGCTCCAACCACTTCCACCGGGCCGTCTGGGGCGTGCAGCCGGGCAACGGTGTGCGCATCCACGTCGCCGGGGTGGACCTGATCCGCACCCCCGACGGCGACGTCCGCGTACTGGAGGACAACGTCCGGGTGCCCAGCGGCGTCTCCTACGTGATGACGAACCGCAGCGCCATGGTCACCGCCCTGCCCGACGCCTTCGCCCACCAGCGGATCCGGCCCGTGGCCAGCTACCCGCAGCGCCTGCTCGCCGCGCTGCGGCTGGCCGCCACCCCGGCCGTCGACGACCCGACCGTGGTGGTGCTGACCCCGGGCGTCTACAACTCAGCCTACTTCGAGCACACCCTGCTGGCCCGGACGATGGGCGTCGAGCTGGTCGAGGGCCGCGACCTGGAGTGCCGGCGCGGCAAGGTGTTCATGCGCACCACGGCCGGCCTGCAGCGTGTCGACGTCATCTACCGCCGCATCGACGACGACTTCATCGATCCGGTGCACTTCCGCAGCGACTCGATGCTGGGCGTCCCCGGGCTGGTCAACGCCGTCCGCACCGGCGGGGTGGTGCTGGCCAACGCCATTGGCAACGGCGTCGCCGACGACAAGCTGATCTACACCTACGTGCCCGACCTGATCCGCTACTACCTGGGCGAGCAGCCGGTGATCGCCAACGTCGACACCTGGCGGCTGGAGGACGACACGGCCCGCGAGGAGGTGCTGGACCGGCTGGACGAGCTGGTGGTCAAGCCCGTCGACGGCTCGGGCGGCAAGGGCATCGTCATCGGGCCGCGGGCGACCCGGGAGGAGCTGGACGCCCTGCGCGCCCGGGTGACCGCCGACCCGCGCGGCTGGATCGCCCAGCCCGTGGTCCAGCTGTCCACCGTGCCCACCCTGATCGACGACGAGCTCAAGCCCCGGCACGTCGACCTGCGGCCGTTCGCGGTGAACAGCGGCGACGAGGTGTGGGTGCTGCCCGGCGGGCTGACCCGGGTCGCGCTGCCCGAGGGCGAGCTGGTGGTGAACTCCAGCCAGGGTGGCGGCAGCAAGGACACCTGGGTGCTGAGCCCGCCGGCGCACCGGCCCTCGGTCACCCTCGTCGAGGAGGAGCCCGCAGCCGCAGCTCCACCGGAGCCGACGGTCGAGGAACCGCCGGCCCGTCCCGCCACCGGACCGCGCGCCGGGCGACCCGCTCTGCTGATGACCCCCAAGGTCATCCAGCGCTCGCAGGAGGAGCAGCAGCAGCAGGCCGGCTCCCCGGGGCGCCAGGCCGGAGCGGACGCCTCGTGCTGAGCCGGATCGCGGAGTCGATGTTCTGGATCGGCCGCTACGTGGAGCGCGCCGAGGACACCTCGCGGCTGCTGCAGACCCACCTCCGGCTGATCACCGAGGACACCACGTCGGAGTCCGACGCCTGTTCCAACCTGCTCGCGCTGATGAGCGTGGACCACGTCGAGCACCCCACGCACGAGGACCTGCTGCGGGTGCTCGGCTACGACGGCCAGGAGCCGACGTCGATCGTCGCCTGCTGGGCGGCCGCGCGGGACAACGCACGGCGGGCCCGCGAGGTGATCCCGCTGGACCTGTGGGAGTGCATCAACACCACCTGGCACCAGCTGCCCTCGGGCCGGTTCCGCACCACCCGGGCGCACACCTTCCTGGACTGGGCCCAGGAGCGCAGCGCGCTGTTCACCGGCATCGCCCGCGGCACGATGGTCCGCGACGACGGCTGGGAGTTCATGATGCTCGGCCGGTCCCTGGAGCAGGTGGACATGACGTCGCGGCTGGTCGCCTCGGCGTCGCTGCGCACCGGCAGCACCCAGTGGCCGTCGGTGCTGCGCGGCTGCGGCGGGCACGACGCGTTCCTGCGCACCTACCGCGGCCTGCAGACCGACCGGGAGGCGGCGCAGTTCCTGATCTCGGACGCCCGGTTCCCGCGCTCGCTGATGCACGGCCTGGTCGCCGCGTCGGACTGCCTGCGCCGGCTGAGCACGGTCAACGGCCAGGCCGCCCGGCAGTCGGAGTTCCCGGCCCGGGCGCTGGGCCAGCTCCGCGCCCGGCTCGAGTACGCCGACGTCGGCGACCTGCTGGAGAACCTCGACGAGGAGATGACCTGGGTGCAGGAGGTGGCGGCGCAGGTGACCGCCGCCGTGGCCAACAACTACTTCGTCGCCGAGGACCCGACGGCCTGGATCACCGAGGGGACGCGCTGACATGCGGCTGAGCATCGACCACCAGACCGGGTTCCGGTACAGCACGCCGGTCAAGTCGTCCTACAACGAGGCCCGGATGACCCCGGCGGCCAGCGAGCACCAGACGATCTGGAGCAGCCGGGTCAGCATCGAGCCGGCCGCCTGGAGCTTCAGCTACACCGACTACTGGGGCACCCGGGTCACCACGTTCGAGCTGCACGAGGCCCACGACGAGCTGACCGTGCACGCCCAGGCGGTCGTCGACACCCGCGGCGACGACCACCCCTGGGACACCGACCGGCGGGTCGCGCCGAGCGACCTCGGCTGGTCGGCGCTGCGCGACCGCGGGGTGATCGACAAGATGGCGGAGTACCTGACGGTGAACCGGCGGACCGGGCCGGCGCAGGAGCTGGTCGCGCTGGCCGCGGAGGTGGCCGACCAGCCGCCGCGGCTGGCCGCGCTCGACGTCTGCCGGATCCTCGACGAGCGGCTGCGCTACCAGAAGGGTTCGACGGAGGTGACCAGCGCGGCCGCCGACGTGTGGGCGCTCGGAGCCGGCGTCTGCCAGGACTACAGCCACGTGGCTCTCGGCGCGCTGCGCTCGATCGGGGTGCCGGCGCGCTACGTCTCGGGTTACCTGCACCCCGGCCCGCGGGAGCCCAACACCACGGTCACCGGGGAGAGCCACTCCTGGATCGAGTGGTGGTGCGGCACCTGGGTGGCCTACGACCCGACCATGGGCCGCCGGCTCACCGACAGCTACGTCCGGGTCGGCCACGGCCGCGACTACGGTGACGTGGCCCCGCTGCGGGGCACCTACTCGGGCGGATCGTCGTCGATGTTCGTGACCGTGGCCATGACCGAGCTGGGCTGAGCCGTCCCGACGCCTGACGCGACCCCGGCCTCCTCACTATCGTGAGCGGATGACCAGCTACGGCCAGCAGCCCGGCCCCTACGGTTCGCAGTCCTACGGCCAGCCCTCGCAGCCGTACGGCCAGCAGCCCTACCCGGCGCAGCAGCCGTACGGCCAGCCGACCCCGCAGGGCTACCCGCCGGCGCAGCAGCCGTACGGGCAGCAGGGGGCGTGGGCGCCGCAACCGCCCGCCGCACGCCGGCCGCAGCTGGTCCGGCACAGCCTGCCGGTGGTGACCATGGACAAGCTGGTCGGCCACGAGATCACCGAGGTGCTCGGCGAGGTCGTCGGCGTGGTGGCCCGCCTGCGGGAGCTGCGCCCGGACCTGCGCACCGGCAACCCCGTCGACGGCTACGCCACCATGCTGACCGAGTCGCGGCAGGACGCGGTGGCCCGGCTGGTGGAGATGGCCGAGTCGGCCGGCGCCCACGCCGTCGTCGGGCTGCGCTTCGACTGCAGCGAGATCACCCAGTCCCTGAGCGAGGTCTGCGCCTACGGCACGGCCGTCAAGCTGGCCGCCGGCCCGGTCGGCGCGCCCACCGGATCCGAACCGGGCCGGTAAAGGCCTGGTCAGGGTGGCGCCGCCGGGGCAGGATGGCGCCATGACCGCCGACGACCACACCACGCCCGCCGACGACCTCAAGGCCAAGTTCCGCGAGGCCCTCGAGGCGAAGAAGGGTCGGCACGGCGAGGACCACCTCGACGCCGGCCAGCAGCCCGTGCACGCGCACGGCCCGGTCGAGACGAAGCGGACCTTCCGCCGCAAGACCGGCTAGCCGCGCAGCCGGACCCGGATCCCGTCCTCGCCCGGGACGAACTCCACCTCGGAGAGGTCAGCGACCACCGCGTCGGCGTCGAGGTCCTCGCGCGCCGTCGTGGTGACCACGGCGAGGGTGGCGCAGCCGGCCGCGTGCGCGGCCTCGAGGCCCTTCGGCGCGTCCTCGACGACCAGGCAGCGGGTCGGGTCGGCCCCCAGCCGACGCGCGGCCTCCAGGAAGGGGTCGGGCGCGGGCTTGCCGTGGGCCACGTCGTCCACCGTGACCAGCACCGACGGCGGCTGCAGCCCGGCGGCCGCGATCCGGGCCTGCGCCAGCGGGACCGTGCAGGAGGTGGCGATGGCGTTCTTGGCCCCCCGCAGGGCGTCCAGGGCCTCGGCAGCACCGGGCAGCACGACGATGTCGTGCACGTCCGCCAGCTCCAGCTCGTCGATCCGCCGGATGGCCTCGACGTGCCGGTCCTCGGCCAGCAGATGACGGACGACCTGGGCTGACGGCATCCCGTGGTGGCGGCCCACCTGCTCGGGGGTGAGCCCGAACTCGTGCATCCAGGTGGTCCAGGCCCGGATCACCGCCGGGGTGGAGTCGATCAGCGTCCCGTCCATGTCGAAGAGGACGGCCTCGAAGACCATGTCGGACAGCCGTCCCAGACCCACCGCGAACTCCTTCTCGTCGTGCCCGCCGTCTGCGGGCCCGGCGCCCATCCTCCCCGACCCCGGCGGCGCTCAGCGTCAGAGCCCCGCTGAACGCTTGCTGAGTGAGTGCTCACTCACTATGCTCCTCTCGTGCCCCGCGCCACCCCCCTCCCGCTCGACGAGCGCCGCGTCGCGCTGATGGCGGCCACCGAGCCGCTGCTGCAGCGCTACGGCCGCGACGTCTCCACCCGGCAGATCGCCGAGGCGGCCGGCGTCGCCGAGGGCACGATCTTCCGCGCGTTCCCCACCAAGGAGGCGCTGATCGACGCCTGCCTGGCGGACGCGTTCGACGTCGGCCCGACCTGCGCCGAGCTCGACGCCGTCGATCCCGGCCTGGACCTCGAAGCCGCCGTGACGGAGGCCGTCCGCTTGCTGCAGGACCGGCTCCGCCGGGTGATCGCCCTCTTCCACACACTCCGGTTCTCCCCGGAGACACCCGAGGACGTCGACGACTTCCACGCGCGCCAGGAGCGGGACAACGCGGCCCTGAACGCGGCGATGGCGGGGGTGCTGATCCCCTTCGAGGACCGTCTCACCCGGCCCGCGGAGGAGGCGGCGACCCTGCTGCGGACCGTCACCTTCGCCCTCACCCACCCCATGCTCGGCGACAGCTCCCCCCGGACCCCCGAGGAGATCACCGACCTCGTCCTGCACGGCCTCGTCCGCCGCCCCGACCCCAGCCGCCCGCTCCCACCGGAGGACGTCCCATGCTGATCCGTCTCCTGCGCCGCCACCTGCGGCCCTACCGCCGGGTGCTGGCCTGGGTGGTCGTGCTGCAGCTGGTCGGGACCATGGCCGCGCTGTACCTGCCCAGCCTCAACGCCTCGATCATCGACGAGGGCGTGGCCAAGGGCGACACGGACTTCATCTGGCGCACCGGCGCGGTGATGCTGGCCGTCAGCCTGCTGCAGATCGTCTGCGCGATCGCCGCCACCTACCTCGGGGCCCGGACCGCGATGGGCTTCGGCCGCGACGTCCGCGGCGCGCTCTTCGACCGCGTCCTCGGCTTCTCCGCCCGCGAGCTGAACAGCTTCGGGGCGCCGTCGCTGATCACCCGCAACACCAACGACGTCCAGCAGGTGCAGATGTTGGTCCTGCTGTCGGCGACGATGTTCGTCGCCGCCCCGATCACCATGGTGGGCGGGATCGTGATGGCGCTGCGGGAGGACGTCGGCCTGTCCTGGCTGGTCGTCGTCGCCGTCCCCCTGCTGGCGCTGTCGATCTGGCTGGTCGTGCGCAAGATGGGTCCGCTGTTCCGGGTGATGCAGACCCGGATCGACACCCTCAACCGGGTGCTCCGCGAGCAGATCACCGGCATCCGGGTGGTCCGGGCCTTCGTCCGCGAGCCCTACGAGACCGAGCGGTTCTCCGCCGCCAACGCCGACCTGACCTCGACGGCCACCTCGGTGGGGCGGCTGATGGCCTCGATCTTCCCGATCGTCATGTTCATCCTCAACATCTCCAGCGTCGCGGTGCTCTGGTTCGGAGCCCAGCGGGTGGACAGCGGGCAGATGCAGATCGGCTCGCTGACCGCGTTCCTCAGCTACCTGGTGCAGATCCTGATGTCGGTGATGATGGCGACCTTCCTGCTGATGATCGCGCCGCGGGCCATGGTCTGCGCCGAGCGGATCAGCGAGGTCCTGGACACCGAGTCCTCGGTGGTCACCGCCGCGCACCCGGTCACCACCCTGCCCGGGACCTCGGAGGTCGGCTTCGTCGGCGCCGAGTTCACCTACCCGGGGGCCGAGGCCCCGGTGCTGCGGGACATCACCTTCACCGCCCGTCCGGGCCAGACGACGGCCATCATCGGCTCGACCGGAGCCGGCAAGTCGACGCTCGTCTCGCTCATCCCACGGCTGATCGACGTCACCGCCGGCTCGATCACCGTCGACGGCGTCGAGGTCCGCGAGCTGGACCCCGACCTGCTCTGGAGCCGGATCGGCCTGGTGCCGCAGAAGCCCTTCCTGTTCTCCGGCACCGTGGCCAGCAACCTGCGCTACGGCCAACCCGACGCCAGCGACGACGAGCTGTGGCACGCCTTGGCGGTGGCCCAGGCCGAGGACTTCGTCCGCGCCATGCCCGGCCAGCTGGAGGCGACGATCGCCCAGGGCGGCACCAACGTCTCCGGCGGTCAGCGGCAGCGGCTCTCCATCGCCCGGGCCCTGGTCAAGCGTCCCGAGGTCTACGTCTTCGACGACTCGTTCTCCGCCCTCGACGTCACCACCGACGCCCGGCTGCGGGCCGCGCTGGCCCGCGAGACCGCCTCGGCCTGCGTGATCATCGTCGGCCAGCGCGTCGCCACCATCCGTGAGGCCGACCAGATCATCGTGCTCGAGCACGGCGAGGTGGTCGGCACCGGCACCCACGAGGAGCTGCTGGAGACATGCCCCACCTACGCCGAGATCGTCAGCTCCCAGCTGAGCGCCGAGGAGGTGGCGGCATGAGCGAGGACGCCCGCACCGGCACGGCCGAGGGCTCGACGACCGAGGTCGTCGCCAAGGCCCCCGAGCGGCCCCAGTACGCGCCCGCCCGCGGCGGGGGCCCGCTCGGCGGGCCCGCGCCGGTGGAGAAGTCGCTGAACTTCTGGCCCTCACTCAAGCGGCTGCTCGGCCACCTCGCGCCCGAGCGGATGATCCTGGTCGCCGTCGTGGCGCTGGCCGTGGTCGGCATCGTGATGAACGTCTACGGACCGCGGATCCTCGGCTACGCCACCGACGTCATCTTCACCGGCATCGTCGGGCGCAACCTGCCCGCCGGGGCCAGCAAGGCCGAGGTCCTCGCCCAGCTCCGGGCGTCGGGCCAGGACACCTACGCCGACCTGGTCGAGCGGCTGGCCGTCACCCCCGGCGTGGGCATCGACTTCGCCCTGCTGGGCCGCTGGCTGCTGCTGGCGCTGGGGCTGTACCTGGTCTCGTCGCTGTTCTTGTGGCTGCAGGGCTACCTGCTGAACGGGGCCGTGCAGCGCTCGATCTTCACCCTGCGCAACGAGGTGGAGACCAAGATCAACCGGCTCCCGCTCAGCTACTTCGACAAGCAGACGCGCGGTGAGCTGCTGAGCCGGGTGACCAACGACATCGACAACGTCGCCCAGGCCCTGCAGCAGACCCTCAGCCAGCTGCTCACCTCGCTGCTGACGGTGATCGGCGTCGTGGTGATGATGTTCGTGGTCTCCCCGACGCTGGCCCTGGTCGCCCTGGTGACCATCCCGATCTCGGTGCTGATCACCGGCGTGATCGGCAAGCGGTCGCAGAAGCTGTTCACCGCGCAGTGGAAGGCGACGGGCGAGCTCAACGGGCACATCGAGGAGGCGTTCACCGGGCACGCGCTGGTCAAGGTGTTCGGTCGGCAGCGCGAGGTCGCCGCAGTCTTCGCCGAGCGCAACGAGGGGCTGTTCCGCTCCAGCTTCGGCGCCCAGTTCGTCAGCGGCCTGATCATGCCGGCGATGATGTTCGTCGGGAACCTCAACTACGTGGCGATCGCCGTGATCGGCGGGCTGCGGGTGGCCAGCGGGACGATGAACCTCGGCGACGTGCAGGCCTTCATCCAGTACACCCGGATGTTCACCCAGCCGCTGACCCAGGTGGCCTCGATGGCCAACCTGCTGCAGTCGGGCATCGCCTCGGCCGAGCGGGTGTTCGAGGTGCTGGACGCCGAGGAGCAGTCCGCCGAGCCGGCCGCCTCCGGCGGGGTGGCCCTGCCCACCCGCGGCCGGGTGGAGTTCGAGCACATCGCCTTCTCCTACGAGAAGGCCTCTCCGCTGATCACCGACCTGTCCCTGGTCGCGGAGCCGGGCAGCACCGTCGCCATCGTCGGGCCCACCGGGGCCGGCAAGACGACCCTGGTCAACCTGATCATGCGCTTCTACGAGCTGGACGGCGGCCGGATCACCGTCGACGGCGTGGACGTCGCCACCATCCCGCGCGCCGAGCTGCGTTCGAAGGTGGGAATGGTGCTGCAGGACACCTGGCTCTTCCACGGGACGATCCGCGCCAACATCGCCTACGGGCGGCCCGACGCGACCGAGGCCGAGATCCTGGCCGCCGCGGAGGCCACCTACGTCGACCGCTTCGTGCACGCGCTCCCCGAGGGCTACGACACGGTGATCGACGAGGAGGGCAGCAACATCAGCGCGGGCGAGAAGCAGCTGATCACCATCGCGCGGGCCTTCCTGGCCAACCCGGCGCTGCTGATCCTCGACGAGGCCACCAGCTCGGTGGACACCCGCACGGAGGTGCTCGTCCAGCACGCCATGGCCGCCCTGCGCAGCGACCGGACCAGCTTCGTCATCGCCCACCGGCTCTCCACCATCCGCGACGCCGACCTCATCCTCGTCATGCAGGCCGGTCAGATCGTCGAGCAGGGGAACCACGCCGAGCTGCTGGCCGCGGAGGGGGCCTACGCCGACCTCTACCGCTCACAGTTCGCGGGCGCGGTGGAGGCGGACGAGCCGGTCCCGGCTGGCTGAAACAGGTTGCGGTGACCTTGGTCGGGCCTCCCGGGCCGGGTTCAGGGCGGCTGAGCGTTCAAAGGCCTGAACATCGGCCGGTGTTCAGGTGGTTGAACGCTCGAACCGCGTCATGCGCTGCTGCGCCGCCCTAGCGTTCTCGGTGTGAGGCAGGCCCACGGGGGGTCGGGCTCGAAGCACAAAGGGGATCTTCGAAATGCTTTCAGGGGTTGCACGTCACTCGTCCGGTTCGGTCCGTCCGCGCGCTGCACGGCTGGTGGCGGCCCTGGCCGTCTCGGCCGTCATCGGGACCGTGGGGCTGGCGCTGCCGGCCCAGGCCGACACCAGCACCGGCGGCATCTGCAACGGTGTGGTGAACCAGAAGGCACACCGCGGCGACATCCAGCCGAACCTGCTGAAGGCCGCCGCGCGTCAGAACGCTGAGCAGATCGCGAAGCTGACCGCCGAGCGGGCCACTCTGGTCACCACGCAGAACAGCCTGACGGCGCAGATCACCGCCGCCGAGAAGGAGATCGCCGCGCTCGACGCCGAGTACGCCACCCTGGTCGGGAAGATCGACACCACGACCATGTCGCTGACCAAGCTCGAGTCCGACAAGGCGACGCTGACCGCCGCGATCGCCACCGCCAACGCGGAGCTGACGACCGTGCAGGGCCAGAAGACGACGCTGGTCAACAAGATCACGCCGCTGCAGACGCAGCTGGCGGCCGCCGAGGGCGAGCTGGCGGGGCTCAAGACGCAGAAGGCCGGTGTGGTCAGCAGCCTGGCGACCAAGGAGGCCGACCTGGCCGCCGCCACGACTCGTCTGCAGACCCTGACCGGTGCGGCGACGGCAGCGCAGAACACCGTCAACGCCCAGCTGGCCCTCATCGAGACAGCTACCGACGAACTGGCCAAGCTAGTTGCGAATGGTGACGCGGCGCAGGAGCTGGTGGATGCCGCCGAGAAGAAGCTGGCCGACGCTCGTGCGGCGCTGCCGGCGCTGGAGAGTGCGGCCAAGACCGCCGACACCAACGCCGCCGCCGCGACCGCGGCCGTCGTCAAGGCCGAGGAGAACCTGCGCCTGGCTGAGCAGAGCGTGACCACCCTCACCCAGCAGATCGGTGCCCTCGACGCCCGGCTGCCCGTGCTGCGGACCGAGATCGCCGCGCTGCAGGGCGACATCACCACCAAGGACGCCGAGATCGCCGCCAAGCAGAAGGAGATCGCCGCCGCCACCGCGACGCCGGTCGCCGACGCGGCCGCCCTGCGGACCCAGCTCACCGCCCTCGAGGCCGAGCTCGCGGCCATCAAGGGCAACGCGGACAAGAAGAAGCAGGAGCTGAACGCCTCGATCACGGCGAAAAAGGCCGAGATCGCCGCCGCCGAGCTGGCCGCCACGAACAGGACCGCGCTGATCACCGCACTGAACGGTGACCTGACCAGGTTGCAGGGCCAGCTCGCCACCCTGAACAGCCAGCTGTCGGCCAAGCAGCAGGAGAGCAGCAACCTGCAGCAGCAGCTGCCGGGCCTGCAGACCAGCCTGGCCGGCGCCAGCCTTCAGGTCACCAGCGCCACGGAGGCGCTGGCGGACAAGAAGGCCGCGCAGACCGCCGCCAACACCGCCCTGAGCGACGCCAACGCCGCCGTCACCGCCAAGAAAGTTGAGATCGCCGCCCTGGAGGCCGCACTGCCCGGTCTGACCGGCGACCTCACCGCCGCCAAGGCCGAGATCACCAGGAAGCAGGGTGAGCTCAAGGCGCTCGAGGACGCGCTGCCCGAACTGCAGGCCACGCTGACCGCCGCGAACACCGCCGTGACCAAGGAGACCGCCGAGGTCACCCGCCTCGACGGTGAGGTCACCAAGCTCCTCACGACGCTCGGGACGCTCAACAGCTCGATCACCGCCGCGGAGAACGCGATCCTGTCCCTGCAGAACCAGCTCACCCCGCTGCAGACCTCGCTGAACACCCTCAACAAGGCGATCAGCGACAAGGAGGCCGCGCTCACCACCGCCAAGGCTGACCTGAACGCCCTCGACGCCAAGATCGTCACCGAGTCCGCAACCCTGCGGACGCTGGATAGCGCCAAGAAGGTCAACCGCGACGCCGTCGCCGCACAGAAGACCGTGGTCGCCGGGCTGCAGGCCCAGTACAAGACAGTCCTCGGCCGGATCGCCGCCATCGACGGCACGATCGCCCTGGGTGGCTGCCTGGCCTGACGGCCAGGAGGGCGGACCCGGCGACGTGTCCGCCCACCAGGAGGGCCCCGGCATCAGCCCGGGGCCCTCCTGCGTCCCACGGGGCGGCGTTAGCGCTATCCGGCCCCCGGTGCTCGGTTGAAGCCTCTAGGATCGCGGCATGTCGGGGGGGACGACGGTGTCCGCGGAGGTGCGCGCGCGCGGCGTCCTGGCACGCCCTGGCGTCGCGGCAACCGCTGCGGGCTGGCTGGTCGGGCTGCTGGTCACCGGGCTGATCGCCCTCACGCCCTACCTCGCCTTCGGCCTGCGGAGCCCGTCGCTGCGGCTGGTGCTGGACACCGCGGACGCCTGCATCGCTCTGCTGGTGGCCTACCTGGTGCACGCCCGCTTCGTCCGGCGCCGGTACTGGCAGGACCGGTTCCTGGCCCAGGGCCTGGTGCTGCTCGCGGTGGCCGGCCTGGTCCTGACCACGGCCGTCCGCCAGGTCCCCGGGCTGCTCCCGGGAACGGTGGACATCTGGCTGCCGGTGGCCGTCCGCACGGCGGGGGCGGTCTGCATCCTGCTCGCGGCGCTCAGCGACGGCCGGCCGGTCCGGCTGCGGTTCGCGCAGCGGCACGCCTGGCTGCTGCCAGCGGCGCTGGTGGTCGCGATCTCGCTCACGCTCTGGCTGGCCCGGGCCCGGGTCCCGGTGGCCTTCGACCGCACCTACCAGCCGGTCTCGTCGGAGCACCCGCTGCTGACCGGGCACCCCGTCCTGCTGGTGGTGCAGGCGGTCGCCGCCCTCTGCTTCGCCGTCGCCTCGGTCGCCTTCGCCGTGCAGTCGGCCCGCGGCCAGGACGAGCTGCTGCGCTGGCTGGGTCCGGCCTTCGCCCTGGGGGCCTTCGCCCGGCTGAACTACCTGCTCTTCCCCTCCCTCTACACCGACTGGCTCTACACCGGTGACCTGCTGCGCACCGGCTGCTACCTGCTGCTGCTCGTCGGCGCCGGCCGCGAGCTGCAGCAGTACTGGGGCGCCCAGACCAGGGCTGCCGTGCTGGAGGACCGGCGCCGACTGGCCCGCGAACTCCACGACGGCGTGATCCAGGAGCTCGGCTACATCCGCTCGGAGAGCTACGCCCTGCCCGCCGACCTACCCGCCGCCGACCGGATCGTGGCCGCCTGCGACCGAGGGCTCGACGAGGCCCGCGCCGCAGTGCAGGCGCTCGGCAGGCCCAGCGACGAACCGCTGGGCTTCGTCCTGAACCGAGCGGCGCGCGAGCTGTCGGAGCGCTACCAGGTGGACCTCGACGTCGACGTGGACGAGTCGATCGAGGTCCAGCCCGACCAGCAGCACGCGCTGATGCGGATCACCCGGGAGGCCGTCTCCAACGCCGTGCGTCACGGCCGTGCAGAGCGGGTGCAGGTCCGGTTGAGCCGCTCCGGCGGCCTCCACCGTCTGGTGATCGAGGACGACGGACGCGGGTTCGACGTCCACCGCGTGGTCGCGGAGAACGCGGGCTACGGTCTGCACAGCATGCGCGACCGGGCCCGCACCCTGCCGGGCACCTTCGACATCGACGCGCACGCGGGAAACGGGAGTCTGGTGACGGTGACGTGGTGAACGACAAGCCGATCCGGCTGGTGATGGCCGACGACAACGCCCGGATGCGGGCTCAGGTCCGCGCCGCCCTCGAGGCGGGCGGTTGCGAGGTCCTCGCCGAGGGCGCCAGCGCTGAGGAGGCGGTCGCGCTCGTCGCGCAGCACCGCCCCGACGTCGCGCTGCTCGACATCCACATGCCCGGCAACGGCATCCAGGCCGCCCAGCAGATCAGCCGCAGCGCACCGCAGACCGCGATCGTGATGCTGACCCAGTCCAAGGAGGACGACGACCTGTTCGACTCCCTCCGGGCAGGGGCGTCCGGCTACCTGGTGAAGGGTGCCGACCCCGCGACCCTGGCCGACTCGCTCCGAGGGGTTCTGGTGGGCGAGGCGGCCATGCCGCCCCACCTGGTCACCCGGATCATGCAGGAGTTCCGCGGGCCCTCCCGCCGCCGCTTCCTGCGCAAGTCGGCCGCGGCGGACAAGCTCAGCGCGCGGGAGTGGGAGGTGATGGAGATGCTCAGCCAGGGCCACTCCACCGACGACGTGGCGGGCCGCCTCTTCGTCTCCCCGACGACGGTGCGGGTGCACGTCTCGTCGGTGCTCAGGAAGTTGCGCGTGAAGGACCGCGAGAGCGCCTTCCGTCTGCTGAGGGGCGAGCCGGACCCGGTCGAGGGGTGAGCGCCCCGAGCCACGGCGTTTAGGAAGTCGAACGCCTCGGGCCCTCCTGCCCGGGGCGTCCGCGCACTAGCGTGGACGGATCGACCGCGGTCTCTGGACAGAGAAGTCCGAGGACCGTGGCCTCAGCCGACCGAGGAGCAGGCATGTCGTCCACCGAGGACCTGAGCCGGGACATCCTCCCGCGGGCCGCCGCCCTCGGCTGCCCCCCGTGGTGCGTCACCGGGCACGGCGTGCACCTCGGCGAGGAGGACTGGCTGCACTGCAGCGAGCCGCTCCCGCTCACCGACGGCGTGGCGGCCCAGCTCTGCCTGTCGATCGACCCGACCACCCGCACCGAGGACGGCCCCTACCTGGTCGTCGGCAGCACTGAGTACAGCCTGGAGGACGCCCAGGCCCTCGCCCTCCGGCTGCTCACTCTGGCCAGCACCGGCTCGGACCGCCTGGGCGTGCCCACCGTCTGAGCCGGCGCCCGGTCCGACGTGCCAGGATCGGGGCATGCGCCCGCCCGTGCCCCCGTTCACCGCCGAGACCGCCGCGCAGAAGGTGCAAGCGGCCGAGGACGCCTGGAACACCCGCGACCCGCAGAAGGTCGCCGCGGCCTACACCCCGGACACGGTGTGGCGGAACCGCTCGGAGTTCCTCACCGGTCGGGCCGAGGTCGAGGCCTTCCTCACCCGCAAGTGGGAGACCGAGCAGGACTACGCCCTGCGCAAGTCGTTGTGGGCGTTCACCGAGGACCGGATCGCCGTCCGCTTCCAGTACGAGTGGCGGGACGCGTCGGGCCAGTGGTGGCGCAGCCACGGCAACGAGAACTGGGAGTTCGACGCCGAGGGCTACATGCGCCGGCGTGAGGCGAGCATCAACGACGTGCCCATCGGCGAGGACGAGCGCCGCATCTTCGGGTCGCGCCCGGAGTCCGAGCGCGGCGTCGAGCTGCCGCTGCGCTGATTCCCCGTGGCCGCGGGGTCAGTACAGGTCCGGCCGCCGGTCGGTGAACGCGTGGTTGTACGGGCCGACGTCCTTGGCCAGCGCCCGGTCGAGGTCCAGCTCGGCCAGCAGCGTCGTCTCCTCGCCCTGCGCCGGCCCGGCGACGGGGTAGCCCTCGACGTCGCAGATGATGCTGCCGCCGATCCACTCCACGCCCCGCTCGGCGCCGACCCGGTCGGTGACCACGACGAAGACGCGGTTGACGGCGGCGAAGGCCTGCGCCTTGACCACCTCGGGCGCCCGCTCCCCCGGCGGCGGGGAGTTGGTCGGCCAGTTCGAGGGGGCGACGACGATCTGCGCGCCGCGCAGGGCCACGTCGCGGACCATCTCGGGGAACTCGAGGTCGTAGCAGATCATCGCTGCCAGGACCCCGATGCTGGTCTGCACCACCGGCGCCCGCTCGGTGCCGACGGCGAACATCGTCTTCTCGGTGCCCCACAGGTGGGTCTTGCGGTAGACGGCGAGCAGCCGGCCGGCGTCCAGCACGACCAGGCTGTTGAAGGGCCGCTCGCCGTCGGCTCGCTCGCAGAACCCCGCGACCAGCACGATGCCGTGCCGTGCGGACAGTTCGGTCAGCAGCGTCACCGTCGGCCCGTCGACCGGCTCGGACCTCTCGCGGGCTTCCGCAAGGTCGGCGAACACGTAGCCCGACGTCACCAGCTCGGGCAGCACGACCAGGTCCGCTCCGCGCGCCACCGCGTCGTCGACGGCGGTGACCACCCGGCGGCGGTTGCCCTCGACGTCGTCGATGTCGATCCGCAGCTGGCACGCCGCGACGGTGGTGGTGCCGGTCGGGGCGGCCGCGGGAACACTCATGGTCGCCATCCTGCCCGGCGCACCTCCAGCACCCCGGCCGGTCCGGGTGGTGGCGGGATGAACGCCTGCGGCGGCAGCCGGTCCAGGGCGCTCGCGGCGTACTCCGGCCCCAGCCCGCGACGTCGGGACCCGGCCGCCTGCTGGACCAGCCCGCGGGGCAGCACCAGGTGCGCCGACAGCAGGGCGCTGTGCCGGGCGGTCAGGGCCCGCAGCAGCGGTACGCCGAGCGTCCACGGCGGGTTGGCCACCACCCGGAACGCCCCGGACGGCCACCGGAAGTCCGCCAGGTCGGCCTCCACCACGGTGACCGTGCCGGCCTCGCGGCCGCGCACCGGAGCGAAGCGGGTGCGGAGCCGAGCAGCGCGTCCGGGGTGCAGCTCGACGGCCAGCACCCGGGCCCCGGCAGCCCGCAGCGGCTCGGTGAGCGCGCCGTCGCCGGCGCCGAGGTCGAGCACCAGGTCGCCGGGCCGGATCCCCGCCGCCCGGACCAGGCGCTGGGCCCGGTCAGGGTGCAGCCGGTGCCATCCCCAGCGCCGCTCGGGCCCGCCGGGGGCCCCGGACACGCGCAACCATCCAGACCATGATCATGGTCGAGGACGCTAGCTCCTTGCCATCGCGCCGGGCACCTGCTTTTCCGGCCGGGCCGTCGCCTGCGGATCCGCTCAGCGTCGGGCGCGCCCGTCCAGCCGCAGGGTGGTGGACTCGTCGCGGTGGCTGCCGGCGCTGCCGACGTGGGCGTCGCTGATCGTCGCGCCGTTCTTCAGCACGTGGACGAACGCCATGGCGTGCCCGCGGCCGACGCCCCACTCGTCCTTGAGCCAGGCCACCACCTCACCGGCCTTGCTGTCCGGACCGAGGCCCCGCGCGCGGGCGAGCACGAGCAGCTGCTCGGGGGTCTGGCCGGTCTTGTCCTCGAGCGCGTCGAGGTAGGCCTGGAACGACATCGGTGCCTCCTGAGTCGGTGGGTCAGGGGCTGAGACCCGGCGACGGACCGGGACTCATCGCCTCAGTACAGGTCGGTCCGCCGGTCGGCGAAGACGTGGTTGCGGATGCTGATCTGCTTGTCCAGGGCCGCCTCGACGTCGACGTCGGCCACCAGCACGGTGGTGGCCCCGAACTCCGGCCCGGCCGCCCGGTGACCCGACACCTCGCAGATCACGCTGCCGCCGACCCAGCGGACGCCGCGCTCGGGGCCCACGCGGTCGGCGACCACCACCACCACGTGGTAGGTCGAGGCCATCGCCATCGCCTTGCCGACCTCCGGCGGGCGGGTGTTCGGGTTGTCCGAGTCCGGCCAGTTCGCCGGTGACGCGACCACCTGGGCACCGCGTCGGGCGACCTCCCGCACCACCTCGGGGAAGGCCAGGTCGTAGCAGATCAGCGGGGCCACCGCGCCGACCCGGGTGGCGACGACAGGAGGGAGCCGGTCGCCGGGGGTGAAGTGCAGCTTCTCCTTGTCCCACAGGTGGGTCTTGCGGTAGACGGCCAGCACCTCACCGCCGTCGACGACCACAGCGCTGTTGTAGGGCTTGTCCCGTCCCGAGACCTCGCAGAACCCGCCGACCACGGCGATCCCGTGCTCGCGCGACAGCTGGCGGAACAGCTCGACCGACGGACCCGTCACCGGCTCCGCGCGGTCGGAGCACTCCTCGGCATCGCGCCAGATCGAGCCGCAGAGCGTCAGCTCCGGCAGCACGACCAGCTGCGCACCCCGCCCGGCCGCCTCGGCCACCGCCTCGGCGACGATCCGGTGGGTCTTGACCGGGTCGTCGATGTCGACCGGCACCTGGCAGGCGGCGAGCAGGGTCACGGTGTGTCCGGTCCGAGGTCAGTCGTCCTCGGTGGCGGTCACCATGACCGCGACCGGGGCGAGGTAGCCGTTCGGGTCGAGCATCCAGCCGGCGTCGAAGGCCGCCTCGACGACCTCAGGCGCCCACTCGCACCGGATGCGGCCGTCGCCGGCGTTGACGACGAGCAGCTCACCGGTGCCCGGGGTGGCAGCGTCGCCGCCGTTGTCAGCAGTGCCGGCCTCCAGCAGCTCGATCCGGCGCCAGCTGCCCGGCAGCACCGACAGCATGTCCTGCGGTCCGAGGACCACGGTCTCCTCGGCGTCGCCGGCGTTGAGCGTCACCTGCCAGCGGCCCGACTTGACCAGCAGCGTCGAGGTGGCGTCGTGCCGGTGCCGCAGCAGGCCCTCGCCCGGCGTCGCCCGCAGCCAGGCCATGTTGAAGCTGTGCGGCTCGTGCAGCCGCGGCACCTGCCGGCGGTCCTCGCTCATCCCGTAGCCGATGACCAGCGCCAGCTCCCCCGCGCCGCCCGGCAGCGCGTGGCTCAGCGTCGCGTGCGCGCTGTAGCGGCGGTCGCCGGCCTGGGTGACCCGCTCGCGCATCTCCTCCACGCTGTAGGTGGTGAGGTCGTCGATGTACTCCTGCTTCATCGGCTTGATCAGCGGGACGTCGGAGGGCAGCTCGTCGCCCGCCACGGTGTCGATCAGCCGGTTGTCGGCGGTCAGGTGCAGGCCGTAGGACTCGGCCTCCTTGAGCACCGACGGCCCCCAGATGATGCCGCCGGTGACGTCGTGGCCCAGCACGGTGAGCAGCAGGCCCTCGTCGGGGCCCTCGTTGGTGAAGCCGCGGAAGATCCAGCTGGGCACCGAGATGATGTCGCCGTCGTGGCTCACGTACTCGCCCTGCTTCCCGTCCACGCCCCAGCGGATCCGGAAGGTGCCGCCGAAGTTGATGAACACCTCGGCGGTGAAGTGCAGGTGCAGGTTGTTGTTGACGCCGTTCGGCATCCCCGCGGCGCCCACGTTGTAGCCGTGCGGCTCGCTGAGGTTGATGAACTGCTTGGCGTTCTGGGAGACGCCGGGGCCGATGAAGGCGTAGTTCGACTTGCGGTCCGAGCCGGGGGTCCGGCAGTCGATGAAGGCGGCGTTCTCGGCCACCCAGTCGGTGCGGCGGATGGTCCGTCGGGCCACCTCGGTGGAGGGGACGACCACGTCGGTCATGAGGGATCCTTTCGGCAGGAGGGGGGACGGCGGGCCTCGGCGGCAGCCGGGCTCGGCGTCAGTAGATGTTGGTGCTGTCGTAGGGGGTGTCGCCGCGGCGGACGGCGATCTGGGTGCGCACGGAGATCTCGTCGTAGATCCGCACCTCCCGGACGATCCGGCCGTCCTGGACGAGGAACTGCGAGACGCCGAGGATCTCCACCGGGGTCCCGGTCAGCGGGCCGAAGTCGGCGACGCCGTTGTACTCGCCCCGGTAGACCCAGGTGACGGCGACCCGGAGGCCGGCGTACCGCTCCGCGGCGTTGGCGGCCACGTCGCGGACCTCGAACTGCCCGGCGGGGAAGGCCCGGAGCATCCGCAGCAGCTCGCGGCGGTAGTTCTCGGGCCGGATGACGGTGCGGTAGCCGACGGTGTGCAGGGTGAGGTCGCGGACGAAGTAGTCCTCGACGGCCTTGAGGTCGCGCCCGTTCCACACCTGCTCGATCATCGCGAGCACGTGGGAGACCTCCGGACGGTGGTCGTCGGGCCGGGGTCCGGAGTCGCCGACGGCCAGCACGTCGGTCGGCGGAGCCTCGGTCATGCTGCCCGAGAAGCCGAGGTAGCCCTTCTCCCGGGCGACGGCGTCGGGGTCCTGGCCGAGCTGCAGGGCGATGGCCAGGGAGTCCCGGACCACCCACTCCTCGACCATCCGGCCCCGCCGGTAGAGGCAGTTGGCGATGGTGCGGTGCACGAACCCGTTCGCCGGGTCGGCGGAGAAGACGAGGTGGGAGCTGAGGAACGCGTCGTCGCCGCGGGCCTCCCAGACCACGTCCTCGGCCTGGCCGACCCGGTCCGGCGTGGCGGCGATCCGCATCAGCGTGCCGGCCACCACCTCCTCGACCCCGACCGAGGTCCCGTACGCCCCGTGCACGATCGAGTCCGGCTCGTAGTTCTCCCGGATGTGTCCGATCGAGCGGTTGACCCAGATCAGGTCGGTCACCTCCCGGATGAAGTCGTCCGGGTCGGTGTAGGGCTGGTACGCGACGGGGTCCAACGGCATGGGTCCTCCTGGTACGGCGACGGGCGTGCTCTCGCAGTGTATGCGTATGCACAGCTCGTCGTCGAGTGGCCCTGCTCAGGGAGCCGCGCCCAGCGTCCCCCGCTCCACCAGCCGGCTGGGGAAGCGCTCGTGCCGGAACGGCGCGTCCGGTTCCTCGATCCGGTCGACCAGCAGGCTGGCCGCGCGTCGCGCCATCGCGTCCAGGTCGAAGGCCACGGTGGTCAGCTGGAGCAGCGGCCAGCGGGCTGCCGGCAGGTCGTCGAAGCCGACGATCGAGACGTCGGTGGGCACCCGCAGCTCCAGCTCCCGGGCGGCGTTGAGCGCGCCGTAGGCCACGACGTCGTTGCCGCAGACCAGGACGCTCGGCCGGTCGGCGCGCTGCAGCAGGTGCCGGGCACCGGCGTGGCCGGTCTCGAAGTCGAAGGGCCCGCGGTAGCTGAGGGCGGAGCCGATGCCGACGCCGCCGACGGCCAGCGCGTCGCGCAGCGCGGACTCCCGCTGCTCGGCGGTGCTGGTGTTGCGGGGGCCGAAGATCGCGCCCACCCGCCGGTGGCCCAGCTCGAGGATCCGTGCCGCCAGCTGGCTCAGCCCGCTCTCGGCGTCGACCTCGGCCGAGTCCGCCTCGACCGACTCCGCGGTGCGGTTGAAGTAGACGAAGGGGACGCCGCGGTCGCGCAGCCGGACGGGCAGCAGCGAGTCCACCGTGGTGGTGGCCAGCAGCACCCCGTCCACCCCGTTGGCCAGCAGCCGCTCGGCCACCCGGCCGGTGTCGGAGGACTCCGTCTGCAGCACCAGCTGGTAGTCCAGCGCCTCCAGCTCGCGGTGGATCGGCGCGATGACGTGCGGGTAGAACTGGTTCTCCAGGTCGGTCAGCAGCAGCCCGATCCGCCGGGTGCGGCCGCTGGACAGCGCCCTGCCGGTCTCGCTGGGGACGTAGCCCAGGGCGGCGGCGGCCTCCCGGACGCGGCGCTTGGTCTCCTCGGAGACCTTGGGGCTGTCGCGGAGGGCTCGTGAGACCGTCGGCTGGCTGACCCCGGCCAGGCGCGCGACGTCGTGGCTGGTGACCACCATGCGAGGCTCCCCTTCCGGCGGGCTGGAGGGCAGCATAGCCGCCGGCGCCCCGGTCGCCCTTGACCCGACGGACCGGCTCGGGGTGTACTACCGACATACGTATGTAGGCGTTGCTGCGGTGACGTCGTCGACGAGCCGAGGAGTTCCTGCGTGCCCACCCATCTCAAGACCGGCCGGTCGAAGTCGTTCGCCGACACCAGCCAGGACGACGTCCGCGAGCGCGTGCAGGGGATCATCGCCGACATCCGCTCGCGGGGCGACGCTGCGGTCCGCGAGTACGCCGAGACCTTCGACCGCTGGACCGGGGACTTCCGGCTCTCAGCCGAGAAGGTCGCCGAGATCATGGCCACCCTGCCGCAGCAGGTGATCGACGACATCGTGTTCGTGCAGTCCCAGGTCCGGCACTTCGCCGAGGTGCAGCGGGCTTCGATGACCGACGTCGAGGTCGAGACGCTGCCCGGGGTCTTCCTCGGCCACCGGCACGTCCCGGTGCAGGCCGCCGGCGCCTACATCCCGGGCGGCAAGTACCCGCTGACCGCCTCGGCCCACATGACGGTCATCACCGCCAAGGTCGCCGGCGTGCCGCGCGTCGTCGCCTGCACCCCGCCCATCCGCGGCGAGATCCCCGCCGCCACCGTGGCCGCGATGCACCTGGCCGGGGCCGACGAGATCTGGATCCTGGGCGGGGTGCAAGCGGTGGCCGCGATGGCCGTCGGCACCGAGTCGATGGACCGCGTCGACCTCATCGCCGGACCGGGCAACGCCTACGTGGCCGAGGCCAAGCGCCAGCTGTTCGGCGAGGTGGGCATCGACCTGTTCGCCGGGCCGACCGAGATCCTCGTCGTCGCCGACGAGGCGGCCGACCCGTTCCTGGTCGCCGTCGACCTGCTCTCCCAGGCCGAGCACGGACCAGAGTCGCCCGCGGTGCTGGTCACGAACAGCGAGCGGGTGGCCCGCGAGGCGATGGCGCACGTCGAGCGGATCCTGCCCGGCATGCCGACCGCGGACTACGCCGGCCCGGCCTGGCGCGACTACGGCCAGGTCATCGTCACCGACGACCTCGACGAGGCCTACGCCGTCGCCGACTCCTTCGCCTCCGAGCACGTGCAGATCTTCACCGCCGAGCCGCGCGCGGCCCTGGACAAGATGGTCCACTACGGCGCCCTGTTCCTCGGGGAGAACACCTGCGTCTCCTACGGCGACAAGGTGATCGGCACCAACCACGTGCTGCCGACGCTGGGCGCCGCGCGCTACACCGGCGGCCTGTGGGTGGGCAAGTACCTGCGCACGGCCACCTACCAGGAGGTCCGGGACACCACGTCCAGCGGTGAGCTGGGCCGGGTCTGCGGTCGCGCCTCGCGGGTGGAGCTGTTCGAGGGCCACGCCCGCTCGGGCGACGCCCGCGCGGCCCGGCACCTCGGCGACCGGTTCGACTGGATCGACGCCGCGCTCGAGACCGAGCCCGCCGGCCAGCCGTGACGGCGCTGACGGACCTGACCGGACGGACGGCGCTGGTCACCGGCGGCGGGAACGGGCTCGGAGCCGCCATCGCCCGGGCCCTGCACGCGCAGGGGGCGGCCGTCGTGCTGGCCGGACGCCGGGCCGAGCCGCTGCAGCAGGTCTGCGCCGGGCTCGGCGAGCGGGCGTCCTGGCAGATCTGCGACGTGGCCGACCCTGCGTCGGTGACCGCACTGGCCGAGGCGCTGGCCGACGTCGAGGTCGACGTCGTGGTCAACAACGCCGGCGTGGCGGGGCCGGTCGCGCCCTTGACGGAGGTGTCCGTCGAGGAGTGGGACGAGGTCTTCGACGTCAACGTCCGGGGGGTGTTCCTGGTCTGCCGGGCGTTCCTGCCGCCGATGGTGGCGCGCGGCCGGGGCGACGTGGTCAACGTCGCGTCGGTCTCCGGCAAGCGGCCGCTGGTCCGGCGCACCCCGTACGCCGCGTCGAAGATGGCGGTGATCGGGTTGACCTCGACGCTGGCGTTCGAGGTCGGGCCGGCCGGGGTGAACGTCAACACGCTGTCTCCCGGCCCGGTGGCCGGGCCCCGGATGGAGCGGAACTTCCGGCTGGAGGCCGAGCGGACGGGCAGCACCGAGGCCGCGGCCGAGGAGGCGTTCGTGTCCCGGTCCGCCCTGGGCCGGATGGTGACCGAGGAGGAGGTCGGCGCGGCCGTGGTGGCGATGCTGGCGATGCCCGGACTGTGCGGAGCGGACGTCGACCTGTCGGCGGGGATGGTGGCGTGATGAGCGGATCGTTGAAGGCCCGGCTGGCGAACGGGGAGCGGCTGCTCGGCGCCCTGCTGCGGCTGGGCACCGAGGAGCTCGTCGAGATGGTCGCGGTCAGCGGCTTCGACTTCGTGCTGCTGGACACCGAGCACGGCGCCGCCGACGTGGGCGAGCTCCGCCGGCACCTGGTGCTGGCGCAGACGCACGGCGTCCCCGTGCTGGTCCGGGTCGGCGGGCACGAACCCGCCCTGGTGCTCCGCGTCCTGGACGCCGGCGCCGAGGGCGTCGTCGCCCCGCACGTCGACACCCCCGAGCAGGCCGCGGCGCTGGTGGCGTCCGCGCACTACCCGCCGACGGGGCTCCGCGGCTTCGCGACCTACGGGCGCGCTGGCCGGTTCGGGCTGGTCAGCGCGGACGAGCACGCCCGGGCCGCCGCGGAGCGCACGCTGGTCTTCGGGATGATCGAGTCCCCCGCCGGCGTCGCCGCGGCCGACGCGATCGTCGCCACCCCCGGCCTGGACGGAATCATGGTCGGCACCGCAGACCTCCGCGCCTCCAGCACCCCCGCCGATCCCGACCCGGCCGAGGGCCTGGCCACCGTGCACCGGTCCCTGGCCGCCGCCGGCCGGGCCCGGATGGACATCGTCGGCAGCCGCGCGGCCGCGGAGGCCTCCTTCGCCGACGGCGCCCAGCTGGTGGTCTACAACCTCACCGCGACGGTGATGGCCCACCTCGCCGACCTCCGCACGGCCCTCCCAACCGCGCCCTGAGCCTGTCGAAGGGCCCACGGACCCCCGCACCCTGAGCCTGTCGAAGGGCCCCACTCGCCGAGCGCGGCCGGGACGATCGACGCAACAACATCCACGCACTTGGCTGGGGTAGACGAGCCGATGGATCTGAGAGCGCCGTGCACAAGCCCGATCCGCCCGTCGTCCACAGCCTCCCAGCCGGGCTGGCACCTGCGGCAGGACGCGCAGAGCCTCAGGGCATGCCTTGGACCTACATCCTGCGATGTTCCGATGACTCCTACTACGTCGGCAGCGCACGCGACCTCGACGGACGGATGAGTCAGCACGCGATCGGCACCGCCGGTTCTTACACAGCCAGACGTCGGCCGGTCGAACTCGTCTGGGCCCTGGAGTGTGAGCGGATCGATGAGGCCTACGTCCTCGAGCGAAGGATCAAGGGCTGGCGCCGCGAGAAGCGGGAAGCCTTGATCGAGGGGCGGTTCGCCGACCTCCCCGGGTTGTCGCGAGCGGGATCCCACCGGGGTCCTTCGACAGGCTCAGGACGTGAGACCGACCGGCCATCAAGGGCCTGAGGCTGCTTGCCCTTCGACAAGCTCAGGGCGCAGTGGTTGCCCTTCGACAAGCTCAGGGCGCAGTGGTTGCCCTTCGACAAGCTCAGGGCGCAGTGATTGCCCTTCGACAAGCTCAGGGCGCAGTGGTTGCCCTTCGACAAGCTCAGGGCGCAGTGGTTGCCCTTCGACAAGCTCAGGGCGCGGTGGACAGGCTCAGGGCGCCGCGGGAGCCGCGAGCCAGTGGCGGAGGTGGTCGCTGACCACGGCGGGCTGCTCCAGCGGGGAGAGGTGACCACTGTTCTCCACGACGCGCAGGGTGACCCCGGGGACGAGCCGCGCGATCTCGGTGTGCCGGTCCAGCCCGCAGAGCCGGTCGTCGCGGGCGGCGAGCACCAGCGTCGGGCAGCGGACCAGGACCAGGCCCGGCCGCTCGTCGACGCGGGTGGCTTGCAGCCGCAGCTGCCGGTCGTAGGCCTCGGTGCCCAGCTCCTCGGCCATGGTCAGCGTGGCGGCCACCACGTCGGCCCGCCGGTCGAGCACGGGCGGTGACAGCAGCAGCGGCAGCAGGCTCCCCTGCAGCGTCCGCGCCGAGCCGGCGACCAGCTGCGCGCGCTGCTCCGCCCACACCGCCCGCTGGGCCGGCGTCGGGGCGTAGGGATTGGTGGACAGCACGGCCAGCCGGGTCACCCGCGCGGGCGCTCGCCGGACCAGCGCCATGGCCACGATGGCGCCCAACGACAGCCCGGCCAGGGCGAACCGCTCGGGCAGCAGCTCCAGCAGGCGGTCCACCTCGGCGTCCAGCGACGGCCGCTCGAGCAGCGGGGTGAGCGGGGCGACGGGCAGGTCGAGCCCTGACCAGAGCGCCGCCGTGCAGCCCATCCCGGGCAGCAGCACGAGCGGCTCGGCGGCGGTGCTCACCCCTTGACGGCGCCGGAGGCCAGTCCGGCGACCAGGTACTTCTGGGCCACGAAGGCGATCCCGACCACCGGCAGGGTCAGCAGCACGGTGGCGGCCGAGGCCTGCTGCAGCAGCGGCAGGTTCTGGCCGATCTGGGTGGCGATGAACACCGGCACCGTCTTGGCGGTGACGTCGGTCAGCACGGCCGCGGTCAGGTACTCCTGGAAGGCGAACAGGAACACGAAGATGCCGGCGGTCAGGATGCCCGGCCCCATCAGCGGCAGCATGATCTTCCGCAGCACCCCGAAGCGGGTGCAGCCGTCGACCATCGCCGCCTCGTCCAGCTCGCGGGGGATCTCGGCGAAGAAGTTGCGCAGCAGCCAGATGGTGAACGGCTGGTTGATCGCGATCAGCGCCGCGGCCAGGGCGTAGGTGGTGTCGTAGATCCCCAGCGACTTGCTGATCTCGTACATGGGCAGCACGACGGCGAAGCGCGGCAGGGCGCGGAAGACCAGGGCCAGCACCAGCAGCACCAGCGAGGCGACGCCGCCGTAGCGGGACAGCGCGTAGGCGCAGGGCAGCCCGACGAGCAGCGCGACCAGCGTGCTGATCACCGCGACGATCACGGTGTTCGCCAGGTAGAGGTAGAAGTTGGTGGTCTGCCAGAGGTCGACGTAGGGCTGGAACGTCGGCGCGAACGCGAACACCGGCGGGTTGGAGAAGGCCACGTTGGTCGGCTTGAGCGAGGACAGGGTGGCCCAGATGAACGGGAACACCATCAGCACGCAGGTCGCGGCCAGGACCAGGGCGGAGATCACCGCGACCGTCCGCCGCCGGGAGCGGTAGCGGGCGCGGGTCGCGTCCCGCTCGGCGATGGAGGCGGCCGTGGCCACGGCGCCGCGGCGCGGGGCGGTGTCCCCGGCGGGCTGCAGGTCGATGGTCATGCCGCCTTGGCCTCCTTCACGAGCGCACGGATCGAGGGGTAGAGCAGCACCAGGATGAGCAGGATGGTCAGCACGCTGATGGCGCTGCCCAGGCCCAGGTTCACCGCGCCCTCACGGAAGGCGACGTTGTAGATGTAGAGCATGATCGACTCGTTGCCCAGCGCCACCGCCTGCGGTGACAGGGCGATCAGCGAGTCGAAGATCCTGAGCACGTCCATGGTGAAGATCAACAAGACGAACCCCAGCACGCCGCGGATGCTCGGGATGATCACGTACAGGTGGCGCTGCAGGGGCCCGGCCCCGTCGATCTCGGCCGCCTCCAGGGTCTCGGTCGAGACGCCCTGCAACCCGGCCAGGATCATCAGCATCGCGAACGGGAGCATGAACCAGACGGCGTTGGCCGCCACGATCAAGCGGTTGGGCCAGGCCTCGATGAACCACAGCGGCTCGCCGAACCCGCCGCCGGTGACCAGGTTGGCGATGAAGTTGATGATGCCGCCGAAGTTGGTGTCGAACAGCCAGGAGAAGGCGACAGCGCCGACGACGTGCGGCAGCACGTAGGGGATCAGCAGGATCCCGAGCACCACCGGCCGCCAGCGGCGGCCCAGCACGTTGATCAGGGTGGCCAGGATGTAGCCGAAGACCAGGCAGAACGCGGTGACCACCACGGTCAGGCCGAGGGTGAACAGCACCGCCCGGCCCAACCGCAGGTCGCTCATCGCGGCCGCGAAGTTGGCCAGACCCACCTCGGCCCCCGGGGCCCCGTACTCGACCTGCTGGAAGCTCCACCGCACCGTCCGGTAGAGCGGGACCAGCATGAAGCCGAACATCACGATCACACTCGGTGTGACGAGCAGCCAGAACTCGCGGCGTCTCATGCTGGTCCCCTCTTCGACAGGCGGGCGGGAGTGCGGGCCGGACCTACTGCTCGGCCAGCACCTTCTCGGCGGCGGCCTGCATGGCCTTGGTGCCCTCCTCGACCGACTGCTTGCCCAAGATCACCGAGCCGATGATGTCGGTGGTGGCCGAGGTGATCGGCGGCACCCAGGGCTGCGCCTCGGCCGGCGGGGCGCCGGCGATGGCGGCCTCAGCGGCGGCGGCGTAGGGCGACGCGCTCTGGTCGAGCCCCTTGCGCGCCGGGTAGGCCGCCGGGATGGACGCCTTGGAGGCCTCCTCGCTGACCGAGGAGCCGAGCAGCTGGAACAGCAGGTCGTGGTCGATCTTGGTGTTGAAGGGGATCGACCAGCCGTCGACGGAGAGGGCGCCGTACTGGAGGCCACCCTCCTCGACCGCGGGCGGCGGGGCGAAGGCGAACTGGTCGAACAGCTTGGTGTTCTTCTCCTGCACGAGGTCGTTCATCCGGCCCGAGAACATGATGCCGATGGCGGCGGAACCGTTGTAGAGCTGCTGCTGGACCTTGGGCTGGTCGAAGGTGGTGGCCTGGGGGTCCATGAAGGGCAGCAGCGACTTTATCTCCTCGAAGGCCTGGACCGACTCGGGGGTGGTGAAGTTCGGGGTCTGGCCGTCCTCGGCCACGAAGTCCTTGCCCAGGGAGTTCAGGGTGGCCTTGTAGCCGGTGGAGATGTCCGCGCTGGCCGACCACGGCAGGGCGAGCGGGTACTTCATGTCGCCCGTGTCCTGCAGCTTCTTCGACACCTCGCGCAGCTCGTCGAACGTGGTCGGGGGCTGGAGGTCGTTCTTCTCGAACAGGTCCTTGCGGTAGACCATCGTCAGCACCTGGGTCTGCATCGGCAGGCCGTACAGCTTGCCCTCGTAGCTCATCGCCGCACGCAGGTTCTCGTCGATGTCGTCGAGGGCGTAGGTGTCCTTGTACTTCGCGAACAGGTCGTCCAGCGGGACGAGCTTGCCGCGCTTGGCGAGGTCGGGCACCACGAAGGAGTAGGTCTCGATGACGTCGTAGGTCCCGGTGTCCCCGGCCAGGGTGGCGGTGGTCTTCTGCACCTGCCCGGCGAAGTCGATCGGGTCGTGCTTCACCGTCACGTTGTCGTGGGTGCAGCTGGACACCATGGTGTTGGAGTACGGGTCGACGGCCGAGGAGTTGTAGGCCAGGACGTTGACCGTGGTCGGCTCGGCCGGGTTCTCGAAGTCGCAGGCCACCTTGGTGGCGGTCTCGGCGCCGGTGCGGGAGCCGGCGCCGCACGCCGTCAGGCCGACCAACGAGGCGGAGAGCAGGCCGACGGCCAGTGCTCGGGACAGGCGGGATGCGCGCATGGGTCCTCTTCTTCGATCAAGGGCGGAACGGATCACGAACGGGCCGAGCACTTTCACGGGTACCTGTTCAGTTGTGCGCCGGCCGCCACGGAGGACGACGGCAGACGGGTCGGGGAAGCCTCAGCCGCCGGCGATGAGGTCGAGCCGCAGCTGGGCGCTGTCGCGGTGCCCCGGCATGCCCTCGAAGTCGGAGATGGTGACGACGGGACCGGCCTGGGCCTCGGTGGCCGCGCGCGTCGCCCTCTGGTAGGTCAGCTGCTTCAGGTAGCCGGTCACCGAGAGACCCGCGGTGTAGCGGGCGCCGCGCGCGGTGGGCAGCACGTGGTTGGTGCCGGACATGCCCTTGTCGGCGTAGGCCACGGTCGACCACTCACCCAGGAAGAGTGACCCGTAGTTGCGCAGGTTGTCCAGGTAGAAGTCGGGGTCGGCGGTGAGGATCTCGAGGTGCTCGGGGGCGAGCAGGTCCATGATCTCGACGGCGGTCTTCGCCGAGTCGGCGACGTAGATGGAGCCCCAGTCGCGCCAGGCGGCGCCGGCGATCTCCCGGGTGGCCAGGCCCTCGAGCTGGCGGGCGATCTCCACCTCGACGGCCGCGGCCAGCTCGGCTGACGTGGTGACCAGGCAGGCCGGGGAGCTGGGCCCGTGCTCGGCCTGGGCCAGCAGGTCGGCGGCGACCATGGTCGCGCTCGCGGTCTCGTCGGCGATCACCGCCACCTCCGACGGGCCGGCCAGCACGTCGATGCCGACCTTGCCGTACAGCTGCCGCTTCGCCTCGGCCACGAAAGCGTTCCCCGCGCCGACGATCATGTCCGCGGCCACCCCGTCCAGCAGGCCGAAGGCCATCGCGGCGAGCGCCTGGACCCCGCCCAGGGCGAAGATCCGCTCGGCGCCCGAGGCCCGCGCGGCGTAGAGCACGGCCGGGTGGGCGGTGCCGTGGGAGGACGGAGGGGTGGCCGAGACGACGTTCGGCACCCCGGCGGCCCGGGCCACACCGATGGTCATGAACGCGCTGGCCAGCAGCGGGAAGCGGCCGGCCGGCAGGTAGGCGCCGACGTTGCCGACGGGCACGTACTTCTGCCCGCACACCACGCCGGGGATGACCTCGGCCTCGAAGTCGGTGAGGTGCGCCCGCTGCATCTCCGCGAACCGCCGGGTGCGCTCGGCGCCGGCGTCCAGCGCGTCGCGCAGGTCCTGCGGCAGCGACGCGGTCAGCGACTCCACCTGGTCCGCCGGGATCTCGAAGTCGTCGCCACCGGTCCAGCCGTCCAGCTGCTCGGCGTAGCGCCGCACCGCGGCCAGCCCGTGCTGCTCGATGTCGGAGAGCATGGTCGACACGGTCGCGATGACGGCCGGGTCGGACTGGGCGGCCACGTCGGGTCGCGCCGGTTCGCGGACCACGGAGAAGGTTCCGGAGACCCGGCTCTTGTCGGCAGGCGTGAGGTGCATACGTATAACGTAGAGGTTGCCCGGACAGCATGGCAACCAGTCCGGGGTCGGTCGTGTGACGACGGCGTTCCGGTCGTGCGGCGGCCCGTCCCCACCGTGCCGACCCTCGCCGGAACGGGCCCGCGGCTCGCCCAGCCACGTCCCTTCGCCCCGCGGCGCACTATGGACCCATGCACCAACGCGCCGCGACCGCCGCCGGGACCGGCACCCGTCCCCTCCGCCGGGCGGCGTGGCTGGCCGGGCTGGTCGCCGGGCTGGCGGGACTGGCCGTGGCCAACCTCGCGGCCTGGCTGATGGGTCCGGTCGGGGCCCCGGTCTCGGCGGTCGGGGAGCTGGTCATCGACCTGCTGCCGGCCCCGCTGGTCAACTTCGGCAAGGACACCCTGGGCACGGCCGACAAGCCGGTGCTGGTGGCCATCATCACCGTCGCCGTGCTGGTCGTGTGCGCCCTCGCCGGCCAGGCCGAGCTGCGGCGCCGCTTCGGGGGCGCCGCCCTGCTGGCCGTCGTCGCCGTGCTGGGCCTGGTCGGGGTGGCCGCCCGGGCCGGGTCCGACCCGATGGTCTACCTGCCGACCATCGTCGGCCTGGCGCTCGGCTACCTGCTGCTCCGGGTCATGGTCGACCGGCTGGAGGCCTGGCGCGATGCCGCGGCCCCCGAGCAGTCAGCAGCAGAGCAGTCCGGCTCAGGGCAGTCCGGAGCAGGGCAGTCCGGATCAGGGCAGCCGGCCTCCCCGGAACGGCGCGGTTTCCTGCGGCTCACCCTGGTGGTCGGCGGGCTGGCCGCCGTCGGGGCCGTCGTCGGCGAGGTGCTGCTGGGGGCCGCCGGCCGCGTCAACGAGGCCCGGTTGCGGCTGCGGCTGCCGGGAGCGGCACGGTCCGCCGCCACCGTGCCCGCCGCGGCCGACCTCGGGGTGCCGGGTCTGGCGCCTTACATCACGCCGAACGCCGACTTCTACCGCATCGACACCGCCCTCCAGGTGCCGGCGATCGACCCCGACGACTGGTCGTTGACCATCACCGGGATGGTCGAGCAGGAGGTCACCCTCAGCTACGCCGAGCTGGCCGCGCTGCCGCTGGTCGAGCACGTGGCCACGCTCACCTGCGTCTCCAACGAGGTGGGCGGCGGCCTGGTCGGCAACGCCGTCTGGTTGGGCTACCCGATCCGCGAGCTGCTCGCCCGGGCCCGGCCCACGGCCGGCGCCGACATGGTGCTCTCCACCAGCGAGGACGGCTTCACCGCGGGCACGCCGCTGGACGCGCTCACCGACCCGGGCCGGGAGTCGCTGCTGGCCATCGGGATGAACGGCGAGCCGCTGCCGCTGGAGCACGGCTTCCCGGTGCGGATGGTCGTCCCCGGCCTGTACGGCTACGTCTCGGCCACCAAGTGGGTGACCGAGCTCAAGGTGACCACCTTCGAGGCCGACTACGGCTACTGGACCCCGCTCGGCTGGGCCGAGCGTGGTCCGATCAAGCTCGCCTCCCGGATCGACGTGCCCCGTCGCGGTGTCGACGCCGGCCAGGTCGCGGTGGCCGGCGTCGCCTGGGCGCAGCACACCGGCATCGCGGCGGTGGAGGTGCAGGTGGACGGCGGCGCCTGGCAGCGCGCCGAGCTGGCCGAGACCACCGGGCCCGACACCTGGCGGCAGTGGCGCTACCTCTGGGACGCGCCCAGCGGCGACCACACCCTCACCGTCCGGGCGACCGACGCCGCCGGCACCGTGCAGGACGCGGCCGAGGCGCCGCCCGCTCCGGACGGCTCCTCGGGCTACCACCAGCTCTCGGTCACCGTCCGCTGACCCAGCCGGTCAGCCGACCGATCACCAGGAAACCGGGTCAGAAGAACCGGTACGGATTGGTCCCGGTCGCGGCGAAGACGTACCAGGACGTGGCCGCGAGGTGCAGGTTCGGGTAGTAGCCGAACCCGAACCCGGTGTCCATCGGGCTGGACGCGGCGACGATGCCGCCCTCGATCCGCTCACCTCCGAAGGTCTGGCCCTGCCCGAGCTGGTTCTGCGCGTAGCGCAGCTGGCCGAGCAGGTCCTCGACGCGCTCGGCGTCGCCGGCGGCCCGCCGGTCGCGCAGGGCGATGGCCAGCTGGCCGGTCCCCTCGAACCAGACCGCGCCGTCGTCGGGCTCGGGGTTGTAGGACTGGCCCCCGATGGGGGCGTCGGTGTCGGCGGTCAGCGAGCCGCTGGCGAACACCACGCCGTGCACCGTCTGCCGCCCGGTCAGGGCCGAGTTGGCCCGCAGCGGGGTGTCGGTGGTGGCCAGGTTGGTCCGCGCCCAGTCCAGCGCCTCGGCGTAGCGGCGCTCCCGCGCGGCCAGCCAGGACCAGGTCTGCACGTCCAACGGCAGCTGGGCCGGGGCCTTGTTGATCGTCGCGCCGTCGTCGGAACCGGTCCAGAAGAAGCCGTCCTCGTCGTTCCAGACCCGTTCGAGGAACGCCCAGGCGTGGTCCGCGCGCCGCCGCCAGACGGCGTCGCCGGTCAGCCGGGCGAGCAGCCGGAAGTAGGCGGTGAGGTCGATGTTGTGCTCGCTGGACTTGTGGTCCTCCAGGCCCGCGGTCTCGCCGAAGGTGTACCCGCCGAGGCCGGTGGTGGAGCAGGTGTTCCGCTGGATCCAGCGGCCGATGGCCACGGTGGCGTCGAGGTAGGAGCGGCGGCCCGTCCGGTGGGCCAGGTGGGCCAGCGCGATGCCTGACCAGGCCATGTCGCCGACGGCGGTGCCGACCAGGCCGAACTCGTAGCCGGAGTGGGCCCACTCCCGCGTCCCGTCGCCGACCACGAAGGTGTCGGCGTGGTAGGCCTGGCGCAGCCGACGGTCGGTGGAGGTCTCGTCGTTCGCCTGCGCGTACAGCAGGCCGTCGCCGAGCGCCCGGGCGTGCTTGACGTCGCCGCCGGCCAGCAGGGCGATGATCGTCAGCGCGTTGTCGTAGACGAAGGCGATGTCGGTCAGGCCCGAGGCGTCCTGGTAGCTCTGCGCCAGCCGCGGGCCGGTGGTCCGGTAGGCGTCGGTGACGCCGCCGAGGAAGGACAGCGCGCCGCGGACCGAGCCGGCGTGCCGGCCGCGGACGGCGCTGGTCCGCTCGTCGGCGGCGGCGGTGAGGGCGCCCGCCCCGGCCAGCGGGGCGGCCAGGCCGATAGCGGCCCCCGCTCCCAGGACGGCGCGGCGGCGGACACCAGCAGGACGGTCGGGGCTCATGTCTCTCCTTCGAGAACGAGGGGTGTTGGGAGCGCTCTCGCACGCTACCGCCGGTGTCAACGGCGCCGCCGCCGGGCATGCTCGGGGCATGGTGGTCCTGGAGCGACGGGCGGGCCGGGTGCTCGCGGTGCACGGCGCCGCGGTGCTGCTGCTCCGCGGCAGCGACCCGGCGCGGCCGGAGGACGGGACGTGGTGGTTCACCGTCGGCGGGGGCTGCGAGGGGGACGAGTCGACCGCCGACGCCGCCCGCCGGGAGGCCTTCGAGGAGGCGGGCCTGGTGCTGCCTGCCGACCTCGGGCCGGTGGTGCTGCACCGGGTGGCGGAGTTCAGCTTCGAGGGCCGCGACTACCGCCAGACCGAGGACTTCTACCTCTGCCGGGTCGGCTCCGACGCCGTGGTCACCACCGGGTGGACCGAGCTGGAACGCCGCGCCATGACCGAGCACCGCTGGTGGACCGCGGCCGAGCTGGCGAGCACCGCCGAGGTGGTCCACCCCGAGCAGCTGGCCGCGCTGCTGACGGAGCTGCTCGAGCCCGGACTCCTCAGGCCAGGACCCCTCAGCCCAGGACCCGCGGCGTGAGCATGATCAGCACCGGGAACACGACCAGACCGCAGGCCAGCAGGTAGACCGCGGTGCTGAGCAGCCGGTGCGGGCGGGCCGGCTCGGCCAGCCGCGCGATCCGCTCGGCGGTGCCGGAGCCGCCGGCGCCGAGGGTCCCGGCCGGCGTGGGCGCCCCGGCCAGGGTGACCAGGGCCCGGGCCAGCGGGACCGCGCCGGTCAGCCGGCGGGCCGCGTCGTCGGCCAGCATCTCCACCAGCAGCCGGCACTGCTGGGCGGGGATCTCGCTGCGGACCGCGATCGGGAAGGCCCGGTGCAGCGCGGTGAAGGTGTCCAGGACGAGGTCGTGCCGGGCCCGGACGTGGGCCGACTCGTGCGCGACCACCGCCCGCACCTCCTCGGTGCCGAGCGCGGTCAGCGTCCCGCTGCTGAGCACCACCCGGGACCCGCGCAGGCCGGGCAGGCAGTAGGCCACCGGCAGCTGCTCGGCGAGCACCCGCAGGCCGGGCAACGAGTAGGACTCCTCGACCCGGCCGAGCAGGTCCACCGCCGCCCGGTGCCGGCGGCGGCGGGCGGCGGTGTCGCGGGCGACTGCGACCAGCGACCAGCCGAGCCGCAGCACCACGACCGCGGTGAAGACGGCCAGCAGAGCGGACAGCAGCAGCTCCAGGAGCGGGAGGGCATCCAGCTCGCCCCAGCCGCGGGCCGCGACCGGGACGGCCACCGCGAGACCCGCTCCCACCACCGAGACGAGCGCGGCGACCGCGCCCGCCTGCCAGAGCACGACGGCGGCCCGGGGCACCCGGTGCAGGAACCGCCAGCGCTCCACCCAGAGGGGGCCGGGGCCGGCGAGCACCAGCCCCAGCACGCCGAGCGCGAGGGCGACCACTGCTCAGCCCGGAGGTCGGACCGGGGCGGAACCGGTGCTCACGCCTGCTGCTCCAACCGGGCGAGCGCCTCGCGCATCGCCGTCGCCTCCTCCGGGCTCACCCGGCTGACGAAGGCCACCAGGGCAGCGGTGCGGTCCCCCGCCTGGCCCTCCAGCGCGGTGTGCATGACGTCGGCCACCAGTTCGTCGCGGCTCTGCTCGGGCGCGTAGAGGTAGGCCCGGCCGTCGCGCTCGCGGTGCACCAGGCCCTTCTTCGAGAGGCGGTCCAGCACGGTCATCACCGTCGTGTAGGCGAGATCACGCCGCGTGCTCAGGGCGGCGTGCACCTCGCGGACCGACTGCGGCGCCTGCGCGGCCCACAGCTCTTCCATGACGCTGCGCTCCAGCTCACCCAGGGTGTTCACGGGGCTCAGTCTAGCCGTCCTACTACGTGATCCGTACTACACGGCTCCGTACTACTCGGCCTAGTACGACACCCGGTAGTAGTATTGCTCCGTGAGCACGAGGGAAACCCGATGAGCGCCGAGACTCTGGCCCGCTGGCAGTTCGCCATCACCACCGTCTACCACTTCTTCTTCGTCCCGCTGACGATCAGCCTGGCCACCCTGGTGGCCGGCCTGCAGACAGCCTGGGTGCGGAACGGCTCCGAGCGCTACCTCCGGCTGACCAAGTTCTTCGGCAAGCTCTTCCTGATCAACTTCGCCCTCGGCGTGGTGACCGGCATCGTCCAGGAGTTCCAGTTCGGGATGAACTGGAGCGAGTACTCCCGCTTCGTCGGCGACGTCTTCGGAGCCCCGCTGGCCCTGGAGGGCCTGCTCGCCTTCTTCCTGGAGTCCACGTTCCTCGGGCTGTGGATCTTCGGCTGGGACCGGCTCCCGCAGCGCATCCACCTGATGACCATCTGGGTGGCCGCGATCGGCACCATCTTCAGCGCCTACTTCATCCTGGCCGCCAACTCGTTCATGCAGAACCCGGTCGGCTTCACCTTCAACCCCGAGCGCGGCCGCGCCGAGCTGACCGACTTCGTCGCGGTGCTCACGAACCCCGTCGTCGTCGTCACCTTCCCCCACCAGATCTTCGGCTGCTTCATGGTCGGTGGCGCCTTCATGGCCGGCGTGGCCGGCTACCACCTGTGGAAGTCGGCCCGGACCCCGGTCTCTGAGCCCGTCGAAGGGCCTGAGCCCGTCGCAGGGCCTGAGCCCGTCGAAGGGCGCTCTTCGACGAGCGCAGGGCACGAGGGCGCAGCCTGGCGGACCGCGCTCAAGGTCGGCGTGGTCACCCTGGTGCTGGCCGGCATCGGCGTCGCCATCACCGGCGACCTGCAGGGCAAGGTGATGACGCAGGTGCAGCCGATGAAGATGGCCGCAGCCGAGGCGCTCTACGAGACCGAGGCGCCCGCGTCCTTCTCCGTCATCACCATCGGCACCCCGGACGGCCAGCGCGAGCTGTGGTCGATCAAGATCCCGCGACTGCTGTCCTTCCTGTCCACCGGCACCCTCGACGGTGAGGTGCAGGGCATCCGCGAGCTGCAGGCCGCCTACGAGGCGACCTACGGCCCGGGCAGCTACGCCCCGAACATCCCGCTGACCTACTGGACGTTCCGCTGGATGATCGCCCTCGGCATGGCGGGGGCCGCGGTGGGCGCCGTCGTCCTGTGGGCCACCCGCGGGGGCCGGACCCTGCGGCACCGGCTGTGGCTGCCGGTGCTGGTCGCGCTGCCGCTGATGCCGCTGTTCGCCAACTCCCTCGGCTGGATCTTCACCGAGACCGGCCGCCAGCCGTGGCTGGTGTTCGGCCTGCTGCCCACCGCGGCCGGCGTCTCGCCGGGCACCACGGTGACCGAGGTGCTGATCTCGATGGGCACCTTCACCGCGCTCTACAGCGTGCTCGCGGTGATCGAGGTCCGGCTGATGCTGCGCTCGATCCGGTCCGGGCTGCCGGACGTCACCCCGCCGGCCCCGGCCGACGACGACGTGGACGCCCCGCTGGCGTTCGCCTACTAGGAGCAGACATGGAGCTCACCACCCTCTGGTTCGTCCTCATCGCCTTCTTCTGGGTCGGCTACTTCGTCCTCGAGGGCTTCGACTTCGGCGTCGGGATGCTGCTGCCCGTGATCGGCCGGGACGACCGGGAGCGCCGCCAGGTGATCAACACCATCGGCCCGCACTTCGACGGCAACGAGGTCTGGCTGATCGTGGCCGGCGGCGCCACCTTCGCCGCCTTCCCCGAGTGGTACGCCACCTTGTTCAGCGGGTTCTACCTGCCGCTGCTGGCCATCCTGGCCGCGCTGATCATCCGGCTGGTGGCCATCGACTACCGCAGCAAGCGGCGCGAGATCGCCTGGCGCCGGCGCTGGGACGCCGCGATCGTCGTCGGCTCGGCCGTGCCCTCGCTGCTCTGGGGCGTGGCCTTCGGGAACCTGCTGCGCGGCGTCCCGATCGACGCCGACGGCGAGTACGTCGGCGGGCTGGTCACCCTCCTCAACCCGTTCGCCCTGCTGACCGGCCTGGTCACGCTGAGCCTGTTCCTGCTGCACGGGGCCGTCTTCGTGGCCCTCAAGACCGACGGCGTGGTGCGGCAGCGGGCCAACCGGGTCGCCGCCCGCGTCGGTGGCACGGCCGCCGTGCTCACCGTCGTGCTGGTGCTCTGGCTGAACCTGACCCAGGGCTCGCCCGCCGCCTACGCGCTCAGCGCGGTCGCGGCGCTCGGCCTGGTCGGCGCGCTGGGTGCCAACCGTCGTCGTCGCGAGGGCTGGGCCTTCGTCGGCACCGCGACCGCCATCGGCCTGCTCTTCGTCACGGCGTTCGTCGTGCTCTTCCCCGCGGTGATGCCGAGCAGCCTCGACCCGGCCTGGAGCCTGACCACGGCCAACGCCGCCTCCACCCCCTACACGCTGACGATCATGACCTGGGCCGCCGCCTTCGCCACCCCGGTGGTGCTCGGCTACCAGTCCTGGACCTACTGGGTCTTCCGCCGCCGGCTGACGGCCGACCACATCCCCGACGACGCCCTCCACCCCGCCCCGGCGGCCCGGTGACCGGCACCACCAGCACCCGGCCGGCCGGACCCGTCGACCCCCGGCTCTGGCGGCGGGCCGCCGCCACCCGGCGCTACCTGGTCAGCGCCACCGTGGTCGGCACCCTCACCGCGGTCCTGGTGGTCGCCCAGGCCTGGCTGCTGTCCCGGGCCATCGCCGGGGTGTTCGCCACTCGGGCCGTGGACGCCGCACTGGCCGTCGCCCCCGCGCTGCTCGCCGTCTTCGCCGGCCGCGCCCTGCTCAGCTGGCTGAGCACCGTGCTGGCCCAGCGGGCCGCCGCCGCCGTCAAGTCCCAGCTGCGCACCGACATCGTGGCCGCCCGGCTGCAGGCCCCGACTGCCCCGGCCACCTCGGCGTCTCTGGTCACCCTGGTCACCTCCGGGCTGGACGCCCTCGACGGCTACTTCGGCCGCTACCTGCCCGCCCTCGTGCTGGCGGCGACCGTGCCGCTGGTCGTCGGCGCGGCGATCCTGGCCTCGGACTGGATCTCGGCCGTGGTGCTCGTGCTGACCGTGCCGCTCATCCCGCTGTTCATGGTGCTGGTCGGCTGGACGACGCGGACCCTGGTCGCCCGCCGCTGGCGGGTGCAGTCCCGGCTCGGCCACCACTTCGCGGACCTGGTCGCCGGCCTGCCCACCCTGCAGGTCTTCGGCCGGGCCCGGGCCCAGGTCGAGGGCCTGCGCCGGACCGGGGAGGCGCACCGCCGCGAGACCCTGGCCGCGCTCCGGGTCTCCTTCCTCTCCGCGCTGGTGCTGGAGCTGCTGGCCACCCTGTCGGTGGCCGTGGTCGCCGTGGGCATCGGCCTCCGCGTCGTCGAGGGCCACCTCGACCTGGCCACCGCGCTGTTCGTGCTGATGCTCGCCCCCGAGGCCTACCTGCCGCTGCGCCAGGTGGGCAGCCACTACCACGACTCGACCGACGGCCTGGCCGCCGCCGACCAGGCGTTCGCCCTGCTCGACGCCGCCGAGGCCACGTGGACGTCGGGTTCGCCTGCGGTGCCCGACCCGGCCACCAGCACCGTCGAGCTGGTCGGTGCCCGGCTCCGCCACCCCGGCACCGACGTCGACGCCCTGTCCGGCCTGGACCTGGTGGTCGGCCCGGGCGAGACCGTCGCCCTGGCCGGGCCCAGCGGCTCCGGCAAGTCCAGCGCGCTGGCCCTGCTGCTGGGGCTGGCCAGACCCACCGCCGGCCAGGTGCTGGTCGGCGGCCACGACCTGGCCGACCTCGACGGCGACGCCTGGCGCGCCCGGCTGGCCTGGGTGCCGCAGCGGCCCGCCCTGCTCCGCGGCACCATCGGCAGCAACGTCGCCCTCGGGGCTCCGGACGCCCCCCGCAACCGGGTGCGCGAAGCGCTCGACCGGGCCGGAGCCCCCGGGCTGGACCTCGAGCAGCCCGTCCAGGCCGGCACCGAGGGGCTGTCGGCCGGGGAGATCCGCCGCGTCGCCCTGGCCCGCGCGCTGCTCCGGGTGCAGTGCGGCGGTGCGTCGCTGCTGCTCGTCGACGAGCCGACCGCCGGCCTGGACGCCAGCACCGAGCTGGACGCGATCGCCGGCCTGCGCGGCCTCGGCGTCAGCACCGTGGTGGTCAGCCACCGACCCGCCGTGCTGGCCGCCGCCGACCGGGTGGTCGCCCTCGACGCGGCCGCGGCGGTGACCCGGTGACCGACCGCCGACTCGTGGGGGCCGTCGCCCTGAGCACCGCGGCGTCCGGCGCGGGAGTGGCCCTGATGGCCGCGTCCGCCTGGCTGCTGTCCCGCGCCGCCGAGCACCCGCCGGTGCTGTTCCTGATCGTGGCGATCGTGGGCGTCCGCTTCTTCGGCCTCAGCCGCGGCGTCTTCCGCTACGCCGAGCGGCTGGTTGGCCACGACGTCGCCCTGCGCCGCCAGTCCGCCCTCCGGGTCCGGGTGTTCGAGGCGCTGGCCGGGGGCACCTGGGTCGGCCGGCGGGGCGGCGACCTGCTGTCCCGGGTGGTCAACGACGTGGCCGCCGTGCAGGACCGGGTGGTCCGCGTCATCGTTCCCGTCACCGCGGCGGCGCTGGTCGCGTCCGGCACCACCGTCGCGCTGACGGTGATCTGGCCGCCGGCCGGGCTGGCGATCGCGGTGGCCACCACGCTCGGCGCCGTCGCCGTGCCGCTGGCCGCCGCCCGGCTGGCCGCGCGGGCCGACCGCTCGTTGGCGCCCCTGCGCGGTGCGCTCGCCGAGGCGGTCACCGAGGCGCACGCCGCCGCCCCGGACCTGTGGGCCTACGGCGCCGCCGCTCCGCTGCTGCAGCGGGTGCACGAGGCCGACGCGGCGCTGCGGCTGACCGAGCAGCGGAGCGCGACGGTGACCGGCTGGGCCGGCGCCGCCCAGCTGCTGACCACCGGCGGGGCGGTGGCCGCCGGGCTGGTCGCGGCGGCCGTCGGCGTCGCGGACGGCGGTCTGGCCCCGGTCCAGGTGGCCGTGCTGGCCCTGACCCCGCTGGCCCTGCACGAGGTGCTCGCCGGGCTGCCCGCGTCTCTCACCGCCCGCACCCGGACCGGGGCCGCGCTGGCCCGGGTCGACGAGCTGCTGAGCCGGGAACCGGTCGGCGGATCGGCGCGCGCGGGGCAGCCCGGGTCGGGTGCGGTCGACCTCGACGACGTGACCGTGGGCTGGCCCGGTGGACCGGCGCTGGTCGAGCACCTCGACCTGCACGTCCGGGCCGGCGAGCGGGTGGCCCTGGTGGGCCCGAGCGGCTCGGGCAAGACGACGGTGGCCGCGACGGTGCTGGGACTGCTGCCGGCGCGGGCCGGCTCGGTCAGCGTCTCCGGCGGCGTCGGCTACCTGGCCCAGGACGCGCACCTGTTCGACACCACGGTGGCCGAGAACCTCCGGATCGGCCGCCGCGACGCCGACGACGAGGCCTGCGCCGCGGCGCTGCGGCGGGTGGGGCTCGACCTGCCGCTGGACCGGTTGGTCGGCGAGCACGGCAGCCGTCTCTCCGGCGGCGAGGCGCAGCGGGTGGCGCTGGCCCGGCTGCTGCTGCGTGAGGACGCGGTGGTCGTCCTGGACGAGCCCACCGAGCACCTGGACGCCCCGACCGCCGACGCCCTGGTCGAGGACCTGCTCGCCGCGACCGCCGGCGCGGCGGTGCTGGTCATCACCCACGACCCGGCGCTGATGACCCGGTGCGACCGGGTGGTCGAGCTCGCCCCGCAGGCACTCCCGGTCTAGCCCCGCTCCCCGCTCTCGTCGTCCTCGCCGTCCTCCTCGTCCTCGCCGGAGAGGCGGGCCGGGCCGGCGTCGACGATCCGGTGCACGGGTGGGAACGTCCTCGGCGTCCGCTCCTCGAGCGGGGCGCACTCCAGGTAGGAGAGCCTTCCGTCGCGCACGAACAGCAGGACCATCGCTTCGGCCTGGCCGTAGGCACCCATCCCCACGGCCTCCACCGGGACGGTGTCGGCGACCGCGGCCAGCGGGGCGTCGACGGGCGGCTGGAGGCTGACCGACGGGCACCCGCAGCGGCAGCGGTCGACCACCACCGTGCCGGGCAGCTGCGCCCGGAGGGCCTCGACGCCCGGGAAGTCGACGGCCAGCAAGACCTCGAGGGTGTCCCGCTCGCGGCGGCGGAGGGGTCGGGGCGCCGCACTCATCGCCCCAGCCTTCCCGAGCGGGGTCGCCACCGCGATCCGGTTTCGCTCCGGCTGCCAGGATGACCGGGTGCGCATCGCCACCTGGAACGTGAACTCCGTCGGCGCCCGGCTGCCCCGGCTGCTGGACTGGCTCGAGACCCGGCAGCCCGACGTGGCCGCGTTGCAGGAGACCAAGTGCGCCGACGCCGGCTTCCCCTTCGCCGAGGTCGAGGCGCTGGGGTACCAGGCCATGCACGTCGGCGACGGACGCTGGAACGGGGTCGCCATCCTCTCGAAGGTGGGGCTGACCCCGGTCGCCGACGCCCTGCCCGGGATGACCGAGCCGCGCTACGCCACCGCCGACTGCGGCGGGCTGCGGGTCACCAGCGTCTACGTGCCGAACGGCCGCGCCGTCGACGACGCGCAGTACCCCTACAAGCTCGAGTGGTTCGCCGCGCTGCGCCGGACCTTGGACGACCTCGACCCGGCGGCCCCGCAGGTCATCATGGGCGACTTCAACGTGGCCCGCACCGACGCCGACGTCTGGAACCCGGCGCTGTTCGTCGGCTCCACCCACGTCACCCCGGCCGAGCGGGCGGCGATGGACGCCCTCGTCGACTGGGGGCTCACCGACGTGGTGGCCCGGCCGGGCAAGAACGACCGGCCCTACACCTACTGGGACTACCGGGCGGGCCGCTTCCACCAGGACCAGGGCATGCGGATCGACTACGTGCTGGCCAGCGCCGGGGTCACGGTCGAGGACGCCTACGTCGACCGGGAGGCCCGCAAGGGCAAGCTGCCGTCGGACCACGCGCCGGTCGTCGCCGACGTCACCCTCACCGGCTGACGCCAGGCGGGACCGCACGCGCCGGTGCGGCAGACTGGGCGGGTGATCGAGTACCGCACCCCCGCCGAGATCGAGCAGATGCGACCCGCGGGCCGCTTCGTGGCCGAGGTGCTGGAGGCCCTCCGCGAGCGCGCCGACGTCGGGGTGAACCTGCTGGAGCTCGACGAGCTGGCCCACCAGATGATCCGCGACCGCGGGGCGGTCAGCTGCTACATCGACTACCACCCCTCCTTCGGGGCCAGCCCCTTCGGCAAGGTGCTCTGCACCTCGGTCAACGACGCGGTGCTGCACGGCCTGCCGCACGACTACGTGCTCGCCGACGGCGACCTGGTCAGCCTCGACTTCGCCGTCGCCGTGGACGGCTGGGTCTCCGACTCCGCGATCACGGTGGCCGTCGGCACCCCCCGGGCCCAGGACCTGCGGCTGATCGCCACCAGCGAGGCCGCCCTCGCGGCGGGCATCGAGGCGGCCCAGCCCGGCGCGCGGATCGGCGACATCTCCTTCGCCATCGCCCGGGTCGCGACCCACGCCGGCTACAAGATCAACACCGACTTCGGTGGGCACGGCGTCGGCCGCACCATGCACGGCGACCCGCACATCCCCAACGACGGCCGCCGCGGCCGTGGTCTACCGCTCAAGCCGGGCCTGGTGATCGCCATCGAGCCCTGGTTCCTGGAGTCGACCGACAAGATCTACACCGACCCCGACGGCTGGACGCTGCGCAGCCGGGACGGCTCCCGCGGCTCGCACTCCGAGCACACCATCGCCATCACCCCGGACGGCCCGCTCGTCCTGACCGCCCGCTCCTGACCCGCGCCCTGAGCCTGTCGAAGGGCCGCGTGCTCGGCGTCGACGGCTGCCCGGACGGCTGGGTGGCCGTGGCACCGGACGAGGACCGGCCCCGCGTCTACACCGCCGCCAGCCTGGCCGGCGTCCTCGTGGCGGCCGAGCAGGACGGCCCGCTGGTCTGCGTCGGCGTCGACATCCCGATCGGACTGCCGACCGACGGTCCTCGGCAGGCCGACCTGCTGGCACGGGACCGGCTGGGCCCCCGCCGCGCGTCGCTGTTCCTGACCCCCGTCCGCGACGCCCTCACCCTGCCCGACTACGCCGCGGCCGTCGCCGTGCAGCGGGGAAGGACAGGGCAGGGCTTCTCCCGGCAGGCCTTCGGACTGCGGACCAAGGTGCTCGAGGTCGACGCGTTCATCCGCGCCGGCGGGCGGCGGGTGCTGGAGGTGCATCCCGAGCTGGGCTTCGCGACCCTGGCCGGAGCGCCCCTCGTCAGCGGCAAGAAGACCTGGGCCGGCGCCGTCCAGCGCCAGCGGCTGCTGGCCGCCGCTGGGATCACCCTGAACGCCGACCTCGGCCCGGCACCCGGGCGAACCGGCGTGGACGACGTCCTCGACGCCGGGGCGGCCGCCTGGACGGCTCGCCGGTTCCGCGACGGCCGGGCCGAGTCCCTGCCCGACCCGCCCGAACCCCTGCCCCACGGGCTCTCCGCCGCCATCTGGGTCTGACCCCTCCCGATCCTGGGGGTCCGTCCACCGCTGCGGTGGTTAGTTCCCCACGATCCACAGGCCGCGCCCGCTGCGTCGTGCAGACTGGGCGCAGCGGCAGGTTCCCGGCGTGAACTCCGACGTCGAGGTCCGTCACCTGCTCCTCCGTCAGGCGGGCGTGATCAGCCGACATCAGGCCCTCACCGCCGGGCTCAGCCGCCGTCAGATCGACCGGCTGCTGGCCAGCGGCACCTGGGTACGGGTGCGGCCCGCGGTCTACCGGCTGCAGGCCGTCGTCCCCTCGCCCGAGGCCAGCCTTCGGGCGCTCTCGCTCTGGCTCGGGCCGTCGAGCGTGCTGACCGGGCTGGGCGCGGCGTGGTGGTGGAGCTGCGTGCCGGAGGCGCCGTCCCGGTGGACCTTCACCGAGACCCGGGCGAGCTGGATCCCACGCGGCCCCGAGGTCACCGTGAGCCGCGACTTCCTCGATCCGCGCGACTGCGTCCACCGCTGGCAGGTTCCGCTGGTCACCCGGCCGCTGGCCGTCCTGCGGTCGGCTGTGACCCTGGAGTCGCGACAGCCGGGCCAGGGCATCGCCCTGGTCGACCGCGCGAAACAGCAGGGCTGGGTGAGCGCCGAAGACCTCCAGCGCACCTTCGACCGGCACCGCGGCACCAGCGGCACAGTCGCCATGCGCCGGCTGCTCGAGCGGACGGGGGACCGTGCCCACTCCGAGCTGGAGCGGATGGCCGTCCGGCTGCTCCGCGCCGCGGGCATCACGAAATTCACCGTCAACCACCGGACGGTGCTGCCCGGCGGGCGGCCGGTGGAGTTCGACATCGCCTTCGTCGACCGACGGGTCGCCCTGGAGCTCGACGGCTACGCCTACCACTCCGGGCCGGAGGCGCACCGAGCCGACGTGCAGAGGGCCAACGACGTGATGGCCGCGGGATGGACGGTCCGGCGCTTCACCTGGAGCGACCTGCTCACCGACCCGGACGGGTTCCTCGACACGGTCCGTCAGGTCCTGGGGATCTGACCACCCCAGAGGTGGCTGGATCCCCAGGATCTGCTCACCGGTGGACGATGACCTTGTCGCCCACCCGGGCCTGCGCGAACAGTGACTGGATGCCGGCCAGGTTCCGGACGTTCACGCAGCCGTGCGACGCCCCGCTGTAGCCGTTGGCCGCGAAGTCGGGCGAGTAGTGCACCGCCTGGCCGCCGGAGAAGAACATCGCGTACGGCATCTTGGTGTGGTAGATCGTCGAGACGTGGTCGCGGGACTTCCAGCCGACCGAGAAGGCGCCCTCCCGGGTGGGCAGCTCGGCCGAGCCGAACCGGACGTCGAACCGCATCTGCGGCTTGCCGTCGATCACCCAGACCAGGGTGTTCGTGGACTTGCTGATGCACATCGCCCGACCGGTCAGGCAGCGGGAGTCGAGCCCGGTGGCCGACGGCTTCGGCGTCCGGTTGTGCTTCTCGTCCTTGCTCGGCGTCCGGGTCATGGCGGTCAGCCGGTCCCAGGTGCGTTGGTCGACCTCACCGGTGACGGGGATCGCCCGCTTGCCCTGGAAACCCTTGACCGCGCTGGCCGTCGCCGGGCCGTAGGTGCCGGTCACCGACCCCGAGAACCAGGCGATCTGCTTGAGCCGGGCCTGCAGGTCCCGCACCCGGTCGCCGCCGGACCCCTGCGCCATCAGCGCCGGGCCGGGGGTGAGCTTGTTGTGCATCTCGTCGTCGGTCGGCTTGCGGGTCCGGCTGGTCAGCGAGCTCCAGGTCTTCGCGTCGACGGCGCCGGTGGCCTCCAGCTCCCGCTTCTCCTGGAACCCCTCCACCGCGATCACGGTGGACGCGGCGTAGCGGCCGGTGATGTCGCCGGAGAACCATTCGAGTTGACGCAACCGGTGCTGCAGCTCACGGACCCGGGTGCCGGTGTCGCCCTTCGACAGCATGGCCGCCGCGGTGGACGGGGCGGTGGGCTCCGGCTTCGGCTTGGCGGAGGGCTTCTCCGACGGGCTGGCGCTGCTCCCGGACGGAGCCGGGCTGGGGGTGGCGCTGGTCGTGTCCTCCGCGGCACTGCTCGCGGCCGGGCTGCTGGCCGAGACGGCTGGCTGCGGCGCCGCGCCGTCCTCGGTCGCGCCAGGCAGACCGGCGCAACCGGCCGTGCCCAGCAGCAGGGCCAGGGCGACGATGCCCAGGCGCCGAGGTCGGATGGTCATCCGGCTGTCCTTCCGTCCGCCCCCGGTCGCATCCCAAGAGCCTCAGGAACCACAGGGTAGGCGACGTCACCACCGTCCGTCACGGCCGGCGGCTGAACCCGCCCTCGAGGGTTGGCCCCTCGGGCGTCCCTCAGGATGACGCCCGGCCGGCCCGCGTTGCTAGCCTGCGGGCGTCAACGCCGACCTCAGGCCGGCGTCTCGATCCCCGGGACCGCGGCCCGCGCTCCACGCCCGGAGGTCTCGTGCCACCCCTCTCCACCACCCGCCGGTGGCTCGCCCTGCTCGCCCTGGCCCTGGGCGGCTTCGGCATCGGCGCCACCGAGTTCGTGGCCATGGGCCTGCTGCCAGACCTCGCCCGCGACCTGCTACCCGGCCTCACGGCGACCGACCCCGAGCAGGGCATCGCGCGGTCGGGCTGGCTGATCAGCGCCTACGCCCTGGGCGTCGTCGTCGGAGCGCCCGTCTTCGCGGCGCTGTCGGTCAAGGTCCCGCGCAAGCAGTTGATCCTGCTGCTCGTCGGGGTGCTGGCCGTGGGCACCGTCGCCTCGGCCGTGCTGCCCACCTTCGGGTGGGTGGTGGCCGCCCGCTTCGTCGCCGCCCTGCCGCACGGCGCGTACTTCGGCACGGCTGCGCTGGTGGCCGGGCGGATCCTGGGTCCCGGCAAGCAGGGTCAGGGCATCGCCTTCGTGCTCACCGGGCTGACCGTGGCCAACGTCGTCGGGGTCCCGCTGATCACCCGGGTCGGCCAGCTGGCCGGCTGGCGGGCGGCGTACCTCGTCGTCGCCGGGCTGTTCCTGCTCACCCTGGTCGCGGTCGCGCTGGCCGTCCCCCGGCAGCCCGTCGCCGTCGGGGCGTCGGTGCGCCGCGAGCTCCGCGTCCTCCGGCGGCCGCAGCTCTGGCTGATGATGGGCGTCGGCGCGATCGGCTTCGGCGGCTTCTTCGCCGTCTACTCCTACATCGCCGAGGTCGTCCGGGTGGAAGCCGGCCTGCCGACGTCGGCGGTGCCGTGGGTGCTGGCCGCGATCGGCGTGGGGATGACCCTGGGCACGCTGTTCGGGGGGTGGGCCGCCGACCGGAACCTGCGCCGCACGGTGGTCGTCGGCTTCCCGTTCTTCCTGGCCTCGATGGTCGCCATGGCGCTGACGGGCGGCCACCCCGTCGGGGTCTTCGTCAGCGCGTTCGCCGTCGGGCTCACCAACATGGTGCTCATCCCCGGCGTGCAGGCCCGGCTGATCGCGGTCTCCGGCGAGGCCCAGCTCCTCGGAGCCGCGCTGGTGCACTCAGCGCTGAACGTCGCCAACAGCATCGGGGCCGCGCTCGGTGGGGCGGTCATCGCCGCCGGCTACGGGTACCTGGCGCCGAGCTGGGTCGGCGTGACGCTCGGGGTGCTGGGGCTCGGGCTGGCGCTGCTGAGCTTCGCGGCCGAGGACCGCTCCCAGGAGCGGATGGGCGGCGGACGCCCGGAGCTGAGGGCCTCGGCGCGTGCCGAACCGGCTCCGACCACGCGCTGACCGGGCGGGCAACGGCTCGAGCCCGATCACGTGGTGCGGGCGTGGCGCGCCCGACGGCCGCGCCGACGACGGACGTCGAGCCGGCGCGGCTCATCAGGAGCGTGGAGCGGTCAGTGCTTCTTGCGGCCGGACTGCGACAGCTTGCCGAGCCCGTCCTTGATCCTGCGCTGGTTCTCCGGCTTGGACAGCTCGCGCTGTGCAACCTGGATGACCTTGGCGACCACAGCGCCCTTGACCAGACCTCTGAGCATTCCCATCGTGTTCTCCTCAAAGCGCCGTCCCCGGCGCGGCTCGTAGGCCTCGAATCTACCGGGGCCGGACCAGCCCGAGGCCCCAGGTCAGGGCCATCGTGCGGGTGACGGGGGAAGAACCGGGGCCAACCCCGGGTTGGCACCAGGTGAACGAGCACGTCCCTGCACCTGAAGGAGCACCTCCGTGACTGACACCCTGACCCCCTCCGCCCAGGCCTCGGGCACCTTCGCCCTCGGCGGCGACCTGCCCGTCGTCCGCCTCGGCTACGGCAGCATGCAGCTCACCGGGGACGGTGTCTGGGGCGACCCGAAGGACCCCGACGAGGCGGTGCGCGTGCTGCGCCGCGCCGTCGAGCTGGGCGTCACTTTCATCGACACCGCCGACTCCTACGGCCCCGTCGTGGCCGAGCAGCTGATCAAGAAGGCGCTGCACCCCTACGCCGACGACCTGGTCATCGCCACGAAGGCCGGTCTCACCCGTTCGGGCCCCGGCGACTGGCGTCCGGTCGGCCGTCCCGAGTACCTGCGCCAGCAGGTCGAGATGAGCCTGCGCAACCTCGGGCTGGAGCGGATCGACCTGCACCAGCTGCACCGGATCGACCCGCAGGTCCCGCTGGCCGACCAGGTCGGTGAGCTCAAGCTGCTCCAGGACGAGGGCAAGATCCGCCACATCGGCCTCTCCGAGGTGAGCGTCGAGCAGCTGCAGGAGGCGCAGCAGACGGCCACCATCGTCTCGGTGCAGAACCTCTTCAACCTGGCCGACCGCTCCGCCGAGCCGCTGCTGGACCACGCCGAGGCCGAGGGCATCGCCTTCATCCCGTGGTTCCCGCTGGCCACCGGGCAGCTGTCCAAGCCGGGCGGCCCGCTCGACGCCCTGGCCCAGGAGCACGGCGCCAGCCCGTCGCAGCTGGCGCTGGCCTGGCTGCTCCGACGCTCGCCGGTCATGCTGCCCATCCCGGGCACCTCGACCGTCGCGCACCTCGAGGACAACCTCGCCGCGGCGACCCTGGAGCTGAGCGACGACGAGTTCGCCCGGCTCACCGACGCCGTCCGCTGACCCCTCGCGGGCGCCGGCCCACCGCCGGCGCCCGCCTCCGGGGCCCGGGCAGACTGAGGGGATGAGCGACCAGACCGTGGCGGCCGACCGCCCCGCCTCCTCCGAGCCCGACCACACCGTCGACGTGCTGGTGATCGGGGCCGGCCTGTCCGGGATCGGGGCGGCCTACCGGCTGCAGACCGAGTGCCCCGATCGCACCTACGCGGTGCTCGAGGCCCGCGAGCGCGTCGGTGGGACCTGGGACCTGTTCCGCTACCCGGGGGTCCGGTCCGATTCCGACGTCTTCACCTTCAGCTACCTCTTCCGGCCCTGGGCCGGCGAGCAGACGCTGGCCGACGGGGAGGGCATCCGCCGCTACATCGAGGACGTCGCTGCTGAGAACGGCATCGACCGACGAATCCGCTTCGGCACCCGGGTGGTGCACGCGTCCTGGTCGTCGGAGACGGAGCGGTGGACGGTCACCGCGGAGCGCGCTGGCCGGGGCGAGACGTGGTCCTGCCGCTTCGTCTACGCGTGCTCCGGCTACTACGACTACACCGGTGGCTACACGCCGGACTTCCCGGGCCTGGCGGACTACCGCGGCCAGGTCGTGCACCCGCAGTTCTGGCCCGACGACCTCACGGTGGCCGGTCGCCGCGTCGTGGTCGTCGGCTCGGGCGCGACGGCGGTCACCCTGGTCCCCGCCCTGGTTAGGGAGGGCGCGCACCCCGTCATGCTGCAGCGCACCCCCACCTGGCTGGTCTCCTCGCGGCAGGACGACCCGGTCACCCGTCGACTCAAGCGACGCCTGCCTCCCAAACTGGCGCACCGGGCGGTCCGGGCCCGCAGCCTGGCCCTCACCCAGACCTTCTACCAGCTGACCCGGCACCGCCCCGACCTCGCCCGCCGTCTCCTCAGCAAGCCGATCATCGTCCGGATGGGGCCGGAGTACGCGGCGGAGCACTTCACCCCCAGCTACGACCCGTGGGACCAGCGGCTGTGCGTCATCCCCGACGGCGACCTGCTCAAGGTGTTGCAGCGCGGCGAGGCCGAGGTGGTCACCGACCGGGTCGACTGCTTCGTGCCCGAGGGCATCCGGCTGGCGTCGGGTCGGGTGCTGGAGGCCGACGTCGTGGTCACCGCGACCGGGCTGCAGATGAAGCTGCTCAGCGGCTTCTCCCTCGCCGTGGACGGGGTCCCGGTGGTGCTGCCCGAGCGGGCGGTCTACCGCGGCCTGATGCTGGACGGCGTGCCGAACTTCGCGCTGGCCATCGGCTACGTCAACGCGTCCTGGTCGCTGCGCGCCGACCTGTCCAGCCGCTACGTCTGCCGGTTCCTCAACCACCTGCGCCGACACCGGCGGACGTTCGGCTACCCGGTGCGACCGGCGGACCTCGAGGAGCAGCCGGTGATGCCGCTGCGTTCGGGCTACGTGCAGCGCGCCCTGGCCGACCTGCCCGTGCAGGGCAGCAGCGACCCGTGGACCGTGCCGCAGAACTACCTGCTGGACCTGGTCCGGATGCGCCGGGCCCGGGTCACCGAGGGCATGCGCTTCGACGTCGCGCCGGTCCCGGCCGGTGCCGCCACGACCGACGCTCGCGTGGCCGAGGTGGCAGCGTGAGACGGCTGGCGCCGTTCGTCTTCGCCGGCGCGACGGCGGTGGTCACCGGGGCGGCGAGCGGGATGGGCGAGCAGCTGGCGCACCAGCTGGCCGACCGCGGCACCACGCTGGTGCTCCTCGACCGGGACGCCGACCGGCTGGACCGGGTCGCGGCCACGGTCCGGGCGGCGCACCCCGGGCTGGACGTCGACACCCACGTCGTCGACCTGGCCCAGACCGAGCGGATCGGACCGCTCGTCGCCGAGATCCTCGCCGACCACCCGCGCGTCGCGCTGCTGGTCAACAACGCGGGCATCGCCCTGGCCGGGCGCTTCGACCAGATCAGCCTCGAGGACTTCGACGCGGTGCTGCGGGTGAACCTGACCGCCCCGGTCACCCTCACCCACCACCTGCTGCCGACCCTGCTGGCCACGCCGGGCAGCCACGTCGTCAACGTCTCCAGCCTGTACGGGCTGATCTCGCCCGCCGGCCAGAGCGCGTACTCCACGAGCAAGTTCGGCCTCCGCGGGTTCAGCCAGGTGCTGCAGACCGAGCTGGTCGGCCGTGGCGTCGGGGTGACGACGGTGCACCCCGGCGGCATCCGCACCCGGATCGCCGAGACGGCGCGGGTCGGTCACGGGGTCGACCCGCAGCAGGCGGCCTCGGGCAAGGCGGTCGCGGCCCGGGTGCTCACCTACCCCGCCGAGCGGGCCGCGGCGGACATCCTCGCTGCGGTCGAGCAGCGCAAGGTGCGGCTGCTGATCGCGCCGAGCGCCACCGTGCCGGACCTGGTGGCGCGGCTGCTGCCGGTCGGGCACGCCCGGGCGCTGAGCTGGCTGATGCGGCGCGGCCGGCTGCTCTGACCGGTCCCCCTCCGGGCCCCTCCTTCGGGGCCGGTCAGTGCTGCATGTCGGTGAAGCGGGAGTAGTGGCCCTGGAAGGCGACGGTGATCGTCTTCGTCGGGCCGTTGCGGTGCTTGGCCAGGTCGATGTCGGCCTCGCCGGCCCGCTCGGACTCCTTGTCGTGGATGTCCGGGCGGTTCAGCAGGATCACCATGTCCGCGTCCTGCTCCAGCGACCCGGACTCGCGCAGGTCGGACAGCATCGGCTTCTTGTCGGTGCGCTGCTCGGGTCCACGGTTCAGCTGGGAGAGCGCCACCACGGGCACCTCCAGCTCCTTGGCCAACAGCTTCAGCTGCCGGGAGAACTCCGAGACCTCCAGCTGGCGCGACTCGACCTTCTTGCCCGAGGTCATCAGCTGGATGTAGTCGATGACCACCAGCTTGAGGTCCTGGCGCTGCTTGAGCCGGCGGGCCTTGGCGCGGATCTCCACCATGGTCAGGTTCGGGGAGTCATCGATGTACATCGGCGCCTCGGAGACCTGGCCCATCTTGGTGGCCACCCGGCTCCAGTCGTCGTCGCTCATCCGGCCGCCGCGGATGTGGGAGAGCGGGATGCTCGCCTCGGCCGACAGCAGCCGCATGGTGATCTCGATCTGGCTCATCTCCAGGCTGAAGATGACCGAGGTGAGGCCGTGCTTGATGGACGCGGAGCGGGCCAGGTCGAGGGCCAGCGTCGACTTCCCCATACCGGGTCGCGCGGCGACGATGACCATCTGGCCCGGGTGCAGGCCGTTGGTCAGGTCGTCGAGCTCGGCGAAGCCGGTGGGCACCCCGCCCAGGTTGCCCCCGCGGGAGGAGATGGCCTCCATCTCGTCGAGGGTGGGCTGCATCAGCTCCGAGAGCGGCTTGTAGTCCTCCGACGCGCTGCGGTCGGTGACCGCGTACACCTCGGCCTGGGCCCGGTCGACGATGCCGTCGACGTCACCCTCACCGGCGTAGGACATCTGCCCGATGCGGATGGAGGCGTTGACGAGCCGGCGCAGGATGGCCTTCTCGCGGACGATCTCGGCGTAGTAGCCGGCGTTCGCGGCGACCGGGACGCTGGACAGCAGGGTGTGCAGGTACGGCGCCCCGCCGACGCGCACCAGCTCGCCGCGCTTGCCCAGCTCGGCGGAGACGGTGATGGCGTCGGCCGGTTCACCGCGGCCGTAGAGGTCGACGACCGCGTCGTAGACCTGCTCGTGGGCCGGCCGGTAGAAGTCGACGCCGCGGAGCACCTCGACCACGTCGGCGATGGCGTCCTTGGACATGAGCATGGCCCCGAGCACGCACTGCTCGGCCTCCATGTCCTGGGGCGGCGTCCGGTCGGGCGTCCGCGGCGCCTCGTCCCGGTACGGCGTCATCACCTCGGCCAGGCTCACGCGTCACTCCCCTCTCGGCCGGGCATCCCTTCCCGGCGGTCGCCGACGGCGGGCGGTCGCCCGCCCAGCTCGTCTCGAAACCCTAAATTGCACCGCTGACATTTCTGCCGCAGCCGCTGCCCCCCGGCACGACCAGGGGACAACGTACGCCGCCCGACGACCACCCGGAAGTCGCTTGTCCACAGGCCCTGTGCACAACTGTGGATCTCCTGTGGGGGACACGCCCCCCGCCTGTGCGCAGCGCGGGGGACACCTGGGGACGGAGCGCTCGTCGTGCCGTCGAAGTCGCGCTGACCAGGGGGGATGTCGTCCCCCACCCGTGGACGAGAACCCGTCGGCAGAAAAGTGCCGACACTCCCGTCACCGTCTCGGCCGGTTGACAAGCCGCTCGGACGGGGTTAGTACCCACAGGCTCCTGGGGACACTGTGGACAATTCCTCCCCGCCCCGAGCCGCGCAAGAGCCCTCTCGTCAGGAGGAACACCACACCGGTCGCGCCCTACTGATCGCCGTCCTGGTGGCCCTCCGCCCAGTCGGCAGGCTCAGCTGTGCGGGACCCGGTACCGCAGGCTCACGAAGCTGCTGCCGTACTGCGTCACCTCGGTGAGCTCCAGCGGCGGCGTGCTGATCTTCCGCGGCAGCAGTGGCGCCCCCGACCCGAGGAACACCGACGCCACCCCGAGGATCACCTCGTCCAGCAGCCCGGCGTCGTGGAACTGCCCGGCCAGCTCGCCACCCCCGACCAGCCAGACGTTCTTCCCCGCGGCGGCCTCGACCATCGCGGCGTGCACCGGCCGGACATCGCCGGAGACGAGCCGGATGTCGAGCCCGTCCGGCACCGGCAGCTCCCGGCTGGAGAAGACCCAGGTGGGCAGCACGTACTCCCACTTCGTCGGGTCGGTGAGGAAGCCGGTGTGGTCAGCGACCCACTGGTAGGTGGTCGACCCCATGGCCAGCGCCCCCACGTCGGCGAGGAAGCGTGGGTACTCCTGCTGCAGCTCCGCGGCCTCGGGGTCGTCGAGCTGGAGCAGCCAGTCCAGCGAGTTGTCGGCGTCGGCGATGAAGCCGTCGATGCTCGTCGCGGTGTAGTACTGAGTGGTCATGGCGGCAGGGTCCCACCGACCACTGACACTTCCGGACCTAGGCCATCCGGGCCCGGACCCGGCCCTCCACCACCTCCTGCAGCAACGCCACCGTCGCCGGGTCGAGGTCCACGCCGAGCCGACGCGCCTGCCCCGCCAGTTGCAGGGTCAGCCGCTCGGTCTCGGTCGCGTTGCCGGCGCGGTGCTCGGTGCGGATCCGCGCCGCCAGCAGCAGCTCGTCACCGGGCGCCGCCACCAGGGCGCGGGCGGCGGCCCACCGAGCCAGCCCGAGGTCGCCGCCGTCCAGCGCCCGCCCAGTCAGCTCCACACCGACGTCGCGGAGGCAGGAGATCATGTCGGTCCGCAGCTCCTCAGCCCAGTGCCACTGGCCAGGCGCGGCGTCCGCCAGCGGGGCCCCGCGGAGGAGCTGGAGGACCGCCCGCAGGGCCTCGTCACCAGACCGGTTGACCCCTCCCGCGGTGAGGATCTGCACCTGCTGCCAGTCGGAGCTGACGGCAGGGTGCAGCGTGATCCGACCGGTGTAGGCGTCGGGCAGGTAGGGATCGCCGGCTGTGTCGGCGCCCAACCAGGTGCGGAGGCGGCTCATGTTGGAGCGGCGGGTCCCCTCGGCGACGGCGAGCGCCGAGGCCATGTCGCGGGCCGTCCGACCGGGGTGCTCGAGCAGCCACCCGCAGTACTCCAGGCACTGCTTCGCCGCCCGCGGCGGTGGGGTGCCGGCTGCGCCCAGCAGGTCGACCGGTCCGAGGACGAGCAGGGTCGGGTGGTCGACGCGCGCGTCGGCGGCCAGTGCCGCGGCCGCCCGGATCGCCACCACCTCGTCCCCCTCCCCTCTCGTCTCTGCTGACCAGCCGCCGAACCGCTTGCCCAGGTAGGTGACGTTGTCCGGGGGCGGTTCGGGCTCGGCGACCTCGACGTGCCACCAGGGCGCGGGCGTGGTCCCGGCGCGGCTGGTGGCCTGGACGAGCTCGAGGACACCAGCGGTCTCGGCCGGTGCCAGCGCCTGGGCGGTGAGATCGAGCCCGACCGGCTCGAGACGGGCCCGCCGCTCGTCCTCGGCCGCATCCGGGCTCGGGCGCAGACGCCAGGGGGCGTCCACCGATCCGACGACCACCGCCGCTGTGGTGACGTGCGGCTCGGCGCAGACCAAGGCCCGCAGCCGGTCAGCCTGCGCCGAGGTCAGGGGGTGGTCGACCAGGACGACTTCCGGCGCCCACGGCTCGGCCAGGTCGGGGTCGAGGCGGTGCTGGCCGAGCACGGCGTGCGGCTGGTGCCGACGCTGCTCGGCGGCCCGGCGCTCGAGCCGGTCCAGCAACCCGTCCACGTCCTCGGTCTGCTCGACGGCGTGCACGCCGAGTGCCTCCGGCAGCCGGGTGTCCCGACCCAGGATCGTCAGCCGCATCTCCTCCGCCCAGGGGGAGAAGGAGAGCTCGACGGCCAGCGCGGCGAGCACCGGGCGGCCGAGGTCGCCCTCCTCCCCGAGCTGGAGCAGCCGCAGCCCCTCGAGGTCGGCGAGCACCGTCCGATCCTGCGCGTCGTGGCCGAGGGTCACCAGCGTCGGCCAGGGCCGCAGCAGCTCGTCGGCCGCCGGGATCGCCGCCAGGTAGTCCGCGCCGGGCCGGTCCAGGACCCAGACGTCGCCCGCTCCCCGGACCTCGAACCCGACCGGCGCGGTCTGGGCGGGCGCAGCCAGTCGCAGCTCGATCTGGTCGGGGGCGAGCAGCACGAGCTGCAGCGCGGGGAGTCGGAGCCCCTGGTCGCGGCAGGCGAGGGCGATCACCCGCAGGGCCTGGTCCAGGGTCCGCAGCGAGAGCGGTCGCTGCCGGCGACCGAGCGCGGCCTCCAGCGCGACGGTGGCCGGGTCCGGGTGGGCGATCCGGCGACCGACGGGGCGTACTGCCAGCTGACGACGGCGGCGGGCGGCCAAGCCGGCCAGGAGTCCGGCCGCGAGCAGGCCACCGACGGCCGGAAGGGGCAGCACCTCCTCGACGGCCACCGGTTCTGCAGGCTCGGCAGGTGCCGGCGTCGCTCGCGGCTCGACCGGGGCTGCCGTCCGGTGAGGGGGCGAGCTCTCCCCGGCGCCAGAGCCGGGCCGAGGTGGCCCTGGTTCGGCGCGTGGCACCCGCTCGGCAGGGCGTGACGGCACCGGCGCCTCCGACTCCACCTCAGTCTCGCCCGGCAGCTGCAGCTGCATCCCTGTCTCCAGGAGGTCCGGGTCGTCGAGGACCATCCGGTTCGCGTCGTACAGCTCCGGCCAGCGGTCGTCGTCCCCCAGCTCGCGCTGAGCGATCGAGCTGAGGCTGTCCCCGCGGCGCACGGTGACCGACTCCTCGGTCTCAACAGGAGGCGTTGCAGCGGGCCGGACGCCGGGGACCTGCAGCCGCCAGCCAACCTCCAGGCGGTCGGGCCCACCGGTGAGCCGGTCGGGGTTGGCGGCGGCGATCCGGCGCCAGTCGGGCCCGTTCCCGTAGTAGCGCTCGGCCAACGTCCAGAGGTCGTCACCGGCCTGCACCTCGTGGACCACGGCCGACGGGTCGGCGACCGTCGGGGTGGCGCGGGCTGGTGCCTCCGGCGTCCGGTGCTGGTCGACGGGGGACGCCACGGGGCGCGGAACCTGCGCCTGGGCCACCGGGGGTGGGAGACCCAGGTGGGGCACGGCCGGGGCGACGGCCAGGCTCAGCACCGCGACGACGAGGCCGGCGACCATCCGCTGTGGTCCCGCCAGCCCGGGCAACCGCACCCGGACCCGGGACCGCGTCACCACCGTGACGAGCTCGGCGAGCACCGAGAGCACCAGCACGCCCCAGGCGAGCCAGGCGACCACCGTGATCAGGGCGAGCAGCACCGTCCCGTCGTCGGGACGCAGCAGCACCTGCGGGCTCCAGGTCGTGGGCCAGCGTGCGCCGACGGCGAGCAGCAGCAGCGGGACACCGGCGACCAACCCCACCAGGAGCAGCAGGGCCCCGACGCCGCGCAGCCACCGGCTCATCCGGCCCCTCCTCTCCCCCACGCCATCAGCCTGACCGGGCGCCGCCCCCGGCGGAACGCTGCGGTGTTGTCCGTCCGGGAGCAGTGTTGTCCGTGCTCAGCCACGGAAGATCTTGAGCATCGCCGCGACCAGGAAGATCAGCCCGAAGACCAGGGCGGGCAGGGTCATGTAGAGCGTCATCCCCTCGGCCTCCGCGCTGGCTCTGATCTGCTCCGAGGTCAGGTGGCCGTCCCGCAGCTCCTTGACCCGGGCTCGCAGGGCGCCCGACAGCGCGGCCCCGGTCTCGTCCAGCTGCATGACGTCGGCGACGTCCGCCAGCTCGGGCAGGTCCAGCTGGCCCGCCAGCCGACGGAGCTCGGCGTAGGGCGGCTGCTGCTCCAGACGCGCCCGCTCGAGCGCCGCGCGGACCTGGAGGAAGAGCGGCACCTCGCTCAGCTGGGCAGCGTTCCACAGCGCCTGCGGGGCGGAGGCGTTGGTGAGCCGCTCGAGCGTGACCAGCTCGATGTAGAGCAGCAGGGCCTCGACCGCGTTGGAGCGGACCGCTACCGCAGTCCGGCGGAGGAGCAGGTCCGGCACGAAGAACCCGACGACAGCTCCGGCGAGACCGGCAACGGCGGGCAGCGTGCTGAACTCACCGGTGAGCCAACCCAGGGTCAGCCCGACGACCGCGGGCAGCACCACCCCGACCACGGCCATCACGGCCTTGTCCGCGTAGAACTCCGCGATCGACTTGTCCTGCAGCTCGAGCGCCCGGCGCTGCCGCTCCGTGAGCGGCACCGGCGACCGCCGGTACAGCGCAGCGCCGAGACGTTCCGAGCGGCTGGTCACGGGTCCGGCGTCGCGGCGTCGGTCGGGTCCGTGACCGACCTCGCCCACGCGTTCCAGCGCCGCTTCGAGCTGAGGCGCGCTCGGCACCGCGGCGGCGACCAGCGCGACCAGGCCGGCCGCCAGCAGGGCCCCGGCGAACAGCACGAGCGCGAAGGTCACCGCTCCACTCCGACCAGGATCCGTGGGCGCTCACGTTGCTGGGCCTTGCGCCGCATCAGCAGCAGCGACCCGACGTAGGCCAGCAGCAGGACGCTCAGCACCAGTTGGCCGAACCCCGTCCGGTAGGCGGCGAAGAAGTCCGGGGAGACCGCGAAGGCGACCAGCAGGGTGCCGAGCGAGATGACCGTGACCTGCCGGACCACGACGTAGGGCTTGGAACGCTCCACCTCGATGGCCCGGCGTCCCTGCAGGGTCGCCTGCAACGAGTCGGCCAGCGCCGCCAACGTGACCGACGCGCCGTTGGTCCCCCGGTTGGCCGCCAGGATCAGGGCGGCGAGGACGGCGTCGGCGTCCGGGGAGTCCAGGGCGTCGGCCATCCGCAGCAGGGCACTCCGGGTGTCCCACCGGTTGTTCAGCCGGGCCACCAGGGTGTCCACGTCGTCCACGAGCAGCGGCGGCGCGGTCCGGCGGGAGATCCGCAGGGCGTCGGTGATCGACTTCCCGGTGGCCAGCGTGGCGCTCAACGAGCGCACCCAGCGGTCGAGAGCCTCGAGCAGGGCGATGTCTCGCGGCCGGGGCACGCTCAGCAGGTAGGGCAACCCGAGGGCGAGCGTGGGGGCCAGGGGCAGGGCGATCAGCCAGCCGGTGGCGGCCGCGACGCCGGTGCCGACGACCAGGCTGACTGCGAGCACGACGTCGCGCCGCCGGCCCCGGGCGCCGGTCGGGCGGCGGCTCCAGTGGGCCCAGCCGGCCGCCAGCGACGTCGCGCGCGCGGTCCGCGGCGGTGGCTCGCGGCGCTGCAACCCGGCCACCAGCAGCCAGAGCCCGCCCAGGAGCAGCAGCCCCGCCAGGGCGGCCACCGACGTCACCGGGCACCATCCCGACTCCCGCGCCGGGGCAGCGGCCGGCGGAAGGGCAGCAGCTCGGCCTCGAAGTCGGCGTCGGGGAAGAAGCCGGGCGGCTGCGTGCTGGTGCCCGTGGCCGAGTAGGTCAGGTGGGTGACCGGGCGGCCGTTCTCCGTCGCCCGGGTCACCTGGCGGATCTCGGAGACGTACCGGCGGCGCACCCCGCCCTTCCAGGTGTCGTCCTGCAGCCGGACGTAGACCAGCAGCGAGATGTTGTGCACCATTCTGGGTTTTCGAGGACGCGGCGGGCTCCGAGTACCCGCTGACTCCTCGGATGCCTCTTCCTGAGATCTTCCTGTGAAGATCGGTCTCTTCCTGAACGGCTACGCGGCCCCCTTGGGCGTCTCGCCTGGTCAGGGCGAGATTGGCTCTCAGGATCGACACCGCACGGTGAGCAGCGCCGGCCCTTTCTGTCTCCGTCTAGAGGAGAGGACACTCCCTCCCCTGCCCGCCGACCGGAAGGAGCCCCCGCCGTGCCGAAGACCTGCCCGACCTGCGGGGCCGACGTCCCGGCCGGGAAGCGACGCGACGCGGTCTACTGCTCCCGCGAGCACGCCGCGCGCGCCCGAGCCGCTCGACGGACTCGCCTCGCCCGCCTCGGCGCTGAAGTAGCGCGCCTCACCGCCCCGCCGGCCTGAGCCGGCCCCCCTGACTCCGGGCCACCTGTCCCGGAGGAGCGATGGGGTCTCCCGATGCCCTCCCCGGCCTGGACGCCGGGGAGGGCACTCGCCCCCGCCCCTCATGCCCCGACGCGGACTACTGGCCGCGTCGGAGAGGTCGCAGCGCGCCGCCGGCCGCCTACCCGGCGCGCGCTCCCTCGCCCCCTCTGATCCGAAGGACTCCCTCGTGACCGTGAACGAACTCATCGCCGCCCTCTCGGCGTCACTCCCCGGCACCGCCGGCGACCTCGCCCTGGTCCTCCAGGTGAACGGCGTCCGCGTGCCCCTGGTCACCGCCGACCGCCTGGCGATCCACGCCGAGCCGCCCGCCGTCGACCCCGAGGGCGCTCTCCGCCCTGGCCGGAACTTCGCCGTCCTCACGGATCGCCTGAGCAGGCCGAGGGCTCCTGGCCCTCTCTCCCTCCGACCGCCCCGAGGCTCCGGCCCCGGGGCGGCTCTCTTCGGCCTCCCTCCGCACGCAACGGAAACGCCTACCGAATGGACCTCGTCATGCCCTGTTCTGAGTGCGGCCTCCCGTTGCCGACCGAGGACCCCCGCGCCTACCTGTGCTCCGGCCGTTGCCGTGCCCGTCGGCATCGCCGGCTGGCCGCCGCCAGGGCCGAGCGAGCCCGCTCGCTCCTCCGGGTCCAGACCCGGCTCCTTCTCGCCGAGGCTTCGGAGGAAGAGATCGCCGCCGTCCTCGCCGAGGTCGAGCGGCTCGTCGGCTGAAGTTCCCGCCTCGCTCACCCCCGCCGCCGGGCGGACTCCCCGGCACCCTCTCTCCCTTACCTCTAGGAGGTGGCTTCCCTATGACGAAGCCCTCGATCCTCGACGACCTAAGCGTCGTCGAGCAGACCCGTCTACGCGCCTGCGGCCACGGCCTGACCGGCCGCCGCGTGCGCTCCGACCTCTTCCGCTGCGCCGAGGACGCTTGCTTCGCGGCCCGCCGTCGCGTGCTCGATCACGCCCAGATCTTCAAGCCCGAGGCCGGCATCGTCGACGATCAGATCCTCGTCGCGGCCGTCTACGCCGACCCGCACGCGATCGCGGAGGACGTCGCCCTCTACGCCGCCGGCTTCAACGCCTCGTGGCTCGTCATCCCGCGCCCCGGGATGGGTTGGGTCGTCCTGGCCCGCTCCGCCTCCGCGTCGCTCTTCGTCGCGGTCCTGTCCGCGCACCCCGACGCCCTGACCGAAGCGGATCTCCCCCGATGATGACTTTCGAGGCCCTCGCCGAGATCGTCGGAGCCGACCACGAGCCCGGGGCGACGAACGACTGGCGCGGCGCTTGCCGCGTTCTGCGATCGACGCCGCTACCTCGCCCTCTCTCCGGCGACGGACGGGACCGCGATCATCCGGTGCATCTCCGGGCAATGCACGCCGGAGGCGATCGTCGCTTCCTACGGCCTGAGCCTGGACGACTTCGGCACCCGCGCCGAGGACCCGGTCTACGGCGGCCCCGTGCTCGTCGTCACGCACTCCCTTCCGATCGCCGAGGAGCCCAGCGCGACCCGCTCCCCGTGGGACCCTGAGGACCTCACCGATGTGCTCTCCGGCGACTACACCCCCGAGGAGTCCGTCGTCCTCCGCCGCGTCGACGGCATCGCTCTCCTGTACGCCGGGAAGACGCACTCCTTCTCGGGTGAGTCCGAGTCCGGGAAGTCCTGGCTCGCTCTCCTGGCCGCCGCCGAGAGCCTGGGCGAGGGCTCCCGCGTCCTGTTCCTCGACTACGAGAGCGACCGGGCGACCGTCGCCGGTCGCCTGTTGCTCCTCGGCGTCGACCGGGACGCCCTCCGTGCCCGCTTCGACTATGTCCGGCCTGAGGGCGACCCGACCGCCTCGGACTTTCTCCGTCCTGCCTTCGACCGCCTCTTGGGCCAGCGCTACGGCCTCGTCGTGATTGACGGCGTCACGGAGGCTCTCGCGACGTTCGGCTACAACGGCCGCGAGGAGAAGGAGGTCGCCGAGTTCCAGAGCAAGGTGCCCGACCGCTTCGCGACCCGGACCGGCGCGGCCGTCGTCTCCATCGACCACGTCGTGAAGAGCAAGGACGGTCGAGGCCGCTTCGCCCTGGGGTCCCAGCACAAACTCGCCGGACTGACCGGCGCGGCCTACATCGTCGAGGCGAAGACCGCGCTCCGGCCCGGGCACGTCGGCATCATCGACGTCCGGATCGCGAAGGACCGTCCCGGCTGGGTCCGCCAGCACGCCGGGGGCTACCGGGCCAGCGACCGAACCCAGCCCGTAGCCGTCGTCCAGATCGACTCCAGGAACTCCGAGCGGACGGTCTACACGGTCGCCCTGCCCGAGACGGTCGGCGAGGGCGGCACGGTCAAGCCCTTCCGGCCGACGGTGCTGATGGAGCGCGTCTCGCGCGCCCTGGAGACCGACCCGGGACTGACGGCGAACAAGATCAAGGAGACCGTCGTCGGCAACGCCTCGGCGATCCTCGACGCCTTGTGCTTCCTCATCGAGGACGGCCACGTCCGAGCCGACAAGAGCACCCGCTATGCCCATCACCACGTCGTTACGCCCTACCGCGCTCCTCACTTAGACGCCGGAGAGGATCTGTTTGTTCTTCACTCTTCGGAGACTGGTGCAGCCGTTCCCCGTCCCCCGTCTATAGACGGGGGAACGACGGGAACGACTGGCGTGCACGAGCCGTTCCCGGGACCCGAGGAACGACTGAGGAACGGCCAGGAACGACTGGCGTCTCCCCTTGTCAGCGGCGGTTTGACCGAGGAACGACTGGAGGAACGACCGACCCTCGCAGAGGCCGTTCCGGCCGTTCCTGAGCGAGGAACGACTGAGGAACGACTGTCCGCTCCCTCGCTCGCCGACCTCGATCTCGCGCCGTCGACGCGCGTGGCTCGATGGGGCGCGGACCGATGACCGCCGCCTCGATCGTCCGACCCCCTGGCCGGGAGCGGCTCCTCGTCCGGCTCCCGTACCGCTCCGGGGCCTTCACGAACTACGACCTCCTCCGCCGCATCTGCGGCGACCGGACCCGGGCTGAATGGGACGCGGAGGTGAAGGCCTACCGCGTCGCCCGCACTCACCTCTACGCCCTGATCGACGCCCTCGCGCACCGCTTCGGCGAGGTCGTCGTGACCCTCCAGACCCGGCGCACGACGCGATGCGTCGAGGCGTGCTGGGAGGCCAACGGAGGGACTTGGTTCGACTGCGAGTGCTCCTGCCTCGGCAGGTTCCACGGCCGTCACAGTCCGCCGCCTGACTCCTTCGTGACCGCCGAGGAGCACTCCGGCGGCGAGGTCCGCCGCACCCTCACCGCCAAGATGCACTCCCGGAGCCTCATCGTCCGCCCCGACGCCGACTGACCTCGGCGTCCGCCTCACCGCCTCACCCGCGCCTCACCCGCGCCTCACCCGCGCCCGCTCCGGGTCCGACTTGCTAGCCGGACCGGGAGCGCGGCGCGTCCCACCCCCTCGACTCCCAGGAGGAGTTCCGCATGGCTATTGCCCTGCCCACCCTGACCACCGTCCGCCCCGGGCGGCGCACCGCGCGCCGCCTGCCCGACCCCGCGACGGCCGCCGGCTGGCCGTCCTCGACCGCCGATCACGTTCTGGCCGAGGCGCGCGCCGGCCGGGTCGACCCGACCTACCTCATCCGCGCGGCGGCGGCCGTCCAGGCGAGCGTCCGATGACCACCCCGGACCGCTCCCGCCCGGCCCCCGACAAGGTCGGCCTGGCCCAGCAGGAGGAGGTGCACGAACTCCTCCTCGCCCGTGTCATCCCCGCTTGGACCGTCGACGTCGACGATGACCTCCTCGCCGAGGCCGGCACGAGACGGCTCCGCCTCGCGCTCGACGTGACCGGCCGGGGCCTCTCGCTCCTCGAACTGGCCGCCCTCCGGGCGCAACGGGGCATCTCCGTCCGCGTCTGACTCCCCCGCTCGACCCCCTCACCTCACCCGCTCCGGCGCTCCCGCGCCCGCCCCTGAGAAGGACACCCACATGACCCGACCCGCCCCCCTCACCGCCGAGCCGACGACCGTCTCCTCGGCCTACCGCGTCGCGCACCGCGCCACCTCCGCCGGCATCGGCGCGAGCGTCGAGAACGTCCCGCCCGCCGACCTCCTCGCCCACGCCGAAGCCCCCTCGGAGGTCCACGAGGCCTACGAGGCCCTCGTCGCGGCGAACACCCGCATCCGCGAGACCGCCCAGGCGCGCATCGCCGCCCAGACCGCCGTCCGAGCCGCCCGGCTCGCCTCTGAGATCCGCGAGGCCCAGGACGCCGCCGACGACGCCGAGGTCGCCTGCCGCGAAGCCGTCGCTCCGGCGAACACCGCCGCCCAGGCCCTCGCCGACGCCCTGAGCAAGCACGGCCACCTCTTCGGCGAGATCGCCCAGCGCGCCGCCGACGAGGCTCAGGCCGACGCCGTCATCGCCTGGGAGGCCTTGGCCGACGCCCTCGCGCGTCGGGAGGCCGCCTACGGCCACGAGGGCCGCCCGGGCGGCCACCCGCTGAGCGAGGTCCCGGGCTTGTCGAGCCGCCTCGGCGTCTCCCTGGCCGACGTGAAGGCCTACGCCCTCGGCGCGTCCGCCGTCGACGGGAGCGCTACCCGTTCCGGCGGCATCCCGTCCTACGGGCTGGCCCGCCGATGAGCCCCGACGAGATCGTCGTCGAGACCACGACGACCACGACGACCACGACCACGACGACCGCCCCGACGAGCCCTCTCCGGCGTGGCCTTGCCCGCCTCGGCCGAGCGCTCCTCGCCGTCTCCACCGACCCGAACAGGAAGCACCGATGAGTCCCGACGAATACCTCCGCATCGTGAGGTCCGTTCTCGCCCCGCACCCCACCGACGACGAGCACGGCCTCGACCTCGTTGGAGCCGAGGTCCAGCGCCCGATGCGCGTCGACGAGACGCCGGAGATCTCCCGACGACGATCCGCAGGCGCTGGCCGCGAGCATCCGGGCGACGAGGTGAGCGTCGTCCGCGCTGGCGACCCCGAGAGCCGCTACTCGACGGTCCACTCGACCGACCACCCGACGACCTTCATCGCCGTGACCGCGCTTTTCATCTTCGGCCGCGAGGTCCGTCGCTTCGAGGAGACGATCCGCGCGACTGATCGTGCTCACGCGGCGCTCTACTTCTCGGACCGTCCCGCCTACGAGCGAGGGCGCGCCGCCCTACTTCAACGCGAGGCGGGCTCGCGCCGGGCCTGAGCCCGGCTTCCGCTCCGGCCCTCTCCGCCCACTGGCGGCGAGGGCTGGACCGGGACCGACTCGGGGCTCAGCGCCTCTCTACCGCATCGGCGGCCTCACCCTGCCCGACCTACCGCCGGCCGCTCTCAGGCGCTCATGATGAACTCGCCCATCGGCGTTGTGAGGTCGATCGACTCCGCGACGGAGACGACGGACGCGCCGTGTGAGCGGGCCTCCTGGACCGAACGAATCGAAGTCCGAGACTGACCGTGCGAGGCGGTCCAGCCGGGCCACGATGACGGCGTCGACCGACCCCCAGAGTTGCCGAATCTCCACCAGCCCCGGCCGCTGGAGCCGTAGCCCGCCGGCCGAGCCCGAGACGTTGAGGTCGCGGACGACACGGACCACCTGCCAGCCCTTCGACGCCGCGTACTGAGAGCACGACTCCAATTGCCGCTCTGGCGACGTTGAGGGGTCGTCCCGGCTGAGGGACGAGACTCGTACGTAGATCACTGCCCGCATGCCGCGAGGCTATCTCGGAAACCTCAGATGGTATGGGCGATCTGCCGGTAGGCCTCGTCGATGGTGAGCACTCCGCCCTGGGCGACCCGGGAGGCGAGCCGGTCGATGGTCGACTCCGCCGAGTGCGAGTGCGTGGTCGACAAGGTGCCGGTGCCGGCCTGCATCGCCTCGAACATGGCCGCCGCCTCACCGCCCCGCACCTCGCCGACGACCAGCCGGGACAGGTTCTGGCGCAGCGCCTCCGGCATCAGGTCCGCGATCGTCACTTCGCCGACCCGGGTGCCCCCGGAGGTCTCGCCGTGACCGGTGCGGGCCTGCAGGGCCAAGATGTTCTCCCGCCCGGGCTGCAGGTGGGTCATCAGCTCGTAGTCGGTCTCCAGCGTGCCGAAGCGTTCGTTCGCCGGGATCGCGTGGATCAGCGCGCGCAGCAGGGTGGTCTTGCCCGCGCCCTGGTCACCGGAGATCACGACGGACTTGCGGGCCAGGATCGCCGCGTCGAGGAACCGGGCCACCTCGAGCGGCATCAGTCCGCCGTCGGCCAGCTCGGCGAGCGAGACGTCGGTGAGGGTGTGCTGCCGGATCACCACGCTCGGCCGGTAGGAGAGCCCGAAGCCGATCGCGTGCAGCCGGAAGCGTTCACCCAGGGCCAGCGTCATGGAGGGGTGGGTGTCGTCGAAGGGCCGGGACGGCTGGCCGTTCTGGCCGAGGAACCGGATCGCCTCGACCAGTTCCTCGTCGCTGTCCGCGACCGGAGGCATCCGTTCGCGACGGCCGTCGCCGTACTGGACCACCACGGAGTCCCAACCGTGGATCTCGATGTTCTCCACGTCACGCATCTCCAGCAGCGGCTGCAGTCGGCCGTAGCCGAACACCGCGTCCTCGACCGCGGTGACGTAGGTCTGCTCCTGGGCCGGTGACCAGAGCTCCGACCCGGCCCGGTGCAGCGCCCGGACGTGGTCGCCCACGACGCGCCGGATGACGGCCCGCCCGAGCAGCAGCCGGTCGTCGCCGGTCAGCGGCCGGCCACCGGCCCGTTGCTGGGTGCTGCTCTCCTCGGTGATCACCTCCGAGGCGCGGCGACGGAGCTCGGCGACCTGCCCCCAGTCCAGTGCGACGGTGAGCAGGTCCGGGCGAGCGGCGGCCTGGTCACGGGTGAGGTGCCCGGCGCCCGGGCGTGCGGGGGCGGCCGCGGCGGCCGACGGTCCCCAGCCGGGTTCGTCGGCCAGCTCGCGGAGCGCGGGCACCGCGTCGAGATCGGGCACGGTGCCGGTGCGGTCGTCCATCTCAGCTCCTCACCAGGGCGGTCGACTGCTGCAGGACGGTGGCGAACGTCGAGGCGGTGCCGCGGACCGCCGTGACCAGGGGTGCTGCGGCGAACTTGCGGTGCTGCGGGGCGCCGTCGGAGAAGTGGGCAGCGGACGCCGGGTCGTGCGGAAGCCGGGCGACGACCTCGGTCGCCAGGGCCCGGCCGATCTCCGCGGCCCGGTAGGGGTGGCCCTCGTCCACCACGCCGAGCCCGATACGGCCACGGGCGCCGGTCCCGGTCCGCTGCTCGGTGAGCACCGGCAGCTGGACCCGGGTGGCGAGCACGGCACGCAAGCTCGACCCCAGCAGCACCACGGTGAGGGCGCTGCGCTCGAGCAGGGCGGGCGGCAGCCCCAGTGGGCCCAGCCGGCCGGCGTCGACGACCACGTCGAGGTCGACGTCGCCCAACCGGTCGAAGGTGTCGGCCAGGTCGTCCCAGACCCCGGCGAAGTGGGCAGCGCTGCCCGGGCGGGTGAAGCCGGGGAGGAACAGCCGCCGGTCGCCGTCGCTCTCGGCCAGGGTCAGGCACTGGTCGACGACGGCCTCCCGCAGGTTGCGCCGGTCGCGGTGCGCCTCGGCGACGCGCAGCAGCCCCTTGCCGCCCGTCGACCGCCCGGTCAGGTACCCGGCCAGCACGGCTTGGGAGGCGCCGGGGTCCGCGTCGACGAGCAGCACGGGCCGGGGCCAGCTGAGCGCCAGCCCCACCGCCAGCGTGGTCACGCCGGGTGAGCCGCTGCACGAGGTGAGCACGAGGATGGCCACCTCAGCGCCCCGCGTCCCGGACCGCCGTCATCCGCTCCTGCGCGGCCAGCAGGGCGACGGTCGGCGCCTGCCGCTGGTCGACGTCGACGGTGAGCACGATCGAGGCGCCGTCGACGCCGGGCACCTGCTCGATCACCCGCGCCCGGTAGGTCTTGCCGGTCAGGGCGTCCGTGGCGCCGGCCTGGGTCGAGGCGGCGGGCAGCGCGACCAGCCGGACCGGGGAGCCGGGCGGCAGCAGACCCTCCGGTGCGCGGCCGGTGACCAGCCGGAGCGCGACCGCGGCGCGTCCCTCGGCCGGCACTGCGACCGGGGCCACGGCCGCTGCGGGGACGACCGAGCCGACCGGCAGGTCGAACACGGCCCGCTGCCCGACGAGGGACTCCAGCCGCTCCGCCGGCACGGTGTCCGGCAGGGTTCCACCGCGCAGCCGGACCGTCGTCAGGTCGCCCCGCTCGATGGCCTCCCCCCGGTAGACGGTGCCCGCCAGCGCCACCACCGTCGCCTCGGACGCGAGCCGGGCGTAGACCACGGCGGAGAGCAGCGCGCCGAGGCAGAGCGCCAGCACTCCCAGCGCGATCCAGCGGGGGTTGCGGCGTCCGGGCAGCCGGGGCAGGTCGGGCGGCGGCGGGGTCGTCGACTGCTCGGGCGACTCCACGGCTGGTGTCCGCGCCGATCGGGTCCGCGGTCGGAGGTCGATGCTCACAGGTTCCTCCCTGAGCGGGTGCGGGGATGTACGTCGCGACTCACCGGTCACCTCCGGTGGGCACGATGACCGCCTCGGCCGAGCCGGTCCCGGTGACCGTCGGCAGTCCGACGACGGACAGGAAGATGGTCGGGGCGCTGGACCAGGTCTCGACCCGGACGACGCCCGCGCGCAGGCTGACGCTGCCCTGCACCGAGGGGTCGCCGGCGAGGTAGGCCTTGGCGGCGAGCACCGCTGCGCCGGCCGGTTCCGCCCCGCCGAGCTGACGGGTGGCCGCCGCGTTCCCCGCCGCCCGGCTGGCGCCGGCGGCCGCGGTCTCGGCCCGGCTGGCGGCGGCGACCTGCTGGCCGCCGTCGATCACCAGCCCGGCCACCAGGACCAGGGCACCCATCACCAGCAGCACGAACAGGCTGACGCTCTGCCCGCGCTCGTCCCGGTCGGCCCAGCTCATCGTCGGCTCCGGTAGGTGTCGAGGGCGGCCGCGCCGTCGCCGATGAGCCGGATCGATCCGGGCAGACCGGGCAGCACCACATCGGCGAGCGGCACCGTGCAGCCGACCGTCGAGCGGACCGTGGCCGGCGTCCCGACGGGCACGGCGAAGGCGGCGGTCTCGACCTGGACCGAGGTGGCGGAGCAGACCAGGCCCGCGGTGCTGAGCGACGACTGACCGGCCGCCCGGCCGTCGGCCCCTGCCGCTCCAGCCGTGCGGGCCAACGAGGCTGCGCGCGCTGCGCTCTGCGCCGCCTCGACCACGGTGGCCCGGGCGAACCACAGACGACCCCCCGCCACCAGCAGACCGAGGACCAGGACGAGAGCGGGCACGACGAGGGTCAGCTCGACGGTGACCGAGCCGCGTTCGGAACGAGAGGCGGTCACGGTGGCGTCACCCGTTCGAGCGGAGCCGCCGCGCTCTCCTGCAGCCGTCCGAAGCCGAGATCGAGCAGCAGGGGCGACCCGGCGGTGACGGTGGCGCTGACGTCGGTCGCGCCGCGCACCACCTGCACCGAGACGCCGTCGAGCCCGCCGCTGCGGGCGAGGTCGGCCGCGGCCTCACGTGCCGCGTCGACCGAGCCGGTGCTGCCGCGGGCGGTGTCGACGGCCGCGGTCGCGGCGCGCTGGGCGACGTTGCGCCCGTGCAGCCACAGGCCGGCCTGCAGGATGCCGAGCGTGACCAGCATCAGCACCGGCCAGACGACGGCGAACTGCACGCTCTCGCTGAGACCGCGCTCGTCCCTCCGGGGCACGGGTCGACTACTTCGGCATCTTGCCGGTGACGTAGGTGGTGATAGCCCCGATGACGATCAGGGCGACCGTCACCGCGCCGGCGAGCAGGATGGCGTTCTCCGCGGACTGGCTGAGGCCGCGCTCGTCGCGTCGGCCCGGGTCCTTGAGCAGCACGAGCAGACCGACGGTCGCGAGGAGGAGGCTCTTCACGGTCATGGCTGGGTCCTTCCGAGATCGGGCCCAGCGGACGCGGGACCCCCGAGTGGTGAGCCGGCGGACGACGTCCGACCTGGCGGCGGGGATGCGGGCAGGCATCGTTCCGGCGGCGCCGTCCCTCGGCGCGCGACGACCTGGCCCTGCTGCACGTCCACCCCCGAACGCGGACCGGTGCGGGGCAGCTCAACCGCCGACCGATCGTGGAGGTAGCAACTATGGCCGTCCCGGGTCCGCACGGCGAGAGGGAAGACGAGAAATGGTGTTGTCGGGATCCGGGAAGTGTTGGCCGCGTCGTCGCTCCTGTTGCTCCTGCCTCGCCGGTCGCAGGCGCCACAGGTCACGCCGCCTCCGCCAGCTCGGTCGCGTGCTCGGCCAGCCGGTGCACCGCGCGGCTGCAGCGCACCCGGAGCGACCCCGGGGTGGTCGCGCAGCGCACGGCGGCGTCCTTCCCGCTGAGCCCGTCGACGTAGACGGCGTGCAGGAGCCGACCTGTCGGAGCGTCGATGAGCCGCAGCCGCTCAGCGGCCGAGATGACCTCGGTCGCCGCTGGCTCCCGGTCCTCGACCGGTCGGGCGAAACGGTTGAGGAGGGGCTCGAGGTCATCTCCGACCGGGAGCACCGCCGCTCGGCTCCGCCCGAGCCACAGCCGGTCCCGGTGGACCAGCTTGAGGGTGTCCAGGGCCAGGTTGGCCGCGATCCGCACCGGTCGACGCTGCAGCGGGAAGCCGGCGAGAGCGCACCAGAAGGCACCGACGTAGTCGTCCACGGTGGCCCTCGGGTCGCGGGCGGCCATCTGCACCAGCCGGCCCAGCTGGGACTGCAGGACGGCCCGGCCGGCCAGCCGGTCCCTGGACAGGGCTGCGCCGACCAGGCCGCGCAGGGCGGCGTCGTCACCGCGCCGGGCGGCGTCGACGCGCTCCACCAGCTGCCCAGGAAACTCCGGCTCTGCCGCCAGCGCCGCCCACTCCCGGTTCAGGGCGTCCACGAGGACGAAGGGTGACTGGCGGACCGGGACGGCAAGGGCTTTCTCCACGAGCCCGAGCCTCGCGAGCGCGTGTTGCCCGCGGTGTTGGCCGACACCCGGTCGGTGTTGTCCGCCCGGGCCAGGTGTTGCCGGTTCAGCTAGCGGGTGGGATCAGTACCTCCGGCCCTCACTCCGCCGCCTCCGCGTCGGCGAAGCCGGAGTGGTGGTCGAGGTGACCGAACAGCTGCGGGATGCGCAGCAGGGCGATGTCGCGCAGCTCGCTGGCCGCGGTGGCGGCCTCCGTCGCGTCGTCCAGGGTCAGCCGGCGCTGCAGCTCCCGCAGGATCGTGCTCGCGTCGCGGCCGGCCGAGCGGATCAGGAAGACGCGGCCGAAGCGCTGCTCGTAGGCCCGGTTGCCCTCCGCGATCGCGGTGGTCACGGCCTCCTCCTCCGGCGACACTGCCGCCTGCTGCCCGCGCGCCTTCTCCGCGACCCGGGGCTGAGCGGCGAGCGCCTGCTGGACCTCCTCAGCGCTGAGCGGGGTGGCGGCCGCGGCGGCGGCGTCCATCAGCTCGAGCAAGGAGGAGAAGGGCGCCCGGGCGACGACGTCGTCGACCCAGCGGGGCACCGTGAGGCAGGCGCTCAGGCCCTCCCGCAGCTCTGCCTCGGTCAGCTCGACTCTGGGCGTCGTCATCGGAGCTCATCTCCTCGTGCTCGGGGCTCGGGCGGGCGGCGTGCCCGCCCGCAACGGATAGATTCTTGCCCGTGGTTCTCACCGTACGGACGATCTCCCCAGACCGGCATGTCCTGTTCAACGCCTCCCAGCCCTCGGTCAGCTTCCTGCAGACCCCGGCGTGGGGGCAGGTGAAGAGCGAGTGGAAGAACGAGTCGCTGGGCTGGTTCGACGAGCAGGACCGGCTGGTCGGCGCCGGCCTGGTGCTCTACCGCCAGCTGCCCAAGGTGAAGAAGTACCTGGCCTACCTGCCCGAGGGTCCGACGATCGACTGGGACGCCGAGGACATCGGCGTCTGGCTGAGCCCGCTGGCCGAGCACGTCAAGGCGGCCGGGGCGTTCGGGATCCGGGTCGGCGCACCGGTGGTCGTCCGCCGCTGGCGCGCGGACACCATCAAGGCCGCCATCGCCGACGAGCGCATCCCCCGGCTCAGCGAGGCCATCCCGGACGAGGTCAACCACACCCACACCCATCTCCGGGACAGCATGCGCGAGCTCGGGTGGCGGCCGCCGGACGAGGAGGCGGGCTTCGCCGCCGGTCAGCCGCGGTTCGTCTTCCAGCTGCCGATCGCCGGCCGCACCCCCGACGAGCTGCTCACCGGCATGAACCAGCTCTGGCGGCGCAACATCAAGAAGGCCGCCAAGCTCGGCGTCACCCTCCGGCAGGGCGAGCGGGACGACTTGGCCCGCTTCCACCCGCTCTACCTCGAGACCGCCGGTCGCGATGGCTTCACCCCCCGGCCGCTCGCCTACTTCGAGAGGATGTGGGACGCGCTGCGGGCCGAGGACCCCGACCGGATCCGGCTGTACCTGGCCGAGCACGCGGGCGACCTGGTCGCCGCCACGACGTGGGTCCGGGTCGGTGGGCACGCCTGGTACTCCTACGGGGCCAGCTCGACGGCCAAGCGCGAGGTGCGTGGCTCCAACGCGATCCAGTGGCAGATGATCCAGGATGCGGTGGCGGCCGGCTGCACCGTCTACGACCTCCGCGGCATCACCGAGGGTTTGGAGGCCGACGATCCCCACCTCGGGCTCATCCAGTTCAAGGTCGGCACCGGCGGTGAGGCGGTGGAGTACCTGGGTGAGTGGGACCTGCCGCTCAACGCGCTGCTCTACAAGGCCTTCGACGTCTACATGAAGCGCCGCGGCTGATCGGCAGTCTGTTCGGTAGCCTCGCCAGATGAGCGGACTCACCCTGCACCTGGACGTCGAGCGCTGGCGTCGCCACCTGCGCAGCGAGGCCGACACCACCCCCGGCCTGGTGCCGGTGGTCAAGGGCAACGGCTACGGGTTCGGTCTGCGGCGGCTGGCCGAGGAAGCCGCCAGGCTCCGGGTGGGCGCGCTCGCGGTGGGAGTCGCCGACGAGGTCGCCGAGGTCCGCGACGTCTTCCCCGGCACCGTCGTCGTGCTCAACCCCTGGGATGCGGCCAACCCGACCGCCGTCGAGCTGGCCGAGGACCCCAAGGTGCTCACGACCGTCTCCCGGCTCGAGGACCTGGCAGCGCTGGCTGACCTCGAGACCCGCCCCCGAGTGCTCGTCGAGGTGCTCACCTCGATGCGCCGGCACGGCATCGACCCCCTCCAGCTGGACCGGGTCGCCTTGCTGCTGGACCGGGTGAAGTTCGAGGGCTGGTCGATCCACCTGCCGCTGGACGCCCAGGGCCGCCGCGCGGAGACCGAGCGGCTCGCCCGCGCGGCCTTCGCCGCCGCGCCCGGCCCGCTGTGGATCTCCCACCTCCCGCCTGCGGAAGCCCGGGCCGTCATCGCCGGTCTCGCTGCCCCCGGCGAGGAGCCCGCGGCGCTGCACCTGCGCAGCGGCACCCGGTTGTGGTTGGGCGACCCGGGCAGCCGCCGCACCACGGCCACCGTGATGGACGTGCACGCCGTCAAGCGCGGTCAGCGAGTGGGCTACCGGCAGCGCAAGGCGCCCACCGCGGGCTTCGTCGTGGTGGTCGCCGGCGGCACCTCCCAGGGCGTGGGCATGGAGGCGCCGACCTCGGCCAGCACCGTGCGCCAGCGGGCAGTGGCCCTGGCCGGCGGCGGGCTGGAGGCGAGCGGGCGGGCGCTCAGTCCGTACACCGTCGACGGCCGCAAGCGCTGGTTCCTGGAACCGCCGCACATGCAGTCCAGCCAGCTGTTCCTGCCCAAGGGCGTCACCCCGCCCGAGCGCGGGGACGAGGTACCGGTCGAGCTGCGACTGACCACCGCGACCGTGGACCGGATCGCGGAGGTCTAGTCCCGGGCCGCCGGTCACCTCGCCGCCCCCGCCAACTCGGCGGTCGGGCGAAGGGCAGGGGGGTCGCTGCCCCGTCGTCGCGGTCGGTCATGAGCGATCCGGATCCGGTGGTTGACCAGCGGTCGCTGCTGCCGGTCCAACCACCCAGGTGGGATCCACTCCGCCAACCCGTCACCGTTCAGCCGGACCTGCCACCCCCGCCCCAAGAAGTTGTGGTGGTGGTACCGGCACAACAGGGTCAAGTTGTCCAGATCAGTCAGACCGCCCTCGATCCACGGCCGGATGTGGTGCCGTTCGCAGAACTCCGCCGGGTGCTGACAGCCGGGGAACGAACACCCACGGTCCCGAGCCACCAACGCCAGATGCTGCGAGCGGGACGCGCAGCGCCGGGTCCGGCCCAGATCCAACACCGCACCAGAGGCGTTCAGCACCACCGGAACCACCTCCGCCTCGGCGGCCAGCTCCAGCAGGGCCCTGGTGGAGAGCAGGTTCCCGGTCGAGGTCGTCGCCGAACCCGTCCGCCGGGACAAGTCCTGCTCGTCGATCGTGACCACCACCGAGACCGGCACACCGCCGGTGTCGGGGACCGACCCCGAGCGGAGCAACCGGTCACACAGGTCCTCGAGCGCGTCGTGCTGGCGTTGCCCGAAGGTCCGCTGGTCGCGGTCACCGGACTCATCGACGTGGACCCTGGCCAGCGGCCGGATCAGAGCGTGGAGCTTCGCGCCGCAACCGGCCGTCAGCCGGAACTCCCCGGCGTAGCCGCCGTCCTTCGTGGAGTGCATCGCGAACCAGCGCCGGTCCTGCTGCAGCTCCTCCTCCGGTCGGGTCCCGTCGGGGTCGATGGCGTCGACCACCCGTCCGGCCAGCCGCTTCAGGTCCTCCGGGCCGAAGGTCCGGGCATCATCGGTGAGCAGCCTCTCCCCGGCCGACACCTCCGCGGGATCGAACCCCGGCCGGTCTACCCCGGCCAACGCCCGGGTGATGATGCCCGCCTTGTCCGCCGACACCTCACCCGCCACCACCGCGTCCGCGAGCACCGGCCGGACGGGACCCAACGGCTCACCAGTCATCGACCGGCGCTCACCGAGCTTTTCGTAGGCGTGCACCCGCCGGCCGGCTTCGGCCCGCGAGATGCCCAGCGCCGAGGACAGCAGCCGACGCAGGTTCCCCTGGCAGAGCTGCCCGGCGGCGTCGGTGACATCCAGCCCGGCCAGCACCACCAGATCCAACGCCAGCACCCGGTTCCGCACCACCTCCAGCCGCTGCACCACCGCCACCTGCTCCACCACCGGCAGCAGACCCAGCTCCGTCAACCGCTCACCCAGCACAGCGCGCGCGGCGTCCAACGCCTCGACCGCCCCCGCCAGACCGCCATCCACACGAGCAACGCTAGACGAACACCTGTTCGAATACGGCAGCCGGAGCACGACGGACAACACGATGATCCACCGGACAACACCCTGTGCGCGCAGTCCGGGAAGCAGGGTCAGCCGCGCAGCTTGGCCACCAACCGCTGCTGGTCCTCCGCCGTCCAGCCGAGCCGCTCGACCAGGCCTGCGACGCCGCCGTACTCGGCGTCGATGTGGTCGAGGAGGGTGCGCATGGTCTCGGGGTGCGTCATGTGCGAGATCAGCGGCCGGTCGCGGAGGTTGTCCGCGTAGGTCTTGGTGGCCAGAAGCCGGTCGACGATCTGCTGGACGCGCTCGGAGCTGGCGGCGTAGTCGGCGATCACCGCCTCGCGGTCCGCCCCGACCATGCTCAGCGCCAGCGCGACGACGGTGCCGGTCCGGTCCTTGCCCGCGGCGCAGTGCACCAGGGTGGCCCCCTCGGCGCGGGAGATCACCCGCAGCGCCTCGACGACGGAGTCGGGACGGTCGGCCAGGTAGCTGAGGTAGACCGAGGCGATCGGGTGGTCCAGCTGGACCGTCGGCTTGAGGTCCACCCAGGGCAGCGCAGCCTCGGGCAGCACCTCCGGACGCTCGTCGGACTTGTCCTCACCGACTCCCTCGCGCCACTCGCGGAACAGGGACAGCTGGTGGATGCTGACCTCGGGCTGGCCGACCAGCGGGCCGGGGCCCTCGCTCTCGGCCTCGTAGTCGCTGCGCAGGTCGACGACGTCGGTCAGTCGCATCTCCAGCAACGCGTCGACGTCGGCTGGGCTCAGGGTCTGCAGGTTGTCCGACCGCAGCAGCTGCCCGGGCTGGATGGCACCGCCGTCGGTGGTGGGGATCCCTCCGACGTCCCTCAGGTTGGCCAGTCCGTCGAGCTCGATCCACATCCGCTGCTGCACGCGCCCCAGTCTAGGGAGCCGCTCAGCTGGCCCAGTGACCGGTGAAGAACAACCAGCTCCACCACAGCAGCAGCACGATGCCGAGCGCCCAGGCGGCCAGCACGAGCGCCCGGTGCACCCGGGCAGCGACGGGCTGGGCCGGCTCCCAGGTGCCCCAGCGGGCCAGCATGATCCACAGCGGGAACCAGAGCAGGGTGGCGCGGTTGACCGAGAAGAACCAGTAGGACAGGGAGAAGGCCAGCACCTGGACGCCGACCCAGCTGGCCTCGGCCCACAGCCGGCGGCGCAGGCACCAGGCGGTGACGACGAGCCCGAGGACCATCGAGACCACCTCGGCCCGGAAGACGGCAGCCCACCACGGGTGGTCGGCGTAGGCGCCGGGGACGATCGCGGGAATGGTGTTGAGGAACGACTGCCACGGCGTGGTCAGCTCCCGCACCCAGCCGGTCGACTGCGCGGTGTACCAGGCGGTCCAGCTGCCGGTCAGGCCGTGCAGGTAGCTGGCGAACGCGACGATCACCGCGGCGGGCAGCAGCAGCCAGGCCAGCCGGCGGACCCGACCCGGCACGTCGACGCCGCGCGAGGTCAGGATCATCACCGCCAGCGCGCCGAGCAGGAACAGCCCGGACACCCGCACCGTGCACGCGGCGGCGGCCAGCACCGCCGCGGCGGCCCACCGGTCCGCGCGCGCCCGTTCCCAGGCCCAGAAGGCGGCAGCGCAGAACAGCGACTCGGTGTAGGGGACGGTGGTGAAGACCGCGGGCGGGGCGAACAGCCAGGCCACCGCCGCCCACGGGCCGCCGAGCCGGAGCAGGGCCCCGGCGGCGACGGCGGAGCACACCAACGACAGCAGCACACCGCCGACGGCGATCGGGATGCCGAGGGCGACGAAGCCGGCCAGCAGGGTGGGCAGCCCGGGAAAGAAGGCCATCAGGATGCCGTCGGGCTCGGCGAAGTAGCCGCCTGTGGCGAGGGCGGTGAAGTGCTGGACGTCCCAGTTGCTCACCATGTTCGTGAAGCTGCGGCCCTCGTGCAGCGCCAGCAGCACCGCGACCAGCGCGATGAGCCCGCGGCTGGCCAGCCACGCCTGGACGACGAGCCGGCCGCCGCCGTCGGGACTGCGGCCACCGTCCGCAGCCGACGCGCCGAGCCGGGCCGGGGCCAACTCGGCCAGCCGCATCACGCCACTGCCCCGAGGCCGCGGCGCAGCCGGGTCAGCCAGGGCGCGTCGGCGGCACCGTCGAGGGTGCCGCCGCCCGGGTCGTCGGCGCCGCCGCGGCGGACCGGGTCGTGGGCCGGCCGCGCGACGTCGCGGACGACGACACCGACCACCCAGGCCTGGGTGGCCAGCCGGAGCAGCACCGCGAGCCAGTAGACCCGGTCCTGCGAGCCGTCGCCAGGGCTGAGCACCCCACCGAGGTGCCACCAGATGGCGACGAAGTAGAGCAGCTCACCGACGGTGAAGACCAGCCAGTCGCGCCACCGCGGCCGGGCCAGCACGAGCAGCGGCAGCAGCCACAGCACGTACTGCGGGGAGTAGACCTTGTTGGTCAGCAGGAACGCGGCGACGACGAGGAAGGCGACCTGGCCGAGCCGCGGCCGGCGAGGTGCCAGCAGGATCAGCAGGCCGATGGCCAGGCAACCAGCGGCGAACAGCCCGGCGCTGACCGCGTTGAGGTGCGGCACCGGGTTCCCCGCCAGGGAGAACACGTACCAGAGCGAGCCGAAGTCCCCGGCCCGGTCGGAGTTGAACCGCCAGAAGCTGAGCCAGGCGTCCGGGGCCAGCAGCAGGGCCGGCAGGTTGACCACGACCCAGGCCGCGACGAAGCCGGCCAGCGCGACCCCGAAGTCGCGCAGTCGCCGGGCGCGGAGGCAGAGCAGCAGCAGCGGACCGAGGAGCAGCAGCGGGTACAGCTTGGCCGCCATCCCCAGCCCGAGCAGCACACCGGCCAGGGTCGGGCGACGGCGCGACCAGGCCAGCAGCGCGGTGGCGGTGAGGGCGACGGGCAGCAGGTCCCAGTTGATCAGCGCCGTCGCCGCGACGCAGGGCGAGGCGGCGAGCAGCATCGCGTCCCACGGCCGGCCGGGGACGGTGCGCGCCTGCGCCCAGATCGTGACCAGCAGCAGCGCGCCGAGCACGACGGCGTTGACGTCGACGAAGCGGAGGGTGGCGTCCACGGCCTGCTGGTCGGTCAACGCGGTGCCGGTCGGCGCACCGACCAGCACCGTGATTCGCCGCTCGAGCTCGAGGAACCAGCCGGTGAGGACGGGGTACTCCAGGACCGGGTAGTCGCCGGAGTCGAGGTAGGGGGTGTTTCCCTGCAGCAGCCCCCGGCCGCTGTAGAGCAGGCCGATGTCGGAGTAGCAGAGATCGCCGTACTGGTCGATGGACTGGCCGGCGACGGTGATCCGGCAGGGCAGCCGGAACACCATCCCGGCCAGGTAGACGAGGGTGCCGACGACCAGGGCGATCCGGACCGGGCTCCACCAGCGCGGAGGGCGGGCGTGCCGGCCGGTGGGTCCGCCGAGCCGGCGGGAGAGCCCGGCGACGAACGGGTCGGTGCGCGACGGCGCGTCCACCGCCGGCGGACGCGGGGTCGGGCGGTCCACCGGCAGGGCGGACGCCACCTCAGCCGCCGTCGCGCGGGTTGGCGTCCCCGCTCGCGTTCTCCTCGTCACCCTCGCCACCGCCGGTGCCCCCGGTGCCACTGCTCCCGCTCGGCTCCGGAGAGGCGCGCCTGCTCGGGTCGTCGCTCGGCTCGGGCTGCTGCGTCGGCGGTTCGTCGCTCGGCTCGCTGGTCGGCTCGTCCGACGGTTCGTCCGAGGGCTCCTGGCTGGGCCCGTCGGTGGCGCTCGGCTGCTGCGTCGGCGGCTGCTGGCTCTGCTGCGGCGGGGAGTAGGTCGGCGACGGCTGCGGCGCGGTGTCGGTGTTCACGTAGGCCGGCGGATCGAACTGGCGGACCGGCTGGTCCTCGGTGGCGACCTGCATGTACTCGCCCCAGGTCTGCGCCGGGTAGGTGCCGCCGAAGAAGGTGCCGTCGCCCGGCCGGCGGAAGTCGTCGAGGCTGGAGCTGCCGCTGTCGCCCGCCACGTACATCACCGCGGTGGAGATCTGCTTGGTGTAGCCGACGAACCAGGACGAGTTCACGATGTTCGACCCGTTCTCGAGGTCGACGCCGTTGGTGCCGGTCTTGCCGGCGACCGGCCTGTTCAGCGCCTGCACCGTCCGGCCGGTGCCGTTCTCGACCACGTTGGACAGCGCGAAGGTGACGTCGTGGGCGATGTCCTCGCTGACCGCCCGCTTCTTCTTCGGCTCGGCCTTGTAGATCACCTGGCCGTCGGCGTCCTGCACCTCCTTGACCACGTGGTTCTGCACCGCGGTCCCGTCGTTGGCGAAGGCGGCGTAGCCGCTGGCCATGTTGAGCGGGCTGACCTCGGGGGTGCCGATCGGGATGTTGCGCGGGGCGGCGTCCCACCCGGTCGCCTTGGGGGCGCCGGCGGCCTTGGCCATGTCGAGCACCTTCTCCTTGCCGTCGTCCATCGAGGTGACCAGGTCGACGAAGGCGGTGTTGATCGAGTAGGTCGTCGCGTTCAGCAGGCTGGTCTGGTAGCCGTAGGACTGGTTGTACTCGTTGCGGACGATGATGGGGTCGCCGGGCAGGTTGAAGCTGCTGCCGCGGAAGGGCGAGCGCAGGCTGTAGCCGTCCTTGAGGCCGGCGGCCAGGGCGTAGGTCTTGAACGTCGACGCCGTCGGCCGGGCGGTGGTGGCCCAGTTGCGGGAGTTCTTCACGTAGTTCGGGCCCCCGTACAGGGCGATGACCTCACCGGTGTTGACGTCGACCGAGGCGATCGCACCGTGCAGCTTGGACGCCTTCTTCCCCGACGCGTCGGCGGCCTGCTTGGTGACGTTCTGAGCGGCCTTGACCGCGGCGTTCTGGGCGGCCTTGTCGAAGGTGGTGGTGATCTTCAGACCGCCGCCGTTGATCTGCTCGGAGGTGAAGCCGGAGTCGAGCAACTCCTTCTCGACCATCTTGAGCAGGAAGCCCTTGGGCCCGCCGTAGCGCTCGTTGGTCTTGATCTCGGGGAACTTCGGCAGCTTCTGCGCGTGCTTGTCCGCCTCGGCCTGGGTGATGGCGCCGGTCTCGGCCATCGACTGCAGGACGTAGCGGTAGCGGTCGCGGAGCCGGTCGAGGTTGTCCTCGTCGTCGGGGTCGAAAGCGGCCGGGTTGTTGATGACGCTGGCCAGCACGGCGGCCTGCGGCACGGTCAGGTCCTCGGCGTCCTCGTCGAAGAAGTTCTGCGCGGCCGCCTGGATGCCGTAGGCGCCGTGCCCGAAGTAGATCGTGTTGAGGTAGCCCTCGAGGATCTGCTCCTTGGAGAGCTGCTTGTTGATCTTGTAGGCGAGGAACAGCTCCTTGAACTTCCGGGTGGCCGTCTGCTCGGAATACAGGTACTTGATCTTGATGTACTGCTGGGTGATGGTCGAGCCGCCCTGGATCGAGCCGCCGCGGGCGATCACCCACGCGGCCCGGGCCATGCCGCGCAGCGAGATGCCGCGGTCGGTCCAGAACTCCCGGTTCTCGGCGGCGACGACGGCGTCCTTGATGCTCGCCGGCATCTCGTCCAAGGTCAGGGGCTGCCGGTTCTGGATGGCGAAGCTGCCGAGCTCGGCCTTCCCGTCGTTGTAGTGGACGAAGGTCGTCGCGGTGTCGAAGTCGGAGTTGGCGTCGGGCAGGTTCGTCGTCGCGTACCCCACGCCGACGACGGCCGTCCCGCCCACCAGGCCCAGGACGACGAGGGAGACGAGCCCGATCAGTATCCGCCGCGCCCAGGTCTGGCCGCGGGTGCGCTGCTTCTTCGACGTGGCGCCCACCGGACGCTTCGCGACGGGCCCCCACTGGGGGTCAGCCATAGATGTCCTCAACTGTCTGCTGGCGGCGCGGGGGCTTCCTCTTCACCCCGTCGCCGAGGAGGTAGCTCAAGATCATGTGGTTCCAGTGGCAGGTCTGGCACACCTCGACCACGACGACCTTGAACTCCCCGAACTCGTGCGCCATCTCCTCGAGCTCCGGGGTCCGCTTGATACGGCCGGAGTACTGACCGAGCTGCTCGCCGAAGACGTAGCTCAGGGTGGTCAGATTCGGGGTCTGGCACACCGGGCAGGGGATCTCCGTCGACTCCCCGTGGTGCTTGGCGGCGCGCAGCAGCATCGGGTCGGCGTCGCACGCGTCGAGGCGCGCGAGAGCCTTACCCGGACGGCGCAGCTTCTCCAGGGTGGAGCGTCGCTGCAGCGCGTAATCGATGACCTCCCGCTGCGACCACATGGGCCCAAGGCTACGGCGTCGTCCCCGCGAGGACGAGGAGCTCGGACCGGCTCATCGTCACGGTTCTGGGTGGAACTCTGGCCGCTTCCGCGGCGTTCGAGGAGGTTGGTCGCCTGGTGGGTGGGTGCTGCATGACGTAGCATCGTGGGTCGGCCAGGCGGTCCTCCGTGGAGGTCGCGGCCGAGGGGCCATGGCGCAATTGGTAGCGCACCTGCTTTGCAAGCAGGGGGTTAGGGGTTCGAGTCCCCTTGGCTCCACCCTTGTCACAGCCTGTTCGCTCGTCACGCGGGGTGAACCGGGGTGAGATCGACAGCCGCAGGGTGAAGCACCATGCTTTGATCGGCTCACTGCCAAGTGGTGGATCGACGGGCTGCTTCCCAGACGGTCGTCGCAGTCCTCTCGTCCAGCGCGCGATCCCGGCCGAGCAGCCAAGCGGTGAGCTGCCTGCACGGCACGACGGCGACGTCGGCGGGGGCAGTTCTGATCGTCAGACGGCGAGCTCTGACAGGAACGATGACTCCATCAACACGTAGGCGAAACCCGGATGCGGTCATGAGCAGCCGCGCCGCCCGTCCGGCCTCGTGACGGCTCTTGTGGACATACGGCTGCCGCTGCCCGTTGACCATGAACGTGTTCCCTCCTACCCATAACGAAGCGCTTGGGTGGTGCTTTGTGTTGAGCGTGAAGATGCCTCCGGGGCCGATCACCAGGTGGTCGATGTCTGCACCGGCGTCGCCGACCGGGACGGCGTGAAGTACCCGCCAGCGCGGGTCGAGCTGGACGAGCTGCGCAAGCTGAGCCGCGACCAGCTCCTCACCATCAGCGCCGACTCGCCAGGCACGCTCGGGCGTCCGAAGGTTGACGAGTCGAGCGAAGAAGGTTCGCACCGGCGCGCCGTCTCGAAGTGCTCGCGCCTGCGCCCGAGCTGCCGCGCCGGGACCGTTTGCAGTGAGATCCGCCCAAGGCCGCTCCGGAGCGGGCTGGGCGGCGGGGCCCGCGGTACCCGCGGGCTCCGCCGGCGCCGCGCAGCTGCTGGCCTGGACCAAGGACGTCGACGAGGCAAGCGCATGTGGAGCTGACGAGACGGGTTCCGACGACCATGAATCAGACGCTGTAGGTGCATTCGAGCCGCAGTCGGAACGGGCCTTCCACTCAGCTACAGCTCGAGTCAGCGCTTCAGCATGCTCAGGTGATGTCGGGTGCATCAGGTCGGATTTCAAGTCGGTCCATCCAACCTGCGCACCATCGGGGCCGGTGACGTACAAGCGGTCGTGAGCGAATCGTCGCCAACGTGTTGCAACCAGCTCGGTATCCGGCATCCCAAGAGTTTCGAACCTCCGCCCGCCTCGCGACAGAGTCGGAAGTCCCGGACACGGGCCTCCCAGGAGACGACGTAGTTCATGGGACGGAGCGGCGAACCGCTCCTCCTCGATCTGAAGAACGAGGAGCAGTTCGTCTCCCACGGCAGCTCGGGCGAGCCTGAGCAGCCGTCAACCACATCAGTACGACGCGGCTGACCCTGTCGTCGCCGTCCGCCACGTCTTCACCGGCCCTACTTCCAGCCGACGTCCACTCCCTCGACGGCCGATCGCCGCCCGCATGGTGGTCGACACGGACCCATCTGCACCGGAGAGGCCGTCCACCGGAGTCTTGACGTGCTGAATCTCTTCCCGAGCAGGCCTGGCGGCTGGTCGTCGCCATACGCAACTTCGCCGCCCACGAGGCGACGCCCTCGATCTACGGTTCACGTGGCGCACTGTCATCCGCGGCGTTCCCCACCTGCACGCTCAACTCGTCGACCCCGTGATTCCGCGGCCTGATTGATGAGCAACGCGCCTGTTGCGTTCCTTCACGAATTGCTGCGTCTGGCATGAGAGCTTTGGCGAATGACCGGACAGCCGCTTGCAAGCGGGCTCCACGAGGAACTCGTGACCAAGGGGATGCAGTCAACTCTCGCCGCTGACGTCGAGCTCCGGGCCGAGTTCACCAAGGTCGACCCCGCCGACCAACCACACGTGCTCGCCCGGCACATCTACGAGCTCACTCGCCGCGCCCTCGAGGGCCGTGCCGATCCGGATGGCCGGATCCGCCTTCTCAATGATCTCGTCGCGCTGCTCGACGTCCCCGCCGCGGAGGTCGACGCCCCGGCGCGGCAGTTGCAGAGGCTCGCCCTAGGGCCCGGTCCCGAGGTGGTCGACATCGAAGGGGTTCGGCCGAAGACGCCCCTCTCCGATGCCGCGCTCCTGACGAACAGCACCGGCGAGCCCAACCTGGCCGCCGAGTTGCGGGCCGAGATCGACACGTCCGACGAGGTCGACCTGCTCTGCGCGTTCGTGAAGTGGCACGGACTCCGTCTCTTGGAGGACGAGCTCGAACGTCTGCGCCGTCGCCAGGCTCCGCTGCGGGTGATCACGACGACTTACATGGGCGCGACTGAGCGGGTTGCTCTCGATCGGCTCGTGCGGGAGCTGGGGGCGGAGGTACGAATCCAGTACGACGCCGCCCGCACCCGGCTGCACGCCAAGGCGTGGATGTTCCGCCGGTGCACCCGGTACGACACGGCCTACGTCGGCTCCTCCAACCTGTCTCGCGCCGCTCTCCTCGATGGCGTGGAGTGGAACGTGCGGTTGTCCCGCGTGGCCACCCCGTCGCTGTTGGACAAGTTCCGCGGGACCTTCGACACGTACTGGAACGACCCGAGTTTCGAGCTGTACGACCCGGACGCCGACCGCGACCGCTTGGACGATGCACTCGCCGAGGCTTCGGGGCTACGACAGCACGCCCGGGTGACCATCAGCTTGTCCGGACTCGAGGTCCGACCGTTCACCTACCAGCAGCACATGCTCGACGAGCTGGCCGTCGAGCGTGACGTGCACGGCCGCCACCGGAACCTGGTCGTGGCCGCCACTGGGACCGGTAAGACGGTGGTCGCCGCTCTGGACTACCGCCGCCTGTGCGGCCCCAGCTCAGCGGACCGACCACGGCTCCTCTTCGTCGCACACCGGAAAGAGATCCTGGAGCAGTCGCTGCGGACCTATCGCGAGGTCCTCGCTGACCACACGTTTGGTGAGCTGTACGTCGCCGGCGCGCGCCCAGAACGCTGGGACCACGTCTTCGCCAGCGTGCAGTCCCTGCAGTCCTACGGCGTCGCGAACATTCCTGCCGGAGCCTACGACATCGTCGTCATCGACGAGTTCCATCACGCCCAGGCGCCGACGTACCGAAGGCTTCTGGACCACCTGATTCCAGGTGAGCTGCTCGGCCTCACCGCCACTCCCGAACGCGCAGATGGCATCGACGTCCGCGCCGAGTTCTTCGACGGACGCACCGCCACCGAGCTGCGGCTGTGGGACGCGCTCGGCAAAGACCTGCTCTGCCCGTTCCACTACTTCGCTGTTGCGGACGGCACGGACTTGCGGCGCATCAGCTGGAGCCGTGGCCGGTACGACGAGGCTGAGCTGTCGCACGTCTACACCGGTGATCAGGCGCGGGCCGCGATCGTCCTCCAGCAACTGCGCCAGAAGGTCATCGATCCCGGAGCGATGCGCGCTCTCGGCTTCTGCGTCAGCGTCGCGCACGCGCGCTTCATGGCCCAGACGTTCAACGCAGCCGGCATTCCCGCCCTCGCAGTCAGTGGCGACACACCCGCGGCAGACCGCCAGCGCGCCCTCGACGACCTCAGGTCGAGACGAGTCAACGTCCTCTTCGCCGCCGACCTCTTCAACGAGGGTCTCGACCTGCCAGACGTCGACACGGTGCTGTTCCTCCGGCCCACCGAGAGCGCAACGGTCTTCCTGCAACAGCTCGGGCGTGGACTTCGCCGCACACCCGACAAGGCCGTGCTGACCGTCCTCGACTTCGTCGGGCATCAGCGCCAGGAGTTCCGCTTCGACAAGAAGCTGCGGGCACTCACGGGCGAGACCCGGCGGGGCCTCGAGCGCGAGATCGAGCGAGGATTCCCGTTCCTCCCGTCCGGCTGTCAGATCGTCATGGACCGACAAGCCCAGTCGTTGATCCTGGAGAACTTGCGCACACAGGTCGCCAACAGCTGGAAGTCGATGACCGCAGAGCTGCGTTCGTACGGCGACCGAGACCTCCCGACCTTCGTGCACGAGTCCGGCATCGAGCTGTCCGACATCCTTCGCCGCGGTCAACGGTCCTGGACCCAGCTCCGTCGAGATGCCGGCCTTCCGACGTACGCTGGCACCCTTCGCGAAGGTGAACTGCTCAAGAGGATCCGCGCTTTCGCCCATATCGACGACGGGCTCCGGGCGTCCGGGTACCGCCAACTCCTGAGGTCGGACACCTCGTACGCCGACCTCAGTCCGATTGAACAGAGACTGGCGCGCATGCTCTTCTTCTCAGCGTTCCCCAGTGCTAACGGCTTCGCGACGTACGACGACGGCCTCGCCGCCATCCGCCAAGAGCGCGCCGGCGCTGCGGAGCTCGACGCCGTCATCGACCTGGTGTTCGACGAAACCCGCCATGAGGCGATCTCGCTGACTGAACCCCTTGCCGAGGTGCCACTCCGTGTCCATGCCTCCTATCAGCGCGAAGAGATCCTCGCGGCTCTCGACTACGCCAACCTCCAGCGCAAGCCGACCAGCATGATGCAAGGCGTTGCCTATTCCGAACCGCTCAACGTCGACGCCTTCTTCGTCACCCTGAAGAAGTCTGAAGCCAACTACTCGCCCACCACCATGTATCGCGACTACCCGATCAGCCGGACGCTGTTCCACTGGGAGTCTCAGAACGCCACCTCGACCGGATCACCCACCGGCCAGCGCTACATCAACGGCTCGAGCACTGTGCTGCTCTTCTGCCGTATCGAGCACAAGGGCGAGTACGACACCGCGCCCTACACCTTGCTGGGGCCCGCTACGTATGTCAGTCACGTGGGCGAGCGCCCGATCGCCATCACATGGCGACTGGAGCACGCCATGCCGTCGATCTTCTTCAGCAGCGCCACCCTGGCCGCGTCATGAGTACTCACCGGGCCCACAACTCAGCCCCAACCGGGTGAGGAGGACCGGCTGCACGGGCGCAGCGACGAGTTGCCGCCTGCATGGCAGCCTCCGAAGCACCACCTGAACCCTGACCGGAGATGGTCCTTCGCGGTGGGTGGCGACATCTGCCCTCTCGCCGCATTCGCTCACGAGCGGAGGCTGGACGTGGAGGTGCGAGCACGGAGATGGGTTGGACGGAAGGTTCTCGCCTAGTTACTGGGCTTGGGTCGCCCCATTCGTTTTCTGCGGTGCTGCCTCAGTCAGGACTGTCGGCGGGCCCCGCTGTGCCGCTTGCTGTTCGCCACCGTCAGACGTCGAGCGGAGCGACGGCCACGCTGCTGAGCGTCACCGGCGGGACGGTGGTCGGCGGCAGCGCGGTCGGGTGGTACTCGGCTCGCCCCGGACCATCAGCTGCCGGCTGGCGACGGCGCAGGCCGCGCAGGCCGCGCCGGCGACCAGGGCCAGCAGCACAAGTGGCGGCTCCGGCCGACGAGGTCACGGTCCAGACGTCAGTTCGCCGGAACGGGTCCGGGAGCGCTCGGATGCTGGTGGACTCGGGACAGGTGACGGGGGGTCGCCGATGTCTCCGGGGGGCGACGATGCTGCACGGGCGGAAGTGGGCACGACGAGGCACGGTCCTCGGGCTAGCGGCGCTGCTGGCCCTGGCGGCCGCCCCGGCGCGCGGAGACAGCGGTCCCTCGGGCGATCCGATAGCCGCGCCGATCCTGCGCAGCGAGGGTGCGGACGCCTCCGGGCGCCTGTCGGAGGAGGGCGGGCCCCGCGTCGGCGCCGTCGACCAGCGCTACCGCACCCCCGCCGCCGCACGCAGGACGGTGCACGACCACCAGCACCACGGCTCCGGGTCCACCAGCGCGGGGAGCCGCGCCTCCGACGCCAGCACCGCCGACGCCGAGGCCGACGCCACCGAACCTGTGCTGGACCCCGCCATCTACGGCGCCTGGACGCGCGCCAGCTACGCCCTGCCCGTCCGAGCCATCCACGCCACGTTGCTCCGGAGCGGCAAGGTGCTGCTGATCTCGGGCTCGGGCAACCAGGCGTCGGTGTTCGCGGCGGGCACCTTCGGGGCCGGTCTGCTCGACCCGCGGACCGGGGCCTACCGGGCGGTCAACCCGCCCTACGACATGTTCTGCGCCGGCCACGCCCAGCTGCCAAACGGCAACATCCTGGTCGTGGGCGGCACCCTGGCCTACCCCGGCGCGACCGCTGGCTGGAAGGGCAGCCCGAAGGTCTACGAGTTCGACGTCGCCGCCGAGCGGTGGTTGAGCCGCCCCTCGCTGGCCAAGGGGCGGTGGTACCCGTCGTCGGTGCAGGCGCCGTCGGGTCACGTCTGGAACTTCGCCGGCACCGACCACCTCGGCCAGCGCAACACCCAGGTCGAGCGCTACACCACCACCACGGGCAGCATCGTGGCCAAGCCCTCCTGGAGCCTGCCGCTGTACCCCGGACTGCTGTGGACGGCCAAGGACCGGGTCTTCTACGCCGGCACCCGCTCCTCGGGGTCGTCCGGGCAGCCTGGCCTCTACAACCCGGGCACCGGGGCGGTGCAACCCGTCCAGGGCATCACCGACCTCGCGCGCCGTCGCGCCGCCGCCACCCTGTTCGCCGGCGACGCCGCCGCCCAGCGGGTGCTCGTGGTCGGCGGCGGCTGGCCGGCCACCAGCACCACGTCCGTCGTCGACCTGCGAGCCGCCGCCCCGGTCGGCGTCGCCGGACCCAGCATCGCCACGGCCAAGGGCTACGTCGGAGCCGTCAACCTGCCCACCGACGGGTCGGTGTTCCAGACCGGCGGCGGCACCGGGCGCGACACCCCGGTCTTCGAGTCCAGCATCATCCGCGGCAGCACGGTGCTGCCGATGGCCCCCAACACCGTGCCGCGCACCTACCACTCCTCGACCCTCCTGCTCCCCGACGGCCGCGTGCTCACGATGGGCGGCGACGACGCCGGCGACGGCTTCGAGATGCAGGTCGAGGTCTTCAGCCCGCCCTACCTGCACCAGGGAGGCCGGCCCGTCATCACCGCGGCGCCCACCCGGATGCTGCGTTCGACCGCCTACACCGTCTCGGCCACCGCCACCGGGACCACGCTCGCTTCCGCCTGGCTCGTCCGGCCGGCCTCGACCACCCACGCGGTCGACCCCAACCAGCGGGCCGTCCGCCTCCCGGCCACCCGCGTCACCGGTGGACTGCGGGTCACCACGCCGAGCAAGTACCTGACCCCGCCCGGCTACTCCATGCTGTTCGTCAACGACAGCCGCGGCCGGCCCTCGGTGGCCCGCTGGGTCCGGGTCAGCTAGCGCGGCCGCGCCCGTCCGGCGACGTCACCTCCGCCCGGCGGCCGGTCGTGAGAGAGTCGCAGCAGGCGCCGCCCGGACCGCCAGGGCCGAGGACGCCGGACCGCAGGAGGGGCATGAACCTCGAGAAGGTCGTCTTCGGCTTCTTCGTGCTGCTGGCCGCGACGCTGAACTTCGGCTTCTTCCTGGGCGACATCGGCCGACCGGAGCTGCACAGCGTCTACGAGCTGTTCGCCGCGCTCGCGGTCAGCCTGATCGCCACCGTGCTGAAGTTCGGGGACCGGACCCAGATCGGCGCCGTGCACCTGGCCACCAGTCTGGTGGCCGACCTGCAGCTCGTCGCCGCGTGCCTGGTGTGGGTGTGGGCCGCGGAGATCTCGGCGGCCGGCATCACGGCGGAGTCGATGGCCAGCGTGGTCTCCCTGTCCGGGGGTGCGCTGCTGGCCAACCTGGTCTCGGTGGTGCTGCTGGTGGTCGAGACCGTCACCTTCCACCGCGGCTGAGGCCGGAGCGCCGGTGAGCAACCCGCTGCTGGTCTTCTGGGCCCAGCTCTTCTCCCAGCCCGAACCGGTCAGCCGCCCGCCCGCCCGCGCGCACATCGGGACCTCCGCCCAGGCGTCCTCCACGATCTTCCTCGTGATGCGGCGGATGCGCGCCCCGCTGATCACACTGATCGTCATCTTCTCCATCAGCGTCCTCGGCCTCAGCCTGGTCCCCGGCGTCGACCCGGACGGCCGCGCCGCCCGCCTCAGCCCTTTCGAGGCGTTCTACTTCATGAGCTACACCGCCACCACCATCGGGTTCGGCGAGCTGCCGTGGCCGTTCACCGCCGCCCAGCGGCTCTGGGTCACCTTCTCGATCTACCTCTCGGTGATCGGCTGGGCGTACGCGATCGGCTCGCTGCTGACGCTGGTCCAGGACCGCTCGTTCCGCCAGGCCCTGTCGCTGCAGCGCTTCACCCGGAAGGTGCGGCGGCTGCGCGAGCCGTTCTTCCTGCTCGCCGGCTACGGGCGGGCGGGCGAGCTGCTGGCGCAGTCCTTCGACCGGCTGGGGCAGCAGCTGGTGGTGGTCGACGAGTCCTCCGACCGGGTCGACGCCCTCGAGCTGGCGCCCTTCCACGCCGACATCCCGGGGCTGGTGGCTGACGCGGCCAACCCGCACCATCTGGCCGCCGCCGGCCTCGACCACCCCTTCTGCGCCGGCGTGCTGGCGCTCACCGACGACGACGAGACCAACCTCGCCGTCACGATGACCGCCTCGTTGCTGCGCCCCGACCTGCCCGTCGTCGCGCGCACGGTCTCGGCGACGATCGCCGAGCGGATGCACGCCTTCGGCACGCCGGTGGTGGTGAACCCGTTCGACCGGTTCGGGGAGCACCTGCGGCTCGCGCTGGCCGCGCCGGCGTCCTACCAGCTGCTCAGCTGGCTGGAGGCCGGTCCGGGCGCGGACCTGCCCGAGCGCAGCCTGCCGCCGACGGACGGCCGCTGGGTGGTCTGCGGCTACGGCCGCTTCGGCCGGGAGATCACCGTCGACCTGCGGGCGGCCGGCCTCGAGGTCAGCGTCATCCAGCCGGCCGAGCAGGACGAGCACGAGCCGGGGGTCATCGTCGGGAACGCCTCGGAGCCGGCGGTGCTGGCCCGGGCCGACCTCCCGGGCGCCGTGGGGCTGGTCGCGGGCACCGACAACGACACGACCAACCTCTCCATGCTGGCCATCGCCCGTCGTGCCAACCCGGACCTCTTCCTGGCCGCCCGGCAGAACCGCCCCACCAGCGCCGCCCTCTTCGCGGCCATGGACGTGGACGCCCTCCTGGTGCCGACCGAGGTGGTGGCGCACGAGGTGTACGCCCAGCTCAGCACCCCGCTGCTGTGGCGCTTCATCCAGGAGCTGCCCGCCCAGGGCAACCCCTGGGCCGCCGAGCTCATCGACCGGCTGCGGGACAGCTGCGGTCGCCGGCTCCCCGCGCTCTGGAAGATCAAGCTCGACCACGAGCAGGCGCCCGCCCTCCAGCGCTGGCTGCCGGAGGGCGGGGTCACCCTGGGCGACCTGCTGCGCAGCCCGGAGGACCGGGACCGGCGGCTCGACGTCGTGCCGCTGCTGCTGCTCCGCGGCGACGAGGCCGTACTGACCCCCGACGACGCCACGGTGCTGGCCACCGACGACCAGCTGCTGTTCGCCGGCCAGGCCTCCGAGCGCCGCGAGCTGGAGAGCACCCAGGTGGTCGACTCCAGCGCCAGCTACGTGCTCCTCGACCGGCACCTCCCCTCCAGCTGGGTCTGGCGCACGCTGACGCGGACGCCTGAGCCGGAGCGGGCCTCGACGCCGGACGCCTGAGGATGGCGCCCGGAGGCGGGCGGCCGTCCGATCCGACCGCCCGCGTCCTCGGGGCGACGACGCGCCTACGGAGCGTTCAGCGCGTACGACCCCAGCACCGACCCGTACCGCAGCCCAGCCCCAGCCCCGGACGAGGCGGTGAACGCCGAGACGACCAGCTCAGGCTCCGAGGACGTCGCAGCCTGCACCACGCCGGCGTCCCTCACGCTGCCGACGTCCTCCCCCGGGGAGCCCCAGACGAGCGTGTCGGCGTAGTCGTCCTCGACGCCCTGCTGGCCGCGCGGCCCCTGCGCCACGCTGGAGCCGGTCAGGTCACCGGCTGAACCGCCGGTCAGCGGACCGCAGCGGTTGGCGGCGCCGCTGTAGAGGGACAGCATGCCCGCGTCGCTCCGCCCGCCGACGTCCTCGTTCGGGGAGCCGATGGCCACCACGGGCCGGCCGGCTGACGAGCAGCCGGCGGAGATGACGCTCTCGACGCTCGAGCCGAAGCGGTCCCCGGCCTCGGCGGCACCCGGCACCCCCGCGCTGTCCTGGGTGAGGTAGAGGTTCTGCCGGACCGTGGTCGGGCTGACCTGGAACCGGTGGACCGACCCCGCGTCGACGGTCCGGCCCAGGTCCTCCCGCGGCGTCCCCACCCAGAGCACAGGGACGGGCTCGCGCGGCGACGCGTCGAAGTCCAGCGCTGAACCGAAGCGGTCCCCCGCCTCGGTCGATCCCGAGACCCCCGCGCTGTCCTGGGTGAGCGAGCGCGGCGTGGGCAGCGCCTTCCCACCCGGCGCGGGCACGAGCGCCACCATCCCGGCGTCGACCTTGCTGCCCACGTCCTCGCGGGGCACGCCCACCGCCACCCCGGACGGGAAGCCGGTGGGGGGCGGCTGCTCGTCGGTGGAGGGCAGGGCGACGTCACCGATCGGCTCGAGGACCTCACCGAAGCGGTCCCCGGTCTCGGCGCTGCCCGGGACGCCCGGGCTGTTCTGCGAGATCACCGTGGGCTCGGACAGCCCCAGCTCGGCGTCGATCGTGTGGTGCACCACCGCCCCAGCAGCCTGCTGGCCCTCGACGGCGGCGCCCGGCGCGCCGATCCAGACCCGGTGCAGTCCGGAGCCGGGTTCGCCCGGGCTGGCGTAGACCCGCTCCACGGCGAGCGCGGCGCCGAACCTCTCCGAGCCGTCCGCCTCCGGCAGCACGTCCTCGGCCAGCACGGTCACCGCGGCGACCCGCTCGTCGGCCTGCTCCCCGTCCACCAGGTAGACGCGGTTCGCTCCCGGTGCCCCGACCAGCAGGTCGACGCACCCGTCGTCGTCGAAGTCGGCGGCCACCACGGCCGCGCCGAACTCCTGGGGATCCGGGTCACCGCCGGCCCGGTCGGGCGGCAGCACCAGCACCGACGGGACCGACGAGCGGAGGCTGCGGACGTCGACCGCCCCGGGCGCTCGCCCGTCGTCCGGCATCGGCAGCCCGACGATCTGGCGCTCGCCCTCCAGCACGCACCCCGTGATCTCGGCGGACGCGCCCGGCGGAGCGACCAGCACCGTCGCCGCCCCCAGCGCGACGGCTGCGCCTCCCCAGCGGAGACGCCTCATCCTTCTCGACCTCATGGCGGAACCCCTTCCCTCTGGCGACCAGGCGGGCCTCAGCACCGATCCAGAGCGGGTGGGGGGCCCTTGGGCAGTGGTCTACACCTCCGGGGCGCGCCGCGAGCGGGTTGCGCGAAGAATGTCCGGCGAGGACGGCCTCATCCGTGGACCGGCCCGGTCAGTCCAGGCTGCCCAGCACGTCGATCACCGCGGGCCCGAGCAGCACGATGAACATCACCGGCAGGATCAGCAGGACCAGCGGGAAGACGACCTTGGTCGGGATCTGCATGGCCTTCTCCTCGGCCTGCTGGCGCCGTTTCAGCCGGGCCTCGACGGCCTGGGAGCGGAGCACGTCGGCGATCGGCACGCCGTAGGCGTCGGCCTGGATCACCGCGCGGACGAACTTCTCCAGCTCGGCGGCCCCGGTGCGCCGGATCAGCGCCTCGTAGGCCTGCCGCCGCGACTGGCCGAGCTGCATGTCCTGGTGGGTGCGCCGCAGCTCCTCCCCCAGCGGGGTCTGCCGGTTGCGGCCAGCCCGGGCGACGGCGGCGTCGAAGCTCAGGCCCGCCTCGACCGAGATCGTCACCTGGTCCAGCAGGTCGGCCAGCTCGAGGGCGATCTGGGCGCCGCGCTCCTGAGCACGGCTGTGCAGCAGCAGCTCGGGCAGGAAGAACCCGACGACCACCGCGACCAGGCCCACCAGGACGGGGAGCGGCCCCGGCGCCGCCCAGCCGAAGACCAGCCCGAGCAGCGCCCCTACCAGCGGCAGCACCAGCTTGACCCCCAGCAGCCGGTCCACCGACCACCCCGGAGGGCTCCCGGCGTGCGCGTGCAGCCGCTCCAGCCGGCGGGCCGCGGTGACGGGCAGCACCCGGCGGGCCAGAGCTCCGAGCCCCGACCGGCCCTGCTCCTCCCCGGCGGCCGGACCCCGGGTGCGCACCCCCACGGGCATCCCGAGCCGCAGGTTGGCCACGGTGCGCCGCGGTCCCGGGCCCCGGAGGGGCAACGACCAGACGGCCAGCGCCAGCCCCAGCGCGAGAGCCGCGATGCCGACCAGCAGGTAGCCCGGCATCAGAAGGCGATCCGGGTGAGCTTGCGGAGCCAGAGCGCACCGAGCCCCAGCATCACGACCGACAGCCCGACCAGGACCAGGCCCAGCGTGCTCTGGGTCAGCCGCCCGATGTACTCCGGGCTGGTGATGGCGAGGAAGCCGACGATCGCGACGGGCAGCGCCATCAGCACGTAGGCCGAGATCCGGCCCTCCGAGCTGAGCACGGAGATCTGCCGGCGCACCTGGTTGCGCTCCCGGATGGTGTCGGTGACCCGGTCGAGGATGGTGGCCAGGTTGCCGCCCACCTCACGGTTGATGGCGATCGCCTCCGCCACCCAGACGAGGTCGGCGCTGTCCATCCGCACGGCGGTCTCGTCCAGCGCCTGCCCGACGTCGCGGCCCACCCGGCTCTCGTTGAGCACCCGGGTGAACTCCTCCCGGGACGGCTCGGGGGCGTCCCGGGCCACCGTCGTGAGCGCCTGCAGGAAGCTGTGCCCGGCCCTGAGGCTGCTGGCCATCAGCTGCAGCACGTCCTCCAGCTGGTTGGTGAAGGCCGTCCGGCGCCGTCCGGCGCGCACGCCGAGCACCACGCGGAGCAGCACCGGGACGGCCGCGGCCAGCAGCACCCCCAGCAGCCAGCCGTCGAGCAGCCAGCCGACCAGTCCGGCGGCCGCGGCCCCCAGCAGCCCCAGCAGCACGACCGTCGGGAACGGCGTCCGCACCCCGGCGCGGTCGAGCACGGCCAGCTGACCGGAGACGTCCCGGCCGGCCAGCACCCGCACGATCCCGCCGGTCAGGACGGCGGTGCCGTTGCCGACGCGGCTGGACGGTGGTCGCCGCCGGTCCGACGCCAGGTGCCGGCGGCCAGGGTCGACGACGGCGACCAGCCCCAGGACCAGCGCCAGCGTGCAGGCGGTGATGCCGGCCAGCGCCAGCGCCGACAACCCTAGGATCACCGCCGCACCGCCGTCGGGCCGGTCGCGAAGACGTCGGGTGAGAGCTCGATCCCGAGCTCGGCGAACTTGTCGACGAAGCGGGGCCGCAGGCCGGTGGCCACCGGGCGGCCGAGGAACCGGCCCGAGGCGTCCACGCCCGCGGAGTAGTCGAAGAGGAACGCGTCCTGCAGGGCCACCGCGTCGCCCGCCATGCCCTGCACCTCCGTCACCGCGGTCACCCGGCGCGAGCCGTCCCGCAGCCGGGTGAGCTGGACGATGACGTCGACCGCGGCGGCGATCTGCTCCCGGATCGCCCGCAGCGGCAGGTCCATGCCGGCCATCAGCACCAGCGTCTCCAGCCGGGCGACGGCATCGCGGGGGGAGTTGGCGTGCAGGGTGGACAGCGAGCCGTCGTGGCCGGTGTTCATCGCCTGGAGCATGTCGAGGGACTCCCCGCCGCGGACCTCGCCGACCACGATCCGGTCCGGCCGCATGCGCAGGGAGTTGCGGACCAGCTCCCGGATGCCGATCTCGCCGCGCCCCTCGATGTTCGCGGGCCGGCTCTCCAGGGCGACGACGTGGTCCTGCTGCAGCTGCAGCTCCACGGCGTCCTCGATGGTGATGATCCGCTCCGTCTCCGGGATGAAGGACGACAGCACGTTGAGCAGCGTCGTCTTCCCCGTCCCGGTGCCGCCGGAGATGATGATGTTCAGCCGGGCCTCCACGCACGCCCGCAGCAGCTCGGCCATCGCGGGGGTCAGCGTGCCGCGGGCGACCAGGTCGGCGGTCCGCAGCGGCTCGGTCGCGAACTTCCGGATGGTCAGCGTCGAGCCGCGGACGGCGAGCGGGGCGATGACGGCGTGCACCCGGGAGCCGTCGGGCAACCGGGCGTCGACCAGCGGCGACGCCTCGTCGATCCGGCGGCCGACCCGGGACACGATCCGCTCGATCACCCGGCGCAGGTGCTCCTCGGAGTCGAAGTGGAGGCCGGCGCTGACCAGCCGGCCGTCCTGCTCCACGTAGACCCGGTCCGGCCCGTTGACCATGATCTCGGTGACCGTCGGGTCCTCGAGCAGCCGCTGCAGCGGGCCGTGGCCGAAGACGTCGTCCTCGACGTCGCGGACCAGCCGGAGCCGTTGCTCGCGGCTGAGCGGCACCTTCTCCGCGGCCACCACGTCGCTGAGCTGCGCCCGCACCATGGTGTGCAGCTGGTCCTCGCTCATCGACGGGTCGTTGAGCCGGGACCCCACCCGTTCGAGCACCGCGGCCGCGGTGCTGTTCCGCAGCCGGGTCAGCGCGTCGACGACCGGAGCCTCCTCGACCGGCCCGGGTGCTGCGGCCCGGCGCGCCGCAGAGCGCGGCTCGGCCACCGGTCCGGCCGCCGTCCTCGGGGGCGCCGGTGCACCTCCGGCCGGGGGCGCCGGCGTCCCCTCGACAGCCTGCAGGCGTTCGGAGAGCTTCACCGTCCGGCCGCCCGGCGGCTGCGGCCCCAGCGGGAGGAGGGTGCTGACGAGCGCCTGGCCCCACCGGTGGGCGCGCCCAGCGGAGCCGGCACGCCGGCCAGCACCGGGGTCTCGGGCACCAGGGTCGCCTGGAGCCGTTGCAGCTGGCGGGTCACCGGCTCCCGCCGCGCCGGCTGCTGCAGCAGCGGCATCCCCTCGTTGACCGCGGCGAGCACGGCGGGCGAGCGGGGCAGCCGGTGGTCCACCGGGACGCCGAGCGTCGCCTCGACGTCGGCGACGGTGAGGCCGGCCCGCTCGTCCACGTCGTTGAGGACGACGTGGCGGCCCTCGGTCAGCAGGCCCAACCGGTCGAGGGCGTCCAGCTCCTTGCGCAGGTCGCGGACCCCGGGGACGTCCATCCCGGTCACCAGGACGACGTCGCTGCTCTCGTCCAGGGCCGCGAGGACGTGCTCGGACAGCCCGACGCCGGTGTCCACCACCACGTGGGAGAACTCCGAGACCAGCATCTCCAGCAGCCGGCTGACCGCGTCCGGGCTCACGGTGTCCCCCTCGGCCGGGGTCTTCGGCCCGCAGATGACGTAGAGACCGGTCTCGTGCAGGGTCAGGAAGGTCTTGAGCACCATGGTGTCGCGGGTGGCCAGGCCGCGGACCGCGTCCGGCAGGCTGAACTCGGGGTCGAGGCCGAGCGCGCTGGCGACGTCCCCGAACTGCAGGTCGAGGTCCACCAGCACGGTGGATCCGGGCCGGCTGAGGGCGAGCCCGACCGCCAGGTTGGTGGCGACCGTCGTCCGTCCCACCCCGCCCTTGGCTGAGGAGACGGTGATCACCCGACCGGCTGGGGCGGCGCCGACCGCGGCGGCCAGCTGGTCCCGGTCACGCGCGCGGCTCCGGGTGTTCTCGTAGGCACGGTCCAGCACCGAGCGGATGGTGGCCTCGTCGGCCTGCGGGTCGAGGATCGCTCGGACGCCGGCCTGCATCGCCTCCGTACCGATCTCCTGGCCGGCGGGGCTCACCACGATGACGGCGATGCCGGGGCACTGCACGTCGAACAGCCCGGCCAGCGCGAGCGCGGGCGCCGGGTCCTCGCCGGCGTCCAGCACCACCAGCTCGGGCCTCGGAGCCTCGCCGAGGTGGCTGAACAGCGCGGCCGGGTTCGGCGGCAGCACCGCGTCGAGCGGCAGGTTCAGGCACGACCCGTCGGTGGCCTCCTGCAGCCGGCGTCCCAGATCGGCCGACGACGACGCCAGCACGATCCGGTTCCGCGGGCTGGACCGCGCCCAGCTCTCCGCCCAGCTGCTCATCGGTAGACCTCCTCGGCAGTCATCACGGCGGGGTCGGTGGTGGGCACGTCGTCGGGTTGCCGGGAGAGCCACAACCGACCGTGCTCCGCGCCGAACACCACCTTCTCGGCGCCCTCGGTGTCCACGGCCAGCCGGACGGTGAGCGACTCCGCCGGGGCCGGCTCCGCCTCCGCCTCGGCGTCGGCGTCACCCGGGGCGGGGCTGGGCTGGGTCGAGGCCTCACCCACGCCGAGGACCAGCACCTTCGGCACGGCGAGCATGGTCCGGGCCGGGTTGTCCCCCTCCTGGGGCAGCGAGATGAACACCCCGACCCGGGTGCCCGGCGTCAGCCGGGAGCCGAGCATCCGCTGCCGCTCCAGGGACACCGTGACCTCCTGCAGCCCGGCCGGCAGGGCGACCTCGTCGGTGTCCTCCTGCAACGAGGCCGGGTCGACGAACTTGCTGTCCAGCAGCTGCTCGCCGGGCTGCAGGACGCTGGCCGTCACCCGGCCGCCGGCGTCGCGCAGGGAGCTGAGGGTGCCCGGGGCGACCGCGAGCTGCGGCAGCGCCCGGGTGGTCACGCTGTCGCCGAGGGCGGCGGCGGCGGTGCCCTGGGGCACGGCCTCGGTCACCACGAGCACGTCCACCGTGCTGAGCCCGCCCAGCGCACGCTCGTCGGCGCCCCGGACGTAGGAGGTGACCAGCGTGGCCCCGAGGGCGGCCAGGACCACGGCCAGCACGGCCGTCACCAGGCGGCGCATTCTCATCCGGCTCTCCTCATCGGCGTCTTCTTCTCATCGGGGGGCACTCCTAGTCGGTCAGTCGCGCGAAGCCGGCACCGAGGTGGGGGGCGGCGCCGTAGCTGAAGAGGGAGGACTGCTCGTCGAGCCGGGTGAAGTAGCCCCGCAGGCAGCGCTCCGAGGCGCTGCACGGGGAGTTCCAGGTGTAGCTCGAGCCGAGGTTGTAACCGGTCAGCGTGAAGGCTGCGTAGCCGTAGACCTGCACGTGGGCGTCGTTCTTGTCGCCGCGCCCCGAGCGGAAGACGGGCAGCAGCACCGTGCGGTTGTGCAGCGAGCCCACGTAGTCCTCGGTGCACCCGTTGCTCGGTGGACTGGTGCTGGTGCCGACCTCCACCTCGCTCCCCACCCGCGTGGACGTGATGCAGCCGGTGTGGTTGGCCCTGGACCAGGCGAAGCCGCCCGGCTCGTAGTCTCCGAACCAGCTCGCGGTGCAGCTGCTGACGCTGGTCTGCGACATCAGGAGGGTGCGCTCGGCGGTGCTCGCCGGAAGACCGCCGGCGGTCTGATAGCTGTACTCGCAGTAGTTCAGCAGCACCGGCAGCACGCCGACGCCGCCGGTGGGGGCACCCCAGGCGGCCTTCGCCTCGGTCGTCACCGTGGCGGACCGGAAGCCCAGCACGGGCGCGAACACCAGGTCCGCTGCGGCGGTGTTCCGCACGGTGACGCTGGCCGGCGACCGCGCGGTGACCGTCGCCGTGGGGGTCCCCGAGCCGAGGTTGGCGCGGGCGAGCGTGGTCGCCGTCTGGGCGGGGCTGCCGCAGGAACCGCGGAGGCAGTCCGCGGCGATGGCCAGCGCGGCGGCGTCGGCCCCGGTCTGCAGCTGCTGGCGCTGGGACCACAGCGCGGCGACGTCGACCGACACGGCCACGAAGCCGATCAGCGGCACCATCAGCAGCGCCACCATGACCGCGACGGCACCGTGCTCGTTGCGGGACCGCAGGCCCCACGACCGGCGGGTGCGCCGGAGCCGCCGGCTCACCCCTGGCACCGCATCGTCGACGTGCCGGTCAGGGTCATCGGGGCGCCGAGGAGGCCGGTGAGGAACACGAACCGCGCGGTGACGTCGACCTTGGCGTTGACGCCCGCCGCCGCCCCGAGGCAGGTGCTGGGGGTGACGGCGATGTTCGCGTCGGCCAGGACCAGCTGAGGAGCGGCGGCGCGGGCGGCGGCCCGGGCGACGGCGGGGGTGCTGCCCACCGCCAGGGCGCGGGCGCCCTCCCGCGCCGCCTGGGAGAGGGCGGCCTTGGTGTCGTAGGCCCGGCCGAACTCGGCGATGCCCAGCACGACGACCAGCAGGAGGGGCGCGACCAGGGCGAACTCGACGGCCGCGGCGCCGCGGTCGGAGGCAAGGGGTCGGGGCACGCGTCTCCCCTCGGAGTTCAGCCCTCCCCCGCGGGATCGTCGACGCCGGCTCGACGAGCCGTCAGACCCTGATCTTGGCAGAACCGACCCGTTGGACCAAGTGGCACCGACACGGCCGGCCCTGGTCGGAGCGCCCGGCCCGGGCCGGCTCAGCCCTCCAGCAGGAGCCGTGCGTGCGCACGGGTCTGCGCCAGCGTCGGCACCAACCCCGTCCCGCCCCGGCCGCCGACCACCAGCGACGCGGCCGCGGTCCCCAGCCGGGCGGCGGTGGCCAGGTCGTCGCCCAGCACGAGTCGGGCCGTCAGGGTCCCGACGAAGGCGTCACCGGCCCCGGTCTGGTCCACCACGGCGGGCGCCGGGACGGCGTCCACCCAGGTCTCGCCGTCGTCGGACACCAGCTGCACCCCGCGCGCCCCGCAGGTCACCGCCACCGACGCTGCCCCGAGCCGCCGCAGCGCACGCCCGGCCTCCATCGCCGAGTCCACCCCGAGCAGGGCCGACGTCTCCGAGGGGTGCGACGGCGTCACCAGCGCCGCCGACGGGGCCAGTTCCGCCAGCACCGCCGCCGCCCCACCCGCCGTGGTCAGCCGCGGCCGGAAGTTCGGGTCGTAGACGAACCGCGACGCCACCCGGGCCGCCGTGCGGACCGCCTCGGCCGCCGAGGACGAGATCGCGGAGGCGATCCCGCTGGCCGCCACCGCCCCGGCCGCCGCCAGCAGCTCGAGGTCCAGGTCGGCCACCGACAAGGACGACCCCACCGAACCCGACCGGGCGTAGACGAACTCCCGCTCGCCCTCGGGATCGCTGTGCACCAGGTACATCCCCTGCTGACCGCGCCGACGCTGCACCAGGGCCGTGGACACCCCGAGCTCGGCGATCCGGGCCACGAGAGCGTCGCCCAGCTCGTCGTCGGTCAGCACGCAGACCAGCCCGACCCGGGCCCCGGCCGCCGCGGCTGAGGCGGCCACGTTCAGCGCGTCGCCGGAGACCTGCAGCTGCGCCGGCACCCCGTGCCCGAAGGGCTGCTCGGTGCCGACCTCGAGCAGCACCTCCCCCAGCACGACGACGTCATAGGCCTCACCAGTCATGCATCGACCCGTCCAGCCGCCGGTTCACGGGCAGGTACTTCGGCGCGTACGGGTAGCGCGCCGCCGCCTCCTCGTCGAACGAGACCCCGAGACCCGGCGCGTCCCCCGGGTGCATGAACCCGTCCGCGAACGAGTAGGAGGTCTCGAACACCTCCTCCGCCGGCGAGCGGTGACCCATGTACTCCTGGATGCCGAAGTTGGGGATGCTCAGGTCGACGTGCAGCGCGGCAGCCATGGCCACGGGCGACAGGTCGCCCGGCCCGTGCGAGCCGGACCGCACCCCGTACAGGTCGGCCAGGGCGAAGATCCGCCGCAGGTGCGTGATCCCACCGGCGTGCGACACCGAGGTGCGGATGTAGTCGATGAGCCGTTCGGTGATCAGCTGCTGGCAGTCCCAGATGGAGTTGAACACCTCGCCGACCGCCAACGGCGTGGTGGTGTGGCTGCGGATCAGCCGGAACGCGGCCTGGTCCTCCGCCGGCGTCGGGTCCTCGATCCAGAACGGCCGGTACGGCTCCAGCGCCTTCCCCAGCCGACCGGCCTCGATCGGGCTCAGCCGGTGGTGCACGTCGTGCAGGACGTGCAGGCCGAACCCGAACTCCGCCCGGACGTGGGCCAGCAACGTGGGCGCGAAGTCGAGGTAGGCCGTGGTCTCCCAGACGTCCTCCTGCGGCACCTCGCCGCTGGCCGGCTCGTACATCAGGCCGTCGGCCGGCGGCACGCCGTAGGTCTTGTCGATGCCGGGGATGGCCGCCTGCACCCGGATCGCCTGGTAGCCCTGCGCCAGGTGCGCCTCGACGTCGCGGGACAGGTCGTCGAGCGTGGCGCCGCTGGCGTGGCCGTAGACCATCACCCCGTCGCGGGCCGCGCCGCCGAGCAGCTGGTGGACCGGCATCCCGGCCGCCTGGCCCAGGAGGTCCCACAGCGCGACGTCGACGGCGGCGATCGCGGTCATGGTCACCGGCCCCCGCCGCCAGTAGGCGCCGCGGTAGAGGTACTGCCAGGTGTCCTCGATCCGCCGGGCGTCGCGGCCGACGAGCAGCGGGCAGACGTGGTCGCGGAGGTAGGAGGCGACGGCCAGCTCACGCCCGTTCAGGGTGGCGTCCCCGACCCCGGTCAGCCCGTCCTCGGTCTCGACCACCAGGGTCACGTAGTTGCGGCCCGGGGAGCAGACGACCACGCGGGCGTCGGTGATGCGCACAGCGCTTCCTCTCGGTGGGGGACGGCGGGCAGGAGTCAGGACAGCTGGAGCAGGACCTTGCTGCTGCCGGTGCTGCGGTTGGCGGCGACCCCGATGGCCTCGCCGGCGTCGGCGAGCGGGAAGCGGTGGGTGATGAGCGGCGACACGTCGAGCCCGGCCGCCAGGGCCGCCACCGCGTCGGTGATCTCGTCGACGAAGCGGTAGCTGCCCACCCAGGTGATCTCCCGGGTGACCAGGTCGCCCAGCGCGGCCGGCGCCGGCTCGCCGGGCAGGTTGCCGACCTGGACCAGCGTCCCGCCGCGGGCGACGGCGTGCAGCACCGCGCCCAGGGCGCCGGGGAACCCGGACGCCTCCACGACCAGCTCGACGTCGCTGGGCAGGCTCTCCCCGGCTCCGACGTCGATCGTCGCGTCGGCCCCCAGCGCCCGGGCGACGGCGAGCGCGGCCGGGCTGACGTCGGCGGCGGTCACCGACCGCGCCCCCGCGAACCTCAGCGCTGCGACCACGAGCCCGCCGATCGGCCCTGCCCCGTTGACCAGCACGTCCCGGCCGCGGACGTCGCCGGCCCGGCGGACCGCGTGCATGGCCACCCCGAGCGGCTCGGCCAGCGCGCCGTGCAGGGTGGAGACGCCGTCGGGCAGCGGCCGCAGCTGGTCGACCCGGACCGCGAGCTGCTCGGCGAAGGCGCCGTCTGTGTGGGGGAGGAAGGCGGCGGAGCCGAGGTAGCGGACCTCGGGGTAGAGGTTCGTGCGCCCGGCCAGCCGCTCCGGCAGGGTGCCGTCGCCGACCAGGGTGGCGGGGTGCACCGTCACCGGCAGGCCCACCTCGACCCCGCGGACGCCGGGGCCGAGGGAGCGCACCCGACCGGCGACCTCGTGGCCCAGGACCAGCGGCTCGCGGATGACCGCCGTCCCCGACGACCCGTGCCGCCAGTAGGAGATGTCGGACCCGCAGATCCCGCCCCACTCGAGGTCGAGGACCACCTCACCCGGTCCAGCCACCGGAGCGGCCACCTCGTCGACCCGGAGGTCCCCCGCCCCGTGCACCACCACTGCCCGCATCGTCGCTCCTGAGCTCGTCAGACCTCAGCCGATCACGGCGCCGCGACGGCGGGATCAGCGGGGTCCGCCGGCTCCGCCCAGCCCGGGCGGGCCCGGTACCGCCCTGTTATCTTCGGAGCCTTCGACGAGGGGAGCCTGGCGTGCAGCTCGGAATGATCGGTCTCGGCCGGATGGGTGCCAACATCGTCCGGCGCCTGATGCGGAACGGCCACGAGTGCGTGGTCTACGACGTCAGCGCCGACTCGGTCGCCGCCCTGGAGAAGGAGGGCGCGACCGGCGCCGCCACGCTCGAGGAGTTCGTGCAGAAGCTGGAGCAGCCGCGGGTGGCCTGGGTGATGATCCCGGCGGGCATCACCGGTCAGACGGTGGAGAAGCTGGCGCCGCTGCTGGACGAGGGTGACGTCATCATCGACGGCGGCAACTCCAACTACCACGACGACGTCCGCCGGGCGAAGAAGCTGCGCGAGCAGGGGATCCACTACGTCGACGTCGGCACCAGCGGCGGCGTCTTCGGACTCGAGCGCGGATACTGCCTGATGGTCGGCGGGGACGAGGAGGCGGTCAGCCTGATCGACCCGATCCTCAAGACCATCGCCCCCGGACCCGGCGAGATCGAGCGCACCCCCGGGCGCGAGGGCGAGCTGGGGGCCGAGGAGCAGGGCTACCTGCACTGCGGCCCCTCCGGCGCCGGGCACTTCGTCAAGATGGTCCACAACGGCATCGAGTACGGCATCATGGCCGCCTTCGCCGAGGGCCTGAACATCCTGCACAACGCCGACGCGGGCATCAAGGCCGGCGAGCACTCCGCGGAGATCGCCCCGCTGGAGGAGCCGGAGTACTACCAGTTCGACATCGACACCGGAAAGGTCACCGAGCTCTGGCGCCGCGGGTCGGTCATCTCCTCCTGGCTGCTGGACCTGACCGCTGCCGCGCTGCACGCCAACCCGACGTTGGAGGGCCTGGCCGGCCGCGTCTCCGACTCCGGCGAGGGTCGCTGGACGGTCAAGGCGGCCATCGACGTCGGCGTGCCGGTGCCGGTGCTGGCCGCGTCGCTGTTCGAGCGGTTCGCCTCCCGCGACGAGGACAAGTTCGCCAACCAGGTGCTGTCGGCGATGCGCCAGCAGTTCGGCGGCCACAACGAGCTGCCCGCCGGTGACTCGCTGGAGGCCGGCGGCGAGAAGTCCGACCGGGCCGGCAGCAAGACCGCAGGCCAGCCGAAGGTCCAGAGCTGACGCCGGCGCGCTGATCGAGAGCACGACGGCGTCCTGCTGGTCACCGCTTCAGCGGTGCAGGCGGTGGTCCTTGGCCCGCTCGTGCTCCTCGATCGTCGCGGCGTAGGTGCGCCGCTCCTTCAGCAGCCACGGCGGTGGGTCGGCCAGCAGGGCGCCGATCTGGTCGCCGTCCAGGCTGTCGGCCAGTCCGTTGCGGGCCAGCGCCGCGCGGGAGATGCCCAGCTTCTGGGCCACCACGTCACGCGGGAACGGCCCGTTGCGGCGCAGCTCGACCAACCAGGGCGGAGGGTCGGCCTTCAGCTGCTCCACCTCGTCACGGGTCAGCTCCGCGGACTGGAACTCCGCCGGGGTCGCGGGCAGGTGGACACCGAGCTTCTGGGCTGCGGTGAGGGGCTTCAGGGTCTGGCTCACCGTCCCAGGCTAGCCATGTCCGGCCCGCTCAGCCGCCGCCTCCGAGCCGGCCGGACTAGCCTGCGAGGGTGAGCGACCTCTCCCCCGCCGACGGCCGGCGCGCCGTCCCGACCCTGCGGGTCGGGTTCGTGCCCGGGGTGACGCTCACCAAGTGGCGCCGGATCTGGGCAGACCGGTTCCCGCGGCTGGGTCTCGACGTCCTCGAGGTCGCCGAGGCCGACCAGCACGCCGCGCTCGTCCACGAGACCGTCGACCTGTGCTTCGTCCGGCTGCCGCTGGACGACCCCCGGCTGCACCTGATCCCGCTGTGGTCGGAGCAGCCGGTGGTGGTGGCGCCGCGGGACCACCCGGTCGCCGTCTTCGACGCCGTCACCCTGGCCGACCTGAGCGAGGAGGACGTCGTCGAGGGGTTCGCCGGCGACGAGGCGCTGGACCTGGTCGCGGGCGGGGCGGGCGTCGTCCACCTGCCCCAGTCCGTCGCCCGGGCCGCGAGCCGCAGAGATCTGGTCCACCGACCGGTCACCGACGCGATCCCCACGCAGATCGGGCTGGCCTGGCTGCGGGAGAACCCGCACGAGATGATCGAGGAGTTCATCGGCATCGTCCGCGGCCGGACGGCGAACAGCTCCCGCTCGTCACAGGCCGCCGCTCCCGCTGCAGCGAAGCCGCCGAAGCCTCGAACCCCGGCCCGGTCGGAGTCGACCCCCGGCCGCACCCGCGGCGGCCGCCGGCCGGGCCGCACCCGCGGCCGCTGACTCAGCCCAACCGCTCTGCGAGCGCCCGCCCCAGCGCGACGCCGGACAGGTAGGCCGCCTCCACCCGCGGCTTGTCGGACCAGGCGTCACCGCAGACCCCGACCAGGTCCTCACCCAGGAAGTAGCGCTCCTCGCGGGTCTGGCTCGGCTTCCCGAAGGTCCAGCGGTGCACGTGGGTGGACACGGCCTCGGTGGGGATGCCCAGCGCGTCGCGGACGGCGAGCTCCATCAGCGGCGCGGCTTCCTGCGGAGCCTCGAGGTGCTCGGCGGCGAACTCGGGCGTGGAGTGCGCGACCAGGACCGGGGCGAAGTCGTCCCGGCGGCGGCCGTCGTCGGCGATCCAGGCCAGGATCGGGTCGTCGGCCACGAAGGCGCCGTCCATCGCGGGCCAGCGGGCCTCGTCCCAGCGGGCGGTGAGGGCCAGCACCGGCTGGAACGGGTCGTGCAGCGCCGCGGACACCGCCGAGAAGGCCGGGTCGAGCAGCCGCTGGGCCTGCGGGTCGGGCATGGCCAGCACGACGGCGTCGGCGGGCTGCCCGTCGACCTGCAGGCCGGGCGTGACGGCGCGGACGTTCTGCTCCCGCACGTCGAGCCCCGACGCCAGGTCCTCGACCAGCGCGCGCAGCCCACCCGGGGCGGCCCAGCGCATCGGTCCGGGCTTGGCGGTGAGCCGGCCGTCGTCGGCGACGTGGAAGGTGTCGGTCCAGGGCCGGGCCAGGCCGCGGGCGCGCCAGTCGTCGACCACGGCCTCGAAGGCGGGGTCGGAGACGGTGAAGTAGGAGGCCCCGGTGTCGACCACCCGGTCGTCGGTGCGGCGGCTGGCCATCCGGCCGCCGATCCGCTTGCCGCGGTCGAGCACCGCCACGTCGAGGCCGACGTCGCGCAGGGTCCGGGCGGCGGCGATCCCGGAGATGCCGGCGCCCACCACGATCACGGTCATGCCGTCATCGTGCCACCGGGGACCTGAGCGCCTCCAGGTACAGGCTCACCAGCTCCTCCACCGCCGCGTCGCCTGGGTCGTCGGCCACGGCGGGCAGCTCGACCGGCCCCTCTGAGAGACGGCGTAGGACCAGAACGACCCGGCGTCGACCTCGAGCGCCGCCCAGGGCCCCGCCGCAGGTCGGCGTACTTGGCCCGGTCAGCCGTCGTGGAGACCCGCACCACGCCGGCCTCACGAGCGGGCGGTGACCTGGTCGCGGAGCGCCGGCATGACCGTTTCGCCGTAGACCCGCAGGGTCTCCTCCTTGTTGTCGTGCTGCAGGTAGCCGGCGAACTGGTCGCAGCCGATCGCCTTGAGCTGCTCGAGCTTGGCGACGTGGTCCTCGGCGGTGCCGAGCAGGCAGAACCGGTCGACGATCTCGTCGGGGACGAAGGCGGTGTGGGTGTTCCCCGCCCGGCCGTGCTCGTTGTAGTCGTAGTCCTGGCGGCCGCGGATGTAGTCGGTCAGGGCCTGCGGCACGGCTCCGGAGTCGCCGTACTTGGCCACGATGTCAGCGACGTGGTTGCCGACCATCCCGCCGAACCAGCGGCACTGGTCGCGCATGTGCGACCAGTCGTCGCCCCGCTGCTCGTCCAGCACGTACATGGGGGCGGCGACGCAGAAGGTGATGGCCATCGGGTCCCGGCCGGCGTTGCTGGCCGCGGTGCGGACGCTCTCGATCATCCAGGCCGCGATGTCGACGTCGGCCAGCTGGAGGATGAACCCGTCGCCGACCTCACCGGCCGCCTTGAGGGCCAGCGGCCCGTACGCGGCGACCCAGACCTCCAGCGACGACGTCCGGGCCCAGGGGAACTGCAGCGTCGTGCCCTTGTAGTCCACCGGCCGGCAGTTGGCGAGCTCGCGGATGACGTGCGTCGCCTCGCGGACCTCCTTGAGCGTCGACGGCTTGCCGTTGGTCACCCGGACGGCGGAGTCGCCGCGCCCGATGCCGCAGACCGTCCGGTTGCCGTACATCTCGTTGAGCGTGGCGAACAGCGACGCGGTGACCGTCCAGTCCCGGGTGGCCGGGTTGGTGACCATCGGACCGACCTTGATCCGGTGCGTCCGGTCCAGGATCTGGCTGTAGATGACGTACGGCTCCTGCCACAGCAGGTGGCTGTCGAACGTCCACACGTGGTCGAAGCCGTGCGCCTCGCTCAGCTGGGCCAGCTTCACGGTCCGCTGCGCTGGCGGGTTGGTCTGGAGAACCACACCGAAATCCACGAGATCAACGCCCTTCGACAGGCTCAGGGAGCGGGGTGCAGGCCATCAGACCAGGTACTGACTGAGGCCGCGCTTGAGGAACTGCCCGTGCCCCGTGCGGCCGACGTACTGCCCGTCGTCGACGACGACGGTGCCGCGCGACATCACCGTGTCGACGTGGCCGTCGACCTCGAAGCCCTCCCAGGCCGAGTAGTCCATGGCCATGTGGTGGGTCTTGCCGACGCCGATGGAGGTGTGGCCGTTCGGGTCGTAGACCACCACGTCGGCGTCCGCGCCGGGCTGGATCACGCCCTTGCGGCCGTAGAGGCCGAACATCCGGGCCGGCGTCGTCGAGGTCAGCTCCACCCAGCGGGGCAGGGTGATCTGCCCCGTGACCACGCCCTGGTACATCAGGTCCATCCGGTGCTCGACCGAGCCGATCCCGTTCGGGATCTTCGCGAAGTTGCCGAGACCCAGGTCCTTCTGGTCCTTCATGCAGAAGGGGCAGTGGTCGGTCGAGACCATCTGGATGTCGTTGGTCCGCAGCGCCTGCCACATGTGGTCCTGGTGTCCCTCGGCCCGGGAGCGCAGCGGGGTCGAGCAGACCCACTTGGCGCCCTCGAAACTGCCCCACTCCGGCCCGCTGGCGCCGAGCTGCTCCTCCAGCGACAGGTACAGGTACTGCGGGCAGGTCTCTCCGAAGACGTTCTGGCCGGCGTCGCGGGCGGCGGCGATCTGCTGCACGGCCTGCTTGGCGCTGACGTGCACCACGTAGAGCGGCGCCCCGGTCAGGTTGGCGATCATGATCGCCCGGTGCGTCGCCTCCTCCTCGGCCTGCCAGGGCCGGGAGATGCCGTGCCAGTAGGGGTCGCTCTTCCCCTGCGCCAGCAGCTGGGAGACCAGCACGTCGATCATGCCGCCGTTCTCGGCGTGCATCATGATCATCGAGCCGTTCTCGGCGGCCTTCTGCATGGCCCGCAGGATCTGCCCGTCGTCGGACAGGAAGACGCCCTTGTAGGCCATGAAGAGCTTGAAGCTGGTGACCCCCTCGATGATCAGCTGGTCCATCGCGCGCAGCGACTCGTCGTCGACGTCGGACAGGATCTGGTGGAACCCGTAGTCGACGGCGCAGTTGCCGGCGGCCTTCTCGTGCCAGAGCTTGTACTGGTCGAGGACGTGCTCGCCGGCGTACTGCACGACGAAGTCCACGATGCTCGTGGTGCCGCCCCAGGCTGCCGCCCGGGTTCCGGTCTCGAAGGTGTCGCTGGCCGACGTGCCGCCGAACGGCATCTCCATGTGGGTGTGCGCGTCGATGCCGCCCGGGATGACGTACTTGCCGGCCGCGTCCAGCACCGCGTCGACCGACCGCTCGAGGTCGTGCCCGAGCAGCACCGAGCCGGGCGCCAGCACCGCGGCGATGGTCTGGCCGTCGACCAGCACGTCGGCCGTGGCGGTGCCGGTCGCGTTCACGACGGTGCCGTTCTTGATCAGGGTCGTGGTCATGCGTCAGGCTCCCGGAGCTTGTCGAAGGGTCGCGCGGTGGGAGTGCCCTTCGACGAGCTCAGGGCGCGGAAGGCGATGGCCATGCCCTTCGACGAGCTCAGGGCGCGGAAGGCGGTCACGGCTTCGGGATCGACGTGTAGGACTCGGGCCGGCGGTCCCGGTAGAACTGCCAGGCGTTGCGGACCTGACGGACCAGGTCGAGGTCGAGGTCGCGGACGACGACCTCCTCGGCCTCGCTGCTGCCCATCGGCCCGACCAGGTTGCCCTGGGGGTCGACGAACTGGCTGGAGCCGTAGAAGCTGACGGCGAGGTCGCCGTACTCGTTGTCCTCGCGGCCGACGCGGTTGGGGGCGGCGACGAAGTAGCCGTTGGCCGCCGCGGCGGCCGGCTGCTCGATCTCCCAGAGCCGGTTCGACAGCCCGGGCTTGGTGGCGTTGGGGTTGAAGACGATCTGCGCGCCGTTCAGGCCCAGCTCGCGCCAGCCCTCCGGGAAGTGCCGGTCGTAGCAGATGTACACCCCGATCGGGCCGACGGCGGTCTTGAACACCGGGTAGCCCAGGTTGCCGGGACGGAAGTAGAACTTCTCCCAGAACTTCTCCAGGTGCGGGATGTGGTGCTTGCGGTACTTGCCGAGGATGCTGCCGTCGGCGTCGACCACCACAGCGGTGTTGTAGTAGACGCCGGGCTGCTCCTCCTCGTAGATCGGCAGCACCATCACCAGCTCGAGCTCGGCGGCCAGGGCGGCGAACCGCTGCACGACGGGGCCGTCGGCCGGTTCGGCGTAGTCGTAGTACTGCGGGTCCTCGGTGATGCCGAAGTAGGGGCCGTAGAAGAGCTCCTGGAAGCAGATGACCTGCGCACCCTGGTCCCGGGCCTGCCGGGCGAACTGCTCGTGCTTGTCGAGCATGGAGGCCTTGTCCCCGGTCCAGGTGGTCTGGGTGATCGCTGCCCGCACTGTCGTCACGTGACTCCGTCCTCACCGCGGGACGCCGGGCCCGCACCCGTGGCGGGTCGCTGCCGGCCCGTCCGAGCCTCGAACGTCCACCCTGCTCCGGGAGTTGTCAATGCAGGGGACCCTCAAACCGCGCCGATCGACGGCAGCCCGCCTCCCTCGAGCCCGTCGTGCCCTCGGCGCATCGGCGGGTGCTCGGCCGGCTCTCCTCCTCCGGTGGACCGGCTCCCGGCCACCGCACCGTCCGAGGAGATCGCCATGAGCACCTTCCTGTTCGCCAGCATCCCGGTGGTCGCGCACAGCACCAACCCGCTGCCCTTCGCCGCGCGCCTGGTCGAGGGCGGTCACCGGGTGCTCTGGTACGCGGGACGCCACTTCGCGGTCGACGCCATGCTGAGCGACGGGCTGATGTACGGCGTCGGCCTGTGCCACGACCTGGGCGGACCGGTCTGGACCACCTTCGGTGACGGTCCGCTGCCGTTCTTCGACGCCGACACCCCGCCCTTCGGACCGGCCCTGCTCCCCGTCCCGGGGCGGTGGGGCGGCTGCGGAACCGGGCCGTCGACGTGCTGGCCCCGCCGGTTCGTGTTCCGCGCCGCCCAGCGGCGTCACGACCGGATCCGTGCCGAGCTGGGCCTGGGCCCGAGCGGCCGGACGGTGCTGGAGGAGTCCACCTCTCCCTACCTGCACCTGCAGGGCTGCACGCCCGGGTTCGAGTACCCGCGCTGCGCGCTGCCGGCGCAGGTGCACTGGGTCGGGGCGCTCCGACCGGACCCGCCGACGTCCTGGACGCCCCCCGACCTGGTGGCCCGAGGTGCTCAGCGGGGACCGGCCGGTGGTGCTCGTGAGCCAGGGCAGCCTGCGGCCCGACGTCACCGAGCTGCGCCGACCGGCCGTCCAGGGGCTGGCCGAGGAGGACGTCCTCGTGGTGGTCACCACCGGCGCGGCGGACCCGACCGCCTTGGAGTCGGTGCTCGACGTACGGCTGCCCGCCAACGTCCGGTGCACCCGCTTCGTCCCCTACGACGTGCTGCTGCCGCACGCCGCGGCCTTCGTCACCAACGGCGGCTACTCGGGGGTGACCCCCGCGCTCGCACACGGCGTGCCGCTCCTCCAGGCCGGGGTCACCGAGGAGAAGGCCGAGATCGGCGCCCGGATCCACTGGACCGGCGTTGGCGTCCGGCTGGGCACCACGCGGCCCGAGCCGGCGGCGGTGCGGTCAGGGGTGCGGCGGGTGCTCGGACCCGACCTACCGGGCGGCGGCCAGCCAGGTCCAGCAGGAGATGGCCGGTCACGACGCCGGGCGCGAGGGCGCTGCGCTGCTCCAGCGCTTGGCCGAGACCCAGCAGCTGGTGTCCTCCGACGCCCGTCGCGTGCGCTGACGGGTCAGGTGGGTGGCACCGGGTCGGTGACCTGGGCCCAGCGGTCGATGTCGCCCGGCGGTCGGGTGCGGCGTCGCTCGACGTACCAGACCACGCCGCCCACGGCGGCCCCGATGGCGACCATCATCTTCCACTGCACGACCCCACCCTAGCCAGCATCGGCCGGGCCGACCCAGGTGCCAGGCGTCGGAGTCGACGTCAGACCGCAGACCGATGGGTGGGGTCAGCACCGCCCGTAGGCTGGCCGGGCCATGACATCCCGCCTCGACCTGCAGGTCCGCGACCGCCGGTTCGTCGGGGACTTCGTCCTCGCCGCCGTGGTGGCGGTCGTCGTCGCCCTGCCGTACGCGTCGGCCGGCGAGCTCTTCGCAGCGGTGGCCAACATCGTCCTCGCCTCCGCGCTGATGCTGCGCCGGATGCTCCCCGCGGCCGCTCTCGCGACCGGTACCGTCGGCGCCCTGGCCTCGCTGGTGGTCCTGTCGCAGCCGATGCTCGGCATCGTCGTGGTGCCGATGCTGGTCTACTCGGCTGCTCGCTGGGGCAGCCCGGCGGTGAGCCAGGCCGGTCTGGTGCTCGGCCTCGGCGGCGCCCTGCTCGGGCCGGCCGTCTGGGCCCTGCAGGTCTTCGGCACCAGCACGGCTCTGATCTACTTCGCGATGGCCGTCACTGCGTGCGCCGGCATCGTGCTGGCCGCCCACCTGGTCGGGCGTCGTCGCCGGGAGAGCCTGGAGAACCGACGGGAGCGGCAGCTGTCGGAGCTGGAGCGCTCCCGGCTGCGGCTCGCCGAGCAGGAGCAGCGCGCCGCCGTCGCCGCCGTCGACGAGCGGAACCGGATCGCCCGCGAGCTGCACGACATCGTCGCGCACTCCCTCTCAGTGATCGTCGTGCAGGCCGAGGGCGGCAAGGCGATGGCCAGCAAGCGGCCGGAGAAGGGACCCGAGGTGCTCGGCACGATCGCCGAGACCAGCCGGGAGGCGCTGGAGGAGATGCGCCGGATGGTCGGTCTGCTGCGGAGCGGCGGACCTGGGGCCGAGCCGACCTCCTACCTGCCCACGCCCGGTCTGGACGACATCCCCGACCTGGTCCGCAAGACCAGCGCGACCGCCCGGCTCGCCACCTTCGGTGCTGCCCCGCCCGTGAGCCAGGCGTTCGGCCTGACCGCCTACCGGATCGTCCAGGAAGCCATGACCAACACCTTGAAGCACGCCGGTCCCACCGCGACGACGCAGGTGACGCTGGCGTCCACCGCCACCACCCTGGAGATCGAGGTGTCCGACGACGGCCGGGGCGCCGCCGCGGCCGGGGACGGCCAGGGGCACGGCCTGCGCGGCATGCACGAGCGGGTCGCCCTGCACGGGGGGACGCTGACGGCCGGACCGCGGCCGAGCGGCGGCTACACCGTCCGGGCCTCGCTCCCTCTCCCGGGTGCCCCGGCGGCCGCACCTCCGACCACGCCGACGTGGGCGGGCCGTTGATGCCGGTCCGCGTCTTCCTGGTCGACGACCAGGCCCTGGTCCGCGGCGGCTTCCGGATGCTCATCGAGGCCGAGGACGACCTGGTGGTGGTCGGCGAGGCGGCCGACGGGCAGGCCGCGGTGCAGGCGCTGGCGCGGGTGGCGGCCGACGTCGTGCTGATGGACATCCGGATGCCGGTGGTCGACGGTGTGGAGGCGACGCAGCGCCTGACGGCCGCCGGTCACCCCGCGCGGGTGCTGGTGCTGACCACCTTCGACCTCGACGAGTACGTCTTCGCGGCCCTCAAGGCCGGGGCGAGCGGCTTCCTGCTCAAGGACGCCCGGCCGGCCGAGCTGCTCAGCGCCATCCGCGACGTCGCCGCCGGGGACGCCGTCGTCGCGCCGAGCGCCACCCGTCGGCTGCTCGAGCAGGTGGTGCCGACCCTGCCGGGCCGGCCCACCGAGCACACCCCGGACCCGCGGTTGGCGCTGCTCACCGCCCGCGAGCTGGACGTCCTGGCCGAGATCGCGGCCGGGGCCAGCAACAGCGAGATCGGCGCCCGGCTCTACCTGGCCGAGGGCACGGTGAAGACCCACATCGGGCGGCTGCTGGCCAAGCTCGAGGTGCGCGACCGGGTGGGGCTGGTGCTGTTCGCCTACGAGACCGGGGTCGCGCCCCGCTGACCAACGGGTCGGACCGCAGGCCCCCTCGGTCAGGGCCCGCGCTCCGATGTGCCACCCCCGGCTCCGTTCCTACGTTGAGGGCTCCACCTCGACGGAAGGAACTTCCCCGTGCGCACCACCCTCGAGCAGTCGACCGGCACCGCGGCGCCCCCCAGCAGGTCGGGGGACGGCGTCGCCGTCCGTGCGGTCGACCTCGTCAAGACCTACGGCAGCGGCCGGACCGCCGTCCGGGCCCTGGACGGCGTCAGCGTCGCCCTCACCCGCGGCCAGCTGACCGCGGTGATGGGCCCGTCCGGCTCCGGCAAGTCGACCCTGATGCACTGCCTGGCCGGGCTGGACAGCGTCACCAGCGGGCAGGTCTTCCTCGGCGACCGGGAGATCTCCGGCCTCCGGGACCGCGAGCTGACCACCGTCCGCCGTGACCAGGTGGGCTTCGTCTTCCAGGCCTTCAACCTGCTGCCCACCCTGACCGCGGCGCAGAACATCACGCTGCCGCTGGAGCTGGCCGGCCGCCGGGTCGACCCGGGGCTGCTGCAGGCCACCGCCGTCTCGCTCGGCCTGCAGGACCGGTTGGCGCACCGGCCCAGTGAGCTGTCCGGGGGCCAGCAGCAGCGGGTGGCCATCGCCCGCGCCCTGATCACCCGCCCCGACGTCGTCTTCGCCGACGAGCCGACCGGTGCGCTGGACTCCCGGACCGGGCAGCAGCTGCTCGCCCAGCTGCGCAGCGCCAGCCGGGAGCTGGGCCAGACCATCGTCATGGTCACCCACGACCCGGCCGCCGCCGCCTACGCCGACCGGGTGCTGCTGCTCGCCGACGGCGCCCTGGTGGACGACCTCGACGACCCCGGCGCCGACGCCCTGCTGGCCGCCCTGACCCGGCTGGGGTCCTGAGGTGCGGCGCGCCTGGAGCCAGCTCCGCGCCCACCCCGACCGGACGATCTCGGTCAGCCTGGCGGTCGTGGTCAGCGTCGCGTTCGTGGTCGCCTGCCTGGTCTTCGTGACCACCGAGACCCGCGGTGTCGGGCAACGGCTGAGCGCTCCCTCCTCCACCAGTGACGTGCTCGTGGAGGTCGCAGGGGATCCGGGCCGGGTCGTCACCGCAGCCGCCGCCCTGCCCGGGGTGGCTGCCGTCTCCACCTCGGCCAGCACCTACCTCGCCTTCAGCACGACCGCGGGACCCGGCGCCCTGGAGGTGCAGACCCTGCCCGACCGCCCCGAGTTCCGCTGGAGCACGCTGGCGAGCGGTCGCTGGCCGACCGCCGCCGACGAGGTGGCGCTGAGCCCGGGCACGGCCCAGTCCTACGCGGTGGGCGAGGGTGGCGTGCTCGCGCTCGACCCGCAGGACGGGCAACCGGCGCGTCAACTGGTCGTCACCGGGCTGCTCGCCGAGGGCGGCTCCCTGCTGGCCGACCTCGGTGACAGCGGTGTGGTGGCTCCGGCCTTCGCCGCCGGCACGTCGGCGGAGAACCTCTCGACCACGGTGATGCTGCGGGTGCTGCCCGGGACCGAACCCGACGCGGTGGCCGCGGCGCTGCGGCCCGTCGTCGGCGAGAACGGCACGGTGCAGACGTCGGCCGAGGCCGGTGCCGCCGCCCTGGAGCAGACCACCGGGGTCGCCGACGTCTTCGGCTACCTGGTGCTGGTCTTCGGCTCGATCGCCCTGCTGGTCGGCTCCATGATCATCCTCAACACGCTGGTGATCATCCTGACGCAGCGACGACGCGAGATCGGCCTGCTGCGCGCCGTCGGCGCCTCCAGCCAGCAGGTCCGTCGGATGCTGCTGGCCGAGGCCCTGCTCACCGGCCTGCTCGGGTCGGCGCTCGGCGTCGCGGTCGGGATCGGCGTGGCCGCGCTGGCGAGCACCGTCACCGGCAGCATCGGGACCGGGCTGGCCGTCCCGCTGCTGACCGTCGGGCTCGGCTTCGTCGGCGGGGTCCTGGTCACCGTGCTGGCCTCCCTGGTCCCGGTCCGCCGGGCGAGCCGGGTGGCGCCGCTGGAGGCGCTGCGGCCCGTCGCCCCCGAGCCCGACCGACAACGGCACCTGCGGCTGCGGACCGTCACCGGCGGCCTCGGCACCCTGCTCGGGGTGGGCGTCATCGTCGTCGCGCTGACCGTGGACGCGCACAACGTCGCGCTGGCGGTGGCCGGGGCCGCGCTCACCTCCCTCGGGGTCCTGGCCCTGGCCGCGGTCGTGGTGCCCGCCCTGCTGCACGGGGTGGGTCGGCTGGTCCGGCGCACCGGTCCGACGGCCCGGCTGGCCAGCGGCAACCTCGTCCGCAACCCGGGCCGGTCGGCCGCGACCTGCACCGCCCTGATGCTGGCGGTCGGGCTGATCGTCACGCTGCAGGTGGGCTCGGCCAGCGTCAAGGCGACCCTGGACGCCGCGCTGGACCAGAAGTTCCCCGTCGACCTGGTGGTCACCAACCCGGACGGACCGCTGTCGACCACGGTGACGACGGCGGTGGCCAAGGCCTCCGGCGTCACGGCGACGGTCGACGTCCGCAGCGTCCGGGCCGGGATCGCCGGGGCCTCCGACGAAGGCGTGACCGAGCTGGCGGTGTCCGCCCCGGGCGGCGAGACCGACCAGGTCGTGCCCACGGGCCTGGACCAGCTGACCGGCCGGAACGCGCTGGTGGACGGCTTCACCCTGGAGATGCTCGGCGCGCGGTCGGGGGACCCGCTGGAGCTGACCTACCAGGGCCGGCGCGGCAGCTTCGTGCTGCAGGCGAGCGAGATCCCCCGCTCCGGCGGGGTGGTGATCACCGACGACGCGCTCGACGCGCTCGCGCCCACCGCCCCCACGTCAGAGCTGTGGGCGGCCGTCGCCGACCGGGATGACGCGCGGGCGGTGGTGGCCGAGGTGCGGCAGGCGACGGCCAGCCAGCCGGGGCTGCAGGTCGACGGGTCGCTGACCGAGGCGGCCGAGGTCGGCCAGGTGCTGGACACCCTGCTGGCCGTGGCCACCGGGCTGCTGGGCGTCGCGGTCCTGATCGCCCTGATCGGCGTCGGCAACACCTTGGGACTGTCGGTCCTGGAGCGCACGCGGGAGTCGGCTCTGCTGCGGGCGCTGGGCCTGCAGCGACGGCAGCTGCGGGGCATGCTCACCGTCGAGGCGGTGCTGCTCGCCCTGGTCGGGGCGGCGGTCGGCGTCGTCGTGGGGATCGCGTTCGGGGGCGTCGGGGCTGCCTCGCTGGCCCGGGAGACGGGCATGGGCGCGGTGCACCTCGCCGTCCCCGTGCTGCAGACCCTCGGCGTGGTCGCCGTCGCCGGGTTGGCCGGGGCGCTGGCCTCGGTGCTGCCGGCCCGCCGCGCGGCGCTCGCCACCCCGACCACGGCGCTGGCCGACCGCTGAGGGCGAGGCGCGGGCGCACCGTGAGCTGGTGCGCCTGCGTCGGACCGCGAGAAACCCCGCCGGTGTACAGGCCCGGACCGTCACACTGCTGCCATGGACCCGGAGACCTACCCCCCGACGCCGCGGACGACCCCCACCCGGCTGCGTGAGCGGGTCGGCTACGACCGGGCGGCGGTGCACGCGGTGCTGGACGAGGCGACGACCTGCCACGTCGGGTTCGTCGTCGACGGACGCCCGGTGGTGCTGCCGCACCTGCACGTCCGGGTCGGCGACGACCTCTACCTGCACGGGTCGACGGCGGCCCGGGCCCTGCGGACCGCCGGCGATGACGGATTGGAGGTCTGCGCGACCGTCACCCTCGTCGACGGGCTGGTGCTGGCCCGCTCCGCCTTCCACCACTCGGTGAACTACCGCTCGGTCGTCGCCCAGGGCCGCGCCGCGCTGGTCCGCGACGAGCAGGAGAAGGCTCTCGTCCTCGAGGCCCTGGTCGAGGCGGTGGTGCCCGGACGCTCGGCGGGCACCCGGGGCCCGAACCGTCGCGAGCTCGCCGCGACCGCCGTGCTGCGGCTCCCGCTGCGCGAGGTCTCGGTGAAGACGCGCACCGGCCCGCCGTCGGACGACCTTGAGGACCTGGACCTGCCGCACTGGGCAGGCGTGCTGCCGCTGACCCGCGGGCGCGGGACCCCGGAGCCGACGGCCGCGACCGTGCCCGAGCACGTCCAGAACTGGCTGGCCGCGGGGCGAGTGGAGGCCGACTGACGGGTGGCCGGTCCGGCCACCCGACATCGTCGGGTCAGGCCGAGGCGGCGCGGAGCTTCTTCAGCAGCGGGCCGGCGGCCTGCTCCAGGAAGTCGGACTGGCCCTCGTCGCCCACCTGCACCAGGGCGATGTCGGTGAAGCCGGCCTCCCAGAAGGGCTTGACCGCCTCGACGACGGCTTCCAGGTCGGGTCCGCAGGGGATCTGCTCGGCCACGTCCTCGGGGCGGACGAACTGGCTGGCCCCGGCGAAGCCGGCCGGCGTCGGCAGGTCGGCGTTGACGGCCCAGCCACCGGCGAACCAGCGGAACTGGTCGTGCGCCTTGGCCACCGCCGCGTCCCGGTCAGGGCCCCAGCAGATCGGGATTTGGCCGATCTTGCGGGACGACGAGTCGCCCTTGGCCCGGTCCCAGGCCTGGAGCAGCTCGGCCTCGGGCTCGGTGGTGATGAGGTGGTCGGCCAGCGGGCTGAAGCGCTCGATCGACTTGGGGCCGGAGACGGCGATGCCGATCGGCACGCCGTCGTCCGGGACGTCCCAGATGCGGGCGGAGTCGACCCGGAAGTAGTCGCCCTCCCACGTCGTCAGGTCACCGGTGTGCAGCTCGCGGATGATCGTGGCCGCCTCGACCAGCATGTCCTGGCGCTGGTCGACCGGCGGCCAGCCCTCGCCCGTGACGTGCTCGTTGAGGTTCTCCCCGGAACCCAGCCCGAGGGTGAAGCGGCCGTCGGACAGCAGCTGCAGGGTCGCCGCCTTCTGGGCCACCACGGCCGGGTGGTAGCGCTGGATGGGCGAGGTCACGTAGGTCATCAGCTCAACCCGCGAGGTGGCCTGGGCCACCGCGCCCAGCACGGTCCACGCGTAGGGCGCGTGGCCCTGCGAGACCAACCACGGCGAGTAGTGGTCGCTGGAGACCTCGAAGTCGAATCCGACCTGCTCGGCTGCGGTGGCGTACCCGACCAGGGCCTTGGGGCCGCTCTGCTCGGTCATCAGGGTGTAGCCGAAGCGCGTCATCAGCTGCTCCTCCTCGGACCCGGGCTCAGGACTGGTCGGCCTGGGCCGACTTGAGCCGGTCGATGTGCTCGGAGGCCTGGGCCTTGTTGAGGTCGGCCGGCAGCTCTTCCCCCGCCTGCTTGGCCAGGGTGTCGAGGTAGCTCTTCTGCGAGGGCGTCATCGGGTCGTCGCCGCTGACCCAGTCGCTGGGGTCCTTCTCCAGGGCCGGGTTCTCGGTGTCGGCCTTGGCGCCGATCGTGCCCTCTTCCTGGGCGGCCTGCGTGGTCTCGGACTGGAATTCACTCATGGCCACACCGTATGCGCAGCCTCTGACAGTCCTGCTCGGGGCCGCCCGGCCCCAGAGGCCGGCGTCAGCGGTAGCCGTACATGGTGACCAGGTTCTTGATGTCGGTCTTGCTCGGGTAGCGGTTGTCCGTCACGTGCGAGGTCATGCACGAGCCGCTGCTGTGCTTCAGGCCGAGGGCGTGGCCGAGCTCGTGGCACACGACGTTGCGCCGCCGCGTCGCGCCGTTGGTCTTGCCGAAGGTCGTGTCCAGGACCACCGTGGCCGAGACGATGTCCACGCCGGACCGCCCGGTGGCTGCCGAGCCGACGACCGGGGAGGGCAGTTCGGACTGCCGGACCACCACGCACTGCGCCCCCTTCGGGCAGGCCTTGGTGGTGTAGCGGAAGTCCACGGGGTTGCCGTCATCCCAGCGCTCGGCCGCGGCCTTGACCGGCCAGACCGGCGATCCGTCCGACTTCTTCATCTTCGCCGTCAGATCCTGGACGTAGACGACGTCCTTGGGCCAGGAGACGAAGTTGACCGCTGCGTCCGCACTCGGGGTGCCCATCAGCGAGGACGCGAGCACGGTGAGGAGTGAGGCGAGGGCGATCAGCGAGGTGCGCACGGGGTTCTCCTGGGGGATCTGCAGGAGCTGGGTAGCTCTGCGATCAGGAGTTTGGTGCGGCGACCTCGGGGTCCAGGGGGGCCCAGACCCCGCAGCGGCTCAGTCTCGGATCAGGCTTTCCGGGGGGCGACGGGCGGCTCACGTTCTCCGCAGCGCTGCCTCCAGATGACCCTGGGACGGTGGTGGGGCGGTGGGCCCGGTGGGTGGGAGGCGGTCGACCTGTCCGCGGCCGACGCCCGCAGCTGAGAGTTGCGGAGGCACTGGCGGCTGGACGGGGGCAGCCCCGGGCGCGCGTCAGCTGCCCCCGTCCAGCACCCGGGGGGGAGTGGTTGCTACCGGAGCCCCGCTGACGCCGTCGGTGCCCCCGCGGGCGACGACCCGGGAACGACGAAGCCGGCCCCCCGGTCGCCCGCCCACCGAGGTGGGAGGCGACCAGAGGGCCGGCGAGGGCTGTCTGGCGGGCGGCTACTCGTGCCGGCCGGCCTGCGCCCGCATCCGGGTCAGGACGAGGATGCTCCCGGCCGCGAGCAGCAGGACGATGCCACCCAGACCGAGGGCGGTGGTCACTCCACTGCTCCCGGTGTTCGCCAGGGAGCCGCCGCCGCCGAAGTTGCCGGAGCCGCCGACGGCGGTGTCGGTGTCGGAGGGACCCTCGGTCTCCCACTCGATGGCCGTCTCGGTCGCCTCGGGGCTGGGCCCCTCGGTCTCGAAATCGGTCTGGATCACCGTCGGCAGGGCGCTGGCCGACTGGGTCTGACTCGCGCTGGCACTCGGGCTCGGGCCATCAGTCGGGCTCGGGCCGTCAGTCGGGCTCGGGCCGTCAGTCGGGCTGGGCCCGTCAGTCGGGCTCGGACCATCAGTCGGGCTCGGACCATCAGTCGGGCTCGGACCATCAGTCGGGCTCGGACCATCAGTCGGGCTCGGACCATCAGTCGGGCTCGGACCATCACTGGGGCTGGGGCTGTCGCTCGGGCTCGGCCCATCGCTGGCACTGGGGCTCGGGCTGGCGGCGTCGCAGTCCGAGGAGGTGAACACGTTGCTGTCCAGGGTGACGGCTGCGATGCGGGCCAGCGCGCGACCGTCGACGGTCGCGCCGTTGTTCACGGTGATCGACTGATCCGCCATGATCGTCCCGATGAAGTCGGTGTCGGTCCCCAAGGTCGCCGAACTGCCCACCTGCCAGAACACGTTGCAGGCCTGCGCACCGTTGATCAGGTTGACGCGGCTCGAGCTCGCCGTGGTCAACGTAGTGCCGATCTGGAAGATGAAGACCGAGCTCGCGACGTTCTGGCCGTCCAACGTCAGGGTTCCGGTCAGCTGCGCCGAGGTGCTGGCGGTGTAAGCACCGCCGACGAGGGTCGCTCCACCCAGGTCCGCGGGGATGGGACCGTCGGTGGCCCGACCCGCAGCATCGTTGTAGGCGGTGGTGAGGTCAGCCTGCGCCTGCGCGGCCACTGCGTCGTTGGCGTGCTCGGCGCCTCCGACCTCGCCCGGGGGGAAGCCGACCAGAGCCGTACCCGGGCTGACCCCCAGATCGTCCTCGAGGGTGCTGGGTCCGGTGTTGGTGACCGTCGACCCGGCGAGGACCGAGAAGCTGGACGCGGTTCCCAGATCGACGGAGGCCTGGACGGCGGCGTAGGCGCGGGTCGACCCCAGCACGCCGGCGACGGCGACGAGCGCGGCCAGCAGCCCGACCAGGGTGGCGGTGGCCATGAACTGCGCTCGGCCTGGGCCTCGAGTCGACAGTGCGCGAGAAGTGGTGTGGTCCATCGATGCCTCCGGGGCTCTCACCGCCCCCGCGGCACGGCATCGGACCGGACACCCGGCTCGACTACCAGGCGGAGCATAACCCGCGGTCGGCCAGAACCCCCCATCCTCGCAGCCGCACCTCGGCGCGAGGTCCCACCCGCTCGTCCCGACCGCGCCGCATCTTCCCGGCTCCGGCGGGTAGAAGAGTGTCCGTGCCTCGTCTGCGAACCGTCTCGCCCCGCGATCCTGGCTGGACGCGTCGTCGCGCCGGGAAGGGCTTCATCTACCTCGACCAGGACGGCCACCGGCTGTCCGCGACCGACGCCGAGCGCTGCAAGCTGCTGGTGATCCCGCCCGCCTGGCAGCAGGTGTGGATCTGCCCCGTGCCCAACGGGCACATCCAGGCGGTCGGCACCGACGACGCGGGCCGGCGGCAGTACCTCTACCACGAGCAGTGGCGTCGCAAGCGCGACCAGTCCAAGCACGACCGCGTGCTGGAGGTGGCCGCCAAGCTCCCGCTCGCCCGACGGCGGGTGGCACGCCACCTGCGGCTGCCAGGGATGCCCTACGAGCGGGCGCTGGGGACGGCGTTCCGGCTGCTCGACCTCGGCTTCTTCCGGATCGGCGGGGAGGCCTACGCCGAGTCGAACCAGAGCTACGGGCTGGCGACCATCCAGAAGGAGCACGTCTCCCTCGAGGGCCGCTCCGTCGTGTTCGACTACATCGCCAAGTCGGGCAAGGAGCGCTACATCGCCCTGGGCGACGACCTCGTCCGGGCGTCGGTGCAGCTGCTGCTGGACCGCGACGAGGGCGGGCCCGAGCTGTTGGCCTACCAGACCGAGGACGGGGAGTGGAAGGACGTCGGCACCACCGACATCAACAGCTACGTGAAGCAGGTGGTGGGTGGTGAGGTGTCGGCGAAGGACTTCCGCACCTGGCACGGCACGGTGATCGCCGCCGTGGCCCTGGCCCGCGCGAACGACACCGCCAAGACGGCGAGCGCCCGCAAGCGAGCGGTGTCGGCGGCGATGAAGGAGGTGTCGCTCTACCTGGGCAACACGCCCACGGTCGCGCGGGCTTCCTACGTCGACCCGCGGCTGGTGGACCTGTTCCACGACGGCGCGACGATCACGCCCTCGCTGGTCGGGAAGGACGCGGACCTCTCCGACGGCGCCACCCACGGCAAGGTCGAGAAGGCCGTGCTGGCCCTGCTCGAGACACCGAAGAGCGAGATCAAGAAGGCCAGGAGGAGCGCGGCGGCGTGACGCCGGCACGGCCGTCCCGGCGGGCGCAGCCGCCCCGCCCCTCGCCCGTCCGCCACGACACCCCTCACCTTTGGTGACCCGCAACCCCGCTGTAACACATGTCACAGTAGGGTCACCGCCATGAGCACTCCAGCGGCCGAGGTCGTGCACCAGCAGAGCGAGCTGAAGCGCTCGATCACCGGCAAACAGCTGTACTTCTACGTCGTCGGCGACGTCCTCGGATCGGGCATCTACGTGCTCGTCGGCCTGGTCGCCGCGGCCGTCGGCGGTGCCTTCTGGATGGCCTTCCTGGCCGGCGTGGCGATCGCCGCCATCACCGGCCTCGCCTACGCCGAGCTCGTCACCAAGTACCCGCAGGCTGCCGGCGCCTCGCTCTACATCAACCACGCGTTCCGAAGTCCCCTCCTGACCTTCTTCATCACCATCTGCATGCTGTCGGCCAACATGGCCGCGGTGGGGTCGCTGGCCTCGGGGTTCGTGCGGTACTTCAGCTCGCTGGTCGGCATCTCGGAGAACTCGGTCTGGGCCGCGACCATCGTGGCCCTGGTCTTCGTCGCCATCATCACGCTCATCAACCTGATCGGCATCAGCGAGTCGGTCGTCGCGACCGTCACCATGACCTTCATCGAGGTCACCGGCCTGATCATCATCGTGATCATCGGCATCATCGCCCTGGCCACCGGCGTCGGCAGCCCGGGCGTGCTGCTGGAGTTCAGCGCCGAGGGTTCCCCGGTCCTCGCGGTGCTCGCGGGTGTGTCGCTGGCGTTCTTCGCCATGACCGGCTTCGAGAACGTCGCCAACGTGGCCGAGGAGACGATCAACCCGTCCCGCGCCTTCCCCCGGGCCCTGATCGGCGGCATGGTGACCGCGGGCGTGGTCTACGTCCTGGTCTCGATCTCCGCCGCCCTGGCCATCCCCGTCGACGACCTGGCCGGCAACACGCTGCTGGAGGTCATCCGGGCTGACCTCTTCTTCATCCCGGCCTCGATCATGCTGGTCGTCTTCGGCCTGATCGCCATGATCGCCATCAGCAACACCGCCCTGGTCACCGTGGTCGCGCAGTCCCGGATCCTCTACGGCATGGCCCGGCAGGACGTCGTGCCCTCGGTCTTCGCCAAGATCCACCCCACCCGGCGCAGTCCGTACGTCGCGCTGATCTTCGGGGCGGGCATCGTGGCCGCCCTGCTGCTGATCGGCGCGGCGATCCGCTCCGGCCAGGGCGGGCTGCCCGAGGAGGAGCAGCTCGACGTGGTCGACCGGCTGGCCACCATCACCGTCGTCTTCCTGCTGTTCATCTACGCCCTGGTGATCGTCGCCTGCCTCAAGCTGCGCGGCAAGGACGAGACCGCCGACACCTACCGGGCGAACACGCCGCTGCTCATCGTCGGCATCCTCGGCAACCTGGCCGTCCTCGCGTACACCCTGATCGACGACCCGGCGGCGCTGTACTGGGTGGCCGGCCTGCTGGCCGTCGGTCTGCTGCTGTACCTGGCCGAGAAGTTCTTCGGCAAGAGAGATCGTCCGGCCGGCACGAGCGCCGGAGACCCGCAAGCCGTCGAACCGCCGCCCTCTGTGAACAAGGAGCTCTGACCCATGCACTGCATCGTCACCACCGACGGTTCCCGGGCCTCCCTGGTCGGGGCCAAGCAGTTCAAGTGGATCGCCGACTCCCGGGAGATCACCGAGGTGACCGTGATCGCGGTCGTGAGCCCGTTCGCCGCCGTGCCGTTCGCCAACGAGCTCGGCGGGCCGCGGAGCACCGAGCTGAGCGACCTCAGCTTCCAGAACGAGGCCCAGGCCGCCGTCGACCTGGTCGCCGCCACCTTCGACGGGTGGGGTCCGACGATCCACAAGCAGGTGCGCAGCGGTTCCCCCGCCCAGGAGATCGTGCGCGCAGCGGAGGACCTCCAGGCCGACCTGATCTCGATGGCCGCCGGGAGCCGAGGGCTCACCCAGACCATCCTGCTCGGCAGCACCGCCTCCCGGGTCCAGCACTCGGCACCGTGCCCGGTGCTGATCTGCCGCCCGACGGCGAACAGCGAGCGTGCCATCGGCTGAGAGCCGGTCCGGGCGCTGCAGCAGAGCTCCGTCCTCCCCGGAGGGGGACGGGGCGGTCCTGCGGTTCCAGGGGTCAGTCAGCCAGCGGAACTGGTCCGGGCGCGGTCCGTCGCTAGGATGGCGCCCACCATGGGTGATCCTCCTAGTCCTGGCCCCCGTACGGGGGCCACTTGTTCACGTGCGCGTCGCGCTGGTCGCGGCGTCCCCACCTCGGTGGGGAGGCGCGCATGCTGACGGACTGGTTGATGCTGGCGGTGGGTCTGGTCCTGACGGTGGGGACCGGGCTCTTCGTGGCCTCGGAGTTCTCGCTGGTCAACCTGGACCGGAACGAGCTCGAAGCCCGCCAGGAGCGGGGCGAGTCAGGGCTGCAGCCCACCATCGGCGCGCTCAAGATCACCTCCACCCACCTCTCGAGCGCCCAGCTGGGCATCACCTTGACCACCCTGCTCACCGGCTACACCTTCGAGCCGGCCTTCAGCCGGATGATGGCCGGGCCGCTGACCGGGCTCGGTGTCCCCGAGTCCGTGGTCCCGGTGGTGGGCACCGTGGCCGGGGTGGCGATCGCCACCTTGTTGTCGATGGTCATCGGCGAGCTGGTGCCGAAGAACTTCGCCCTTGCCCTGCCGCTGCGGACCGCGCGGCTGGTGGTGCCGTTCCAGGCCGCCTTCACCGCGGTCTTCAAGCCGCTGATCCTGCTGTTCAACAACACCGCCAACGCCGTGATCCGGTCGATGGGCATCGAGCCCAAGGAGGAGCTGTCCGGGGCCCGCAGCGCCGAGGAGCTGTCCTCCCTGGTGCGCCGGTCCGCGACCGAGGGCATGCTCGACGCCGACCACGCCACCTTGTTGAACCGCACGCTGCGCTTCAGCACCCACTCGGTCGGTGAGGTGATGACCCCTCGGGTGCGGATGGCCAAGGTCGACGGCGACGACCCCGCCAGCCAGATCCTGGAGATGGCCCGCAGCACCGGCTTCTCCCGCTTCCCGGTGACCGGTGAGGACGTCGACGACATCGTCGGCGTCGTGCACGTCAAGGCCGCGCTCGCGCTCAGCGCAGCAGACCTGGACAACCGCCACGTGCGGGACCTGATGGTCGAACCGCTCACCGTGCCGGATCTGATGGGGGTCGAGCGGCTGCTCGGCCTGCTGCGCAAGAGCAGCTTCCAGATCGCGGTGGTCACTGACGAGTACGGGGGAACCGCCGGCATCGTCACGTTGGAGGACCTGGTCGAAGAGCTGGTCGGGGAGCTCGAGGACGAGCACGACCGCAGCCGGGCCGCCCTGGTCCGCCACCGCGACGACTCCGTCGTCTTCAACGCCGCACTCCGCCCCGACGAGCTGCTCGACCGCACCGGCATCCGGGTGCCTGAGGAGGACGACTACGAGACCGTCGCCGGTTTCGTCATCGACACCCTCGACCGGCTCCCCGTCGTCGGCGACGAGGTGCCGCTCGAGCAGGGTGTCCTCCGCGTCGAGCGGGTGGCCGGACCGCTCGTGGAACGCCTCCGCTACACCCCGAGCACGACCTCTCCTGACACTGCCCTGCTGACGAACGGAGCTGACCATGGGTGAGTACCTGCCCGGGCTGATCGCCCTGTTCGTGCTGCTGGCCTTCAACGCCTTCTTCGTCGGCGCCGAGTTCGCCGTCATCTCCGCCAAGCGGTCCCAGATCGAACCGCGCGCCGAGGGCGGTAGCAAGGCCGCCACCACCACGTTGTGGGCGATGGAGCACGCCACCTTGATGCTGGCCACCAGCCAGCTCGGGATCACCATCTGCTCGCTGCTCATCCTGAACGTGTCCGAACCGGCGATCCACCACCTGCTGGAGTACCCGCTCGGGATCACCCCGCTCCCCGAAGGAGCGATCAGCGCGGTCGCCTTCGCCGTCGCCCTGGTGCTGGTGACGTTCCTGCACGTCGTCTTCGGCGAGATGATCCCCAAGAACCTCGCGTTCTCCGTCCCGACCCGGGCGGCGCTCCTGCTCGCCCCGCCCCTGGTCATGGTGTCGCGGCTGCTGCGACCGGTCATCTGGGCGCTCAACGGCATCGCCAACGGCGTGCTGCGACTCTTCAAGGTCGAGCCGAAGGACGAAGCCGCCAGCGCCTTCACCCTCGAGGAGGTCGCCACCATCGTCGCCCAGTCGACGCGCGAGGGAACACTGTCCGACACCAGCGGCACACTGACCGCAGCCTTCCAGTTCACCGAGAAGAAGGTGTCCGACGTCGAGGTGCCGCTCAGCGACATGGTGGTGCTGCCCGGCGGGTCCACCCCGGCCCAGGTGCAGGAGGCGGTCGCCGATCACGGGTACTCCCGCTACATCCTCACCGACGACGACGGGCTCCCGGACGGCTACCTCCACCTCAAGGACGTCCTCGACCTCATCGGCACCGACGACCGCGACCTGCCCGTGCCGGCCAAGAGGATCCGGACCCTCGGCTCAGTCTCCCGGGCCTCCGACCTCGAGGACGCCCTGGCCGCCATGCGCCGCGCCGGCAGTCACGTCGCCATCAGCTACGACACCGGCGGCACCGCCACCGGGGTCCTGTTCCTCGAGGACATCATCGAAGAGCTCGTCGGCGAGGTGGAGGACGCCACCAGCGCCTGACGGGGATCCGCGACCCCAGGTGCGCCGCAGCCGCAGCGGTAGGTGGACTGGCCGGAAGGCGCGCCGCGCCCGCCCGAGCGGTGGCGGTCCCGTTGGCTCTGGGCGACAGGACGGCTTGCCCGGTGAGCGCTCCCGCCGGCATGGCTCGTGGTCTCCCGCTCCACTTCTCGGTGCGAGGTCAGCCGGAAGCGGTTCAAGTGACGAGTCGCTAAACGCGAGGGCCCCCGGGCCAACGGGAGCGCTGGACCAGGGACCCTCGATCGCCCCTCCCCAGGAACGCCGCTTGGACGGTACCCACGACGAGCCGGCTCACTCGTTGCGCTCCCCACTCCGAGGAGTCTGGTGAGAAAGGGCGGATCGCCGGCCTGGCATTGGCTATCTGGGACAGTGAGGTCGGGAGAACCCACGACCGCGGGTGCACCAGGGGACAGCCGCAGCAGACTTCCTCCCTCCCCAGACGTCTGCTGCGGCTGTCCTCCGACGTTCGGGCTGGCGCCGACGCGGCCAGTGGCGCCCTGAGCGGGGCTCAGCACGGGTGAGTCGTGGTCGACCCAGCTCCCGCGAACTCCTGGACCGACCTGTCCCCCACCCCCTGCCAGGGGGGAACCGGTGCTGTGCAAGAGTCGGATTGGCCTCTGGTTGGTATCACCGTCTCGGGGGGCGGGTCCGCTGGACGGCATGATCATGCAGCGGGGAGGCATGGTGCAGAGGTCTGGCGATGAGCAGTCTCCGGCCGTCGGGGCAGACCTGGCCCTGGAGGCGGTCAGCTGCGCCCTCGACGTGCCGGCTTCCACCATCCGCTCCTGGGAAGAGCGGCACCAACTTCTCACCGGGCGGACGCGGGAAGGCGGCCAGGGTCGCTACACCAGCGACGACGTCACCGCCCTCGCCCGGATGCGCGACGAGCTCGCGGCCGGCCGCGACGCCGAGGAGACCGCCGCCCTCGTCCGCGCGGCCCTCACCAACCCTCCCGGACAGGTGGTGGCCAGGCTGCTCGCCGCCACCCACCAGCTGCACACCCAGGGCATCGTCGAGGCGCTGCAGGAGTCCCGCCGGACCCACGGCCTGGTCGTCACCCTCGAGCAGGTCGTCCTGCCCGCCCTGCAGGAGATCGGGCGGCAGTGGACGGCCGGCACCTGCAACATGGTCCACGAGTATCTGCTCGCCAGCGCGATCCAGAGCTGGCTGGGCGCCCAGCGGCACCAGATGGACCGGCCGGGCTCTCGTGGCACGGTGGTACTGGCTTGCGGCCCCGACGACAAGCACGCCGTCGCGCTGGAAGCGTTCGCGGTGCTGCTGGCCGACCAGGGCTACAACTGCCGCTACCTCGGCGCCCAGACCCCCGTCGCGTCACTGGTGCTGGCCGCCCAGGAGCCGGCGGCTCGAGCTGTCGTGGTGGTCTCCCACGTCGACCGGCACAGGGGCGCCGCCGTCGCCGCGTTGCACGCCGTCGCCGCCCTCGACGTGGCCGTCTTCTACGCCGGCGCGGCCTTCCGCAACCCTGAGCAGCGTCAGGACGTGCCTGGCTGCTACCTCGGCGGCAGCCTCTCTGCCGCCGCCCGACAACTCATCGACTGCACCGACGCCCCTGATTGAACAGCTGGACCGGTCGACGTCGGCTCGGCTGATGGTGCTGGCGCTGACTTCGACCCTCGTCAGCTGGTGGGGGGCGTGCGCCGCCCCTCCTCCGGTGGTCTGGTGGTCCGGGCGACCAGCTCGGTGGCGATGTCGTGGAGCTTGCGGTTCTGGTGCTGGGAGGCCCGGGTGAGCAAGGCGAACGCCTCATCAGCGGTGCAGTGCCGGGTGGTCATCAGCACACCTTTGGCCTGCTCGATGACGGCGCGGCTGCGCAGGGCGGCGTGCATGTGCTGAGCCTCGTCCACCGCTGCGTGGTACAGGGTGGCGTTCGCCACCGCGATGCCGGCGTAGCTGGCGAACGTCTCGGCCAGGGCGACCGAGTCCGGCGAGAAGGGGTGCTCGGCGTCGGAGAACATGTTGAGTGCACCGAGGGTCCGCTGCGCGATCGGCAACCCTACCGCCAGCACCCGGGTGATCCCCTGGGCGGCCGCTGCCTGGCTGAAGTCGGGGTAGGGGTTGTCGGACACGGCGGTGTCCACGGCGATCGTGCTCCCCGACGCTGCGGCGTCCAGGCAGGGCCCGAACCCCGAGGCGTACTGCCGCTCATCCAGCACGACGGCCAGCCGGCCGGTGAACACCACGGTCCGCGCTCTGCCGTGCTCGACCAAGGTGACCGAGACCTCGGCCAGCTCCGGGATCAGCTGCTGAGCGAGGTCGGCCACCCGCTGCAGCACCGGGCTCAGCGAGCTGCCATCAGTGGCGTGCACGATCCTGCCGAGCTCGGCGAACACCCCCACCGGGACGGCAGACAGCGACGACCTCGGAACAGGATCTCCGGAAGGGATGGGGGGGGACGGGTCCAGTCACGTCAGGTCCTCGAGGCGCGCGGCAGCACGCGATTGTGCACCGATCTGCAGAGGCCGACTGTTTGACCCCTCGACCGGTCGAGGGGTCCCGACCGGCGCCGCCACCCGCTGGGTAACCGCAGGCGGCCACAGTACGCCTACCTAAGGCGGCCACCTCAGCCGACGAAGGCTCTGGCCGGTCCTCGTGCGGGGTGCACGCGGTAGCTGACTGCGGCAGTACCGAGGCGCTCGGCGCTGGCGGGAGTACGGCTCCTCGCCGTGGGAGCTAGGGGGTGTCGTCCAGGATGCCGTGGCGTTGGGTCCCGAGGGCGGCGGAGGTGCGGTCGTAGACGTCCAGTGCGGCGAAGATGCGGGTGAGGTGAACCTTGACGGTCTTCTCACTGATCGCCAGGTGTGCGGGGAAGTGACGGCTACTCGTACAAGAGCCCTCCAGGCCCACGTGTACTTGCTCGCGCACGCTTGCAGGGGCTGCGGAAGGAGTCTGTGCACGGTCGACGTGGTGACTCTTGCAGGTGGAGCGCGACCCTTGCTGATCCGTTCCTACCGCACTCGTCCGCCCGCGTTCGGCTCGATGCCTGGCAGTGGTCATGCCTCAAGTTGACGCTCTCATTCGCGGCGGTCACACTCATACCAGTCCAACGTCGTGCGCTCGCTGAAACCTCTTGAGAGGTGGCGGCTATCCCCGTGTCCCATTGCACCACAAGTCGGGACCCCGAGCTGATGACGATGAGCAGGGACGGAAGTACTTGCATGATGATCACCGATGACGTCGACCAGCAAGAGTACGCGGCCATAGTCCTATATTATAGATATGGGCCTGAGATTGAGCGAACACTACGTTTGTTGATGGCACAGGACCCACCCCCGACTGAAGTCATCCTGGTCGACAACGACTCCAGAGACGGCCTGCTGGACGACGTACTGATGCTCGACGAGCTATCCTGTGTTCGTCTCCTCAGCCTGACATCAAACGCAGGATACGCCGGTGGCATGAACGCAGGCGTACGAAACTTGAACGAGCGCCCGCCATATCTCCTCTTCCTTACGCACGAATCCGAGTTGGCTCCCGGGAGTGCGCACACGATGCTCCAGTCGGCGAACCGTCACCAAGCAAGCGTTGTAGGGCCTTCACTATTTCTCAAGGGGCGCGACGCGGTCTGGTCGAAAGGTGGAGTTGTAACTCGTTGGGGCAGGGTGAAACACGTCAGCGACGGAGGGAAGGACGCTCCGGAACAACATGTCGATTGGATCGACGGGGCCTGCATGTTGATACGTCGGGCGGCGTATGAGGGCGCAGGTGGTTTCGACGAGCGATTCTTCCTCTACTGGGAAGATGTTGACATGTCCCTTTCATGTCGCCCGTTCGGCGCTGTCTTGTGTTCGTCAGAAGCCCGGGCCCATCAATCGACAGGGACGCCACCGATCTACTATGGTGACAGAAATCAGATCATGATCTGGTTGAAGAGGCGTATGCACCTTCGCGCTTGCGTCGCCCTAGCCCTCTCATTCGGCAAATTGCTGCTTCGTGACCTCCCGGCCAGCGGCAGCCACCGACGGGCCCGCTGCGCGGCCCGGGTCGCCGCCATAGTCGACGGGGTAGCCGGGCGCCATCGACCCCGTTATGCCCAAGCTTTCGACTCCTCCAGTACTGGGTACTTGGAACTCCACTGAGCGGTCCGGGTGACACCTTCCGGTTCTGTTGATGCCGGTTGAGTCGGCATGGCTGACGGTCCCGAGCGCCGTGGGCCTCCGATCTTTGTCGATGCATCAGAGTCCTCACCACGACCACCAACATGCGGCAAGCCGGACTAGAGATCGACAGGGTCCTACGGCGACTGCATCGGCACACCTCCTGGATAAATCTCCCAGCACAGATGAGAAGTCGGCGTCAGGAACCCATCTCATGGTGAATGGGTGAGTTCAATTCCCTGCAGACCTCGTGTCCTGTGCACTACCAGGGTCAGGAGAAGATGGCAGATCTAGCAGCTATCAGAGTTGAACGTATTTCAAGGCTTGCCGGAAATCTCGATTCTGCGCGGGATCTGACTGCTTTGAGTTGTCGAATGATCGACGTCTTCGCGTTCACCGCGTTCCCCAGGGAGATCTGGCGCCAGATCTGGTCGACCACTTGGGGAAGCCGCTGGTCAGGGAGTCGACGACGCGGTCGAACGGGGCGTGCACGGCGTCAGCGTCGGGCTGGTCGTAGATGGAGTGCCATGGCCACGATGACGCCGACGATGACGCCGTAGGCCAGGTTGCCGGTCGTCACGGTGACGATGAGCAGCGCATTCACCCAGCCCCGGCTGGACCTGGGCGAGAACGCCAGCAGGGTTCGCGGCGTGATGGGGTGCGGCACCGCTGCCGGGCGCACCGGGCAGGGTCGCGCCGGTGAGCGGCGGTCAGGCCGGCGTGGGCGTCGGAGGTGACCAGCCGGCCCCAGACAGGCGCAGGCGATCAGATATCTCCAGAAGCTGAGCCAGCCGGCGCCGTCCTCGCTGGTGGTGACGTTGACGCCGAGGATCTCGCGGTGCACGCCGGCATCTTCGTCGACGGGCCGCTGCCCCCAGGCATGGTCGGTCGACGGGTACCGCCCGAACCGCTGGGAGGTCCTGGGATCCCCACCTGTCTCATGGGCTTCCGGGTCACGCTGTAGGCGCCGCAGGCTCAAGGCTGGGCCGCGCCGTCCGCAGCGGTCCCTCGCACAGCTGTGCCCCGGCAGGTCACCTTGGCGACGCCCCGAGCGTGAGCTGGTGCCGGTGATGGTTGAAGTGTTGGGTGCCGAAGTGGTAGACGTCGAGGACGGTCATGGTGTCGGTGAAGTAGGGGTCCCACGAGAGGGGGAACGCCATCCGCGCAGACAGGGTGAGTTCAGTCTCCCTTTCCAGGCGCTGGCCCAGAGCAGTGAGCGTGCGGTCCAACAGCGTGGCCATTCCTGAAGGGCTGAGGACGGCACCGCCCACGCAGGAGCCGGCGTAGTTGACCAGGTGGTAGGGCCGACGCGCGGCGTGCAGTGCGGCGGAGAAACGTCGACTGCACGACAGCGGGAGGCGGCCGAACCCCCGCACGAGGGGCAGCAGAGTCCGGACGACCAGGTAGCCGAAGACCATGTGGAACAGCAGCTGTCGGTTGGTCCAGCGGGTGCCAACCGAGGGGCGACGCAGGTCGGCTGCCGTCGCGTCCCGGACGAGCCGGTCGAATGCGGCACGCGCCTGTTCCAACTCCTGGCTGACCGCCGTGACGTCCATTGGTGCCCCTCTGCTCACGCTAGCCGCGCGGCTGCCCGCCCACTGGAGAAGCTCTGTCACCGGCTCTTGGATGCGGCGGATCTCCGACCGGTGCGAGGGTCCCGGCGACCGCGGCCAGGGCTCCGTCGACGAGGCTGTAGTAGGCCCACTTGCCGCGTTGCTCGCGGGTGATGAGGCCGGCGTCGACGAGCTGGCGCATGTGGTGGGAGACCGTGGGCTGGGAGAGTCGGACGGGCTCGACGAGGTCGCAGACGCACGCTCCGTCGTCGCCGGCGGCCGCGATGAGGGAGAGCAGCTTGACCCGGCTGGGGTCGCCGAGGGCCTTGAACACCCGTGCCAGGCGCTCGGCGGCTGCGTCGTCCAGGACGCCGGCTGTGACCGCCGAGCAGCATGCTGCGATGTCGGTGGCTAGCAGCAGCGGGGTGACCGTCATGCGACCAGTGTGCCACTCGTATTGACTATCGTCGATCTGTGACTAGAGTCATCGCATTGATGTTGCTCAATGCGTGGAGGTGGAACGGATGAACGACCTTCCTGTCGTGGTCATCGGTGCTGGTCCGCAGGGCCTGGCGGCAGCGGCTCACCTGGTGGAGCGGGGTGAGCGCCCGATCGTCCTGGAGTCCGGGGCTGGTCCGGGTGCTGCCGTGCTGGAGTGGTCGCACGTGCGCCTGTTCTCGCCGTGGCCCGAGCTGGTGGATCCGTCTGCGGCTCGGTTGCTCGGGCCGACCGGCTGGACCGCGCCAGCGGAGGGCTACCCGACCGGGGCGGAGTGGGTGGCCGACTACCTGGCACCGCTGGCCGCCGTGCTCGGTGAACGGGTCCGCTACGGGGTGCGGGTGACGGGTCTGTCGCGTCGGGGCCGGGACCGGCTGGTGTCCGCGGGCCGCGAGGGCCAGCCGTTCACTGTGCACCTCGAGGACGTGAACGGGGTGGAGTCGCGGCTGGAGGCCCGCGCGGTGGTGGATGCGTCGGGGACGTGGCGGCAGCCGAACCCGGCCGGCGCCGATGGGCTGCCGGCGCTGGGTGAGCGCGCTGCGGCGGCCGCGGGACGGCTGACGTACCTGCCTCCTACGCCCGAGCAGGTCGAGTCTTTCGCCGGCCGGCACGTCGTCGTGGTCGGCAGCGGCCACTCGGCCCTGACCGCGGTCAACGACCTCGCGGCTGCCACGCGTGCCGCCGGCACCCGGGTGACGTGGGTGCTGCGGCGCGGGGTGGTCGGTGACACCTTCGGCGGTGGTGCAGCGGACGAGCTGCCGCAGCGTGGTGCCCTCGGGGTCCGAGCTCGGCAGGCGGTCGACGACGGCCTGGTGTCGATGGTGACCGGCTTCCGCACCGAGATGGTCGAGCAGACCGACGCCGGCGTGGTGCTGGTCAGTGAGGACGGCCGCCGTCTGGAGCCGGCCGACCAGGTCGTCGTGCTGACCGGGTTCCGCCCGGACCTGTCGTTCCTGTCGGAGATGCGGCTGGATCTGGACCCGGTGCTGCAGGCGCCGCGGGCGCTGGCGGCCGAGGTCGACCCCGATCTGCACTCCTGCGGATCGGTCAGCCCGCACGGCGCCGCCGAGCTGGCCCAGCCCGAACCCGGCCTGTACATGGTCGGGATGAAGTCCTATGGCCGGGCGCCGACGTTCCTGGCTCTGACGGGCTACGAGCAGGTCCGCAGCGTGGTGGCAGAGTTGGTGGGTGACCACGAGGCCGCGGTGCGGGTCGAGCTGACCCTGCCCGACACGGGCGTCTGCGGCGGCGCCGGCTTGTTCGACGAGCCCGAGGGCGCGTCCTCGGGTGGCTGCTGCGGACCCGCCCCGGCCGGTCAGGCGGCGGAGCCTCAACTGGTGAGCATCGGCAGCCTGCTCAGCAGGTCCTGACCGCCGTTTCTGCCGTGGTCGCAGCCTCGACGACGGAGCCCGTCACGCATCAGCGTTGCGGGCTTCGGCGGGTCCTGGTGACGTCGTGCGTCACCGAGACCACCAGCTGGGGGATCCTCCACCACGCGTTCCCGGTGCTGGCCGGCGAGATCAGCGCGGACACTGGTTGGTCCCCGACCTGGCTGACGGCCGCGTTCTCCCTCGGCCTGGTGGTCTCCGCGGTCCTCGGGATCGGCGTGGTCGGTCTGGTCGCTGCAGCACTGAGCTGGGGCTCGCTGCCACCGACCCGGCTGCCACGGACACTGGATCCGTGACCATCAGCCCTGCAGCAGCTGCCGCCGCAGGGCGGACCGCCGGCGGCGAGGTCGACGTGCTGGTCGTCGGCGGCGGACAAGCTGCACTCGCTGCTGGCTACCACCTGCAGCGAGCCCGACGTCGCGGCGTGACCGGGCTGTCCTTCGCCCTCCTCGACGCAGGCAAGGAACCGGGTGGTGCGTGGACGGGCGGCTGGGACAGCCTCCAGCTGTTCTCCCCGGCCAGCTTCAGCTCGCTGCCCGGCTGGCCGATGCCGGCGTGGCAGGGCGAAGGCAACCCCTCAGCCGCGCATGTCCGTGCCTACCTGACCGCCTACGAGGCTCGTTACGAGCTGCCGGTGCACCGGCCCGTCCGCGCCAGCACGGTCACCCGCACCGCCGACGGGTTCGAGGTGGTCACTGACCGTGGTCGGTGGCGGTGCCGGGTGCTGGTGAACGCGACCGGTGCCTGGGGTCGGCCGTTCTGGCCGTCCTACCCGGGCATGGCTGAGTTCGCCGGCCGCCAGCTGCACACGGTCGACTACCGCCGGGCCGCGGACTTCGAGGGTCAGACGGTGCTGGTCGTTGGCGGCGGAAACTCAGGGGCGCAGATCGCCGCCGACCTCACCTGCCGACGGCACGGCCGGACGGTGTGGGTCACCGCCCGACCGCCGAGGTTCCTGCCCGACGACGTCGACGGCCGCACGTTGTTCGAGCTCGCCACCCGCCGTGTCCGGGCCGCAGCCGCTGGCGAGGAGTCGGAGCCCGGTGTGGGTGGGCTCGGGGACATCGTGATGGTGCCGCCGGTCTTGGCCGCCAGCCGGCGCGGCGACCTGGAGGCTGAGCCGATGTTCGACCGCCTCGTCCCGACCGGGGTTGCCTGGGACCAACCGCCCCGCGAGCTCGAGGTGGACGCGGTCGTGTGGTGCACCGGTTTCCGCCCGGACCTGCGCCACCTCGCAGGGCTGCCGCTGACCCGTCGGGACGGGTTGCCGGTCACCGACCCCCAGCTGCCGTCGCGGTCGGTTGACGACCCGGCCCTGTTCTTCCTCGGCTACGGCGACTGGTGTGGACCGGCCTCAGCAACGCTGATCGGCGTCGGGGCCGTCGCTCGCGCAACAGTCGACGCCGTCGTCTCCGACCTGGGCGACCAGGTTGGTGAGAGTCAGCGCTCAGCGGTGAGTCGGTCGTAGAGGTCGTCGACGCGCCGGGCGATGTCGTCGCGGACCAGACGCATCCGCTCGATCCCGTCGATCCCCCGTTCCGACGGCTCGTCGGTGTCCCAGTTCTCGAAGGCCGTGCCGGCCACCTCGTCGACGTGAGCCTCGCGACCGAGGGTGACGACCACGTCAGCGGCTCGCACCATGTCCTCGGTGATCGCCTTCGGCGTGTTGTGGCTGATCTCGACGCCGACCTCAGCGAGGGACTCCGCTGACAGGGCGTTCACCGCGCTGCCAGGCTTGGTGCCGCCCGACTCCACGGTGATCGCGTCGCCGGCCCGCTTGCTCATCAGGCCGGCGGCCATCTGGGACTTGCCACCGTTCTTCACGCAGACGAACAGCACAGACGGCTTCGAGCGAGTGGTGGTGTCCGTCATCAGTGGTCTCCGATCAGCTCGATGATCAGGGTGTCGACGCGGGTCTGGATGTCGCGGGCGATGGCTTCGGTGTCCTCAAGGCTGCGGCCGGCGGGGTCAGCGACGGACCAGTCGAGTAGCGCTTGCCGGCGTAGAGGGGGCAGGAGTCGCCGCCGCCCATCGTGACGATGACATCGGCAGCACGGACGACGTCGTCGGTCAGCGGCTTGGGGAACTCCTCGTCGAGGTTGAGGCCACGGCGGCGCAGCACCTCGACTGCGTGCGGGTCGATCTGCTCGGCCGGGGCGGAGCCGGCGGACCGGACGTGAACGCGGTCACCGGCACGGGCCTTGAGGAGGGCGGCGGCCATCTGAGAGCGACCGGAGTTCTGCACGCAGACGAACAGCACTTCCGGCACGGAATGCTCGAGGGCGCCCTTGGCGGTGGCCAGAGCGGTCAGTCGGTCGGCGGCGAATCGTTCGGTCCGCGGGACCAGGAAGTTGCGGACCTCCGAGGTGCGAGCCAGCGCGGCGTAGGACTCGAAGACATAGCGGTCGACGGTCTCCGCGGCGAAGATGCCGGCGAACCGGTTGGCGAGCTTGTCGACGATGCGGTGCAGCACCTCCTCGTCACTCGCCAACCCGGGCAGCGGCGTCTTGCTGGTGGTCCCGGTCATCGCCTCTCCTCTTGAGATGTGGTCAGCGGCGCGTCGGGATGCAGCCGCTGCGGATAGCCGGCAGGTGCTGCGTCGTCGGGATGGCCTGCGGTGGCGTTGGGGCCGATCAACTGGTCGAGCAGTTGGCGTACACAGCCGTCCAGGTGATCGCGGAGGGGACGGATCCCCTCGAGGGTCCAACTCTGCGGTTCAGGCAGTGGCCAGCTCTCGCGACGTCCTCGAGGCTGCTGCGGCAGCTGCAATCCGGACTTCAGGGCGACGACGACGTCGGCCCGGTCGAGCAGATCAGCGGTGAGCCGGTTCGGGACCTGGTCGGACCGGTTGATCCCCAGCTCGGCCAGTGCGACCAGGGCAACGATGTCGACCCGGTCGTCAGGATCGGTGCCTGCCGACAGCACCTCGACTGCCCCGGCCGCGTGCTGGTGAGCCAAACCGGCGGCCAGCTGAGACCGGCCGGCGTTGTGGACGCACACGAACAGCACCGTCGGCGGATGACTCGTCTGGCCCGCAGGGGTCACGGAAGCTGCCTAGGCGGGGACGAGCTCGGCGATGAGGGTCTCGACGCGGCGGCGGATCTCGTCGCGGATGGGCCTGACGGACTCGACGCCCTTCCCGGCGGGGTCCTCGAGCACCCAGTCCTCGTACCGCTTGCCGGGGTAGAACGGGCAGGTGTCCCCGCAGCCCATCGTGACGACGACGTCGGAGTCGATGACGGCCTCGTCGGTCAGGATCTTCGGCTTCTCGGCGGTGATGTCGATGCCGACCTCGGCCATCGCGGCGACCGCGGCGGGGTTGACCTGGTCCGCCGGCTCGGAGCCGGCCGAGCGGACCTCGACCCGGCCCTGCGACAGGTGGGTGAGGAACGCGGCGGCCATCTGGGACCGGCCGGCGTTGTGGACGCACACGAACAAGACGCTGGGACGGTCACTCACGGACGGGCTCCTTCGGTGGCGGCCGCCGGCTCGACGGAGGCGACGGGTTCAGGGAACAGGTGCTTGCGCGCCCACAGGCTGACGTAGACCAGGGCGACGAGGGCGGGGACCTCGATCAGCGGGCCGACCACCCCGGCCAGGGCCTGACCGGAGGTGACCCCGAAGGTGGCGATCGCCACGGCGATGGCCAGCTCGAAGTTGTTGCCGGCCGCAGTGAAGGCCAACGTGGTGGCGCGCGGGTAGCCCATCTTCAGGGCCCGGCCGATGAGGAGGCTGGCGGTGAAGACGACGGCGAAGTAGACCAGTAGCGGCAGGGCGATCCGGGCCACGTCCAGCGGCTCGGAGATGATGGTGTCGCCCTGCAGGGCGAACAGGATCACGATGGTGAAGAGCAGTCCGTAGAGCGCCCATGGCCCCAGCTTCGGCAGCACGCGGGCCTCGTAGCCCTCGCGGCCGAGGCGGCGCTCCCCGAAGGTCCGGGTGAGGAAGCCGGCGACCAGGGGGATGCCGAGGAAGATCAGCACGCTGACGGTGATGGACCAGACCGAGAACTCCGCCGACGTGGTGGGCAGACCCAGCCACGACGGCAGCAGCTGCAGGTAGAACCAGCCCAGGGCGCCGAACGCGAAGACCTGGAACACGGAGTTGATCGCGACCAGAACGGCCGCCGCTTCCCGGTCGCCGCAGGCGAGATCGTTCCAGATCAGCACCATGGCGATGCAGCGGGCCAGGCCGACGATGATCAGCCCGGTCCGGTACTCCGGCAGGTCGGCGAGGAAGATCCACGCGAGGGCGAACATGAACGCCGGCGCCAGCACCCAGTTGATGACCAGCGAGGTGACCAGCAGGCGGCGGTCGGCCAGCACGCGCGAGGTCTCGTTGTAGCGGACCTTCGCCAGCACCGGGTACATCATCACCAACAGGCCGATGGCGATGGGCAGGGAGACTGACCCGATCTTCACCGCGTCCAGGGCCTGGTTGAGGCCGGGTATGGAGCGGCCGAGGAGCAGGCCGAGGGCCATCGCGGCGATGATCCACACAGGCAGGAAGCGGTCGACGGTGGACAGCCGGGCGCGCGTCTCCTGCGCGCCGGTGGCCAGCTCCGAGGTGTGCGCGCTCATCAGCAGTTCCTGGAGCTGGTCGGTTCGCCTGCCGGGGTGATCAGGGCGGCGAGATCGGTGAGGGCGGCGGAGCGGACTCGGTAGTACACCCAGGTCGCGCGCTTCTCGCGGTCGAGGAGCCCGGCGTCGTGCAGGACCTTCAGGTGGTGGCTGATCGTCGGCTGGGACAGGTCGAAGCAATCGGTCAGGTCGCACACGCACGCCTCACCGCCCTCGTGCGAGGCCACGATCGACAGCAAGCGCAGCCGAACCGGGTCGGCCAACGCCTTCAGCAGCGGCGCGATCTGCTCAGCTCGGCTCTGGCTGAGCGGTTCCCGCGACAACGGCGCACAGCACGCCACCGCCTCGTCAGGGCTGAGCAACACCGAGGAGTTAGACACACATCGATATTGACACAGGTCAATGACTGAGTCGAGTCGGGACGTCCAGGGGTCGGCTACTGCGTGCGCCCTGCACGAGGGCCCAGGAGGGCGGCCTGCGCAAGCGGGACTCCGCTTCTGGGCGTCAGCGTGCAGGTCCGGTGGGGCGAAGCGCCTCGGTGCATCACGGCGGCGCGAGGTCACCGACGTGGGTGGTGCGGAGTCGCCGACCACGACGCAGTTGCTCGCGGGCTGGTCAGGAGCTGGAGTGCTTGGTCGAGGAGCGTCGCGACTTCCGGCGTGCTCTGGCCCTGGCTCTTCGCGAGGAGGACGGACGGTGCGTCGTCACCCAGCTGGTCACGCAGCCGTCGGCGGGAGCCGCGTGACCGGTCCGCTGCTGGAGCGTCTTGCCTGGTGGGAGGGGTGGGCCTAAGTGGACTTGAACCACTGACCTCTGCCTTATCAGGGCAGCGCTCTAACCGACTGAGCTATAGGCCCGCGGAGGACCGCGGTGCGCCCCGGGTGGCCGGTGCGACTTGCAAGGTTAGCCCATGGCCGCGGACCGCCTCAAATCGGTCCGCGGCCGCCGGGCTCAGTCCTCGGCGAGGGTGATCTCGAGACCGCCGAGCATCGTCGCGGCCAGGTTGTAGAGGAACGAGCCGAGCGTGGCCAGCGCGGTGAAGATGACCACGTCGATGCACGCGAAGAGCGCGGCCACGCCCATCACCCGCTGGGTGTTGATGTAGTCCTCCACCCGGAAGGGCGTGGTGTCACCCGGCGTGGAGACCACGCTGGCCACGATGTCGTTGACCGAGGCGAACAGGCCGGACGTGCTGAGCACGACCCAGACGGCGTACACCGCCACCACCAGCATGATGCCGGCCGCGATGGAGAACAGGAACGAGGTCTTCATGACCGACCAGGGGTCCAGCCGGCTCAGCCGGAGCCGGGCTTTGCGGGTGCGGCGGGCCGGCGCTGCAGCTGGCTTGGTCTCAGTGGACAGGGTCTCCGCCGGCTTGGCACCGCCCGCTGGAGTGGTGGTCGGCAGGAGGGCGGTCGAGGCGGCCGGGGCGGCAGCGCCCGTGGTGGCGGCGCCGGCTGCGGCCCCTGCACGCGCCGCCTGGTCGCCCGGCTGGGCTCGCTCGCCGATCCGGTACTGCTGAGGGCCGGGGTGGGTCGGCGTGGCGGCCGTGGTCGTCACGGGAGCGGCCCCGGTGGTGCCCGGACGGGGCGCCGGCGCACCGGTCGACGGGGAGGCGGGCTGAGCGGTGCGGGCGACCGGCGCCGTGACGCCGGTGGCGGGCGCCGGACCGTCGGCCTCGGCAGGCCCGGCCTGGTCGTCGGACTTGCGGTCGATCCCGAGCGCGTCGGTCACCCGCTGCCAGAGAGGCTGCTTGGCCCCGGAGGTCGCGTTCGGGGCCGACGCGTCCGACACCGGCGAGGGCGTCGGGGCCGCACCGGCCGGGGTGGGAGCCGTGGGCGCTGCGGTGTCGCGAGGGCTCGGAGCCGGCTTGGCGTTCGCGGGTGCCGGTCCGGTCGACGCACCGGTCGACGCCGGACGAGCAGCTGCCGGTCGACCCGCCGGGCGGTCCCCCGCCGCTGCGACCGGACGGCTACCGGCCGGGGGCGCGGACGCCGGACGGCCAGCACCGGCCGACGGGGTGGCCGGCGGGTTGGCCGGCGGCTGGGGAGTCTGCCGACCACCCAGGGGTGGCGGCGTCCAGCCGGACGCACTCGGCTGCGGACCGGTCGGCCGGGACGCACCCGAACGGTTCCCGGGCGGAGTCTGCGAGCCGGACGTGCTCCCGCCCGCTGCGCCGGACCCGGCGGCGTGGGCGCCCGAGGCCGTCGGAGCCGTCCCGTTGCCTGCAGGGCGGGAAGCCGGCGCCTCGGGATCCTGCTTCGACGTCCGGGTCTTCGACGGCCCGGCACTGGCCGGACCGCGACCGGTCCCGGGCGGCGGGGAAGGGCGACCAGCACCGTCACCGGGCGGCACGGCCGGCATCGAGGCGGTCGGGCGGTCGTCCTCGGTCACCGGAGTCCGGCGCGGGGGTCCGCTGGGCCCCTGGTTGCCTTGGCTCACTGCTGCTCCTCCTCGCCGTACCTCGAGGACCCGTCACCCTCGAGTGCGGTGTCCTCGGCCGACGCGGCGCTCGGGCCTTCGTCCTCCAGCACACCAGGCTCTGCCGCCGTCGCGACCGAACCGTCCACCGGGACCTCGTCGTCGTCCGCCGCGGCCGTGTCCAGCACGGCGGCCTCAGCGGTCGTCTCCGGGTTGAGCGCGATCACGACCACCGAGTCGTTGCCACTCACTCCGACGAACTTGACCCCCATGGTGTCACGACCCTTGACCGGCACCTCGGCAACAGCGCTGCGGGTGATCTGCCCGCTGGCCTTGATGGCGATGACCTGGTCGCGCTCGGTGACCACCAGGCCGCCGACCAGGGCACCCCGGTCGTCGTTGAGCCGCATGGCCTTGATGCCCAGCCCGCCACGGCCCTGCTGCCGGTACTCCGACACGGCCGTGCGCTTGGCGAAGCCGCCATCGGTGACGGTGAAGACGAAGTGGTCGTCCTCGGTCTCGCCCGCCTTGATCACCGACAGGCTGAGCAGCTCGTCGTCGGCCCGGAACTTCATCCCGGTGACCCCCGACGTCGCCCGGCCCATCGGCCGCAGCTCCTCGTCGTGGGCGGGGAAGCGGATCGACTGGCCCTTCCGGGAGATGAGCAGCACCTCGTCCTCGGTGTTGGCCAGCTGGGCGCCGATCAGCTCGTCGTCGTCGTCGCGGAAGTTGACGGCGATGATGCCGGCCTGGCGCGGCGAGTCGTACTGGGACAGCGCCGTCTTCTTCACCAGGCCGCGCTTGGTGGCCAGCAGCAGGTAGGGGGCCGTCTGGTAGTCCCGGACGGCCAGCACCTGGGCGATCTCCTCGTCGGGCAGGAAGGAGAGCAGCCCGGCCACGTGCCCCCCGCGGGCGTCCCGGTTGGCCTCGGGCAGCTGCCAGACCTTCGCGCGGTACACCCGGCCCTTGTTCGTGAAGAACAGGATCCAGTGGTGGTTGGTGGTGGCGAAGAGCTGGTCCACCTCGTCGTCGGTGCGCAGCGTGGCTCCCCGGACGCCCTTGCCGCCGCGCTTCTGCACCCGGTAGAGACCGGTCGGGGTGCGCTTGGCGTAGCCGCCGCGGGTGATGGTCACGACGACGTCGGAATCGGGGATCAGGTCCTCGTTCGACAGGTCCCCGTCGGCGGTGATGATCTTCGTGCGCCGCTCGTCGCCGTACTTGTCGACGATCTCGGCCAGCTCCTCGCTGACGATGGTCCGCTGCCGCTCGGGCCGGGCCAGGATGTCCTCGAGGTCGGCGATGATCCGCTCGTACTCGGCGAGCTGGTCGATGATCCGCTGCCGCTCCAGAGCCGCCAGCCGGCGGAGCTGCATGTCGAGGATCGCCGTGGCCTGCGGGTCGTCGATCTCCAGCAGCGTCTTCAGGCCCTCGCGCGCCTCGTCGGTGCTGGGGCTGCGCCGGATCAGCGCGATGACCTCGTCGAGCGCGTCGAGCGCCTTGACCAGGCCGCGGTAGATGTGGGCGCGGGCCTGGGTGTCGGCGAGGCGGTGCCGCGTGCGCCGCTGGATCACCTCGACCTGGTGCTCGATCCAGTAGGAGATGAACTGGTCCAGCCGCAGGGTGCGCGGCACGTCGTCGACCAGCGCCAGCATGTTGCAGCCGAAGGTGTCCTGCAGCTGGGTGTGCTTGAAGAGGTTGTTGAGCACCACCCGCGGCTGGGCGTCGCGCTTGAGCACGATCACCAGCTGCTGCCCGGTCCGTGACGAGGTGTTGTCCCGGATGTCGGCGATGCCGGAGAGCTTGCCGGTGTTGACCAGCTCGGCGATCTTCAGCGCCAGGTTGTCCGGGTTCACCATGTAGGGCAGCTCGGTGACCACCAGGTTCGTGCGGCCCGACCGGTCCTCGTCGATGTCGACGACGGCCCGCATGGTGACCGAGCCGCGGCCGGTCCGGTAGGCGTCCTCGATGCCCTGCCGACCGACGATGAGTGCCCCGTTGGGGAAGTCCGGTCCGCTGACCCGCTCCATGGCGGCAGCGAGCAGCTCCTCGGGGGTGGACTCGGGGTGCTCGAGCGCCCACTGCACGGCCGCCGCGACCTCGCGCAGGTTGTGCGTGGGGATGTTGGTGGCCATCCCGACGGCGATCCCGGTCGAGCCGTTCACCAGCAGGTTCGGGAACCGCGACGGCAGGACGACCGGCTCGGTCTCCTTGCCGTCGTAGTTCGGCTTGAAGTCGACCGTGTCCTCGGTGATGTCGCGGACCATCTCCATGGCCAGCGGCGCCATCTTGCACTCGGTGTAGCGCATCGCCGCGGCCGGGTCGTTGCCCGGCGAGCCGAAGTTCCCCTGGCCCGAGACCAACGGGTAGCGCATCACCCAGGGCTGGGCCAGCCGGACGAGGGTGTCGTAGATCGAGGAGTCACCGTGCGGGTGGTACTGCCCCATGACGTCGCCGACGATGCGTGCGCACTTGTTCCAACCGCGGTCGGGGCGGTACCCGCCGTCGAACATCGCGTAGAGGACCCGCCGGTGCACCGGCTTCAACCCGTCCCGCACATCAGGCAGCGCCCGACCCACGATCACGCTCATCGCGTAGTCGAGGTAGGACTTCTGGATCTCCTCCTGGAGGTCCACCGGCTCCCGCCGGTCAGTCACCGGACCCTCGGGCGGTGTGTCACTCATGAGACCTTCCTAGTTCTCCGAAGCAGCGTGAGACCCGGCAGCCCTGACCCGGCGGGCAAGAGCCGGGACAGGGGACCGCTGGGGTCGTGCGAAGGGGCGTGGATGGGCCTGGCGGGAGCGCCGGAGCCTGCGGAGGCGCGGATGGTTGCCCCGAGCGCGACTCCAGCGGTCCCCTGTCCTGGCGCACTCGACCTAGATGTCAAGGAACCGCACGTCTTTCGCGTTGCGCTGGATGAAGTTCCGCCGTTGCTCCACGTCCTCGCCCATCAGGATCGAGAACATCTCGTCGGCCCGGGCGGCGTCGTCCAGGGTGACCTGCAGCAGCACCCGGTTGTCCGGGTCCATCGTGGTCTCCCACAGCTGGTCGGGGTTCATCTCGCCGAGACCCTTGTAGCGCTGGATCGCGTTGTCGCGCGGCAGCCGCTTGCCCTCCTCGCCGCCGACCCGGAGCAGGGCGTCCCGCTCGGCATCGGTGTAGGCCAGCTCGTGGGCGGAGTTCGTCCAGTTGATCTTGAACAGCGGCGGCTGGGCCAGGTAGACGTGGCCGGCCTCGATCAGCGGCCGCATGAACCGGAACATCAGGGTCAGCAGCAGCGTCCGGATGTGGGCGCCGTCGACGTCGGCGTCGGCCATCATGACGATCTTGTGGTAGCGCAGCTTCTCGACGTCGAAGTCGTCGTGCACCCCGGTCCCGAGGGCGGAGATGATCGCCTGCACCTCGTTGTTCTGCATGATCCGGTCGATCCGCGCCTTCTCGACGTTGAGGATCTTGCCGCGGATCGGCAGGATCGCCTGGATCCGCGGGTCGCGGCCACCCTTGGCGGAGCCACCCGCCGAGTCGCCCTCGACGATGAAGACCTCGCACTCCTCGGGGTTGGTCGACTGGCAGTCGCTGAGCTTGCCGGGCAGGCCACTGCGGCCGAGCAGGCCCTTCCGGTCGCGGGCGGCGTCGCGCGCCTTGCGGGCGGCGACGCGGGCGATCGCGGCGGCCTGGCCCTTGCGGATGATCTGCCGGCCCTCAGCGGGGTTCTGCTCGAACCAGGCGCCGAGCTTGTCGTTGACGACCTGCTGGGTGAAGGAGCGGGCCTCGGTGTTGCCGAGCTTGGTCTTGGTCTGACCCTCGAACTGCGGCTCGGCGAGCTTGATGGAGATGATCGCCGTCAGGCCCTCGCGGATGTCCTCACCGGAGAGGCGGTCCTCCTTCTTCTTCACCAGCCCCCACGTCTCGGCCCACTTGTTGGCCGTCAGGGTGAGCGCCGCCCGGAAGCCCTCCTCGTGCGTGCCGCCCTCGTGGGTGTTGATGGCGTTGGCGAAGGTGTGCACCGACTCGTTGTAGGAGGTGTTCCACTGCATCGCCAGCTCCAGGCTGAGCCCGGCCTCGGGCCGCTCGGCCTCGACGTCGATGACCGATCCGTGGATGACGTCCTTGGTGCCGATCAGGTACTTCACGTAGTCGACCAGGCCGTCGGCGTAGCAGAAGGTGTCGGTGTTCGGGTTCCCGTCCTCGTCCACCCGGTCGGGCCGCTCGTCGGTGATCGAGATGGTCAGGCCCTTGTTGAGGAAGGCCATCTCGCGGAAGCGGGAAGCCAGCGTCTCGTAGGTGTAGGTGGTCGCCTCGAAGATCTCGTCGCTGGCGTAGAAGGTGACGGTGGTGCCGGTCTCGTCGGTCGGCTCGTGCTGCTCCAGCGGACCGTCGGGGACGCCGAGCGAGAACGACTGCGACCAGCGGTAGCCGTCCCGGCGGACCTCGACGGTCAGGTGGCTGGAGAGCGCGTTGACCACCGAGACGCCCACGCCGTGCAGCCCGCCGGACACCTTGTAACCGCCGTCGCCGAACTTGCCCCCGGCGTGCAGGACGGTCAGCGCGACGGTGACCGCCGGGATGCCCTCCTTGGGGTGGATCTTCACCGGGATGCCGCGGCCGTTGTCGGTCACCCGGATGCCGCCGTCGGCGAGCAGCCGGACGTCGATGGTGTCGCAGTAGCCGGCCATCGCCTCGTCGACCGAGTTGTCGACGACCTCCTGGACGAGGTGGTGCAGGCCGCGCTCGCCGGTCGAGCCGATGTACATGCCGGGGCGCTTGCGGACCGCCTCGAGGCCCTCGAGGACGGTGATCGACTCCGAGTCGTAGGCGCCCGGATTGTTGCTGCCGACGTTCCGCGGCGCCTCGACGGTGCGGTCCGCGGGCAGCTCGTCGGAGGACTCCGGGCCGATGGTCACCCCGTCGACCTCGACCGTCTCCACGTCGTCGGAGGCGAGGTAGCTCTCCAACGCCTCGGCCGCGGCCGGGTCGGCTGCGTCCTGCGGGGCGGCGTCGAAGGGGGTCGCGAGGGACTGGTCGGGGGTCTCGTCCGGCACCGGCACGGGCTCCTGTCGCACAGGCGCCGCCCGGGCGGGCCCGCGCCGGTCGGGACCGGACGGGACGAGGGTGGGCGGCACGTTGAACCGTCGAGGCCGGACCGGCGGTCCGACCACCTCCGGCGCACGCGGGCCCGCCGACGGTGCACCACCGGGACGGACCGGTGCGGGACCGGATGCCTGCATTCTAGCGCGCGCGAGCGCGAAGAGCGCATTCCGGCGGGGTGTCCGCGGACTGGTCGATACGGTTGACTGGCCCTGGCTGGGCATCTGGACCGAGTCGGAGGTGTCCGGAGACTCCCGATACGCACCCCAGGGCCGCTGAGGCCTTCTGAGGGCACCTGGCCACGGCGCCCCGGTCACTCCGGCGCTGGTCAGCCCGGCCCTCCGGAGCCCGCCCACCCCTACACTGACCGCGTGCCTGCCGAGACCAGCGTCAGCCGCGTGTGGCTGGACGAGGGCGAGGTCAACCCGACCTGGCCCGCGCCGACCGCGGCCGCCCGACGCCGGTCGCTGCCGCCGGCCGCGGCCTGGGGGGTGGTCGCTGCTGGGTTGGTGGCGGTGGTCGCGCTGACCTGGGCGCTGGGCGGCTTCGAGCGCCGCACCGACCTGATCCGGCCGGCGGAGGTCGGCAGCCTGATCAGCACCGGACCGTACGAGCTCCGGTTCACCTCGGCGACCGCCCAGCAGAAGACCCTGTTCGACGACGAGGTCGTCTGGCGGGTGACGGCGGTCGGGGAGGGCCGCACCACCGGTGACGTCACCATCGCGCCCGACTACCTGGGCGGCGACGGGATGTTCGTGACCAAGGACCCCGTGAGCGGGGTGGTGAGCACCCCGGAGAGCCAGTCCTTCCGCCCCGGCGGGTTCGTCAGCGGCTCGGCCTTCACCCCGGGGTTGCCGCTGCAGCCCTTCCGCGTGGAGTTCGAGTTCCCGCGCACCTACCAGCCGGGTCCGACGATCAGCTTCGTCGTCTTCGACCTGCAGTTCCGGGACAACTCCCTGCTCGGGGACCAGGAGCCCCAGTGGCGCAACGCCGACGAGGCCAGTCGCCTCGAGCTGCCCGTCGAGGTGTTGCCGCCGGCCACCAGCTGAGCGCCACTCAGGCCGGCGGTCGCAGCACCGGCGTCCGGTCCGCGGTCGAGCCGTCGGGCAGCGCCACCCCGACCACCTCGTCGACGAAGACGGTCGGGACGACGTAGACCACCTCGAAGCGGTAGGCCCGGCCGACCTCGCGGTCCTCGGACCCGCAGGAAGGAGCGTCCCGGGAGGGGAGGCCGGCGCTGTAGTCCGCCGGCTCCCAGATCCGGCCACCGGGACCGAGCAGCGCCGTGGTGCAGAACGCGAAGTCCGTCCCCGTCACCGGGGTCCGCTCGAGCTGCGCCACCACGTAGGTGACGCCGGCCTCGGCGTACCCGGGCTCACCCGAGGACGCCGCCAGCCGGGTGGTCTGCACCAGGCTCAGCAGCCGCCACTCGGCGTCCAGCGCGGTGGCCGGTGCCCCGGGCTCGACCGCGCGGTAGCGGTCGTCGCCGGTGTGCGCGAGCGCGTACACGGTCCAGCCGGCCAGGTAGATGAGCACCGCCAGGCCGACGGCCGCGGTCCGCAGCCAGGCGCGTCGCCGCTGCGACCGGGGCTGGGCCGTCGGCGGAGCCGGGTCGAGGACGGCGGTCATCCCAGGGCCCGCGTCGTGGCGTTGGTGTCGATCTCCACGCTCCGGCCGACGGCCGCTTCGCGCCACTGGTCCGCGTTGTCGGCGGTGATGCCCAGGTGCACCTGGACCCGGGCCTGGAAGCCGTTGATGATCTCCAGCCGCCACAGCTCCAGCGTCAGGTCCTCGATCTGGGCGGGGTCCACCTCGAAGACGTACTCCGTCTGCTCGGAGAACCCGGGGGCGGCTCGCGAGCTCTGCAGGCTGAACTCGTCGTAGACCCGAGGGCCGCGGGTGACCAGCCGGCTGTCGCTGTAGAGCAGCTCGTGGCTGCTCGTGGCGGCCACCGTCACGTCGACGACCACGAACGCGCCCGGGGTGGTGTCCATCACCTCGCCGTCGCGGGTCAGCCGGTGGCCGATCCGGACGTCGTCGACGAGCACCTCACCGTCCTCGACCTGGACGGGACGCCCGACCTGGCCCCGGAGGTAGTCGTGCTCGGGGCGGGCGTCGCTGACCTGGACCGCGGTCGCCGCCAGCGCGACGCAGACGATCGCCGTCAGCAGGGCGACGAGCCGGGAGCGGCGGACGCTCACCGCACCGCCTCCACCGGAGCTGGTGCCGGGGCTCCAGCCGCGGCCGCCGCGTGCGAGCGCTGCTGGAACAGCTCCAGGCAGCGCCGGAAAGCCACGGCCAGCAGGCACAGCCGGAGGGGCTCGAAGGGCAGGTCCAGGGCCAGGTCGAGCCACGGCTGCCAGACGGTCCAGAAATCCACGGTGTGCCCCCCGAGCAGGGAGTCCAGCGCGATGGTGGCGTAGTTCCGGAGGGCTTCCAGCACGGCGTGGACGAGGACGAAGGAGCCGAGGAAGACCAGGCCGGCGCGCAGGATCAGCCGCAGCGAGTGGAAGGTCGGCAGGTACTTGTCGTCGACGTCGCCGAGGAAGGCCTCCTTGGCCTCCCGCGCCACCCGCTGCACCCCGCGGGGCGGCGGACCCAGGCGCCGCAGCGCCTGCTTCTCGCGGTACCTGGCGAAGGTGCCGGCGCCGGGGATCCGGTCGGCGTAGGTCTGCCCCTTGCGCCACAGCTCGGCCAGTGAGAGCACCTGGGAGCCGTAGATCAGCGCGGCGACGGCCAGCCAGATGATCGGCTGGGAGACCACCTGCCAGGCCACCGGCCAGACCTCCTCGGTGACCACCCGGGCGACGACGTCCAGGACGGCGGGCAGGTCGATGGCGAAGCGGGCGAGGAAAGCCGAGGCCGCATCCCGGACGGCGGCGCCCCAACCCCAGAAGGCCCGGTCGGTCAGCCAGAGCATCGCCAGCTGGAACAAGCGGATGCCGCCCAGGATGAGCACCAGCATGAAGAACGACTCGACCAGCGCGACGACCAGGCCGAGGACCTGCCGGCCGGTCCGCTCGTGCAGCGCGTCCAGCACCCGGCGGAGCGCGTAGATCCCCACCACCAGGGCCAGCAGCTGCCACGGGTGCTCCCGGCTGGCCTCGTTCAGCACGCCGAGCACGCTGCCCTCGGCGCCGAAGCCGCTGCGCAGCCCCTGCTCGACGGTGAGGTCGCTGGCCGCCTCGGTGACCTGGCCGAAGGCGGCGTACAGGCCGAGGAACGGCAGCAGGGTGACCGCGAGCAGCTGGCCGACGCTCTCGTCGCGGCCGTCGACCGCGGCCTCGTCCTCGGGGATCAGGGATCGGATGCCGAGCTCGCGGCCGACCACCTGCAGGATCAGCACCAGTGCGGTGAGCAGGCTGACGAAGTTGAAGGAGAACAGCACCAGGGCGAGCCAGGCGCTCACGTCGCCGGCGAGGACGGCCAGCCGCATGGCGACCTGCGAGCCGAGCCAGCCGAGCAGGTAGAGGCCGAGCACCTGGGGCAGCAGCCGCCACCAGACCCGGCCGGTGTCGACGACCAGGATGCGCAGATCGGTGAGCAGCTCGGCCAGCTCGGCCCCGCCCGCGTCAGGAGGCAGCCGCCGGGGTCGAGCCGGGGGAGGCACCACGGCGACCGGGGCCGGGGCCGGATCAGCCATAGGTGTCCCGAGGCCCCCGCCCGTCGCGGACCGACAGGCGGCCCTTCTTCCAGCTCGGCCCGTCGGGGCCCCGCACGTCCACGCGCGTCACCGTACCGTCGCCCAGGGCCTCGTTGAGCATGGCGACGAGCTGCGGGGCGAGCAGCCGCAGCTGGGTGGCCCAGGCGGTGGAGTCGGTGCGCACGGTGAGCACGGTGTCGGCGAAGGCCTCCGGGTGCGAGTGCGCGGCGTTGGCCGGACCGACGAGGCTGGACCAGCGGGCCAGCAGGCCGCGCACGTCCACTTCCTTCGCCCAGCCCTTGCTGTCGACGAGGCGGTCCACCGCCGCCCCGAGGCGCTGCGGGTCGCGGTCGTCGGGGTGGGCGCCGGAGACCTGGGGCCCGGGTCCGACGACGCGCGGGCTGCGCGGGCGGGTGCTGCGGCGGGGACGGTTGCGCGCCGTCGCCCCCAGGGACTGGGCGACCGAACGGGCCAGGGCCAGCCCGCTGGGGTCGTGGGGCTCCGCGGGTGCCGGCCGCTCGACGTCGTCCCCGCGGGAGTCCTCGTGATCGGCGTCGTCCGGGGGCTGGGGCTCACTCATCCGGCAGCACCTCCCCGGACCGGACGGCGTAGCGCCGGCCCTGGAGGACGCCGGGGACGTCGGCCGGGACCGCGGCGGTGATCAGCACCTGCTCGGCCGCGCTCACCCCGCCGGCCAGCCGCTCGCGGCGGGTGACGTCGAGCTCGGCGAAGACGTCGTCGAGCACGAGCACCGGTTCGATGCCGTCGGCGCGCAGCAGGTGGAAGCTGCCCAGCCGCAGCGCCAGCGCGAACGACCACGACTCGCCGTGGCTGGCGTAGCCCTTGGCCGGCAGCACGCCCAGGCTGAGCACCACGTCGTCGCGGTGCGGGCCGACCAGCGAGACGCCCCGCGCCACCTCCTCGGACCGCCGGCTGGTCATGGCCTCGCGCAGCGCCTCGGCCAGCTCGTCGCGGCTCAGCCGGCCCTCGAGGTCGACCGACGAGCGGTACTCCGCGGCTGCCTCGTTGTTGGTGGGCGCGATGTCGGCGTAGGCCTTGGCCATGTGCGGCCCCAGGTCGGCGAGCGTGCTCAGCCGCGCGGCCAGCAGCTCGCCACCGGCCGCGGCGAGGTGGGTGTCCCAGACCTCGAGCGTCGACGCGGCCTCGGGCGGCGGGGGGCCACCGCGGCTGCGGCCGCTGAGGGACTTGAGCAGGGTGTTGCGCTGCCGCAGCACCCGGTCGTAGTCGGCGCGGACGCCGGCCATCCGCGGCCAGCGGGTGACCAGCAGGTCGTCGAGGAAGCGCCGGCGCTCCCCCGGGTCGCCCTTGACCACCGCGAGGTCCTCGGGGGAGAAGACGACGGTGCGCAGCACCCCGACCAGCTCGCGCGGGCGACGCAGCGGGGAGCGGTTGAGCTGGGCCCGGTTGGCCTTGCCGGGGGTGATCTCGACCTCGAGCTGGAGCTGGCGCGGGTCGTCGAGCCCGGCCTGCACCCGGGCCCGGATGACCGCACGCTCGGCCCCGAACCGGACCAGCGGCTGGTCGGTGGCCACCCGGTGCGAGCTCAGCGTGGAGAGGTACTCGACGGCCTCGACGAGGTTCGTCTTGCCCTGCCCGTTGGCGCCGACGAAGGTCGTGACCCCCGCGCCGAGCGGCACGTCGACGCCGGGGTAGGAGCGGAAGTCGGCCAACGAGAGATGGTCGACGAACATGTGTGGAGCCTAACTGGCGTGGGCACCCCTGGTGGGTGCGCAGACCCGACCAGGCACACGGACCGCGCGACGACGAAGCCGGCGGATCAGAGCGTGGTCCGCGCCCGAGCGGAGCGAGGGCAGATCAGCTAGGCAGACGCATCAGCATGATGACGTGGCGGTAGTCGGTGCGGATCTCACCGTCGAGCTTGGGCACCCCGGTCAGCTGGCACGGCTTGCTCGGCGCGGTGAAGGCGAAGTTGACGTAGGGGGTGTCGAAGGCGCCGAGGGCGTCGAGCAGGTAGGTCGGGTTGAACCCGGCGGCGGTGACCGCCAGCTCCCCGCCGCCGGGCTGGTCGACCGTCGCCTCGATGCTCTCCGAGGCCTGGGCCTGGTCGCCGGTCGCGGCTTCCAGGGTGACCAGGCCGTCACCGATCAGCAGCCGCAGCGAGGTGTTCCGCTCGGCGACCAGCGCGACGCGCTTGGCCGCGGCGATCGCCTCGGCGGTGCTGACCCGGACGTTCATCACCGCGGCGGTGTTCATGATGTGCCGGACCTTGGGGAACTCCCCGTCCAGCAGGCGGGTGGTCGTCTGCCGCTCGCCGGAGGCCCCGTGCCCCTCGAAGCCGATGATCCCGTCACCCGAGCCGCCGGCCAGGCTGAGGGTGACCTCCTCGCCGGCCGTCATCGACTTGGAGGTCTCGTTGAGCACCTTGGCCGGGACCAGCGCCGTGGCCGAGATCTGGGTGGAGCTGGGGTTCCAGGTGAGCTCCTTGAGCGCCATCCGGTACCGGTCGGTGGCCAGCAGGGAGATGGTGTCGCCCTCGATCTCCACCCGGACGCCGGTGAAGACCGGCAGCAGCTCGTCGCGGCCGGCGGCCACCACGACCTGGGAGACGGCCTGGGCGAAGACGGTGCTGGGCACCGTGCCGGTGGCCTCCGGCATGCTCGGCAGCGACGGGTAGTCCGCCACGGGCAGGGTCTGCAGGGTGAACCGCGCGCTGCCGCAGACCAGCTCCATCCGGGAGTCGTCGGCGGTGATGTCGACCGGCTTGGGCGGCAGGCTGCGCGAGATGTCGGCGAGCAGCCGGCCCGAGATCAGCGCGGTGCCCTCGTCGGTGACCGTGGCCGCGACCGTGATCTGGGCTGAGGTCTCGTAGTCGAAGCTGGAGAAGGTGACCCCCTCGGCGTCCGCCCGGACCAGCAGCCCAGCCAGGATCGGCACGCTCGGCCGCATCGGCAGGCTGCGCGCAGCCCACTGGACGGCTTCGGCCAAGGTGTCGCGCTCGAGTCGGATCTTCACAGCTGTTCCCTCACCCCTGACGAGGTCGGTCGTGACGGGCTCGGGGCAGCCCGCCGTCGGACGTGCCCAGGACGGGCCCGACGATCATACCGACGCGGGACCGGGCCGCCAGGCCAGCGAGGACGCGCTGGGGACGAGCGGTCGGGACGGGCTCAGACCCGCTCCTGGGGCAGCAGCTCGCGCAGGTCCTCGGCGGCGGCGACCACCTCGTCCTGCAGCGGGACCAGGCTCTCCAGCCCGGGCGGCACCGGCCCGGTGAACACCGGCCGGATCTCGAAGACCAGGTCCAGCAGCTGCTCCCGGGTGGGCACACCGCCACGCAGCGTCATGGCCTCCCCCGCCAGCCGGCCGTACTCGTTGACCCGACCGCGCCAGCCGGGGTTGTCGACCGTCTGCGCCACCCGCATCTGCTCGGCCAGCGCGTCGAGAGCCTTCTCCAAGCGGAGCAGCTGCGGCCGACGTGCCTCGACGTCCAACGACACCGGGGCGTCGACGCCCTCGTCGTCCCGGTCGCGTCCGAACAGCTTGCCCAGAAATCCCACGAGCTTCCTCCTGACCGCTTCGACACGGCTCCGCGTCCCCTCGATCATGCCTTGTCGGCCGGTAGCACGCGGACAGCGGATCCAGCCCGTTGTGCACAGCCCCGCCCCGTCCAGACTTAGGCCTCTTGTCATTCGATAGTTCATCTCGTCGTAGTCGTAGGAGCTGTGGACCCTGTGGACAACCACCGTCTCCCCCGGTCGGAATGACAAAACCGGCACGCCTGGACTGTGGAGCACTCAAAACCACACGGGGAGTATTTGCGGACGAGCAGCAGCCCTTCTCCGGACCCGCACAGCACCATCCCCGTGATCCCCCGCCACGTCCACAGTTGTCCACAAGGTTCTCCCCAGCTGTGCACCCCCCGACATCGGAACGAGATCAGGCAGAAAAGACCTTCCAGAGCGCGGGTCCACCCACCCACGAAGACACTCGACAAGCAGAGGGTGGAACGGGAAACGCCCTTCGACAAGCTCAGGGCACGGGGGCACGGGGGCACGGGGGCACGGGGGCACGAGGGCACGAGGGGGTACGAGGGGCACGAGCCACGAGGGTGCACGAGGGCACGGAGGGAACCTGGGGGCGCCGGGCGTGGATGGGCCTGGCGGGAGCCCCCGCAGAGCGGAGCCGGGGTGCAGCAGGGAGCCACGCGCGGGCGGATGGTTGCCCGGCGCCCCAGGAGCCCGCAGTGCCCGGGACCCAACCCCAGGCCTTCGACGAGCCTCAGCGCACAGGGCCTTCGACGAGCTCAGGCACCGGGCCCTTCGACAAGCTCAGGCACCGGGCCCTCCGACAAGCTCAGGGACCGGGGGCTAGCGCTGCGAGGCCTGCTGCTTGATCCGGTTGGTCAGCTCGGTGACCTGGTTGAACACGCTGCGGCGTTCCGCCATGAGCGTCCGGATCTTCCGGTCCGCGTGCATCACGGTCGTGTGGTCGCGGCCGCCGAACTGCTGGCCGATCTTGGGCAGTGACAGGTCGGTCAGCTCGCGGACCAGGTACATGGCGATCTGCCGAGCGGTGACCAGGACGTGGGTGCGGCTCTGGCCGCAGAGGTCGTCGATGGTGAGGCCGAAGTAGGCAGCGGTCTGGGCCATGATCATGCCGGTGTTGATCTGGGTCTCGCCGCCCTCGGGGATGAGGTCTTTGAGGACGACCTCGGCCAGGGTCATGTCGACCTGCTGCCGGTTGAGGCTGGCGAAGGCGGTGACCCGGATCAGGGCGCCCTCGAGTTCGCGGATGTTGGTCTGGATCTTGCTGGCGATGAACTCGAGCACGTCGGGGCCGGCGGTCAGCCGCTCCTGCGCCGCCTTCTTCCGCAGGATCGCGATCCGGGTCTCCAGGTCGGGCGGCTGCACGTCGGTGATGAGGCCCCAGCCGAACCGGCTGCGCAGCCGCGGCTCGAGGTTCTCGAGCAGCTTCGGCGGCCGGTCCGACGTCATCACGATCTGCTTCTGGGCGTTGTGCAGCGTGTTGAAGGTGTGGAAGAACTCCTCCTGCGTCTGCTCCTTGCCCTCGAGGAACTGGATGTCGTCGATCAGCAGCACGTCGATGTCGCGGTAGCGACGACGGAACTCCGCGCCCTTGTTCTGGCTGATCGCGTTGATGAAGTCGTTGGTCAGCTCTTCAGTGGAGACGTAGCGGACGCGCACCCGGTCGAAGTAGTTGCGCACGTAGTGGCCGAGGGCGTGCAGCAAGTGGGTCTTGCCCAGCCCGGACTCCCCGTAGATGGTCAGCGGGTTGTAGGACTTGCCCGGGTTCTCAGCCACCGCGATGGCGGCGGCGTGCGCGAACCGGTTCGAGCTGCCGATGACGAAGGTCTCGAAGGAGTACTTCGGGTTGAGCCGGGCGTCGGACTCCCGGCGCGGCCGGTTCGGGTCGCCGGTGTGGGCTGCGAAGCCGTCGGTCGGTGCCCCGGTCCCGGGGGGCAGGTGCGGTCCGGCGTCGCCGGTCCGGTAGCTGCTGGCCCCGAACTCCCCCGGCTCGAAGCCGTTGCGGTCGCGGCCGTGCTGGTCGTAGCCGTTGGCGTCGTACTCCTGCGGGGAGCGGAAGTCCGGGCTCTCGTAGTGGTCGGTCCGGGCGAACTCGTCCCGGCTGAGCGGCGGCGCTCCCCCGTCTGCCTGGGCGTCGAAGCCGGGTCGTTCGTCGCGCCGGTCGAACTCCCCGTCCGGCCGGTCGAAGGCCACCGGCTCGTCGGCGGGCACCAGCGACTCGTCGACCACCACGGCGAGCTGGACGGGGCGGGAGAAGAAGGTGTGCAGCTCGGACTCGATGACCCCGCGGAACCGGCTCTCGATGAGGTTCCGGGTGAAGTTGCTCGCGACCGCGACCATCATCAGGTCCTGGTGCAGGGCCACCGGCTTCCCCGTGCCCAACCAGCGGCGGAGCTCCGGCGGGGCGGAGGCGTAGATGTGCTCCCAGGCCCGACGGGTCTCCTCGGCTGCGCTGTCAGCAGGTTCGCTCACTCATAACTCCGCTGCGTGTCGTGCAGGCCAACCGGCGCTGTGGACGACGGGCCTCGAGGGCCTGCTGACCACGCGGTACGGCATGTCTTGCGGTCGGGGGGACGGCTACACCTTAGCCATTCCACATAGTTATCCACATCTTGTGCACGAAGGGGTGGACGAGAGCCGCGCCGGGCTGCGCGAGCCGGGCTCGTCAGCGGCGGCGGGCTCGGATCAGTCGTCATCCAGTCGTCGTCGGGCCACCGTGGAACCTCGTGGCCTGCGGGACGCTAGCAACCCCTCAGGACCCGCGCAAGCCGATCGAGAACATTGGTGGGCTCGTTCGGCGTGTCGGCTGGACGGGGCGACGTAGTCTGGTCCGCGTGCTTCCCGCTGACGGCGGGACGCCGCTGGTTTGACCCCTCCGGTGCGCCCCCGTACCGTTGGCAGGTCGCTGTGCACCAGCGACTGCTGTCGGCTGCCCCTGTGACGTCGTCGCGGAGCAGCACCAGAGTCAACCGTTCGCCCTTCGAAGATATGGGAGCTCTCCCGTGAGCAAGCGCACCTTCCAGCCCAGCCTCCGGCGTCGCAGCCGCACCCACGGCTTCCGGCACCGCATGTCCACCCGCGCCGGTCGCGCGATCCTCGCGGCACGTCGCCGCAAGGGCCGCAACGAGCTGTCGGCCTGAGTCTGCGCGGCTGAGCGCCGGTGCTGCCGCGCGGGTCCCGGCTGAACGCTTCGGCGGACTTCCGCTCGACCATCCGGCGGGGTGTCCGTGTCGGACGACCCTCGCTGGTGCTGCACGTCGGTCCTTCGGGGACCGGTGGCGTGCGGGTCGGGATGGTCGTCTCCAAGGCCGTCGGGAACGCCGTCACCCGGAACCGGGTGAAGCGTCGGCTGCGCCACCTCGCGGTGTCGCAGCTGGACCGCACCCCGGCCGGGACCGACGTCGTGGTCCGGGCGCTGCCGCCGGCCGGGCAGGCCGGTCCACGTCTGGGTCAGGACCTGGCCTCGGCCTGGACCACGGCACTGCGACGACTGGGCGACCGGTCGTGAAGTACCTGCTGATCGGGTTCCTCAAGGCCTACCGGCTGGTGATCAGCCCGCTGTACGGCGACGTCTGCCGGTACTACCCGAGCTGCTCGGCCTACGCCCTGCGGGCGGTCGGCGTGCACGGCGCCGTGAAGGGCTCCTGGCTCGCCGGCCGCCGTCTGCTGCGCTGCCACCCGTGGGCCTCCGGCGGGTACGATCCGGTGCCCGGCACGCCGGAGTTCGCCGAGGAAGAACGTGAGCAGGCCCACCGAGCGGGGACACTGGGAGCAGTGCCCTCCCAGCACCACGCAGGGCACGACCCGCAAGCCCACGACCACGACGCAGAGACGGCGTCACGACGAGGTGTGAACTGATGGACCTACTTCCGCTGATGCTCCCGCTGAGCATCTGGGACCCCTTCATCGCCATCGGCAGCGCCATCATGACGCCGCTGTACTGGGTGGTGTCGGGGATCCTGGTGCTCTTCCACTCCCTGTGGGCGCCGCTGCTCGGCTCCGACTCCGGCTGGACCTGGGCGCTGTCCATCGTCAGCCTCACCATCGTCATCCGGGTGGCCCTGATCCCGCTGTTCGTCAAGCAGATCAAGTCCTCCCGCGCCATGCAGCTGCTGCAGCCCAAGGTGCGCGAGCTGCAGAAGAAGTACGGCCACGACCGGGAGAAGCTCGGTCAGGAGACGATGAAGCTCTACAAGGAGCACAACGCCAACCCGTTGGCCTCCTGCCTCCCGCTGCTGCTGCAGTCCCCCATCTTCATCGCCCTGTTCCGCGTGCTCGACGGGGCGGCCCGGCTCGGTCCGGACGGCCTGCCCATCGCCCGCGGCCACTGGCTGGCGGTCAACCCCGACCTGCTGCTGTCGCTGAACTCGGCGACCCTGCTCGGGGCCCGCATCTCCGACACCTTCATCAAGGTCGGCTTCGCCAACGGCATCAACAGCGTGCACATCGTCACGCTGGTGCTCATCATCGCGATGACGGCGACGCTGTTCATCACCCAGCTGCAGCTGATGCGCAAGAACATGCCGGCCGACGCGCTGACCGGCCCGTTCGCCCAGCAGCAGAAGATCATGCTGTACCTGTTCCCGCTGATCTTCGCGATCGGCGGCATCAACTTCCCCGTCGGCGTGCTGATCTACTGGTTCGCCTCGAACCTGTGGACGATGGGCCAGCAGTTCTACGTGATCCGTCGCAACCCGGCGCCCGGCACCCCGGCGTACGACGCGTGGGAAGAGCGTCGCAAGGCCAAGGGCAAGGACCTGCACGAGGCGATCGTCTCCGACATCGAGGCCGAGGCCGAGGCGACCGGCACCTCGGTGGCCCGGGTCATCCGCCAGCAGCCCCGCAAGCAGACGCGCTCGCAGCGCAAGGTCTGAGGGTCTCCCCTGCCCCACCGGCGCCCCGGCGCGCCCCTTGACTTCCCCGAGCCTTCCGCCGGCCGGGACCCAACGACGAGCGCGCGACACGCGTTCTGCGAGGAGGACCTGTGAACGACGAGCGTGACCCCAGCACCGAGGCCGCGAGCATCGAGGAGGCCGTGGCCGAGGTCGACGCCACGACCGTGGTGGCCGACGACGCCCCCGACGAAGCCGCCACGGTGGTCGCCGAGGAGGGTGAGCCGGAGGAGACCGACGACGACGAGGACGCCGCCTCGGACAACCCCCTGGACACCGAGGCGGAGATCGCCGCGGACTACCTCGAGGAGCTGCTCGACATCGCCGACCTCGACGGCGACATCGACACCTACATCGAGGGCGACCGGGCGCACGTCTCCATCGTCAGCGAGTCCGACGTGCTCGTCGGCGCGAACGGCGAGGTGCTCGACGCGCTCCAGGAGCTCACCCGGCTCGCGGTGATGACCGACACCGGTGACCGCAGCCGGCTGATGCTCGACGTGGCCGGCTACCGGGAGCGGCGGCGCAAGGAGCTCGCGGCCATCGCCGTCGACGCCATCGAGGAGGCCCGCACCTCCGGGGAGCGGGTGCCGCTCCAGCCGATGAACCCGTTCGAGCGCAAGATCGTCCACGACGCCGTCGCGGCGGCCGGTCTCAGCAGCGAGTCCGAGGGCGAGGAGCCCCGCCGGCACGTCGTCGTGCTGCCCGCCTGAGCTCGGAGCTCGCTCGAAGGCACGCTCGAGAACCCCGTCCGGACCACGTCCGGGCGGGGTTCTGCGTCCCGGCGCCGGTGGCCGAGCAGGTGCCACGCCGCTGGTGCGGTGGAGGTCCGAGAGCAGGGAACGGGACAGCGTCAGTGACTACTCGGACGCTGCTCGCCGAGCACACCGGGCCCTGCGACATCTTCGGTGCGAGGCGACCACCGTGACACCACCAGGCCCCGCACCACAGGTGGGCTCGGTGGGCCAGCAGGTCTGAGCGGTGCTCACTCGGGTGGTCCAACCGAGGAGACCCGCCAGGAGCGCCGTGACGGGGACCGGGACCAGCACGATCGCCCACACCCCGACCGTGGTGGGTGCAGGCAGCTTCTGCTCGGGGGCACTGCCCCCCTGCTCGATGTCCGCCCCCGGGACCGCGACCTCGTGCCACCGCCGATCCCTGGCGCGGTTGGGCGCCATCACGAGGGCTTCCGCCTGCCCGAGAGAGGTTCGCGCCCGGAGAGACCGGGAAGGGCAGAGCAATCAGTGGTGAGCACCGGCGTGCTGCTCTGGTAGACCTGCGGGATGCACCACATCGCCCGATCCGAGGACCCGCCGCCCATGCCTGCCGACCCCGACTCGCTTTCACGGCTGGGAGGCGGCTCCGGCGAGCGGAGGCCGGTGCTCTGCGCCGAGTCAATCGGCGGGCAGTGCGCCTCGGGCTCGCGGGAGCAGCGTTGAGCTCGGTCCAGCAGCAGGTCTTCGGTGCCGCGTTCGAGTCGGTAAGTCGGTATGTCGATATACTCGCCACACGCGGCATCGAGTGGGGGCTGATCGGACCCCGGGAGGGCGACCGGCTCTGGGACCGGCACGTGCTCAACAGCGTCGCCACGGCGGACCTGCTGCCCGCCGATGCCACCGTGGCCGACGTCGGGAGTGGCGCTGGACTACCCGGCATCCCCTTGGCCTTGTTGCGTCGCGACCTCCAGGTTGCCTTGCTGGAGCCGCTGCTCCGGCGCGCAACGTTCCTCACCGAAGCCGTCGAGGAGCTCGGCCTGGGAGACCGGGTCACCGTGGTGCGCTCCCGTGCCGAGGACCACGGGGGCAGTTATGACGTGGTCGTCTCGCGCGCGCTGGCGCCGCTCCCCCGCCTGGTGGGCTGGTGCGATCCCCTGCGGCGGCCGGAAGGCCAGATCATCGCCCTCAAGGGACGGTCGGCGGCCGAGGAGCTGGCGAGCGCCAGTCGCGACCTCAGCCGTCGTGGGCTCGTCGGCGACGTGCTGACCGTGCGGGCCCACCCGTCGGTGGAGCCCACGTCGGTCGTCCGGGTCCGCTCTCGCTGATCTGACCTCGTCGACGGTGGGCGGAGCGCCACGCTGGTCGGCCCACGCACGTTCGGAGCGTGGCGGTGAGCCAGGGATCGTCGCCAGCCCGGTAGCGTGAGCCGTCGAGCCGGACAGGGGTAATGCTGATGGCGGTTGGTCCAGTGCGTGAGCACGAGGTGGTTCCCGGCCTGGGGTGGCCCGAGCAGGTCGATCCCGACCCGCACGTCGGATGGCCGCGTGTTCCACGTGAAACGCTCACCTGGCCGCGAGAGGTCCGCTCCAGCCCCGCGGGTGACGACGGCGGAGCGGAGCCCGTGGCTCCGGAGCCGGGCGCCTCCCCCGCTCCAGCGGAGCCTCCCCCGACCCCGGCGCCCGACGTCGAGCCGCGGGAGCATCCCGGAGGACCGGTCGACGAGCCGCCAGCGACCGCCGAGCCGGCCATCGACGCGACTCCGACGACCGAGGCGCCCTTCGTCCGGCCCCCCGGCCCGCGACGGGCACGCTTCGACGAAGCCGAGGAGGGACTTCCGCCCGCTGTGGAGGAGCCCGCGGCGGTTCCACGTGGAACGAGCGCTCCGACAACCCTCCCCGCTCCCCCAGCTCCCCGCGTGTTCGTGGTCGCCAACCAGAAGGGCGGGGTCGGGAAGACGACGACCTCGGTGAACCTCGCTGCTGGCCTGGCGCTGGGCGGGTTGTCCGTCCTGGTCGTCGACCTCGACCCGCAGGGCAACGCTTCCACCGCTCTCGGTGTCGAGCACGCCCCTGGCACCCCAGGCACCTACGAGGTGCTCATCGGCGGCGACGCCATCGCGGAGCACGTGGTGCTCTCCAGCGAGGCGCCGAACCTGCAGGTGCTCCCCGCCTCCATCGACCTGGCGGCCGCGGAGATCGAGCTCGTCTCGGTCGTCGCGCGTGAGAACCGCCTGCTCCGGGCGCTCCGGTCGTACCTGGACGAGCACCCCATCGACTACGTGTTCATCGACTGCCCGCCGTCGCTCGGCCTGCTGACCCTGAACGCGCTGGTGGCCGCCACCGAGATCCTCATCCCCATCCAGTGCGAGTACTACGCGCTGGAAGGGGTGTCCCAGCTGATGCGCACCATCAACATCGTCACCGGCGAGCTGAACCAAGACCTGCGGTTGACCACCGTCGTGCTGACGATGTTCGACGCACGCACCCGGCTGGCCGCCCAGGTGGCGCACGAGGTCCGGGCGCACTTCGCCGCGGAGACGTTGCCCACCGTCATCCCGCGGTCGGTGCGCATCTCCGAGGCGCCCAGCTACGGCCAGACCGTGCTCACGTACCACCCCGACTCCGCCGGAGCGGTGTCCTACCTCAAGGCCGCGCAGGAGATCGCCCTGCGCGGAGCCACCCCGACCCCGGAGGAGAACTGATGAGCACCGCCACCGACCGCCGCGGACTGGGCCGGGGCCTGGGGGAGTTGTTCCAGCGCACCGAGCTCCCGGCGACCCCTGCGGCGGATGCCGTCGGCACCGGCGACCCAGGTCCTGGGCCGAAGACGCCGGCACCCTCGACCGCGTCGGCTCCGGCTCATCCGGTCCCGGAGGGGTCGTACTTCGCCGAGCTGGACATCGCCACCATCACCGCCAACCCGCGGCAGCCCCGGAGCGTCTTCGACGAGGAGGCGATGCAGGAACTGACCGGCTCGATCCGGGAGGTGGGGTTGCTGCAGCCGATCGTGGTCCGGCCGATCGGCGGCGAGCGGTTCGAGCTGGTGATGGGGGAGCGGCGCTGGCGGGCGTCGCAGGCGGCCGGGCTGGCGCGGATCCCGGCCATCGTCCGCCGCACCGAGGACCACGACCTCCTCCGCGACGCCCTGCTGGAGAACCTGCACCGGGCTCAGCTGAACCCGCTCGAGGAGGCTGCCGCGTACCAGCAGATGCTGGAGGACTTCGGCTGCACCCAGGAGGAGCTCGCCACCCGGATCAAGCGGTCACGCCCGCAGATCTCGAACACGATCCGGTTGCTGCGGCTGCCTCCCACGGTCCAGCGCCGCGTCGCCGCTGGCGTGCTGAGCGCCGGGCACGCGCGGGCTCTGCTCGCCGTGCCGGATCCGCTGGGCCAGGAGCGGTTGGCCCAGCGCGTGGTGGCCGAAGGGCTGTCGGTCCGGGCGGTCGAGGAGCTCGTCGCCCTGGGGGAGACCGGCTCCGACGAGCAGCCACGACGACGCGAACGACGGGAGGCTCCGGCCCTGGCCACCGAGCTGGCCGGACGGCTGTCCGACCGGCTGGACACCCGGGTCCGGGTGGAGATGGGGCGGTCGAAGGGCCGCATCGTCGTGGACTTCGCCACCGCGGACGACCTGCAACGAATCGTCGACACCATGACGAATGTCGACAAGTAGGTAAATCTACATGTTCTCTCAGGTGGGACGTCAGCGGAGGTTCGCGGCGGACGAGGGCACCCCGCCGGAGCGCGCCTCCTCAGCGAGGATCTTCTCGCGGACGTCCTTGGTCGCTGAGCGCTCCGCGACGAAGGAGAGGAAGGGCACGGTGCCGGCCAGGGCGATCATCAGCAGCCGACGCCACGACCAGCCTGCTCGCCGACCCAGGTCGACGGCGGTGATGATCAAGATCATGTAGAGCCAGCCGTGCGGGATGCCCGTCCAGGTGACCACCCGGTCGTCCCCGTAGACGTACTTCAGCGGCAGCCCCACCAGGGTGAGCACGACCAGCAGGGTGCCCACCAGGTAGGCCATCACCCGGTAGCGGAGGAGGGCGTTGCGCATGGGCCGAGCCTACGTGGCGCGGGTGGGCTCCTCGGGCGTGAGATCGGCCACCTGCAGGGCCGCGAGCTCCTGGTCACGGGCCGCCCGGACGGCCAGGCCGACCGCGAAGGCGGCGAAGACCCACCACTGCAGCGCGTAGGCGCCGTTGCGCAGCCGCCCGCTGCCCTCGGGCAGCACCACCGGGGCGGGCTCGAGCCCCTGGGTGGCGGCCTCGGCCGGGCTGAGGGTCACGAAACCGCTCACCAGCGGGCCCGGCCAGGTCTGGGCCAGGGTCGGCAGCCGGACGGAGCTGATCTGACCCGGCGGCAGGTCACCGGTCGGCGCCTCCTCCGAGGGCAGCAGCAGGCCGGCGGCGGCCTGCTCCCCGGCCGGTGGCGGGGGAGGGGTGCTGGCGGTGGTCACCCCCCGGACGACCGGCAGGACGTCGCCGTTGTCGAGCTGGAGCGCAGTCACCACCCGGAACCCTCCCGGTCGGTCCTCGAGGGGCACCAGCGCCTGGGTGCCGGGCCGATAGGTCCCGCGGAAGGTGACGGTCCGGCCGTAGCCGTCGGGCACGGGCTGGCCGGCGCGGGCCACGCTGCCGACCTCGACGGGCGGGGCGGCCGCCCGCTGGTCGGCCACCGCCCGGCCCTGGCTGTGGTAAACCTCGAGCTGCCACAGACCGAGCACGACCATCACCGCGGCGACGACCAGCCCCACCAGGACGATCAGGGTCTGCCGGAGACGGATCAGCCGCACGGCGGGAGGCTCCGCGCCCTCACGCCGGTACTCGCGGCCCGGCGGCACCGGAGGTCGCTCCGCGGGCGGCCGCGGTCCGCACCAGGTCCGCGCACATCCGACCCAGGCTCCAGCCGGCGGCCTCGATGGCCAGCGGCACCGCGGAGGTCTCGGTCATCCCCGGTGCCACGTTCACCTCGAGGAAGACCGGCTCACCGGCGGGGGTGATGATCAGGTCGGTCCGCGAGAGATCGCGCAGCCCGAGCTCCTCGTGCACCTGGAGAGCCAGCTCGGCGCACCGGGCTGCGACGTCGGCGTCGACCTCGGCGGGGCAGAGGAAGCGGGTCGCCCCGGCCGTGTAGCGGGCGGTGTAGTCGTAGACGCCGGAGTCGGGGCGGATCTCCACCGCCGGCAGGGCGGTGGGCCCGGCGCCGCGGTCGACGACGGCCACCGTCACCTCCGTGCCCTCGACGAACTGCTCGACGACGGCCACCGCGCCGTAGGCGTAGGCGCCGACCATCGCCGCCGGCAGCTCCTCGGCCCGCAAGACCTTGCTGCACCCCAGCGCCGAGCCACCCCGGGAGGGCTTGACCATCATCGGGAAGCCGATCTGCTCCCCCAGGGCCGAGACCAGGGCCGCCGCCCCCAGCTCCCGGAAGATCTCGTGCGGCAGGGCCACCTGCACCGGCGTCCGCAGCCCCGCCTCGGCGACCACCGTGGTGGCGATGGACTTGTCGAAGGCGACCCGCGACGCGGCGCCCACCGAACCCACGAACGGCACGCCGAGCAGGGCGAGCACCTCGCGCAGGGCTCCGTCCTCGCCGGCCTCGCCGTGCAGGACCGGGAAGACGACGGCGTCGGCCAGCTCGGCCAGCTGCGGCACGAGGGCGGAGTCGACGTCGGACTCGACCACGTCGGCGCCCTGGGAACGCAGCGCCTGCGCCACCCGCCGGCCGGAGCGCAGCGAGACGTCGCGCTCGTGGGAGAGCCCGCCGGCCAGCACCACGACGGTGCCCGGGAGGTCGGCCAGGGGTGCCTCTGCTGTGCTCACGCGGTGTCGTCTTCCTCGGTCATCTCGTCGGGGTCCCGGGTGGGCCGGGTCGGGTCGGCAGGGCGCCGGGTCAGGCCTGGTTCGCCCCGGGTGCCTCGTAGGGCGGCCGCAGCGTCGAGCGGTCACCGCCGTCCAGCGCCGGACCGAAGGTGTCCAGCAGGCTCGCCTCGTGCGCCAGCACCTCACCCAGCCGGCGGGTGCCCTCGACCAGCCGTTCGGGGGTGGGGAAGCAGTAGGACAGCCGCATGAACCGGCTGCCGAAGCCGTCGGCGTAGAAGGCGGTGCCCGGCACGTAGGCCACCCGGGCGGTGACGGCGCGGGGCAGCATGGCGTGGGAGTCCAGGCCGGGTGGCAGGGTGGCCCAGACGAAGAACCCGCCCGTCGGGACCGTCCACGACATGCCGACCGGCATGTGGTCGGCGAGCCCCGCCAGCAGGGCGTCGCGGCGCTCGCGGTACATCTCGCGGAAGATCTTGATCTGGCCGCGCCAGTCGTGGTTGGCCAGGTAGGCGGCGATGGCGAACTGGGAGAACACCGGCGGGCACAGGGTGGCCGACTCCTGGGCCAGCACCAGCTTCTCCCGGACGGCGTGCGGCGCCAGCACCCAGCCGACCCGGAAGCCCGGGGCGAACGTCTTGGAGAACGAGCCGAGGTAGACGACCCGGTCCTCGTCCAGCGAGCGGATGGCCGGGATCGGGTCGCCGTCGAACCCCAGCAGCCCGTACGGGTTGTCCTCGACGACCAGCAGGTCGGCCTCCTCGGCCACCCGCAGGATCTCGGCCCGGCGCTCGAGGGACTGGGTGACGCCGGCCGGGTTGTGGAAGTTGGGGATCGTGTAGAGGAACTTCACGGTGCGGCCGGCAGCCCGGAGGGCGGCCACCGCCTCCCGGAGGGCCTGCGGGTCCAGCCCCTGCTCGTCCATGGCCACGTGGGCGACGTCGCACTGGAAGGCCCGGAACACCCCGAGGGCGCCGACATAGCTGGGTGCCTCGCAGAGCACGACGTCACCGGGGTCGCAGAAGATGCGGGTGACCAGGTCCAGGCCCTGCTGGGAGCCGACGGTGACGGTGACGTCGTCGGGGTGCGCCTGCACGCCCTCCAGCCGCATCACCTCGCAGATGGCCTCCCGGATCATCGGCTCGCCCTGCCCCGAGCCGTACTGCATGGCGCGCATCCCGGTGGTAGTGACCAGGTCCGCCAGCGTCGACCCGACGACGTCCAGCGGCAGGTCGGCGATGTTCGGCATCCCACCGGCCAGGGAGACGACCTCCGGCCGGTTGGCGACCGAGAACAGGGCGCGGATGGCCGACGCCGTCATGCCGTGGGTGCGGGCCGCGTAGCGGTTGACGTAGGGGTCCAGCCGGGTGTCGCGGCGGGCCGGGCGCAGCTGACCGCCGACGTTGCCGTGCGTCACCCCGGGGCCGGACACGGGGAGAGGTGGCACGCTCACCCTCCAAGGGTGCCTCATCGGGCCTCGCGGTGCACGCCGTCCCGCGCCCGTCGCCGGTCCGGGTGGCCGTCGCCAACCGGGTCGCCGACGCCTAGGATGGGCGCATGCGCAGTGCCTCCTCGGGTGGCTCGCCGCGCCCCTCCCGGCCGTCTCGGGCAGGGGTCGCCTGATGGCGCGCCGGTTCCGGCCGATGACGGCCGCCGACCTGGCCGCGCTGCCCGAGCCGTGCGGCGCCTGCAGCTTCTGGGAGTCCAGCCTGGCCGACCTGGCCACCTCCTCCGACCAGCGCCGTGCGGCGACCAAGCAGGAGTGGGCCGAGGCGGTGACCCGGCACTGGGGCTACTGCGGGGTCGCGGCCTACGACGACACGCGGCTGATCGGCCACCTCCTCCTGGCTCCCGCCGGGCAGGTGCCCCGGCTCGGAGCCTTCGCCAGCACCCGGGTCAGCCCCGACGCCGCCGTCGTCACCGCCGTGCGGGTGACCGAGGAGCACCGTGGCCACGGCGTGGGCCGGCACCTGGTGCAGACCGCGGCCGCGCTGGTCGCGCGCCGCGACATCCGGGCCCTGGAGGCCGTCGCCACCTACCAGCAGGGTCCCTCCTGCCTGCTGCCTGCGGCCTGGTTGGAGGGGATCGGCTTCACCGTGGTCCGGCCGCACCCCGTCGCACCCCGGCTGCGGATGGACCTGCAGGCCACGGCCCGCTGGCGCCCCGACCTGGGGGCCGCGTGGAGCCGGTTGACCGGTCTGGTCACCCAGCCGGCCACCGCCGAGCCGGCGACCTACGCCCGGCGGGAGGCGACCGACCCGCTGCCCACCGGCACGACCTGAGCGGGCTGAGGGGGAGCACGGCTCGCCCGCCGAGGCCAGGAGCGCACGCCGGGCTGCTGACCCGCCTGTGACAGGCTGGTCCGGTGACTTCTGCACCCTCCTCCGGCCAGCGTCGCCGAGTCGACCTGACGCGCACCGGGCCGCTGACCCTGCGGGCCACCAACAGCCGCGGCACCACCCTGGATCTCGGCTCCGGGGACACGGCTGACTTCACCCCCGTCGAGCTGCTGCTGGTCGCGCTGGCCGGCTGCAGCGCCGTGGACGTCGACGCGATCACCGGCAAACGCTCCGAGCCGGCGCAGTTCGACGTCATCGCCGAGGCCGACAAGGTGCGCGACGCCGACGGCAACCACCTGAGTGGCATCACCCTGGACTTCCGGGTCACCTTCCCCGACACCGAGGCGGGCCGGGCTGCGGAGTCGGTGCTGGCCCGCTCGGTGACGATGTCGCACGACCGGCTCTGCACCGTCAGCCGCACCGTCGAGCTGGGCACCTCGGTGCGCCCGCTGCTCCGGGGCGAGGAGCTGACCGCGTGACGGCGCTGAGCACCGGCCGGCCCGAGCACGCCTGGTTCGCCGAGGCCCGGCTCGGCCTGTTCGTGCACTGGGGCCTGTACGCGCTGGCGGGCCGGCACGAGTGGGTGATGAGCAACGAGCAGATCCACCCGGACCGCTACGAGCGCTACCAGCGCTACTTCGAGGCCGACCGCTACGACCCCCGGGCCTGGGCGCGGGCAGCGAAGGCGGCCGGGATGCGCTACGCGGTGCTGACCACCAAGCACCACGACGGCTTCTGCCTGTGGGACTCGGCGCTGACCGACTACACGAGCGTGCACACCCCGTTCGGGCGCGACGCGGTGGCCGAGTTCGTCGAGGCCTTCCGGGCGGAGGGCCTGAAGGTCGGCTTCTACCACTCCCTGCTGGACTGGCACCACCCCGATTTCCCCGTCGACGTGCACCACCCGCTGCGCGACGACCCGGCCGCGCCGGGCCTCAACGAGCAGCGCTCCCTGGAGCGCTACCGGACCTACCTGCACGGCCAGGTGCGCGAGCTGCTGACCGGGTACGGCACCGTCGACTACCTGTTCTTCGACTTCTCCTACAGCAAGGACGCCTACCGGGGGATGCCCGGCAAGGGTGCGGCGGACTGGGGGTCTGAGGAGCTGCTGGCGATGGTCCGGGAGCTGCAGCCCGGCATCGTCGTCAACGACCGGCTCGAGGTGCCCGGCGACCTCGTCACGCCCGAGCAGTACCAGCCGAGCGGGCCGATGCTGGGCCCCGGCGGCGAGCCACTGGCCTGGGAAGCCTGCCAGACGCTCAACGGCAGCTGGGGCTACGACCGGGACAACTCCGACTACAAGTCCGTGCCGCTGCTGGTCCGGATGCTCGTGGACGGCGTCTCGAACGGCGGCAACCTGCTGCTGAACGTCGGCCCGACCGGGCGTGGCGACCTCGACCCGCGGGCGCTGGCCTCGCTCGAGGGGTTGGCCGCCTGGATGGACCGGCACGGCCGCTCGGTGCACGGTGCTGGACCGAGCGAGCTGGTACCCCCGCCGGACTGCCGCTACACCGTCCGCGGGGACCGGCTGTACGTCCACGTGTTCAGCTGGCCACTGGGGCACCTGCACCTGCCGGGGCTGGCCGGGAAAGTGGCCTACGCCCAGCTGCTCGACGACGCGTCGGAGGTCGCGATCACCGAGATCGAACCCGGCCAGTCCGCGCAGACGACCGTGCCCGGAGGGCAGCCGCCGGGCACCCTGACGCTCCGGCTACCCACCTCACCGCCGCCGGTGGCGGTCCCGGTGGTGGAGCTGTTCCTGCGCTGACCGGCGTCCCCGACCCGCACGGCAGACTGTCGCCCATGGCGACCGCTCCCCACCTGGCCCAGCTCGCGCTGACGACCGTCACGGCCGACGGCGCCGCGGACTTCCTGGCAGCGACGACGCGCGGGTTCCACCAGGACTACGACCACGACGCGGCGGCCGCCGCCCGCGGGGTGCAGGAGCCGGAACGATGCTTCGGGTTCGCCGTCGACGGCCGCTGGGTGGCGACGTGCGGCTCCTACACCCGGGTGATGACCGTGCCCGGCGGCACCGTGCCAACCGCGGCGGTCACCTTCGTCACGGTCAACCCCGGCTACCGGCGGCGAGGGCTGCTCACCGCGATGATGACTTCCCAGCTGGCCGGGCTGGCGGAGGGCGGGGAGCCCGTCGCGCTGCTCTGGGCCTCCGAGCCGTCGATCTACGGCCGCTACGGCTACGGGCCGGCGACGCGCATCCTGGAGCCGGGCGGGTCGACGCGAGGGACGGCGTTCCGGCCCGACGTCGACCTGGGCCCCGGCTCGGTCGGCGAGGTCGACGCGGCGGAGTGCCGGCGGGCCGTCGAGCCGCTGCACGCGCGGCTGCTCCCGGACCGGCCGGGCGCCCTCGACCGCCCGCCTGCCTGGTGGGACGCCGTCTTCCACGACCACCCGTCCCGGCGCCACGGCGCCGCTGCCGCCCGCTACGCCCTGCACTTCGACGCGGCGGGCCGGCCGGACGGCTACCTCACGTTCCGGCTGAGCTCGACGGGGAGCGCCGACCCTGGCCCCGGGCACAGCGTGCGGGTCGCGGCCCTGGACGCGAGCGACCTCGCCGGCTACGCGCGGCTGTGGCGGTTCGCCCTGGACCTGGACCTCGTCCGCTGCTTCGAGGGGCCGGCCGCGCCTGACGAGCCGCTGCGCCACCTCGTCGCCGACCCCGCCTCGGTGCGCAGCACCGGCGCCGACGGCACCTATGTCCGCCTGGTCGACCTGCCGCGGGCTCTGGAGGCCCGGCGCTACGCGGTCGAGCTCGACCTCGTGCTCGGGGTCCGCGACGCGCTGCTCCCGCAGAACGCCGGCAGCTTCCGGTTGCAGGGCGGCCCGGACGGGGCGACGGTGCGCCGGCTGAGCACGTCCCCCGACGTCGAGCTGGACGTGCGCGAGCTGGGAGCGCTGTACCTCGGCGGCGTCCCCGCCCCCGAGCTGCACCGCGCGGGTTTGCTGCAGGAGCGCTCCCCGGGCGCCGTCGCCGCGCTCGGCTTCGGCTTCTCCTCGGCCCGGTTGCCCTTCTGCCGCGACTACTTCTGAGCCCGCCCTCGCCCCGGCGGCCCCGGGACGACGACGGCCGTCGTCCGCTGCGCAGAGGCAGGGACGACGGCCGTCGAGGGACGTCTCGCGCGGAGGCTAGAGGTACTCCTCGATCGCCTTCAGCAGCACCGACTTGGACTTGGCGCCCTTGAACGCCTTCACCAGCTCGCCGCCGACGTAGACCTGGATGGTCGGCAGCCCGAGCACGTGGTTGTTGGCCGGGGTGACCGGGTTGGTGTTGGTGTCCATCTTGACGAAGGTCACCTTGTCACCGTGCTGGGTGGCGAGCTCCTCGATGATCGGGGCCACCTGCTTGCACGGGCCGCACCAGTCGGCCCAGTAGTCGACGACGACGGGCTTGTCGGAGCGGAGGACGACGCTGTCGAAGTCGGCGTCGGTGACGTCGGATACTGCACCCATCTGAGTTCTCCTGCGGGGTCGGGGGTGGGTGGGGACGAGGATGCCAGCGGGGTCTGACAGATCGGCCCGGTCAGGACCGGGCCGCGCGGGTCAGCTGCCGGCGCCCATCAGCTCGGCGTGCGCGTCGGCCAGCACGGCCTCGCCGAGGTCGTCGAGGTCGGCCAGGTAGCGCTCAGCGTCCAGCGCGGCGGAGCACCCGGTGCCGGCCGCGGTGATGGCCTGGCGGTAGGTGTGGTCGACCAGGTCGCCGGCCGCGAAGACGCCGGGCAGGTTGGTCCGGGTGGACTTCCCGTCGGTGATCACGTAGCCCTCGCCGTCCAGGTGCACCTGGCCGCGGACGAGCTCGGAGCGCGGGTCGTGGCCGATGGCGATGAACAGGCCCGAGACCGGCAGGTCGCGGGTGCTGCCGTCGTGGGTGTCGGTCAGGGTGACCGACTCCACCGAGGAGCCGCCGTTGACGGCGCTCACCGCGGAGTTCCACGCGAAGCTGATCTTCGGGTCCTTCTCGGCCCGGGCGGCCATGATCTTGCTGGCGCGCAGCTCGCCGCGACGGTGCACCAGGGTGACCGAGCGGGCGAACCGGGTCAAGAAGGTGGCTTCCTCGACGGCGGAGTCCCCGCCGCCCACGACGGCGATGTCCTTGTCGCGGAAGAAGAAGCCGTCGCAGGTCGCGCACCAGGAGACGCCGTGGCCGGACAGCCGGTCCTCGTCGGGCAGCCCGAGCTTGCGGTAGCTGGACCCCATGGCCAAGATCACGGCGCGGGCGGTGAAGGTGTTGCCGTAGCCGTCGGTGACCGACTTGAGCTCACCGGTCAGGTCCATCGACACGATGTCCTCGCTGACCAGCTCGGCGCCGAAGCGCTCGGCCTGCTCCCGCAGGTTGTCCATCAGCTCGGGGCCCATGACGCCGGTGGGGAAGCCGGGGAAGTTCTCGACCTCGGTGGTGTTCATCAGCGCGCCGCCGGCAGTGACGGAGCCCTCGAAGACCAGCGGCCGCAGGTCCGCCCGGGCGGCGTAGATCGCGGCGGTGTAGCCCGACGGGCCACTGCCCACGATGATGACCTCGCGCACCTGGTTGTCCTCAGTCCCGCTCATCGTTCCCTCTCAGCTGTGCTGCTCGACCGGTTCCCCGGCGTCGTCCGACCGGACTCCGCGGGGGCAGGGGGCCCACGGGGGCCTCACCCTACCTCCGCTCAACGGGTCCGGGGGGTGCCGTATTCCGCGCCGGGACTCAGCGGCCGAGGACCGCGGAGGCGGTCGACGACGGTACCCGGGCGGTGCAGCCGGTGACCACCGTGACGAGGCTGGAGCCGTCGTCGCGGGTGTAGACCAGCAGGGCCGGGGTGCCGTCCACCCGGGCTCGGACCAGGCCGGTGATCCGGCCGTCGGTGGCGGAGCGGCCGCAGAACCAGGCCTTGGAGAAGCGGTGCGGGTCGAGGTCGCGGGCGGCCTGCACGGCGCGGGCCTCGGCAGCCAGGTCGTCGGTGCTGACGGCCGCGGCGACCAGCGGGGGCTCGTTCAGCCCGGCGGCCGCGCTCAGCACGTAGCCTCCGAGGCCCACGGCGGCGGCGGCGACCGCGGCGCCGAGGGCGGGGGCCAGCCGTCGCCACCAGGGCGGGTGCGGCGGGTGCTCGGCGAAGTGCCCGAGGCTGTGCCGCGGACGGGGCCGGACCGCCCGCGCGGCGGGGACCGAGATGGACCTCCGGTGCGCGCTCTCGGCGGCGACGGCCTCGGCCAGCCGAGCGGCCACCGCGGACGGCATGGTCGGGGCCGGGGCGGCCGTCAGCGTGTGGCTGACCTGGGCCAGCGCGGTGACGGTCTGCTGGCAGGTGGGGCAGCCCGGCACGTGCTCGGCGACCCAGGTGCTGCGCCCGGGGTCGAGCAGACCTTCGGCGGCGTCCGCCAGGTCGTCGATCGAGGGGTGGTCAGCCACGGGAGGTCCTTCGGTGCTGGGGCCGGGCAGGGGCATCCAGGGCGCCGACGCCGGGTGGGGCCCCGACCTCCGACGCACCGCACCCCCCTCCCGGTTCCCGCGGTCGGGGGAGCGGGCAGGACGGGCCTCGTCCCGGCGGACCGGCCGGGATCACGGGACCAGCCCCTTGACCCGCAGCTGGTCGAGGGTCCGGCGCGAACCCCGGTCCAGCTCGGCCTCCGGGGCGTGCGCCAGTATCCAGGCGAAGAGGGTCGAGGTGCCGCCGCGCAGGAGAGCGGTGGGGGCGACGGCTCGGCGGGTGCGACCGTCGGCGGCGCGGTGGACCAGGGTGAAGACGGGGCCCGAGGCCGAGGAGCGCTGCCGGACCGCGAGCACGCTGCCGGCCTCGACGGTGTGCTGCGCGCGGACCCGGCGGACCGTCAACTGTGGTCCGTCGACGATCAGCAGCGCCCGGGTCCGGGCCCAGACGAGCGCCAGGCAGCCTGCCCAGAGCAGCACCAGCACGACGGCGACGCCGCCCCGGCCCGCCCCGTCCCCGCGCAGCACGACGCCCAGGCAGACCACGGCGCCCACGCTGGCGAACAGGCTCGGAGTCCGCCAGTTGTAGGCGAGTTCCAGGGGGTGGGCCATCAGCAGCGCCTCCCCGTCGGCTGCAGGTCGGCCAGCAGGGGGACCAGCCGGGCCCGGCCGCGGGCGCAGCGGCTCTTGACCGTGCCGGGGGCGCAGCGCAGGATCGCGGCCGCCTCCTCCACCGAGTAGCCCTGCATGTCCACCAGCACCAGCGCGGCCCGCTGGTCGGAGTTGAGCTGGGCCAGGGCGGCCTCGACGTCGCTGCGCTGCTGCTGCTCCTCGAGCGGGTCGGCGGGCGTGCTGGCCAGCACCGTCGAGCGGTCCAGGTCCTCCGGCAGCGGGTCGGTGGCTCGGGTCCGCATCCGGCGCAGCCGGTCCAGGCAGGCGTTCACCACGACCCGGTGCAGCCAGGTGGTCACCTGGGACTCCCCGCGGAAGCTGCCGGCGCGGCGGAAGGCGGAGATGTAGGCGTCCTGCAGGGCGTCGGCCGCGTCCTCAGGGTTGCGCATCGTCCGCAGCGCGACGGCCCAGAGCCGGTCGCGGTGCCGGCCGACGAGGGTGCCGAACGCGTCCGGGTCGCCCGCGACGTGACGACGGAGCAGCTCGGCGTCCGGCAGACCGGCATCGTCGCGATCGGCCGGGAGGACGTGGTCAGGAGGCACGGGAGACCGGGGACGGGGCGGTGGAGCGGGGGGAGGGTGGGCGACCGGCGGTCACCGGCGCACCTCCACCTCGCTGATGCCGCCGCGGTAACGTCCCCCCTCCCTCGGCAGCGAGGTCAGGTACACGAGCACGAAGCGGGTGGTCACGGGCTCCGCCGGGGTGAGGGTGGCCGACTTCTGGGCCCCGCTCTGCTCGGCCACGACGTCCCACGCGCGGTCCGATCCCAGCGGGGGGCGCGTCGTCCCGGCCGGGTCGTCCCGGGGGACGCGCAGGTCGAGGTCGGTACCGGTGCCGCTGAGGCTCACCTCGACGGAGGCGACCGGCTGGGCGGACCCGAGGTCCAGCACCAGCCCGACCCCGCGCTTGAGGCCGCCCAGCTCCGGGTTGCCGATGTAGGCGACGGTCCGCCAGCGGGTGGACGGGTCGCCGTCGTAGGCGAACCGCACCTCGTCGGGGTTCTCGCGCTGGTCGTCGGCGCCCTGGGGGTCGAAGTCCCGCGCGGTGCTGATCGGCAGCACGGCCGAGCTCGGCGTGGCCGCGGGCGGCCGGGCCGGCGTGGCGCTGGGCCCGGGATCGGGCGTCGCCCCCAGCTGGTTGCTCAGCACCAGCCCGGCGACGAGCGCGAGGCCGGACAGCAGCACGACCAGGCCGACCAGCAGGGCGATCCAGCGCCGGGGCTCGCGCGGCGGCTTGCGTGGCGGGGTGGGCGGCCGGCCCGGCACCGGGGTGCGGATGACCGTGGTACCGGCGGAGCCGCCTCCGGCCGCGGCGACCGAGGAGGTGGGCGCCGGGGTGGTCGGGACCGAGCGGGTCACCCGCAGCGGGGCGGCGTCAGCCGCGGCGGCCCGGCTGAGGTCGGGGGCGTGGTCGTCGCGCACCACGCGGTTGGGCTCGGTGGGCTGGTCCAGCAGGGTGGAGACGGGCGCCGCCGGGGCGGAGTGGTGGGCGCCGACCTTCGGCACGGGCTGCCGCAGCCGGCGCTCCAGGTCGGTGGAGGCGTCGGCCGCGCCCAGCACCTTGGTCAGCGCGTTGACCAGGGCGTTCGCGTCGGTGACGGGGGCTGCGCGGTGCCGGGGCGGGTCGCCCAGCACCTGGTCGCAGACGTCGTCCAGCGCCGGGGAGACGCCGGCCCGCACCTGCCGCGGGGTCAGCCAGCGGCGGCCGCTGGTCGGGGCGTCCGGCAAGCCGAAGGCCGGACCCCCGGGCCAGCGGCAGACGAGGGTGGCGTAGAGCAGCCGGCCGAGATCGGTGACGTCGACCAGCTCCGGGTCGTCGTGCAGCGGCTCGGTGACGGCGGGGCGCAGCGCCGCCTCGATCAGCAGCCCGACGATCTTGACGTTGCCGGTGGGGGTGATGATCACCGTCTCCGGGCTGATCCGGAGGTGGTGCAGACCGAGGCTGTGCACCCCGGAGAGCGCGTCGGCGACCTCGCGGACCACCCAGCCGGCCTCCAACCCGGAGAGCGGGCCCTGGCTGAGGATGACCTCCAGCGACTGGCCGGTGGCGTACTCGCAGACGATGTAGGAGCCCAGCTCGGGGTCGGCTCCCGGTCCCGCGGCCGAGCCGCCCGGGACGGCGTCGAGCACCCGCAGGAACCGCGAGTCGGTCGCGACCGAGGCCCGCCGGGCGGCGGCCATCAGGTCGGCCTCGGACACGTCCCCGGGAGCCAGCAGGTGGACGAGCACCGAACGGGACAGCACCTGGTCGAAGGCCCGCCAGGTGATGGCCGGACCGGAGCCGGCCAGCAGCTCCTCGAGCCGGTACCGCGCGCCGAGCACCGTGCCGGCCGGCAGCGACGCGGCCTTCGTCGGCCGGTGCGTGCCGTCGCCGGGACGGCCGTGCTGGTCGCTCGGATGGGTGGAGGCGTCCCCCAGATCGGCCTCGTCCCCAGGGTTGCTACGGACGATTGCCGCCTGAGCCATGGAGTCAGCGTTCTCGCTCGAGCCGGGCTGCGGCTGGGACGCAGGACCGGCGGTGGGTGGTGGCTCGATGGTAGGAGACACCGGCCGCACTTGGGTGTCGGAATCGCCGGGCGTGGCCAGATCGTGAGCCGCCTCCTCCTCGGGTGCGGCGGCCCGTCCGGCCCCGCCGCGCCGGCGCAGGGTGGCCGCCAGGGCGGTGACCTCGGCGATGCCGAGCAGCCGGGCACCGACCAGGAAGACGACGACGGCCACGACCCCGGCCGCGGCCAGCACCAGCGCACGGCCGAGCTGGGTCTCCACGTCGCGGTTGAGCCACCAGACGAGCAGCACGGCCACCAGCGCGGCCGGCGCGACGGCGGCCAGCAGCCGGACGCAGTGCCGGACGAGGCTGAAGGTGTCCAGCTCGGGCAGCCGGCGCCGCAGCCGGGCCAGCGACAGCAGGACGCCGAGCAGGTAGGCCAGGGAGTAGGCCAGCCCCAGGGCCGCCGCCACCAGCGGGGGCGAGTCCACCAGCCAGACCGCGGCCAGGCCCAGCACCACGTTGGCGCCGGAGATCGCGATCTGCAGGAAGAACGGCGTGCGGGTGTCCTCCAGGGCGTAGAAGGCGCGCAGGCACAGGTACTGCACGGTGAACGGCACGAGACCCAGGGCCAGGGTCATCAGCGCCCAGCCCGCGTAGGCGGCGTCGTCGGCCCCGGTGCCGAAGCCGAAGGCGAGCCGGGCCAGCGGGACGCCGAGGACACCGAAGGCCACCGACGCCGGCAGCAGCACGGTGAGCGCGAGCCGGACCGCGCGGACCGTCTCGGCCGCCACCCCGCCGAGGTCGCCGGCGGCGGCCATCCGGGAGGCGGCCGGCAGCATCGCGGTGGCCAGCGAGACGGTGACCAGGGAGTGCGGCAGGATCCACACGGCGTAGGCGTTGTAGTAGGCGGTGATGCCGCCGCCCTCCCCGCCGGCCGTCGCGCCGGTGGCCAGCCGGGAGACCACGACCAGGGCCAGCTGGGTGACCACGACGAAGCCCAGCGTCCACTTGGCCAACCGCAGCGTCTTGCCCAGACCGACGCCCCGGAAGTCGAAGCGGGGGGCGAAGCGGTAGCCGGCCCGGCGCAGGAACGGCACCAGCACCGCGGCCTGGACCGCGATGCCCAGGGTGGAGCCAAGCCCCAGCAGCAGCTCCTGCCCCGTGCTGAACGGGGCGCCGGTGTCGCCGTGGCCGAAGACGACCAGGAAGAGGGCGAGCACGGCGATGGAGACGACGTTGTTGGCGATCGGCGCCCACATCATCGGCCCGAACCGGTCGCGGGCGTTGAGCACCTGGCCGGCCAGCACGTGCACGCCGTAGAAGAAGATCTGCGGCATGCAGTAGTAGCCGAGCATGATCATCGAGTCGTACTGCGCCGCCACCCCGGGGGCGCGCCAGGAGTCGGCGGAGTAGAGCCAGATGACGGCCGGCACCGCCAGGGTCAGCAGCACGGTGATGGCGCCCAGGGCCAGCAGGCCCGCTGTCATGATCCGGTTGGTGTAGGCCTCGCCGCCGTCCGCATCGCCCTTGATCGCGCGGACGATCTGCGGCACCAGCACGGTGTTGAGCACACCGCCGGCGAGCAGGATGTACATGCTGTTGGGCACCGTGTTCGCCACGGTGAACATGTCGGCCTGGCGGGTCGCGTTGCCGAACAGGAACACCAGCAGCATCAGCCGGCCGAAGCCCAGCAGCCGGGACAGCAGGGTGCCGGCCGCCATCAGCGCGCTGGCCGAGACCAGCGCGGAGGTGCGCCGGGAACCGTGGTCCGACGGTGCCGGGGTGCCGGCGGCGGGCGTCGGGCTGGTCGAGGTGCCGGTCATCACGGGCGTCCGGGGAGGTCGGGGCGGCTGGCGGGCGGGGCCTCGGGCGGCGGCGCGGAGGTCAACCCGCTCGGCGGGTCCGGGGGGGCCCCGGTGACGGCGGCCTCCCGGGTCCGCGAACGGTTCACCTGACGGATCCGCAGCGCGGTGCTGCCGCCGAACACCACCAGGGCGGCCGCGGCGATGGCCCAGCCGGTGGTGCCGTTCTGGGTGACCCGGACGTCGATGGTCTGCGGCCGGCCGACCGGGGTGCCGTCGACGGTCTGCAGCTGCGCCTGGACCGGGACGGTGCCGTTGGCCTTGGCGGTCACCTGCGCCTCCCCGGTGTAGCTCGTGCCCGCCCGGAGAAGGCCCGTCTCGATCGGCGCGATGGTGAGCCGCTGCCGGTTCTCGGAGACGAAGACCAGCCGCAGCCGGACCGCGCCGGCCTCGGGGTCGTCGGGGTTGACGGGCAGCTTGTTCTCCACCGTGATGGGGAAGACCACGCCCTCGCGGGCCACCGTGCTGACCTTCGGGTTGGTGCTGATCAGCAGCTGGTCCCGCAAGGTGGCGTCGAGGGCGCGCTGCTGGGTCTTGAGGTAGGGGCTGCGGGCGGCGTCCTGGTCACGCCAGGCCGTGCTGGCGGCCCGGGAGACCGCCGCCTGCCCCGCCGCCTCCGCCGCGTCGCCGTCGACGAGCACCTCGGCGTAGGTGCCCCAGCTGGTGACGAAGCGACGCAGGGTGGCCAGCTGGCCACCGGTCAGCTCGGCCTCGCGGGCTTCGTCGGGGTAGGCGAGCTCGCCCTCCCAGACGGCCGGGGTCCCGCTGAGCAGGTCGCTGAGCGTGGTCCGCTCGATCCACGGAGCCGCCACCCCGGGGTCGTCACCCTGCACCTGGTTGGTCCCGCTGATCAGCTGGACCCGGCCCCGGGTGACGCCGTCGAGGGCTTCGGCGGCCTGCACCCAGGTGTCGGCGAGCGCCCGCTGGCGCACCTGCACCGGCGTGCTGCGGGGGTCCGGCCCCGGGCCGCCGCCACCGGAGGACCCGCTGCTGTAGCGGACGACCGGTGCGCCCTGACCACCGGACAGCAGCGGCCCGTCGCCGCCGGTGGCGGAGGCGTCGGAGAGCACGACGGCGGCCGGTTCCAGCCGTTCGGCGGCCCGCAGCGTCGCCGCGTCGGCCCAGCCGCCGCCCGGCAGCACCAGCAGCGGGAGGGCGGCGGTCGCCTCCACCCGACCACCGGCCGCGACCGCGTCGTCGAGCACGTCGGTCTGGCCGTCGTGGACCAGGGCGGCGATGTCGGGCGAGCCGTAGAGCAGCCGGAAGCCGTCGCGGTCGTCCCGGACCCGGGTGAAGCGCTGCAACCAGCTGGTGGCGTCGGCCTGCCCGCGGCCCGGCGCCGTGCTGCCGTCGGGGGCCTGCACGGTGTACCCGCCGCGCATCGTCGTCAGCTCCTCGACCAGGGCCGGGTCGACGGCGAAGCTCGCCGCGTCGCTGTCGGCGGCGGCCAGCAGGGCGCTCAGCCGACCGCCGGGACGGACCTCGTCGGCCAGGTGGTCGTCGGCCAGCACGCCGCGGCGCAGCTGGGACGGGCGGGAGCTGAGCACCACCAGCGACGTCATCCGCAGGCTGGCCTGCGGCGGTCCGGCCAGCACCGGGGCGAAGGTGCGCGCCCGGCCGACAGCGGTGGTGTTGCCGTTCTGCAGGACCTGCACGCCGACGAGGTAGACGCCGTCCGTGGGGGCCAGCTGCAGGTCGGCCACGGGGGCGGAGACCGTGAAGTCAGCGGTCTCACCCGGCTCGAGGTAGGGGTCGTCGGGGGTGTAGAGGTCCTGGAAGCCGGCGGGCAGGTAGGGGTACCGGCGCCCGATGGGCACGTTGGACTCCGAGACCAGGGCCTGCCCCACGCCCTCGGCGGTGGTGATCGGCGCCTGGTCCCGCCAGAGGGTCGCCTGCAGCCGGAACAACGGCTCGTCGGTGACGTTCTCCACCCGGCCGCTCAGGGTGATGGTGCCGTCGCGCTGGGGCAGGGCCGGCGTCATGGCGGTGAGGGTGATCCGCACCAGGGCCTCGGGTTCGGCGGCCTGCGCGGGCGCCGCCGCGAGGGGTCCGAGCAGCGCCGCGCACCCCACCAGCAGGGCCAGCAGCACGCGGAGAGCCCTCATGCGCGCTGCCTCCTCACCGGTTCATCCTAGAGCCGGACAACGCACGGGGCGGCCGCTGCGCTCCCGGCGGCGGCCGTCGCGACCGTGCCCGCGCCGGTAGAGTGGCTCGTCGTGTCCACGCCCACGCTGAACCAGGCCCAGGCCAACGCGGTGGCCGAGCTGATGCGGGTCGCGCCGGTCGCGGGACGTCTCGGCCGGCTGTTCGCCGAGGCCGGGCACGAGCTGTACCTGGTCGGCGGCAGCGTCCGGGACGCCCTGCTCGGCCGGCTCGGCTCCGACCTCGACTTCACCACCTCAGCCCGCCCGGACGACGTCGAGGCGTTGCTCCGCCGCTTCTCCCCGGCCGTCTGGACGATCGGCAAGGAGTTCGGCACCGTCGGCTGCAAGGTCACCGACGGCGACGTCGCCTGGGTGGTGGAGGTCACCACCTTCCGCTCCGACGCCTACGTCTCGCAGAGCCGCAAGCCGGTGGTGCAGTTCGGCGACAGCCTGGACGGTGACCTGGTCCGACGGGACTTCACCGTCAACGCCATGGCGGTCTCGGTGCCGGACCACCGCTTCGTCGACCCCTACGGGGGCCTGGCCGACCTCGCGGCCGGGCTGATCCGGACACCGGGGACGCCCGAGGCGTCGTTCAGCGACGACCCGCTCCGGATGATGCGGGCCGCCCGCTTCGCCGCGCAGCTCGGGTTCACCCCGGCGCCCGAGGTCGTCGCGGCCATGACGGCGATGGCGGACCGGATCGGGATCATCTCCGCCGAGCGGGTCCGCGACGAGCTCTCCAAGCTGCTGCTGGCCGACCGGCCGCGACCGGGCCTGGACCTGCTGGTCCGCAGCGGGCTGGCGGACCGGGTGCTGCCCGAGCTGCCGGCGCTGCGGCTCGAGCGCGACGAGCACCACCGGCACAAAGACGTCTACGAGCACAGCCTGACGGTGCTGGAGCAGGCCATCGAGCTGGAGTCGCGGCTGGAGTCCCGCCCCGACCTGGTCAGCCGGCTGGCCGCCCTGCTGCACGACGTGGGCAAGCCGGCGACGCGGAAGTTCGAGGCGGGCGGCAAGGTCTCCTTCCACCACCACGACGTCGTCGGCGCCAAGCTGGTCCGCAAGCGGCTGACCGCCCTGCGCTACTCCAGCGACGAGGTCAAGGCCGTCAGCGAGCTGGTCTTCCTGCACCTGCGGTTCCACGGCTACGGCGAAGGCACTTGGACCGACTCCGCCGTCCGGCGCTACGTGCGGGACGCGGGCGACCAGCTGGAGCGGCTGCACATCTTGACCCGCGCGGACTGCACGACCCGCAACCAGGCCAAGGCGGCCCGGCTGCGCGCCGCCTACGACGACCTCGAGGCCCGGATCGGCGTGCTGGCCGAGCAGGAGGAGCTGGACTCCCTGCGCCCCGACCTCGACGGCCGCCAGATCATGGAGCTGCTCGACCTCCCGCCGGGTCCGCTGGTCGGCCAGGCCTACCGGTACCTGCTGGAGCTGCGGATCGACGAGGGCCCGCTGGGCCCGCAGCGGGCCGAGCAGGCGCTGCGGGCCTGGTGGGCGGAGCAGCAGCCGCAGGGCTGACGCCTGCGACGATGCTGCACCAGATCGGTCTGCCGCCACCGGACCTCCAGCAGGAGGTGTGGGAACCGCCTGCAGCGAGCCTTCCGTCGCAGGAGCGCTCAGACTGGCTGCGGTTGCAGCGACTCGGTGCCGCGGTCCATGGCCAGTCCGCGGGTGGTGGCGGCGAAGACGGTGGCGATGCCGAGGTAGCAGGCGGCCAGCACGACCAGCACCAGCACGGACTTGCCGTTGGCCGGCAGCACCACCGCCCCGATCACCGCGGCGATGACCAGCGCCATGTTGAAGACCATGTCGTAGAGGACGAAGACCCGGCCCTTGAGCTCGTCGTCGACGTGGGCCTGGACGAGGGTGTCGACGCAGATCTTCACGTTCTGCGCCGTCAGACCGAGCAGGAACGCGGCCACCAGCAGCGGCACGGTGGAGTAGATGGCCCCCGGCAGCACCTGGAGCACCGCGGACGCGACCAGGCTGACCACCAGCCAGCGGCGGACCCCGAGCCGCGCCGTCCCCGGCGGGGTGACCGCGGCGGCCAGCACGAACCCGGCCCCGGTGACGACCACCAGCAGCCCGAGGTCGGCGATCGCCGCGTCGACCTCGTCGACGGTGTGGAAGTAGTTCCGGTAGACCAGGATCGTGGCTACCGTGACCACGCCGTAGACGATCCGGTGCGCCCCGATGGTCAGCAGCCCCACCCCAGCCGCGGGCCGCTGCTGCAGGTGCCGGAGTGCCTCGGCCAGCCCGGACACGACGTCGCGGGCCCGGGTGGGCTCCTCGACGTCGGGCCCCAGCTCGTCGCGGGGGATGCGCAGGGCCAGGCCGGCGCTGAGCACGAAGCCTGCCGCGGCGACGGTGAACAGGATCGCGTTGGCGCTGTAGTCGGGCATCGACTGCCCGAGCAGCAGCCGCAACCCGGTGCCGACCCCGACGCCGATCAGCGCGCCGGCCGGCCCCACCGTCGGCACCACCGAGTTGGCGACCATGTACTCGTCGGCGTCGATGGTGTGCGGCAGCGACGCCGACAGAGCGGCGAGCAGGAAGCGGTTGAGGCTCATGGCCAGCAGCACCAGCCCGTAGAAGACGGTCTCCACGCCGGGCGTGCGCAGCCCGGTGGCCACCAGCGCCGCCAGCCCGAGGCACAGCACCGAGCGGCACAGGTCGACCACGACCAGCACCTGACGGCGCGAGAACCGGTCCAGCACGACCCCGACGAACGGCCCGAGCACCGAGAACGGGAGCAGGGTGATGGCCAGCACGGTGGCGATCGCGGCGGCGTCGGGCTGGCGCTCGGGGGAGAACAGCACGAAGGAGGCCAGCGCGATCTGCAGCAGGCCGTCGCAGGACTGGGTCGCCACGCGGACCGCGAGCAGCCGTCGGAACAGCTGGTGGCGCCAGAGGTGCCGCAGGCTGCGGAGGAACTCCACCTCAGCCCTTCGGGTACTTCTGGACGTAGTCGTCCATGGTGTCCTGCTCCAGCGCCTCGGACAGCTCGGCGAGCTTCTCGGTGTCCACCACGTCGATGCTCTGGCCGTCGGCCGAGGTGTCGAAACCAGACACCGGGGGCTGCAGCAGCTCGATGTCGTCGGACTGCAACCGCAACGACAGCGCGGTACGGCGGATCTCCTCGTCGGTCAGGCTGTCGTCGACCGTCAGGTGCTGGGCCAGGGTGGAGGTGAAGGCGGTGAACCGGGCCGGGTCGGAGACCACGTCGGCGCTGAGTCCCTTGGCCACGATCGCCTTGATGACGTTGCGCTGGTTCTCCGCTCGGTCCAGGTCCCCGTTCGGCAGCGACTTCCGCTCCCGGACGAACCACAGCGCCTTCTCGCCCTGGATGTCGATCCTGCCCTCGGGGTAGTCGAAGCCGTGCGAGCTGAAGGCGGTCTTGTTGGTGACGGTGACCCCGCCCAGGTCCTCGGTGAGCGCGATGAAGCCCTCGAGGCCGACCAGCACGACGTGGTCCATGCGGACGTCGGTCAGCTTCTCCAGCGTCGCGACGGTGAGCGCCGGCCCGCCGAGCTCGTAGGCGGCGTTGATCTTGTCCTTGCCGTGCCCGGGGATGTCGACCCACATGTCGCGGGGGAAGGAGACGATGTAGGCCTCGTCCCGCTCCTGGTTGAGGTGGACCACCATGATGCTGTCGCTGCGGCCGTCGCCCTCGTCCTCCGGGTCGCGGCTGTCCGAACCCAGCAGCACGTAGTTGAGCGCTCCGGTGTCGGGCGCCGCCGTCGGGCGGGAGCCGCTCGACGGGTCGTCGGTGGGCAGCTCGACACCCCGGTTGATGTTGCTGGTCAAGCCCTGGTCGACGCGCCACGCGTAGACGCCGACGCCGACCAGGGCCAGCACCAGGACGCCGGCCACCACCGCCAGCAGACGGGGCCAGCGGCGACGCCGGGGCCGGGGACTGAGGGGTGCGCTCCCGGTTCCGGGATCGGGAGTCGCAGGGGTGTCGGGCATGTCGATGGGGTCCTCGGCTGGAAGGTGAGCGAAGTCTATGCGGGCGTGCTGCCCGGGAACGGGGGTGCGACGGTGCGCGCCACCCAGTTCCCAACGCACGGCAGCGACCGGACGATCCCGTCCGGAGCAGGCGGCGCTAGGTTGGGCCCATGTCGCGCGCCGAGGAAGCTGCCCGCCGCGCCGAGCTGGCCGCCGCCCAGGAGCGCGGCGAGTCGCAGCAGGCCCAGAAGCTGATCGACGGCTTCGTCCGGGAGGCCCGCGAGCGCGGTCTGCCCGCCGAGCCGCTCCGTGCCACCTTGTTCACGGGGCAGTCGGTGCGCACCGACAAGACCGGCTGGTACCTGCGCAAGAACCGCAGCCTGGCCATCGGCGAGGACGGCTCCTACTACGTGCTCACCGTGCCCGGTGGTCTGCGCGAGAGGCTGTCCGGGGTCACGCTGCAGCCCAGCCCACCGCCGCTCGTGGTGGGCAAGGGCGGGCGGGACGGGGAGTCCGGTTCCCTGACCGACTTCCTGCGCTGGCGGCTCGAGGCCGGCTGACCCCTTGATGGCAGGTTCTGGACCCAGCCCGTGCCGGAGGAGAACCGCGGGTCAGAGCCCCCTCCGCGGGCGAGCGGAGCGAGCCCAGACAGCACAGACCTAGATGTCCTCGTCGGTGACCGCGGTGCGCTTGACCTTGACGAAGCGCATGTAGGCGTCGACGACCTCCTCCGGCTCGCCGCGCATCATGAGCTCACCCTTGTTCAGCCAGATCGCCTCGTTGCACATCTGCTTGATGGAGCCGAGGCCGTGGCTGACCAGGAACATCGCCCGCGCGCTCTCCCGCAGCTCGGCCATCTTGGCGTTGGCCTTCTCCCGGAACTTGGCGTCTCCGGTGGACAGCGCCTCGTCGATCATCAAGATGTCGGGCTTCATGTGCACGGCGACGGAGAACCCGACGCGCGCCGACATGCCGGAGGAGTAGGAGCTCATCGGCATGTCGATGAAGTCACCCAGCTCGGTCCACTCGGCGACGTCGTCGGCGCGCTCCTCGACCTCGCGGCGGGAGAGCCCGGAGGCCAGCCCGCCCAGGATGATGTTCTCCCGGCCCGAGAGCTCCTTGTTGAAGCCGACGCCGAGGGCGAGCAGCGTGCTGGCCTTGCCCCAGACCTCGATGGCTCCCCTGGTCGGGGGCAGGATGCCGGCCATCGCCCGCATCAGCGTCGACTTGCCGGCGCCGTTGGACCCGATGATCCCCATGGCGGTGCCGGCACGGACGTCGAAGGTGACGTCCTTGAGCGCCTGCACCTCGCGGACGGCGCGCTGACCGCGGCCGAACCGGACCAGCGCCTGCTTGAGCGTCGGCTTGCGCTCGAAGGTGGTGCGGTAGGTGATGGACAGGTTCTCCACGCGCACGGCGTAGGGCGGTTCCGTCGGGACGACGGAGGCGGGGGACTCAGGTGAGGCGGACAGCGAACTCACGCTCCCTCGAGATGAAGAACAAGAAGCCGAGCACGGCGACGGCGACGGCCCAGAGCGCGGAGGTGACCCACATCGACAGGTCGGGCACGCGGCCCTCCTGCACGGCCTCGGCGTAGCCCCCCAGCATCGAGTACATCGGGTTGAGCTCCATCAACGTGACCACCGAGCGCGGGAACCGCTGCACCGCCTCGGGCAGCCAGAGGACCGGCGACAGGTACATCCAGAGCCGGACGAAGAAGGGCAGGAAGCTCGAGGTGTCCCGGAAGTAGATCTGCAGCGTCGCGAAGCACGCCGCCAGACCCATCCCGAACACGATCATGGTGACCAGGAAGTAGCCGCCCAGCAGCATCGTCCAGCTCCACTGGCGGGGCAGGAAGACGAGGTGGAAGACGAGGTAGACCGGGATCGTCGGCAGGAAGCGGAAGAACGCGGTCCGCACGGCCGACAGCGGGATGAGCAGCCGCGGGAAGGCGGTGTTGACGAGCAGCCGCCCCGACGTGGTCACCGAGGTGGCGCCGGTGGTGACGGCGGACTGGACCAGCTGGAAAGCGAACAGGCTGAGCGTCAGGTGGGTGAAGAACGTCGGGTCGTGCCGACCGCGGATGATCGTCACCAGCAGGTAGTACACGGCGGCCGTCAGCAGCGGGTTCAGCACCAGCCAGGCCTGGCCGAAGAAGGTGGAGATGTTGGCGCTGCGCATCGAGGCGCGGCTCATCTCCGCGGCGAACTCCCGCCGGTGCCACAGCTCGCGGAAGTACGGCACGAGCGGGGGCAGCCCGGCGCGGTGCGGGCCGTAGCGGTGGTAGACCGGCTCGAACTCCGTCTCGTCGTCCCGGGTCGGCGCCGTCATGGCCCCACCGTCTCCATTCCGACTCCTGCTCGTCCGTGGTCCCCACCGTCGGTCCGGGTCCGTCCGGGGCCGGCACCCTGCTGCCTGATCTGGGTGGACAGTCTGCCACGAGCCCACCCTCCCGCCTCCGCAGCCGGGGCGACCACGCGAACCGGGAGCCCAGCTCTGGTCGACCCGGCGGAGTTGCTGCTCGGGGGGGCCGCCGGCCCAGGACCTAGGCTCAGCCCATGAGGCACCAGGCCCGTCGCCCCCCTGCTCCGGCGTGTCGCCCGTGACTCCGGCGCCGGCGCCCACCGCCCCGCCGACGACGACTGCTCCTGCCCCGGCCGACCGGGTGCTCTCCCGGATCGCCGGGCTGCTCGCCCCCTACAAGGCCAAGATGCTGCTCGTCGCGGCGGCGGTGGTGAGCGCGGCCGTGCTGACCTCCGTCGCGCCCTTCCTGACGCGGGCGGTCTTCGACGACGCGCTGTTCCCGGTCGACGGCGGTCCCGCGGACCTCCGCCTGCTCGGTTGGCTGGTCGCCGGTCTCTGCCTCATCCCGGTGGTCAGCGCCCTGATCGGGATCGGCCAGAACCTGCTGACCGCGACGATCGGCAACTCGGCGATGGCGGACCTGCGCAGCACCCTGTTCGCGCACCTGCAGAAGATGGAGCTCGCGTTCTTCACCGCCACCAGGACCGGCGCGATCCAGTCCCGGCTGGCCAACGACGTCAGCGGGGTCCGCACCGTCTTGACCGACACCGCGACGACCATCCTGCAGAACTCGGTCACGGTGCTCTCGGCGTTCATCGCCATGGTGCTGCTGTCGTGGCAGCTGACGGTCCTGACGCTGGTGCTGATGCCGTTGTTCGTCGTGCTCCAGGTGCGGGTGGGTCGCCGCCGGCAGCGGCTGGCGCGGCGGACCCAGGAGTCGCTGTCGGAGATGACCGCGATCACCGAGGAGTCGCTCTCGGTCTCCGGCATCTTGTTGGCCAAGGTCTTCAACCGGGCCGACTCCGAGGTCGCGCGCTACCGGGAGGAGAACCGGCGCCAGACCCGGCTGCAGGTCGAGCAGGCGATGACCGGCCGGGCCTTCTTCGCCCTGGTGCAGACCTTCTTCGCCATCACCCCGGCGCTGATCTACCTGGCCGCCGGCTTCATGGTCACCGGACGGCTGGGGGGCGGCGCCGGGCTGACCGCCGGCACCCTGGTGGCCTTCACCACCCTGCAGGCCCGGCTGCAGATGCCGCTCATCCAGCTGATGCGGGTCACGCTCGACGTGCAGACCTCGCTGGCCCTGTTCCGGCGGATCTTCGAGTACCTGGACCTGGTGCCGGCCGTGCAGGAACGTCCCGGCGCGCGGGACCTGCCGGCGACCGGCCGCGGCGGCGCCGTCGAGTTCCGCGGGGTCTGGTTCCGCTACCCCGAGCCGCGCGAGCTGACCGGCGGCGGAGCGGGCGCGCCACGGTTCGCGCGGCCGGAGGCCGTCGAGGCGGCCAGCACGGCCGAACCCGAGCCGGAGCGGGCGCCCGGGGACGGCTGGACCCTGCGCGACCTGAGCCTGCGGGTGGAGCCGGGTCAGCTGGCCGCCATCGTCGGTCCGTCCGGGTCCGGCAAGACGACGATGACCTACCTGGTGCCGCGCTTCTACGACGTCACCGAGGGCGCGGTGCTGGTGGACGGCGTCGACGTCCGCGAGGCCACCGCCAACTCCCTGGCCGAGGCGGTCGGCATGGTGACCCAGGAGCCGTACCTGTTCCACGGCACCATCTACGACAACATCGCCTACGCGCGCCCTGACGCGACCGAGGCCGAGATCCACCAGGCCGCCCGCGACGCCAACATCCACGAGCGGGTCCTGGGCTTCGACGACGGCTACGACACCGTGACCGGCGAGCGCGGGTACCGGCTGTCCGGCGGGGAGAAGCAGCGGCTGGCCATCGCCCGGGTTTTCCTGATGAACCCGCGGGTGCTGATCCTGGACGAGGCCACCTCGGCGCTGGACACCGAGACGGAGCGGCTGGTGCAGGACGCCCTCGAGCGCGCGACCCAGGGTCGGACCACGATCGCCATCGCGCACCGGCTCTCCACCATCCAGAACGCCGACGTGATCTTCGGCCTGGAGGACGGCCGCCTGGTCGAGCAGGGCAGCCACGCCGAGCTGCTGCAGCGCGGCGGCCTGTACTCCCGGCTCTACACCGAGCAGTTCAGCGGCGGGGCCGTCGAGGCCCGCTTCGCCGACGGGGTGCTGTTCAGCGACGGACGGACGGTCTGCGACGGCCACGACCGCCAGCGAGCTGACATCAGCCTGTAGGAGGAGTTGCCCCTCCGCGAGCGAGCGGAGCGAGCGCGGTCAGGCAGCAGCCCGGACGTCGTCCCACGTGCCGCGGGTGTAGGCGGCGGGGTAGGGGGCGTCGTGCCAGCTCAGGCCGAGCTCGGCGGCGGCGCGGAGCGGCCAGGACGGCTCGCGGAGCGCGGCGCGGGCCAGCAGCACGGCGTCGGCCTGGCCGGACGCGAGCACCTCCTCGGCCTGCTGGGGGCTGGTGATCAGGCCGACGGCGCCGGTGGGGATGTCCGCCTGGGCGCGGATCGCCGCCGAGAAGGGGAGCTGGTAGCCGGGTCCGACGGGGATGTCGGCCAGCACGTTCCCCCCGGTGGAGACGTCGACGAGGTCGACGCCGCGGTCCTTGAGGACGGCGGAGAGCCGGACCGAGTCGTCGCCGGTCCAGCCGCCCTCGACCCAGTCGGTGGCCGAGATCCGGACGAACAGCGGCTTGCCGGCCGGCCAGGTGGCCCGGACCGCGTCGACGGTCTCGAGCAGCAGCCGGGTGCGGCCGGCGAAGCTGCCGCCGTAGCCGTCGGTGCGGGTGTTGGACAGCGGGGAGAGGAACTGGTGGAGCAGGTAGCCGTGCGCGGCGTGCACCTCGACGACGTCGAACCCGGCCTGGTCCGCGCGGCGCGCGGCGGCCGCGAAGGCGTCGACGACGGCGGTCAGGTCGGCAGCCGAGAGCGCCCGGGGAGCGGCGTAGCCGGGGAAGGCGTCCGTGGTCGGTCCGACGCTGGTCCAGCCGCCCTCGTCCTCGGGCACGCTGCCGGTCGGCTCGCCGGGGAAGCCGCGGTAGGTGGAGGCCTTGCGGCCGGCGTGCGCCAGCTGGACGCCGATGGTGGAGCCCTGCGCGTGCACGAAGTCGACGACCGGCGCCCAGGCGTCGCGCTGCTCGTCGTTCCACAGGCCGGTGTCCTGCGGGCTGATCCGGCCCTCGGGCACGACTGCCGTCGCCTCGGTGAGGATCAGCCCGAAGCCGCCCTGGGCGCGGGAGCCGAGGTGCACGAGGTGCCAGTCGGTGGGCACGCCGTCCTGCGCCAGCACCGAGTACTGGCACATCGGGGCCAACCATGCGCGGTTGGGGATCGTCAGGTCACGCAGGGTCAGGGGGGTGAAGAGCGCGGGCATGTCCGGGCCAACCGGGCGGCCCGGGCAGCGATTCCGCGCCCTCGCCGTGCGCTCGGTCACACCGTGCCCCTACCGTTCCGGACATGACCTGCCGCGCCCTGCTGCTGACCGGCACCGTCGGGGTGGGCAAGACCACCACGGCCGACGCGGTGGGCGGTCGGCTGCGGGCGCGCGGGGTGCCGCACGCCGTCGTCGACCTGGACGAGCTGCGCCGGTGCTGGCCCGCGCCGCCGGACGACCCCTTCCACGCCGCGCTGGGGTTGGCGAACCTGGCCGCCGTGGCCCGGGGCTACCGCGCGGCCGGGGCGCAGTGGCTCGTGCTGGCCGGGGTCTGCGAGAGCCGCCAGGACCGGGACCGCCATGCGGCTGCGCTGGAGGTCCCGCTGCAGGTCGTGCGGCTGCTGGCCCCGGAGGCCGTCGTCGCCCCGCGGCTGCACGCCCGGCACGCCGGCGACCCCGAGGGGCTGGCCTGGCACCTGCACCGGCGCGGTGAGCTGGACGCGGTGCTGGACGCGGCCGCCGTCGCCGACGTCGAGGTGGCGGTGGACGGACTCACCCCGGCGGCGGTGGCCGACGCCGTGCTGGCGGCCGCCGGGTAGCGGCGGGTGCTCGCGGGGGCCGGGGGAGCGGGGCGCGGGCCCGGACCGGCCGGTCCGCCGTTCCACGTGGAGCAGGGGAGCATCGCTGGCCGCTCCGGGAACCCGGGATAGGCACCCGCACAGGGGATGGACCTGACCGCGCGGGGAACGCGGACCAGGCCGGATGCGTCGGCCTACCCCGGGCGCCAAGGACCCCCGGACATGCCTTCACCGTACTGGACCGGCGGTGATCTCGTGGCCTTGGACGACCGGCGGTGCCGGGGCCTCCCGCGGCGGCCGGGAGGCGAAGAGCACGCCCGTGACGACGGCCAGCCCGGCCAGCAGCTCGGTCAGGTCGACCACCTCGCCGAGGAGCAGCCACGAGCTGAGGACGCCGACCACCGGGACGAGCATCGAGAACGGGGCGACGACGCTGGACGGGTGCCGGGAGAGCAGGGCGTTCCAGAGGCCGTACCCCAGCAAGGTGGCGACCACGACGATGTAGAGCAGCCCCAGCACGGCGGGCAGCGCGGCCAGCGTCGGAGCGGTGCGCAACGCGGTCAGCATCCGGTCCGGACCCTCGACGAGCAGCGAGAGCACCACCATCGGCACCGGCGGCACCACCGACATCCACAGCGTCAGGTGCAGTGGCTGCGGCGCCCGGGCCTGGCGGCTGCAGACGTTGCCGAAGGCCCAGCCGAGCGCACCGCAGAGGGTCAGCACCACCGGCAGCAGGGCAGCCACCTGCGCCCGGTGGACGGCGATCACGGCCAGCCCGAGGACGGCGATCGCGATCCCGACCGCCTGCCGCCGGGTGATCCGTTCACCCAGCCAGACCCCGGCGATGAGCACGGTGAAGGGCGCGGAGGCCTGCAGGACCAGGGACGCGAGCCCGCTGGGCATCCCGGCGGCCATCCCCAGGTAGAGGAAGGCGAACTGCAGCAGGCCGATGCCCAGCCCCACCCCGAGCAACCAGCGCACCGGTACCTGCGGACGGGGGACCAGCAGCAGCGCCGGCACCGCGACCAGGGTGAACCGCAGCGCCACCATCAGGAACGGCGGGAAGTGCTCCAGGGCGACGGCCGTGGCCGGGAAGTTCAGGCCCCAGACCACGGCGACGAGCAGGGCGCGGAACTGGTCGCGGGGAGGCACGTCGACCATCCTGGTGGACACCACAGTGAAGGACAAACGATTCCTGCTGACCTGACGGTGTAGCGTTCCTTGCGTGTCGAGGCCGACGGTGGAGCAGCTGGAGCTGCTGCGCGAGCTGCACGACCGCGGCAGCCTCGCCGCGGTCGCCGCGGCCCTGCACAAGACGCCGTCGGCGGTCTCCCAGCAGCTCAAGGCGGCGCAGCGCGAGCTCGGCGTCACGCTGGTGGTGCGGGCTGGACGCGGGTTGGCGCTGACCGACGCGGGTACGGCCCTGGCCTGCAGCGCCGTCGGGGTGGCCACCGCGCTGGCGGAGGCCGAGGCGGCTTGGCAGGCCTTCTCCGGTGCCACCACCGGGACCGTCCGGTTGGCCTGCTTCCACTCGGCGGGGGAGCTGCTGGTGCCCGGTCTGCTCGACCGGCTGCGCGACCACTCCGGTCTGGTCCTGCAGACCTTCGACGAGGACGTGGCCCAGGACGACTTCGCCGCCCTCGCCGCCGACTACGACGTCGTCGTCGCGCACCGCTCCGACGACGTGGCCGCGCCCGACCGGGCGGACCTGGTGGTGGTCCCGCTGCTCCGCGAGCCGATGGACGTGGCGCTGCCGGCGGACCACCCGCTGGCCGGACGGCCGCACGTGACCCCGGCCGACGTCATCGGCGAGGACTGGATCGCCCCGCCGCAGGGCTTCCCCATCGACCGGGTGCTCAGCGCCATCGCGGCGCGGGCCGGGGCACCGGTGCGGGTGGTTCGGCGGACGACCCACCTCCCGTTGACCGAGCTGCTGGTCGCCCGCGGCCACGGGGTCGCCCTGCTGCCGCGGCACACCACCCGGGAGCACGCTGCGGCCGGGCTGGTGCTGGTCCCGCTGCGCGACCTCCGCGCTGGTCGACTCGTCGAGGCCCTGCTGCGCCCGGACCGGCACGCCCGGCGCGCCGTCTCGCTGGTCGTCGACGAGCTCGTCGCCGAGGCCGCTGCCGTGGCGCACTGACCGCACCCGTGCCCTGAGCCTGCCGCAGGGCCTTCGACGAGCTCAGGCCGCCGGTCAGCTCAGGCGCGCGAGGTCGGTGGGGTGACGGTGATCTTGCCGGGGTTGAGGTTGCGGCCCGGGTCGACACCGGCGAACAACGACTCCATGATGCCCACGCCGGCGGGGGAGATGTCCTGCTCCAACCAGGGTGCGTGCTCGGTGCCCACGCCGTGGTGGTGGGAGAGCGTGCCGTGGGTGTCGACGAAGGCCTGCTGGATGGCCGACTTCACCACGTCGTAGCGGGCCAGCGGCTCGTCGTCGTCATGCCGGAACGCGAAGGTGAAGTAGAGGCAGGCGCCGGAGTGGTAGCTGTGCGACAGGTGGCACATCACCCAGCCCTGGACCCCGATCTGGGCGAACGCCTTGCGGGCGGCGGCGGTGACGTTCTCGTACATCGGCACCAGCTGCGACCAGGGAGCCGCCGTCTCGGAGACGTCGGCGGCAGCGCCGCGGCTCAGCAGGAAGTCCCGGATGTAGGGCGTGTCGAACTTCTTCTGGTCGTAGAGCTGGCCCGGGCCCTTGCCCAGCACGATGCCGCCGTGCTGACCGATGATCTTCTTGACGATCGACTTCTGCCGGGACACGTGGTCGGGGCCGCCCTCGTAGCCGACGAACGACAGGCAGACGGCGTCCATGTCCCAGGCGCGGCGCTCGAGCACCTTGAACAGGCCCTTGCTGACGAGGCCGGACACCGAGACACCCTTGCTCTTCTTCCGGGTGGCGAAGGAGAAGCGGGTCTCGCCGGCGTCGGAGACCCGGGTCACCGACGGGGACGCGTCGCTGGCCGAGATCTCCTGCATGGCGGCCACGCCGGCCTCGAAGGAGGGGAACAGGTAGCCGAGGATGACGCGCTCCTCGGGGATGCGGTGCACCTGGACCGTCACCTCGGTGATCACGCCGAGCCGACCCTCCGAGCCGAGCACCATCTCCCGGACGCTGGGTCCGCTGGAGGTGCTGGGCAGGGGGCGGAGCTCGAGCACCCGGCCGGGCATGACCATCCGCAGGCCGCGGGTGATGTCGGCGATGTCGCCGTACTTGTCCGACTGCATGCCCGAGGAGCGGGTGGCCACCCAACCGCCGAGGGTGGAGTGGGTGAAGCTGTCGGGGAAGTGACCGAGGGTCCAGCCGCGGGCGTTGAGCTGGGACTCCAGGTCGGGTCCGAGGGCGCCGGCCTGGATCCGGGCGAGCCCGGCCCCCTCGTCGACGTCGAGCACCCTGGTCAGCCGACCGAGGTCGAGGCTGATGACGGGACGGGTCTCGTCCTCGGGCGCCTGCAGGCTGCCGGCGATGTTGCTGCCCCCGCCGAACGGGATCAGCACCGCGTCGGCGGCCACCGCCGCGTCGACGACCTGCTGGACCTCGGCCTCGTCGGCGGGGTACACGACGACGTCGGGCACCCGGGGGATGTCGTTGGCCCGCAGCCGCATGAGGTCGCGGATGCTCTTGCCGTAGGTGTGGACGATGCGGTCCTCGTCCTCGTCGACCGTGTTCTCCTCGCCGACGATCCCGCGCAGCTGCGCGAGCAGGTCGGCGCCGATCAGCGGGGCGGGGATGTCGAGGTCGGAGAGCTGGGTCTGGCGGCCGGGGGGCGTGTTCAGGTCGAGGTCGAGGACCTCCTGCACGAAGGGCCGCAGCGCCGGCTTGTCCTCGTGGTGGAAGCTGACGCCCTCGACGCCCCAGCCGTACCACTTCATGTGCTGAACGGCAGGCATGGCCGAACTCCTTCTCGTCGTCCCGGGGGAGTCCCGGTGCTGCCCTCCGGCTGCGCCGACGGCGGTCGGCGTGGGTCGGTCAGGCGTGGTCGTCGCGATAGCTGGTGGTGTAGTCGTACAGGCTGCGCACTTCCTTGGCGATCCGCTCGGAGAACTGGGCGACCTTCTCGCCCTCCTCCGGACGGAGCGGCTCGCCGAAGGTCACGTACACCGGCGGACGACCGCGATCGGGCCAGCTCCTGCCGTGCGGCATGGCCTCGGAGGCCCCCACGATCGCCACCGGCAGACAGGGTACGTCGCGGCTGATGCAGAGCGCGGCTGCTCCGGGCTTGAAGCTGCCCATCTCGCCGGTGCGCGAGCGGGTGCCCTCGGGGAAGAGCAGCAGGGGGACGCCGTCGTCGAGCAGGCTGGTGGCCAGGCCCTTGCGGCCGCGCAGGCCGGTGCGGTCGACGGGGAAGGCGTTGAAGAACAGCGAGGTCAGGCCCTTGCGCCACCACACGTCGAAGAAGTAGTCAGCGGCTGCACCGGCGGCGACGTAGCGCGACAACCGGTGCGGCAGGGCGGTGATGATGAGCGGGGCGTCCAGGTGCGAGGAGTGGTTGGACACCACGACGTACGGGCCGGACACGCCCTCGAGGTTCTCCTGGCCCAGGACGGTGACCGTGGTCATCCGCCAGATGGCCGGCTTGAGGATCAGCCGCTGCGCGACGAACCGCGCCCCGGCGTGCACGGGGGAGGTGTAACGGCTGCGGCTGGACACGTCGACACAGTATCCGAAGCGTCAGACGCTCTTCACCCCGTCGGCACCCGGGCGACGCGCGTCGTTCGCGGGGTTGCCGGCCCCGCGCTCAGTGCCGGTTGGAGGAGAGGATCCGGGACGCCCGGCGGACCAGCGGTCGCGGCGCCAGCCGGGCCGCGAGGATCAGCGCCTGGTAGCGCCGCGACGGGATGGAGATCACCTTGCCGGCGGCCACGTCGCGCAGGCACTCCGCCACCAGCGCGTCGGCGTCGAGCCACAACCAGGACGGGATGGAGCCGGTGCCGATCTCGGCGCGCTCGTGGAACTCGGTGCGCACCCAGCCGGGGCACAGGACGGTGGCGGTGACCCCGGTACCCCGCAGCTCGTTGGCCAGGCTCTCGGTGTAGACGCCGACGAAGGCCTTGAGTGCCGAGTAGCCGCCCATGGTGACGTAACCGGCCGTGCTGCCGACGTTGACGACCGCGCCCCGACCGCGGGCCGTCATCGCCCGGGCGGCGGCGGCGGACAGCATCATCACCGCGTGCACCATGACGTCGAAGCCGTGCTCGAACGCGGACAGGTCCTCCGCGGTCAGCCGCTGCCGGATCCCGAAGCCGGCGTTGTTGACCAGCAGGTCGACCGGCCGCGCGACGTCGGCCAGTCGGGCGGCGACCCGCTCGACGTCGGCCCGGACGGCCAGGTCGGCCGGCAGCACCTCGACGTCCACGCCGTGCTGATCGCGCAGCTGGGCGGCGGTCGAAGCCAGCCGCTCCGCGTCCCGGGCCACCAGGACCAGGTCGTCGCCTCGGGCCGCCAGCGCCCGTGCGAACGCCGCCCCGATCCCCGAGGTGCCGCCCGTCACCAGTGCTGTCGCCATGCGCTCCACCCTAGGGGCGTGCGCCGGTGCGTTCCCGCAGCGGCCGCACCCGGCCCCGCCGGCCTTCGACAGGCTCAGGCCGCAGTGGCTGCTCAGGCCGCGGGGGCCGCCGAGGCGTCGAGCAGGGCGACGGTCTGGCGGGCGATCTCCAGCTCCTCGTTGGTCGGGACGACGGCGACGGTGACCGGGGCGCCGTCGGGGGAGATCACGCGGGCCTCGCGGCCCGGGGCCTCGTTGCGCTCGGGGTCGACGGCCAGCCCGAGGCCGTCGAGGCCCTCGACGACGGCGGCCCGGAGGGCTGCGTTGTTCTCGCCGACGCCGGCGGTGAAGGTCAGCACGTCGAGCCGGCCGAGCGAGACCAGGTAGGCGCCGAGGTAGTGCCGGAGCCGGTGCACGTAGACGTCGAAGGCCAGGGCGGCGTGCTCGTCGCCGCTGGCCCGCCGCTCCTGCAGGGCCCGGAAGTCGTTGACGCCGCTCAGCCCCTTGAGCCCGGACTGCTTGTTCAGCAGGTCGTCGATCTGCTCCACCGACAGCCCGGCCTCGCGGTGCAGGTAGGAGTGCAGACCGGGGTCGACGTCGCCCGAGCGGGTCCCCATCACCAGGCCCTCCAGCGGCGTCAGCCCCATGGAGGTGTCGACGGCCCGACCGCCGCGGACCGCGGAGGCGGAGCAGCCGTTGCCGAGGTGCAGCACGATCTGGTTGAGCTCCTCCACCGGCCGTCCGACCAGGGCGGGGACGGCGTGCGAGACGTAGCGGTGCGAGGTGCCGTGCATGCCGTAGCGGCGGATCCGCAGGTCCCGGGCCAGGTCCCGGGGGATGGCGTAGGTGGCGGCGGCCGCCGGCAGAGCGGCGAAGAACGCGGTGTCGAAGACCGCCACCTGCGGCACGTCGAGCCGGGAGCGGGCGGCCTCGATCCCCGCGACGGCGCCGGGGTTGTGCAGCGGCGCCAGCGGGCTGAGGTCACGGATCTGGTCGACCACGGTGTCGGTGAGCTCCACCGGGTCGGAGAAGTCGGGCCCGCCGTGCACCACCCGGTGCCCGACGGCACGGACCCCGACGGTGGTCAGGTCGATGCCGTCGTCGACCAGCCGGCCCCGCAGCTGCTCGACGGCGGCGGTGTGGTCGGGGACCCCGCTGCCGTCCTCGCCGATGCGCTCGACGAGGCCCTTGGCCTGGACCTCGCCGCTGTCCGGCACCACCAGCTGGTACTTGAGCGAGGACGAGCCGGCGTTGAGCACCAGGACCGGACCGCCGGTCATGCCTGGACCCCCTGGGCCTGGACGGCGGTGATCGCCACCGTGTTGACGATGTCCTCCACCAGCGCTCCTCGGGACAGGTCGTTGACCGGCTTGCGGAGCCCCTGCAGGACGGGGCCGATGGCCACCGCGTGCGCGCTCCGCTGGACCGCTTTGTAGGTGTTGTTGCCCGTGTTGAGGTCGGGGAAGATGAAGACTGTCGCCCGGCCGGCCACCGAGGAGTCGGGCAGCTTCGTGCGGGCGACAGCCGGGTCGACGGCCGCGTCGTACTGGATGGGCCCCTCCAGCGGCAGCCCGGGCGCGCGCTCGGCGACCAGCGCGGTCGCGGCCCGCACCTTCTCGACCTCCGCGCCGGAACCAGAGCTGCCGGTGGAGTAGGAGAGCATCGCCACCCGCGGGTCGATGGCGAACTGGCGGGCGGTGTCGGCCGAGGACAAGGCGATGTCGGCCAGCTGCTCGCTGGTCGGCTCGGGGATGACGGCGCAGTCGCCGTAGACCAGCACCCGGTCGGCCAGGCACATCAGGAAGACGCTGGAGACGGTGTCGACGCCCGGCCGGGTCTTCACGAACTCCAGGGCCGGCCGGATGGTGTGCGCGGTGGTGTTGACCGCGCCGGAGACCATCCCGTCGGCCAGCCCCAGGTGCACCATCATCGTGCCGAAGTAGGAGATGTCGGTGACCCGGTCACGGGCCTTGTCCAAGGTCATCCCCTTGTGCGCCCGCGCCTCGGCGTAGGCGGCGGCGAACCGCTCGACCAGTTCCGGGTCGCGCGGGGAGACGACGGCGGCCGCGTCCAGGTCGAGCCCCAGGGCCGAGCCGCGGGCGCGCACCGCGGTCTCCTCCCCGAGCAGGGTGAGGTCGGCGACCCCGCGCCGGAGCAGGATCGCCGCGGCCTCGAGGATCCGGTCGTCGGTGGCCTCGGGCAGCACGATGTGCTTCCGGTCGGCCCGGGCACGCTCCACCAGCTGGTACTCGAACATCAGCGGGGTGCGCACCTCGCTGGCGGGCACGTCCACCGCGGCCAGCAGGGCCGCCTGGTCGACCTGCTCGGCGAAGAGCCGGCGCGCCGTCTCGAGCTTGCTGGTGGAGGAGCGGGTCATCGGGCCGCGGACCCGCATCAGCCGCTCGGCGGTGACGAAGGTGCCCAGGTCGGTCAGCGCGATGGGCAGGTTCTGCTGGACACCTTCGGACAGCCTCCGGATGGTGTCGGGGAGCGGGTAGCCACCCGTCAGCAGGATGCCGGCCAGGGTCGGGAAGGTGCCGGACTGGTGGGCCAGCATCAGGCCGGGGATGAGGTCGGTGCGGTCGCTCGGGGCGATCACGGTCACGTCCGGGCCCAGCCGCGCGAGCACGTTGGGCAGGCTCATCGCCGCCACCACCAGGCCCAGCGACTCGCGGTCCATCCAGCTCTCGCTGCCCAGGGTCAGCGCCCCGTCGGCGGCCTCGACCAGCGCCCGGAAGGTGGGCGCGGACAGCACCGGGCTCTCCGGGATCGCCGCGACCACCAGCGGGGTGAGGCTGGCCAGCGCGGCCATGGTGGGCTCGACCTCGGGTGGCTCGACCCGGTTGGCGATGACGGCCACCGTCTGGGCGTGGTTGGCCCGCAGCTCGGCGATGGCGCCGTCGGCGGCGGTCCGGATCTGCTCGGGCGTGCGCTCCCGGCCGTGCACGACCAGCACCACCGGCGACCCGAGGTTGGCCGCGATCTTCGCGTTCAGGCTCAGCTCGGTGCCGGTGGAGACGTCGGTGTAGTCCGAGCCCAGCACGAGGATCACCTCGAAGCGGTCGGCCAGCCGCCCGAACCGTTCGACGATGACGTGCAGCGCCTCGTCCGGGTCGGTCCGGGTCGCGTCGTAGGTGACCCCGATCGCGTCGGCGTAGTCCTGCTCGACCCCTGGCTGGGAGACCAGCAGGTCGACGATCACGTCGACGTCGTCGTCCCCGGAATGCCGGGCGGTGGTCAGCGGCCGGAAGACCCCGACCGATCCGACCTCCCGGACCAGGGCGTCCAGCAGGCCCAGGGCCACCGCCGACTTGCCCGTCAGACCCTCGGGCGAGGCCACGTACACGCTCCGGCTCATGCGGGCAGGGTAGCGGCCGGGTCCGACAGCGGGGTGGCCACCGAGTCCGGGTACCCGCCCCGCGGGCCGGAGCGAGCTCGAGCAGAACCCGGCGGGTTCGAGGACGCGCGCCTAGGGTGGGGCGGTGCCGATCGAACCCCCCCAGCTGCCGGGGCTGACAGACTGGCGTCCGCTGGCCCGGGGCGGCTTCGCCGTGGTCTGGGAGGCCCGGCAGGTGACGCTCGACCGGCTGGTGGCGGTGAAGGTCGACCAGCGGCGGCTGGACGCGGAGCCGGAGCGGCTGAGGTTCCTCCGCGAGGCCGGTGCGGCGGGCCAGATGTCTGCCCACCCCGGCATCGTCACCGTCCACGACGCGGGCATCCTGGCCGACGACCGGCCCTACCTGGTCATGGAGCTGTGCCCCGGCGGGTCCTTGACCCGCTACCTCGACCCCGCGGCGCGGCCCTCGGCGGAGCGGGTCCGGGAGATCGGGGTGCGGATCGCCGACGCCCTCGCCGCCACCCACGCCCGCGGGGTGCTGCACCGCGACGTCAAGCCGGCCAACATCCTCGTGGACGCCTACGACCGGGTCGGGCTGGCCGACTTCGGGCTGGCTGCGCTGCCCGGCCCCGAGGCCCCGCCCGGGGAGACGACCGGGGGAGGGGCGACCGAGGGGGTGACGCCGGCCTACTCCGCGCCCGAGGTGCTGCGGCAGCACCCGCCGACGCCCGCCGGCGACGTCTACTCCCTCGCCGCGACGCTCTACGCCCTGCTGTCCGGCCGGCCGCCGCGCTGGCCGGACGGGCCGGCGCCGACGCTGGCCGACGTCGTCGCCTCGCACCGCGAACCCCTGCAGCCGGTGCCCGACGTCGATCCCGGCCTGATGGCCGCGCTCGCCGCGGCGCTCGACCTGGACCCGGCTGCCCGGCCCTCGGCCGCCGAGCTGCGGGACCGGCTGGCCGCGCTGCCGCTCGCGGCGTCGGCGCCGGTCACCCCGGCGCCGGGCGCGGTCGTCGCGCGTGCGGACACCGGCACCTCGGGAGCGTCCGCCCCCCGTCGCCGTCGGGCGCTGGTGCTGCCGCTCGCCGTGGTCGTGCTGGCCGCCCTGCTGGTGGGCGCGCTGCTGCTCCTCGACCGGGGTCCCGGCACGGCTGCACCGGCGGCCACCCCGGCCGGCCCCGGGGCCAGCCCGGCGTCCTCCCCCTCGTCCGCAGCACCTGCCCGGACGCCGGCGGAGCCGGCACCGACGGAGCCGGGGGCCGGAGCCGCCGTCCCGGCCGGGTACCTGGACTGCTCGCAGGAGCTGGGCGGCACGAGCTTCTGCCCGACCGAGCCGGAGTGCTGGGCGGGCGTCATCTCGGTGTTCGACCTGCCGCGGCTGGGCACGCCGAGCGACTGCGAGGAGACCCACGTCTACCAGACCTTCGCGGCCGGGCGGCTGGAGGGCGAGGTGCGCCGGCAGTCCCAGCTGGAGGAGCAGCGAGCGGTCGCGAGGCTCTGCGACGACGACGGGCTGGAGGAGATGCTGACGGGCGCGGACCGTGAGACCGACTGGGAGGTGCTGGCCCTCCCCCCGCAGGAGGCGGACGGCAGCGACCGGATCTACCGCTGCTTGTTCGGCCGCGGGGACCGGGTCGGCCCGGTCGAGCTCAGGACGCGCTGAGCGCTGACGGTCCGGCGGCTGCCGCTCCCCGCGCCTGCCCGGCGATCTCGGTCAGGGCGGCCAGGTGGCGCTCGAAGGCCATCCGGCCCTCGGCACTCAGCGACAGCCAGGTGCGGGGTCGCTTGCCCACGTACCCCTTGGTGACCGTGACGTAGCCCGCCTGCTCCAGCACGGCGACCTGCTTGGACAGCGCGGAGTCGGTGATCTCGACGGCGTCCCGGACGAAGCTGAACTCGGCCTTGTCGACCCCGGACAAGGTGGCGACGACGGAGAGCCGGACCGGGGCGTGGATGACCTCGTCCAGCCCGTGCCGGGGGTGGCGACCGGCAGGGCCCGTGGGCGTCATGCCGTCCGCCGGTGCGCCAGCACCGCGCCGACCACGGGGGCGGCGGCGGTCAGCAGGCCGCCCAGCACCCACCACCGGAGGTGCTCGGGGAAGACTGCGGTGCCGAGCACCACGGTGAGCAGCCAGGCCGCGGTCCAGCCCGCCATGACGCCGAGGTGCAGCCGCTTCATCCCGCGGATGGCGGTGGGCCGCCGCCCCACCCAGACCGAGGAGACGGCGACGAAGGCCGCCCACAGCCCGGCAACCACCGCGACGCCGGGCGTTCCGGCGAGCAGTCCGGTGGCCACGGCCAGGACGAACGAGGCGGCGGCGAACACCAGCAGGTAGGTCCGGTACCAGCGGCTGGAGCGCCGGGCGGCACCACTGAGCCGGGCGACCTCCTCCAGCTGGGCAGGAGGGACGTCGGAGGAACTGGTCACCGGGTGCATGCCGGTATCCTGGCATCTACTTTCCAACTTGGCAAGTAGTTCCAGGCTCAGAGGTGCTCCCGCAGCCAGGCGATGTCCTGCGCCTGCCCCTCCCGACCGCCGGGGGTCTCCACCACCACCGGAGCGTCGGCCCGCCGCACCACCTCGGCCAGGGCCTCGGGGTCCACCTGGCCAGCCCCGAAGTTCGCGTGCCGGTCGGCGCCGGAGTCGAAGCCGTCGCGGGAGTCGTTGGCGTGCACCAGGTCGATCCGCCCGGTGATCGCGCGGACCCGGTCGACGAGACCGACCAGCTCCTCCCCGCCGGCGTGGGCGTGGCAGGTGTCGAGGCAGAAGCCGACCCTGTCACCGCCCGGTGCGTTCCCGACGGCCTCCCAGAGCCGCGCGACGCGGTCCAGCCGGCGGGCCATCGCGTTGTCCCCGCCGGCGGTGTTCTCGATCAGCAGCGGCACCGGCATCTCCAGCCGCTCGATGCACTTGCGCCAGTTGTCGAACCCGGTCTCAGGGTCGTCGGCCTTGAGCACGTGACCCCCGTGCACCACGACGCCGGCCGCTCCCACCTCCGCCGCAGCGTGCAGGTACTGCTGCAGGAACTTGCGGCTGGGGATCCGGATCCGGTTGTTGCTGGTGGCCACGTTCAGCACGTAGGGCGCGTGCACGTAGAGGGCGATCCCGGCCTCCTCGGCGGCGGCCCGCAACCCGGCCGCCCCGCCGGGGTGGGCGAACTCCGGACCCTTCCACCCCTGGGGGTCCCCGAGGAAGAACTGGGCGAGCGTGGCGTCGCGCGCCCGGGCCTCCGCCACGGGGTCCGCCTGCTCGCCGTGGCCGCCGATCGCCAGCGTCGTCGTCATGCGGGCGACCCTAGCGAGCAGGACTGACAACCGGTCCGCCACGTCCGGTGCCGGCTCCGGACGTGCGACGGGGCACCGACCGTGCTGGTCGGTGCCCCGTCGGAGGATCCTCGGATCACATGTTGCCGAGCCGGCTGAAGGTGCCGGTCGCGGAGTTGTAGATGAGGCCCAGCACGAACAGCACCAGGCCGACGATGATGCCGGCGAGCGCGATGTTGTTCTTCCAGCCGGCGGCAGCCGACTGGCGGTAGGCGATGAAGCTCACGATCGCGCCGATCAGGCTGCAGAAGATGGCGAGGACCAGACCGACGATGCCAAGGGTCTTGCCGGGCAGCGGACCGGCCTGCGGTGCAGGTCCGGACGGGTAGGCGCCGGGCGGGTACTGGGACATGGGGGTTCTCCTTGTGGTGGCCCGAGGTCGATGCGCAGGCAGCGTAACGTCCGCCCAGGTCAGAGGCGGGTCTTCGAGACGCAACCGTGTCGCTAGCATCCCAGGGGTGGAGCGGCGACCAGGACCCGGCGCAGCTGGTGACGTCGTCCGGGTGACGTTGCTGGGCCCGCAGCGCTCCGCGGTCGGCGCCCGGGCCGCCGTCTCCGAGATCATCCCGGACGGGCCGGTCGCGGCGGTCAACGCGGGGTGGCGCGAGCGGGAGTCCGACACCGGCGAGCTGGACGACGTGCTCGGCGGCCGGTTGCGCAACCTCGAGCTGCACCGCCGCTGGCAGCAGGTGCTCGAGGCCGACCCCACCCTGGCCGAGGCCGAGCGGGCGCTGACCGAACGGCTGGACGCGCTCCGCACCGCCTACCGGGTGCGGCTGCGGGCAGCCCTGGACGCGGTGCGCGCCCTCGGTCGACAGGTGCGGGACCAGCACGTGGCTGAGGAGGCCGCCGCCGACGCCGTGGTGGCGCTGCGCGCCCTCGACGGGTGGCACCTGGCGCAGGGTCGGCGGCTGCGCGCCGAGCACCGCGCCTCGGTCGGGCTCGACGAGCGGTCGCCGGTGGTGGAGCACCGGGCGGAGGTCGCCGAGCTGCTCAGCGGTAGTGCCGGGCTGGTCGTCGCCGGTGGTCACGTCGGCGTCCTGCTGCACGTGCTGGAGCTGTTCGCCCTGCGCGAGGTGGTCGCGGGCCCCGTCATCACCTGGTCGGCCGGGGCGATGGCCCTGGCCGAGCGCGTCGTCCTGTTCCACGACCACCCGCCGCGTGGCGAGCGCCCGCCCGAGGTGCACGCCGACGGCCTCGCCCTCTACGCGGGCGTGGTGCCGTTCCCGCACGCGCGTCGCCGGCTGCGGCTGGACGAACCGGAGCAGATGGCCCTGCTCGCCCGCCGACTGGCCCCGTCCCGGGCCGTGCTGCTGCCCGACGGCGCCCGGCTCGACCTCGAGCACGGGGTGCTGCCCCGCTCCGCCCCACGGCTGGACGCTGCCGGCCTGGTCCAGACGGTGGCCGGATGACCACCACCGGGCACCCCGGCCCCGCGGGTGCCGGGTCGAAGGCACGGCCGCGCCGGCTGCCGGTCAACCGGCTCCGCGACCGGATCCGCCGGCTGGCCGCGGAGGGCCTGCCCGCGGACCAGGCGGTCGAGCGCTTCTTCGACCGGCACGACTTCCCGGTCGTGGAGGGGTTGCGCTGCACGTTCGCCGTCCGGGTCGGCGACGCCGACGCCGTCACCCTGCGGCACCGGGTGGTCGGGTTGGCGGATCCGCTGCCCCTGCGTCGGCTCGCCGGCACCGACCTCTGGTACGTCGTCGTGGAGATCCCGCCGGACTCCCGGGTCGAGTACCAGTTCGAAGCCCGTCGGGGGGAGGAGTACGAGCGCTTCAACGACCCGGGCAACCCACGGCAGGCCCGCGGGCCCTTCGGCAGCTCCTCGGTCCTGCACAGCGCCGCCTACACGACCCCGGACTGGGCGGTGCACGACCCGGACGCGCGGCCCGGCGAGCTGATCGAGACCTGGGTGCGCAGCACGGCGCAGCGGCGGGACAACCGGGTGACCCTCTACCTGCCAGCCCGGTTCCGCCGGTCCGCGCGCTACCCGCTGCTGGTGGTCCACGACGGCGGCGACTACCTCGAGTACGCCGCCATGAAGACGGTGCTCGACAACCTCATCCACCGCCTCGACGTGGCCGAGGCGGTGGTGGCCTTCACCCACCCGGGCGACCGGCTGGTGGAGTACCCGAACTCCAGCGCGCACGCGCGCTGGATCACCACCGAGCTGCTCGGCCGGCTGGAGGAGGATCTGCCGCTGGCCACCGGCCCCGCTGCCCGCGCCCTGATGGGCTCGAGCTTCGGCGCGGTCGCCTCGCTGTCCACCGCCGTGCGCCATCCCGGCACCTTCGGGTCTCTGCTGCTGCAGTCGGGGTCCTTCGTGTTCACCGACATCGGCGCCGACCACGGCGAGGACGAGGCCTTCGACCCCGTCGTCCGCTTCGTCAACCGCTACCGCGCCCGACCCACCCGGGTGGCCGACCGGCTGTTCATCTCCTGCGGGGTCTACGAGGACCTCATCGTGCAGAACCGCTCCATGCTGCCCGTCTTCACCTCGACCGGGATGGACGTGGAGTACGTGGAGTCCCGCGACGGCCACAACTGGGAGTCCTGGCGCGACCGGCTCCGGGACGGCCTCAGCTGGGCGCTGCCCGGCGAGGCGATGTTCGTCTACGAGTGAGGGGCGTGGCCACGCCCGAGGAGGGAGCAGTGATGGGCGGTCCCCGCACGGACCTGGTCCGGCGGCCGCTGGTGCCGGCGGACGTGACGGCGTTCCTCGGCCTGGTCAACGCCTACGACCTCGCCTGCTTCGGAGAGCCGATGGTCGACCTGGAGGACCTGCAGGCCGAGTGGCAGACGCCAGGTCACGACCTGGCGACCGGCAGCCTGGGGGTGTGGGCGGCCGACGACCTGGTGGCCGCCGGCACCCTGGGTCCCCGCGGGCGGGTCGAGGCCTACGTCGCGGCTGCGCACGCGGGGGCGGGGGTGGAGGAGGAGCTCCTCGACGCCATGGAGGCCGAGGCGGCGCGGCGCGGTCTCGCCGCGGTCGACGTCTTCGTGGCCGACCGGGACGAGGTCGGGGCCGTGCGGCTGCGCGACCGCGGCTACCTCCTGCACCACACCAGCTGGATCCTGCAGCTGGCTCCCGGGGCGCCCATCGTCGAGCGGGTGCTGCCGCCCGGTCACGTCGTCCGCCCGTTCCGTCCCGAGGACGCCGAGCAGGCCTTCGCGGTGGTGGCCGAGGCCTTCGGGGAGTGGACGACGGGTCCACCCCGGACGTTCGCGGACTGGGACGCCACGGTGCTGCGCCGTCCCGGCGTGGACACCAGCCACTTCCGCGTCGCCACCGCGGACGGCCGGCTGGTGGGGGTCTGCGTGGTGTTCGACGGAGCCGAGGAGGCCTGGGTCTCCGAGCTGGCCGTGCACCGCGACCACCGAGGGCGCGGGGTCGCGCAGCAGCTGCTGGCGCAGGCCTACGCCGCGGCCCGCGCCCGCGGCCTCCACTCCGGCGGGCTCAGCACCGACACCCGCACCGGGGCTCTCGACCTCTACCTGCGGCTCGGCATGCGGGTGCTGCACACGGTGCACAACTGGTCCCGGGACCTCCCCGGCTGAGTGCCGACGGGTCGCGGGACCCTTCAGGCGCCGATTCGCTCCCGGGGTCGGCGCACGGCTAGACTCGACCGCTGTGCTGCCGCCTCCGGGCGGCGGCCAGACCGGACCCACCCGTGTGGGACCGGTCGGCATTCGCCCTCCTGCTGCGGGACCCGCCTGCAGCCGCTGAGACCAGAGGAGGTGGAGTTCGCGCATGCGCCCTTACGAGGTCATGGTCATCCTCGACCCTGAGACCGATGAGCGTTCCGTCCAACCCACGCTCGAGCAGTACCTGACCGTCATCACCAAGGGTGGCGGCACCGTGGAGAACCTGGACATCTGGGGTCGTCGCCGGTTGGCGTACGAGATCCAGAAGAAGTCCGAGGGCATCTACGCCATCATCACGATGCAGGCCAACCCGGTCGACGTGAAGGAGCTGGACCGCCAGTTCTCGATCAACGAGTCGATCATGCGCACCAAGGTCATCCGCACCGACGCCCACTGAGCGCGCGCGGGCCGTCCACAGGCCCGTCCTCGTCCGCGGCTCCGTCCACAGCCTTGCTCCGGCTCTCGTTCCTGTCAGTCGGGGCTGGCAAGGTGGTCGCCGTGGACCGGGACTGCTGAGGACCCTCGCCCACCCCGCCGCTCGATCGTCGCATCTCAACCCAGGGAGACCCCATGGCAGGCGAAACACCCATCACCCTGGTCGGCAACCTCACCGCCGACCCGGAGCTGCGCTTCACCCCCTCGGGTGCCGCGGTCGCGAACTTCACGGTCGCGTCGACCCCGCGCACCTTCGACCGTCAGTCCAACGAGTGGCGTGACGGCGATGCGATGTTCCTCAACTGCGCCGTCTGGCGCCAGGCTGCGGAGAACGTCGCCGAGTCGCTCCAGAAGGGCATGCGGGTGATCGTCCAGGGCCGCCTGAAGTCACGGAGCTACGAGACCCGCGAGGGCGAGAAGCGCACCGTGTTCGAGGTCGACGTCGACGAGATCGGTCCGGCGCTGCGCTACGCGACGGCCAAGGTCACCCGCACCACCAGTGGTGGCGGCGGTGGCCAGGGCGGTGGCGGGTACGGCGGTGGCGGCGGCGCTGCCCGCTCCTCCGGGGGTGGCGGCTACGGCGGCGGTGGCAACGCCGGCGGCGGCAACGCCGGTGGCGGCGGTGGCGGCGGGGGCGAGGACCCCTGGGCCACCGGGGCCAGCACCGGCGGCGGCGGAAACCGCGCACAAGGCTCCGACCCCTGGGCGACGCCCCAGAGCGACGAGCCCCCGTTCTGATCAGCCCGGCCCCGCGCTGAGCCGATCAGGCACCCCAACCCACATCCGGCACATTCCGGCCATCGAGCACAGACTCGCGCCGGGCTCGAGAGGAGAGCACCACAATGGCCAGCACCCCACCCGCCAAGCGCGCACCGAAGAAGAAGTCCAACCCGTTGCGCGCGGGCCAGCACATCGACTACAAGGACACCGCCACGCTGCGGAAGTTCATCTCCGAGCGCGGCAAGATCCGCGCCCGCCGGGTGACCGGGCTCTCCGTCCAGGAGCAGCGCAAGGTCGCCATCGCCATCAAGAACGCCCGCGAGGTTGCGCTGCTGCCGTACGCCTCGACGGCTCGCTGAGGAGGGACGCCCAGATGAAGCTCATCCTGACGGCTGCCGTGGACAACCTCGGTGGCGCCGGCGACGTGGTCGAGGTCAAGGACGGCTACGGCCGGAACTACCTCATCCCGCGTGGCTTCGCCATCCGCTGGACCCGCGGCGGCGAGAAGCAGATCGAGGGCATCAAGCGGAGCCGTGCGGCTCGCGAGATCCGCGGCATCGACCACGCCCAGGAGGTGCGGACGCAGCTCGAGGGCATCAGCGTCGAGCTCCCGGTGCGGGCCGGTGACACCGGCAAGCTGTTCGGCGCGGTCACCGCCGCCGACATCGCCGGGGCCATCAAGAAGGCCGGCAACGTCTCGGTGGACAAGCGCTCCGTCGAGATCAACAAGCCGATCAAGTCGGTCGGCAACCACACCATCGGTGTGAAGCTGCACGACGCGGTCACCGCGCACGTCCAGCTCGCGGTCGTCGCCGCCTCCTGAGCGACGCCCCTGATCGACCACGACGCCCCGAGGCCCCGGCCTCGGGGCGTCGTGCCGTCCCGGCCCGTCCCGGAGGAGGCACCGTGATGGTGCGCGGGCTCGAGACGTCCCTGGAGGCGGCGAGCGGCACGGTCGTCGTCCGCGCACCGCTACCTGGCAGCCGGACCACGGTCGGGGCCGGCCCCACCACCGAGGTCCTGGCCCACGGTCTGGGCCGTCCGGACGGCCCGCCGCAGCGGCTGGGGGCGCGGTTCACCCTCGCGCACGACGCCGAGAGCACCTCGACCACCGGGTGACCGGTGGCGACCGCGGCGGCTCCTGGACCAGCCCGGCCCCGACGGCTGACCGCCCGTCCGACGCGGTTCAGCCGACGACGGCACCGGTCCGGGCCCACGCCCCGGTGCGGACCCGCAGCACCAGCGTGGTCATCCGGGCGAGCATGAACACCCCGTAGGCCGCCCACAGCCAGACCAGGCCGGCGCCCTGGTCGCGGACCAGCAGCGCCAGGGGCGCGTAGGCCAGCAGGGCGAGGAACCCGGCCAGGGCCAGGTACCGGCCGTCACCGGCCCCGATCAGCACCCCGTCGAGGACGTAGACGATCCCGGCCACCGGGGTCACCGCCGCCACCACCAGCAGCACGGTCCCGACCAGCTGCTGCACCTGCGGGTCGGGGGAGAACAAGCCGACGTAGAGCGGCCGCGTCGCCCACACCAGCAGGCCGAAGCCCAGCCCGGCCACCACGCCCCAGCCGACCATCCGCCGGGTCATCGCCAGTCCCAGCGGGACGTCGCCCGCACCGAGGGCGCGGCCGATGATCGCCTGCCCGGCGATGGCCAGCGCGTCGAGGGCGAAGGCCAGCAGCACCCAGAGGCTGTTGACCACCTGGTGCGCGGCCAGGGCGACCGTCCCGCTGGTGGCCGCAGTGAGGGTGGTGAGCGTGACCGCGCCCTGCAGCGTCGCGGTCCGCAGCACCAGCCAGAGGCCGGACCGGGCCGCCCGCAGCACCCCGCCGAACGCGAAGCGGGGCCGGGCGTGCACGGCCCGCATCCGCCGCACCACCACCACGGCCACCACGACCGCGGCCGCGGTCTGGGCCAGCAGCGTGCCGAGTGCCGCGCCGGCGATGCCCAGACCGGCCCCGTAGACCAGGGCGAGGTTGAGCACGATGTTGAGCAGGTTCGCGGCGATGACGACCTGCAGCGGGGTGCGGGTGTCCTGGAGGCCGCGGAGCACCCCGGTGCCCGCCAGCAGCAGCAGGACCGACGGCAGGCCGAAGGCGGCCACCCGCAGGTAGCTGGTCGCGGCCGCGGTGACGGCGGGCGACGCGCCGTACGCGCCGACGACGGTCGGCACCAGGAGCTGCAGCGCGAGGCAGAGCAGCGCGCCGAGCAGGACGGCCAGCACCAGTCCGTCGAAGCCGCCGGCGAGGGCGGCGCCGCGGTCACCCGCCCCGAGCCGGCGGGCCACCGTGCCCGTGGTGCCGTAGGCCAGGAAGATGCACAGCCCGATCAGCACGCCGAGCACGTTCGCCGCGATGCCCAGGCCGGCCAGCGCGTCGGTGCCGAGGTGACCGATGATCGCGGAGTCGGCGAGCAGCAGCAGCGGCTCGGAGACCAGGGTGGCCAGCGTCGGCAGGGCCAGCCCGAAGATCTCCCGGTCGAGCCGCCGACCGGCGCCCGGACTGCTCATCGGTGGCGGTCCGGAGAGTTGTCCACAGGAGTTGTCCCCACTGTGGACGTAGTTACAGCGGTGTGGTTCAGCGGCGGGGAGGGGTCAGCGCCAGAGCGTGGCGATGCCGAAGGCGGCCGCCATGCCGCCCATGCCGATCAGGATGTTCCAGTTGCCGAGGTCGCTCATGTACGGGATCTGCGGGCCGGCCACGTAGTAGACGATCAGCCAGATGACACCCAGCAGACCGACGGTGATGAAGGTCGGCGGGACCCAGCGCCGGCTGGACGGGGCCTTCACCTTGGCCGGCTTGGCCTCCTGGCGGGCCCGGCGCCGCTTCTCGTCGCTGGACTTGCGGGTTCTCGACTCTGGCACGCTCAACTCCTCGGTGTCGCTGGGTAGCGTAGTCGGGGAACCGGGACGGAGCCATCTGCGCCGCCCCGGCACGAGCCGTGGGGAGGAGGGCCGGGTGGAGCAGCGCGCGCGGGTCCGACCGAGCCGTCGGGTGCTCGACGCCCTGCGCCGGGCGCGCGCCGCCCAGGTCCGCCGCGACGCCAGCCGGCGTCCGGCTGGGCGCGTGCTGACCGCCGCCGTCTGCCTGCTGGCGGGCTTGATGGTGGTGCTCAGCGCCGTCAACGCGCGCGGCACCGACCTCCGACCGGGACGCAACACCGATCTGGTCAGCCTGGTCCAGGCCCAGTCGCGGCGCAACGCCGATCTGGCGCGCCAGGTGAGCGAGGTCCGGGCCCAGGTGGACGCGCTGTCCGACGTGGAGGGCGACGACCCGGTCCTGCAGGCCGAGCTGGAGCGCACCTCCGCCGCCGCCGCGTTCACCGCGCTGACCGGTCCGGCGGTGACCGTCTCGATCGACGACGCCCCCGAGACCGTGGCGGCCGAGGGGATCGACGCCGACCTGCTGGTCGTCCACCAGCAGGACATCCAGGCGGTCGTCAACGCGCTGTGGAGCGGTGGCGCGGAGGCGATGACCATCCAGGGCCAGCGGGTCATCTCCACCACCGGGGTCAAGTGCGTCGGCAACACCGTCGTGCTGCACGGCATCCCCTACGCCCCGCCCTACGTGGTGAGCGCGCTCGGCGACCCCGCGCGGCTGCGGGCTGCCCTGGCCGGCTCGCCGGCCCTCCAGATCTACCAGCAGTACGTGGCCGCCTACGGCCTGGTCTACCAGGAGCAGACGGTCGAGCGCGCCGACTTCCCGGCCCACCAGGGGTCGCTGGACCTGCAGCACGCCAGGCCGCTCGGGCGGGACGGGGCGTCACCCACCGCCAGCGGTCCCAGCAGTCCCCGCTGACCTGGTCCGCCCCCCGGTTCAGCGCCCGGAGGAGGACAATGGGCGGGTGAGCGCCGCGAAGATCCTGGTCATCGACAACTACGACTCCTTCGTCTACAACCTCGTCCAATACCTGGCCCAGATCGGGGCCGAGGTCGAGGTCTGGCGCAACGACGACCCGCGGTTCGCCGACCCCGGTTTCGTCCGCGGCTTCGACGGGATCCTGCTCTCCCCCGGACCCGGCACCCCCGAGGGGGCCGGTGTCTGCGTCGACGTGGTCCGCTCCCAGGCCGGGGTGGTGCCGATCTTCGGGGTCTGCCTGGGCCTGCAGTCGATCGGTGTCGCCTACGGCGGGGTGGTCGACCGGGCCCCCGAGCTGCTGCACGGCAAGACGTCGCTGATCGAGCACCAGGGGATCGGCGTGCTGGCTGGGCTGCCCCAGCCGTTCACCGCGACCCGGTACCACTCGTTGGCCATCGAGCCCGACACCGTGCCGCCCGTGCTCGAGGTGACCGCGCTGACCGAGAGCGGCGTGGTGATGGCGGTCCGGCACCGCGAGCTGCCCGTCGAGGCCGTCCAGTTCCACCCGGAGTCCGTGCTCACCGAGGGCGGCTACCAGATGCTGGCCAACTGGCTCGCGGTCTGCGGGGACACCGAGGCACCGGCCCGCGCGGCCGGGCTCGCGCCGCTGGTGTCCGCGCGGTCCTGAGGCGGCTCGACGATGGCCGGAGCCAGCAGCAGCAGCGTGAACGGGGACGGGACCAGGCCGGAGCTGACGGTGCGTCCCGCCAGCGACGTCACCTGGGACGACTTGGCCGCGGTGTTCGGCACCCGCGGCGCGGCGTCGCGGTGCTTCTGCCAGCGCTACAAGCTGGCCCCCGGGGAGTTCTTCGCCGGGTTCCCGGAGCAGGAGCGGGCGCACCGGCTGCGGCAGCAGACCGACTGCGGTCGCGCCGACGCCGACCAGACGAGCGGCCTTGGTGGCCCTCCTCGGTGCCGAACCGGTCGGCTGGTGCGCGGTCGAGCCCCGGTCTGCCTACCCGGGGCTGGTCCGCAACCAGCGGGTGCCCTGGTTGGACCGCTCGGAGGACCGGACGGACCCGAGCGTGTGGGCGGTGACCTGCGTGCTGATCCGGGCCGGCCACCGCAAGCGGGGCGTCGGCCGGGCGCTGGTGCGGGCCGCCGTCGAGTTCGCCCGGGAGCGGGGCGCCCGAGCCGTCGAGGGCTACCCCGTCACCGTGTCCGGGGTCCTCGACGAGGAGCGGCACGTCGGGACGGTCGCGATGTTCACCGCCGCCGGACTGGTGGAGGCCGGCCGGCCGACGCCGCGGCGGGCGGTCCTGCGGCTCGACTTCTGAGTCGACGGCCCACGCCCGGGTCGGCTCAGCCACCCAGCCGGTCCAGCAGCGCCTCCGCCCGGCGAACGGCGTCGAGAGCGGCGGGCTCCGGCGTGCGGTGGCCGGGCAGCCGGTGCACCGCGAGCTGGAACCGGCACCAGACGATCCGGGGACCCAGGCCGCCCGTCTCGCCGCCGGCGTCGCCGTAGCCGTCGAGCAGCGGTCCGACCGCGCCTGCGGGCACGGCGGCGAAGTCCCAGCCGGCGTCCAGCCACCCGGTCCCGGCGAAGTCGACCAGTCCGGAGAAGGCGCCCTGCAGGGCGATCACGTTGCCGGCGTGCACGTCGCCGTGGCAGAGCACGGGATGCTCCACCGGCAGCACCCGGGGAGCCAGGGCGTCCCGCAGCGCGAGCAGCCGCCAGCCGGGCGTCGGCCAGTGGGTCGGCGGGCGGGGTCACCCGCCCACCGTCCCCGACGACTCCTCGACGGGCTCAGGGGGCGCGCGGGTCAGCGCACCCCGTGCGGGCGGAACTGCACGCTGATCCGCGGGCCCACCGACCGGCTGGTCTTGGGGATGGCGTGCTCCCAGGTGCGCTGGCAGGACCCGCCCATCACCACCAGGTCGCCGTGCCCGAGCTGCTGCCGGATGGTCGCGCCACCGCCGCGGGGACGCAGCATCAGGTGCCGGGGCGAGCCGAGGGAGACGATCGCCACCATGGTGTCCTCCATCCGGCCTCGCCCGACGGTGTCCCCGTGCCAGGCGACGGAGTCCCGGCCGTCCCGGTAGAGGCAGAGCCCGGCGGTGGTGAACGGCTCACCCAGCTCGGGCCCGTAGTGCGCGCTCAGCGCGTCCCTGGCCGTGCTGAGGGCAGGGTGCGGGAGCGGGTCGTCCTCGCCGTAGAAGCAGAGCAACCGGGGGACGTCCACCACGCGCTCGTACATCTGCCGCCGCTCGGCGACCCAGGGCACCTGGGTCAGCAGGGTGTCGAGGAGGGTGTCAGCGCCGCTCAGCCAACCCGGCAGGAGGTCGACCCAGGCGCCCCGGCCGAGCACCTGCCGGGTGACCAGTCCGCCGAGTGGACCCAGGCCGTCGTGGGGCTCGGGCAGGTCGAAGAGCGAGGTCTGGACCGCACTGGTCATGGCGGTCAGGGTAGCACCGATCGCACACCTGTTCTATTGACCTGGTGACTCCTCGGGCGTGGGACTGGCGGAGGCCGACGGCGTGGGCGACGGGGACTCGGGCGGTTCCGGCGTGGGGGAGGGCGTCGGCGGGTCCGGCTCGGGCGGGGCGACCGCCACCGTGATGGTGATCTCGGCGCCGCGCTTCTGCCGCTCGCCGGCCTTGGGGGTCTGCTCGAAGACGACTCCGGCCGTCTCCTCGTCGGTCTCCTCGTCCACCCGCTTGACGTTGGTGAAACCCGCCGTGCGGGCGTCGGAGAGGGCCTGCTCGGGCGTCTTGCCGGTCAGCACGGGCACCTCTGACTCCCCGGTGGCGTAGCTCAGCACGATCTCGTCGTCCAGCGCGGCGGTGGCGCCCTCGGCCGGGTCGACGTCGAGCACCTCGTCCTCCTCGGCGTCGGCGTCCTCGCTGCTGGCCGCCTCGGTGCTGACGTTGGTGAAGCCCGCGTCCTCCAGTGCCTGCTCCGCGGCGTCGACGTCGGCGCCCACCAGGTTGCCGGGCACCTTCGCCGTCTTGGGTCCGACGTTGAGCGTCAGCCCGACGGTGCTGCCGACCTCGGCCTGGGTGCCCCCGACCGGGTTCTGCGCGGTGATCGTCCCCACCGTGTCGTCGTCCGCGCCGTTGGTGCGCCGGACCTCTGCGGCCAGGCCGCGCTCGGTGAGCTGGCTCCGGGCCTGCGCCTCGGTGTAGGTCAGCACCGTCGGCACCTCGACCAGGGCCACCTGCGGCTCGTCCTGGGGCCCCAAGGCCTGGTACAGCCCGAAGGCGCCCAGCCCGATCAGCAGCACGACCAGCCCCACGACGGCAGCCACCACCCCGGCCCGGCGTTTCGGCTCCTCCTCGTCCTCCTCGACCGGGGGCGGGGCGACCGGCGCCGCCACCACCCGGGTGGGCGTGGCGTCGGCGGGAGCGACGGCCACCCGGGGGACGACGGCGGTGGCCTGCTGCCCGGCCAGCACCCGGGTGATGTCGGCCTTCATCTCCCGGGCGGACTGGTAGCGGTCGGCCGGGTCCTTGGCCAGCGCCTTGAGGGTGATGGCGTCGATGTCGGGGGTGATCACCGGGTCCAGCTGGCTGGGCGGCACCGGGGCCTCCCGCACGTGCTGGTAGGCGACGCTGACCGGGGACTCCCCGACGAACGGCGGCCGTCCGACCAGCAGCTCGTAGAGCAGGCAGCCGGCGGAGTAGATGTCGCTGCGGGCGTCGACGGTCTCCCCACGGGCCTGCTCGGGGGACAGGTACTGCGCGGTGCCGATCACCGCCGCGGTCTGGGTCATGGTGGCCGAGGTGTCGGCGACGGCCCGGGCGATGCCGAAGTCCATCACCTTGACGCCCCCGGTCGGGGTGAGCATCACGTTGGCCGGCTTGATGTCGCGGTGGACGATGCCGGCCTTGTGGCTGTAGCTCAGCGCGTCGAGGACGCCCTGGGTCAGCTCCAGGGCCCGCTCGGGGAGGATCTTGCGGCCGTCGCGGAGCACGTCGCGCAACGTCGAGCCCTCGACGAGCTCCATCACGATGTAGGGGATGGAGATGCCGGTGCGCGGGTCGGGCTCCTCGCCGGTGTCGTAGACCGCCACGATCGTGGGGTGGTTGAGGCCGGCGGCGGACTGGGCCTCCCGGCGGAAGCGGGCCTGGAAGGTCGGGTCGGTGGCCAGGTCGGCGCGCAGTTGCTTGACCGCCACGGGCCGGCCCAGCCGCCGGTCGACGGCGCTGCGGACCTCCGCCATCCCGCCCCGGCCGAGCACGTCGCCCAGCTCGTAGCGGCCTCCGACGGTGATCGGCTCGCCAGTCATCTCGTGGTTCCTCTCCGTGTGGCCGCTCTGACCCCCGCGCCCGTCCTCGGTGCCCCGCGCCCCACCCGGCGGAGCCGGCGCGAGTCCTCGCGTGGGCCACCGACGTCGCCGCCCCGGGTGGCCCCGCCCGGGTGGCGGGTGCCGCCGCCTCCCCGAGGGCTCACAGCCCGGCCTCCATCACGGCCCGGGCGATCGGTGCGGCCACCCTGCCGCCGGCGATGTCCGCGCGGGGGATGTCGGCGTCCTCCACCACCACCGCGACGGCCACCTGCGGGTCGTCGGCGGGGGCGAAGGAGGTGAACCAGGCGAACGGCTTGCGCGTCGGGTCGGACTGGGCCGTCCCCGTCTTCCCGCCCACCTCGACGCCGGCGATGGCGCCGTTGCCGCCGGTGCCCGAGGCCACCGTCTCGACCATCATCGCCTGCAGCTTCTGCGCGTTCTCCGGCGTCATCGCCTCCGACAGCACCCTCGGTTCGTGGGTGGACAGCGGCTTCAGGTCCGGCGCCTGCACCATGCTCACCAGGTAGGGGTCCATCACCACCCCGTCGTTGGCGATGCCGGCGGTGACCATGGCCATCTGCAGCGGACTGGCGGCCACGTCGAACTGGCCGATGGAGCTGAGCGCGAGCTGGGCGTCGTCGAGGTCGTCGGGGAACCGGCTGGCCACCCCGTTGAGATCGGCGAGATGGCGCTGGTCGAAGCCGAAGGCCTGGGCCTGCTCACGCAGCTCGTCCTGCCCGAGCTCCAGCCCGAGGTTGGCGAAGGCGGTGTTGCAGGAGACCTTGAGCGCCTGGGTGAGGGTGATCGAGGTGCCGCCGCAGTTGGTGGAGTTGGGGAGCACGGTGCTGGTGCCGGGCAGGGTGAGCTCGTCGGGGCTGTCGACCTCCGAGGTCGGCTCCTGGCCCTGCGCCAGCGCGGCGGCAGCGGTCACCAGCTTGAAGGTCGAGCCGGGCGGGTAGATCTCGCGCGCCGCGCGGTTGGCCAGCGGCCGGTTCTCCCGACCGGCCAACCGGTCGTAGGCCTTCCCGGCGGCCTCGATGTCGTGGCTGGCCACGTCGTTCGGGTCGTAGGTGGGGCTGGTCACCAGGGCCAGCACCGCCCCCGTCTTCGGGTCGAGGGCGACGACAGCCCCCTTCTGGTCGCCCAGCGCCTGGGCCGCCGCCTCCTGCATCGCAGGCACGATCGTGGTCTGCACGCTGGCCCCCCGCGGGGCGCGGTCGGTCGCGAGGTCGATCAGACGGCGCACGAAGAGGGCGTCGGCCGTCCCGGCCAGCTGGCTGTTGTAGGTGCTCTCCACCCCGGTGCTGCCGTGGTCGTAGGAGTAGAACCCGGTCACCGGGGCGTAGAGCGAGCCGGCCGGGTAGCTGCGCTGGTAGCGGAACCGGTCCTTCGAGGGTCCGGTGGTGGCGATCTCGGTCTTGCCGGCGGCGAGGATCGCCCCGCGGTCCTGGGCGAACTCGGCGTCGCGGACGCGGCGGTTCTGCGGCTCGGCGGCCAGCGAATCGGTGCGGAAGAGCGTCATGTAGGTGCCGTTGGCCAGCAGCAGGGCGAACATCAGCATGGCCACGAAAGCCACCCGGCGGATCGGACGGTTCACGTGGCGGCCCTGACCAGCTGGGTGGTCTCGGCGTCGGGGTCGAGCGCGGCCACCGTGACGACGGGTTTGCGGGCCTGGTGGGACACCACCAGCAGCAGGGCGACGACGATCCAGTTGCAGACCAGCGATGAACCGCCCTGGGACATGAACGGGGTGGTGAGGCCGGTCAGGGGCAGCAGCCGGGTGACGCCGCCGATGATGGTGAACACCTGCAGCGCGAAGGCGAAGGCCAGGCCGGCGGCCAGCAGCTTGCCGAACGGCTCGCGGCACTGCAGGGCGGTGCGCAGGCCGCGTGCCACCACCAGGCCGTAGACCAGGACGATCGCCATCAGCCCGGTCATCCCCAGCTCCTCACCGAGGGCGGCGGCGATGAAGTCGCTCCGGGCCAGCGGGGTCAGGCCGGGCCGGCCCTCACCCAGGCCGGTACCCAGCAGTCCGCCCCAGGCGATCCCGAATTGCGCGTTGATCACCTGGTAGTAGGTGTCGTAGTCGGAGAACGGGTCCAGCCAGGCGCCGACCCGGACCCGGACGTGGCCGAAGAGCTGGTAGCCGAGGTAGGCGCCGCCCGCGAACAGCAGGGTGCCGAGCACGGGCCAGCCGGCCCGCTCGGTGGCGACGTAGAGCATCATGACGAACAACCCGAAGAACAGCAGCGAGGTTCCCAGGTCGCGCTGGGAGACCAGCACCGCCAGGCTGACCAGCCACATCAGCAGGATCGGGCCGAGGTCGCGGGCCCGGGGCAGGTCGAGGCCGAGCACCCGCCAGCCGGCCAGGGCCAGCACGTCGCGCTTCTCCACCAGGTAGGAGGCGAAGGCGATGGACAGCAGCACCTTGGCCGCCTCGGCCGGCTGGAAGCTGTAGGAACCGACCTGGATCCAGATCCGGGCCCCGAACTTCTCCACCCCCAGACCCGGCAGCAGGGGGAGCAGCAGCAGGACGACGCCGGCCAGCCCGATCGTGTAGGTGTAGCCCTGCAGCGGACGGTGGTCGCGCAGCAGCACCACCACCGCCACGAACAGGGCGACCCCGATCACTGTCCAGATCAGCTGCTGGCGAGCCCCGGCCAGCGGGGGGTCGTTGATCAGGTCGATGCGGTGGATCATCGTCAGCCCCAGCCCGTTGAGCAGCACCACGCAGGGCAGCAGCACCGGATCGGCGTACGGCAGCCGCCAGCGGACCGCGAGGTGGGCCACGGCGACCAGCACCCCGGACACGGCCGCGACCATCGGGAACCGGGGGGAGACCGCACCCAGGACGTTCAGGTCGACGACCGCGTACGCGGCCAGGCCGATGCCGAGGGCGAAGGCCGCCAGCGCCAGCTCGGTGGTCCGGCGCTTGCGGGGCACGACCGTGACCTGGTGGGGCGCGCTCACCTCAGCAACCCGGTCCGGCCGGCACCGATGCGGCGGGCGTGGTGGGCGTGGTGGGCCCCTCCGAGGGCTCGGGCGGGGGGGTGGACCCGGGCTTGGCCGACGGTCGAGGGGACGGGGAGGGCGTCGGCGGGGCGAGGGCGCAGCGACGCGCCGCCTCGGTCAGCTCGGCGACGGTCTGCCGCGCCGAGTCCAGGCTGGAGACCTCGATCCCGGCCCGGACCTGAGCCGCGTAGTAGGCGGGCAGCTCGGCCAGCGCCAGGGGCTGGACCTCGTAGACCCGGGAGAGCGGGACGACGACGTCGCCGGGCAGGCCCTGGAAGATGGCCACCCGCTGGTCGGCGGCCCCGATGAAGTACTGGGTGCGGGTCCAGGACCAGGCGGTGACGAGGCCGGCTCCGGCCACGAGCAGCAGGACGAGCGCACCGACCAGGGGTCGGACGAGCCGGCGCCGGGCGGGCGGCTGCGGGTTGTAGCGGGCCTCGTCCTCGACCGGCGTGCTGAGGGCACCGACGGCGGTGGACCCCCGGTGGCCGCCGGCTCCGGGGTCGGCCGGCGGGACGGGCAGGCCGATCGGCGCCGTGGGCTGGTTGCGGTCCGCGGCGGCTCCGAGGACCACCCGCTCGGTGCTCCCGCCGGACTCGACGACGTCGGCCAGGATCACCGTGATGTTGTCGATGCCGCCCTCGGCCAGCGCGTCGCCGACCAGGCGGTCGAGGGCCTGCGCCGGGTCGGCCACGGCGAGCGCGGCGGCGATCTCGGGGTCGCCGACCAGGCCGCAGAGCCCGTCGCTGCACAGCAGCAACCGGTCACCGGCGGCCAGCGTGGTCCGGGTCAGGTCGGGCTCGTTCGCGGGCTGGCCGTTGAGCACCTTGAGCAGCAGCGAGCGGTGCGGGTGGACGGCGGCCGCGGCCTCGTCGATCTTGCCGTCGTCGACGAGCGACTGCACCCAGCTGTGGTCGTGGGTCAGCCGCTCCAGGCTGCCGTCCCGGAAGAGGTAGGCGCGGCTGTCGCCGATGTGGGCCAGCCCGAGCTCGGAGCCGTCGAACAGGGCGCCGGTGACGGTGGTCCCCATGCCGTCCAGGGAGAGGTCGGCCTCGACCAGGTCGGCGATCCGGTCGTTGGCGCGGTGCACGGCGCGGGCCAGCACGTCGAGCATCTCCGCCGACGGCGTCGGGGCGTCGGCCTGGCGGATCGCCTCGATGGCCACGGCCGAGGCCAGGTCCCCGGCCGCTGCGCCCCCCATCCCGTCGGCGACCACGAGCAGGTGCGGGCTCGCGTAACCGGAGTCCTGGTTGTTCTTGCGGACGAGCCCGACCTCGGAGTGGGTCACGTAGCGCAGCGTCAGGGCCATCGCGTCAGGGCTCCAGCTTGAGGATCGTCTTGCCGATCCGCAGGGTGTCCGACATCGAGATGGCGGTGGGGGCGGTGATCCGGGCGCCGTTGACGTAGGTGCCGTTGGTGGAGCCGAGGTCCTCGATGTAGAGCCCGCTCTCCCCGGCGACCACCCGGGCGTGCCGGGTGGAGACGTAGTCGTCGTCCAGGACGAGCTGGCAGTCGGCGCTGCGGCCGATCAGCACCAGCCCGGGCGTGAGCTCGGCCGCCTCCCCGGTCTGCTGGCCCTGCACGATGCTCAGCACGCGCGGGTCACCACGAGGTCGCCGGGTGCGCCGGGCCGGCGGTGAGGGCGACTCCAGCTCGCGGGCCTCGGGCTGGTCGGGAGCGGGCACGGCCTTGCCGAAGAGGTCGGTGCGGATGACCGCGACCGCGGAGAAGATGAACAGCCACAGCAGGGCCAGGAACAGCACCTTGAGGACGGTCAGCGCGATCTCGGACACGGGTCATCGACCAGCGGGTGCGTGCACCAGCATCCGGGTCGAGCCGATCTCGATCCGCGTGCCCTCGCGCAGCGCGGCCTCGCGGACCCTGTGCCCGTTGACGACGATCCCGTTGGTGGAGCCCAGGTCGACGATCTGCAGGCGCATCGACGGCCCGGCGCCCTCGACCCGGATCTCGGCGTGCCGCCGGGAGATGCCCGGGTCGTTGATCCGCAGGTCGGCCTCGGTGCCGCGGCCGATCACCAGCCCGGGCGGGGTGAGGGCGTGCCTGGTGCCGTTGACCTCGAGGACGAGCTGCTGGCGCGGGTCGGGGGCCGGCGACTGGGTCCGCGGGGTCGGCGGTGCCGGGCGGGCCTGCTGCGGGGACCGGGCCGGGGCACCCCGGTCCTCGACCCCGGCCACGGCCTCGGACTCGACGGTGAAGCGACCGGTCGGCAGGTTCGGGGTCAGGGCGAAGTGGATCCGGATCGGCCCGTTGAACTGGTAGCCCATCTCCGCGGCGTGGTGCCGCAGCTCCGCGGCGAGCTCGGTGACCAGCGTCCCGCTGTAGGGCGCCAGCTTGTCGTGGTCATGCGGGGACAGGCCGACGGTGAAGTCGTTGGGCACCAGGCGCTTGTCCCGGGACATGAGCTTGGCCTCGGCGTCCAGCTCGCGCTGCAGCCGGGCAGCGATCTCGACCGGTTGCACGTCGCCCTTGAAGGCCCGCGCGAAGACGCCGTTGACGGCGCCCTCGACCTTCTTCTCGAAGCGTCCGAAGATCCCCATGTCCCCCCTTCCCGGGCTCGGTCCAACCTAGATCGTAACGGGAGTGACGTGGTGGACCCGCGCTCGAGCGCTCAGGCGCCCGTCGGCGCCGGGTGGGCCGGGCGGCACGTGGCGAGCGGCCCCACGCGTTCGTGCTAGCCTTCTTCGGCTGGTTCGGACGGGTTCGAGAGTCCGGACCGAGCGCGAGTGGCGGAATGGCAGACGCGCTGGCTTCAGGTGCCAGTGTCCGCAAGGACGTGGGGGTTCAAGTCCCCCCTCGCGCACAGCGACCGACAGCCCGGTACCTCTTCGAGGTGCCGGGCTGTCGTGCGTCCGGACCGCCATCCTGGCCGGGTCGGGTCAGCGCCGGATCAGGGCCGGACCGGTCAGCTGCTGACGCAGAGCCTGCTGCCGGACGGCGTTCTCCTCGAGGGCGTCCTCGTCGGCCGCGAACGGCTGGACGTCGCCGACGCAGACCTTCCCCACCGCCGGCAGGGTGCCCTTGAGGAGGTAGGCGTCGACGGCACCCATGGTGCAGGCGGAGCTGCCGTACGCGGTGTGACCGAAGGAGTCGCTGGTCAGCAGGCGGCTGTTCGGCATGCGCTTGGCCGCGCTGACAGCTCCGGCGTAGCTGGTGGCCGGGTCGTAGTAGTTGCCGACGTACAGCACCGGTGCCCTGGTCCTGGTGGTGAAGGGGCCGGTGTAGGCGTCCTCGTCGTTGCCGGGAAAGGCGTCGCCAGCACACACCGAGCTGCTCCACAACCAGGCCCGCCCGAAGTACGGAGCCCGCTCGTCAGCCTGCGCGGCGAAGGCGGGGAACTGCCTGCTCCTGGTCGTCTCCCGGGAGTCGGCGCAGGTCACGGACGCGAAGGCGTCCAGGTTGTTGTCGTAGGGGAAACCCCAGCGCGGTCGGCTGCCCTGCTCGGTGGTCTCGCGGTGCACCTCGGCCAGGCCACGAACGGCGTCGGCGTGCCGGCTGCTCGCCGTGCGCGCTGACGGGGCGGGCGGCTCGGTCAGCACGTACAGGTCAGCCAACATCTCGACGATGTACTCGGAGCCGGCCGGGTCGTACAGCATGCCCAGCATCGTGGCGACCATGTCCTGGTAGGTGAAGGTGAAGGTCTCGCCGAACTCCTCGTCCTCGATGACCAGCGGCGCCGCGCGGAGCCGGTCCGCGATCAGCCGCAGGTTGGCCAGCGGGTCGCCGGCGGCGAAGCGGCACGCCGCCCCACCAGCCCGGTCGCAGCGGACCAGGATCTCCCGCAGCCCCTTGTACGCCCCTGCTGCGGAATCGAGGCGGAGCTCGAGGGGCTGGTCGACGTTGCGCCGGTCGCCGGCCCAGGCGACCGGGTCGAGGACCCCGTCCACCGCGACCGCCCGGAAGCGGTTCGGGAACATGTTGGCGTAGACCTGACCCAGGTAGGAGCCGTAGGAGAACCCGAGGAAGCTCAGCTGCTCGTCCCCGACCGCCCGGCGCATCAGCTCCATGTCCCGGGCGACCTCGGCGGTCGACATCGACTTCGCCAGGCCGTCCTTGCTGCAGGCGCGGCCCAGAGCCCGGTCGGAGGCGATCCACGCCTTCTCCTGCGCCGACCCCAGCGGGAACGCGGTGCGGTAGCCATCCAGCGCGTCGTCCTGGGTGCGCGGGGTCAGGCAGGTGACGTTGTCGCTGAACGCGATGCCCCGCGGGTCCATCCCGACGACGTCGAACCGGTCCAAGAGCTTCGGCGACAGCAGCTCGCGGGAGGAGTAGGCGGTCTCGGTGGCGGAACCCCCCGGACCGCCCGGGTTGATGAACAGGCTTCCGATCTTGTTCTTCTGGTCCCGGGCCTTCACCCGCAGCAACGCCAGCTCGACCTTTGCGCCCTTCGGCTTGTCGTAGTCACGAGGCACCTTCACGGTCGTGCACTCAGCCGTGTCGTAGCAGCGGTACCAGCTCAACTTCGGTGTGGCGATCGCGTCCATCTTCCTCGCCTCGGCCGCGGCCGAGAAGGCGGCCGCCTTGGCCTGCGCCGGCGCACCGCCCGCGAGCGGCAGAACGCTCGCGGCCAGCGCCACCGCGACCCCTGCCGCGGCTGCTCGTCGACCCCGTGCACGACCCATCGGACCTCCCCCGTTGGCCGACCTTCCTGACGAACGTCGGCAGGCTGCTCAACCTAGGGCGGCGCGGAACACCGCCGCACCCGCTGGGGCGCAACGGTTGGGTAACGCCAGGAGGAACGTTCAACCGGTGCTCTGCGCAGGGGATCTCGAGTGGGAGCCCCACGATTCCCACGGCAGCACTGGTGACCACGGTGCCGACCTCGGTACGGTGCGTCGGCAGCGGCCCGCGCCAGCAGGACCGCGTGGAGAGGCACCCATGACCCCACCCGTCCCCACCCCGCGTCAGGTCGCCGACGGCTACGTCGACCGGCTCTGCGAGCTCGACCCGACCCTGGCCACCGCACTGGGCCGCACCCCGGCGCCCGACGGGCTGCCCGACCTCTCACCCGCCGGGCTCTCGGCGGTCGCCGAGCTGCAGCGGGCGACGCTGGCCGAGCTGGACCGGGTCGAGGCCGCCGGCGCGGCCGCCGAGCTGGTGGAGCAGCGCTGCGCGCGGCTGCTCCGCGAGCGGCTCACCGCCGAGCTCGACCTGCACGAGGCCGGTGAGGGCCTGCGGGCGCTGTCGAACCTGTTCTCCCCCGTGCACGAGGTGCGGCAGGTCTTCGAGCTGATGCCGACGGACACGACACAGGACTGGGAGGTGGTCGCCCAGCGGCTCGCGCGGGTCCCGGAGGCCTACCGCGGCTACTGCGCGACCTTGACCGAGGGAGCGGCGCAGGGGCTGTTCGCGGCCCCGCTGCAGGTCGAGACCGTCCTCGAGCAGCTGGCGGAGTGGTCGGCCGGCCCGTACTTCGCCTCATTCGTGGCCGACGGGCCCGCTGGGCTGCGCACCACCCTGGACGAGGCGGCGGGAGCCGCGGACGCGGCCGTCGTCGAGGTGCACCGGTTCCTCCGCGACACCTACGCCCCGCAGACCGCGGGCACCCCCGACGCCGTGGGCCGGGAGCGGTACGCCCGGTTCGCCCGGTACTGGAACGGCACCGACCTGGGCCGCGGCACCGGTCTGGAGGACGCCTTCGCCTTCGGCTGGTCCGAGGTCCGGCGGATCCGCGACGAGCAGCGGGCGGTGGCCGAGCAGGTGCTGCCCGGGTCCACCCCGCGGCAGGCGATGGACTGGCTCACCGAGCACGGGGAGGTGGTCGAGGGCGTCGAGCAGATCCGGCTGCGGCTGCAGCAGATCATGGACGAGGCGATCGACGCCCTGGACGGCACCCACCTCGACCTGGCGCCGCCGATCCGCCGGGTGGAGGCCATGATCGCCCCGCCCGGCAGCGCGGCCGCGCCCTACTACACCGAGCCGTCGCAGGACTTCTCCCGGCCGGGCCGGACCTGGCTGCCGACGCTGGGTCGTGACCGCTTCCCGCTGTGGGACCTGGTGTCCACCTGGTACCACGAGGGCGTCCCGGGCCACCACCTGCAGCTGGCGCAGTGGACCCACGTGGCCGGCAGCCTGTCGACGTTCCAGACGGTGGTCGGGGCGGTCGGCGCCGACGTGGAGGGCTGGGCGCTCTACGCCGAGCGGCTGATGGACGAGCTCGGCTTCCTCACCGACCCCGGCGTCCGGCTCGGCTACCTCGACGGCCAGCAGCTGCGGGCGGTCCGGGTGGTCATCGACATCGGCATGCACCTGGGGCTACCGGTGCCCGAGGACGCCGACGGCGTGCTGGCCGAGCACCGCGGGCAGCCGTGGACGCGCGCGCTGGGCCGGGCCTTCCTCGGCGAGCACTGCGGCGGCGACCCGGAGTACCTGGACAGCGAGCTGGTCCGCTACCTCGGCATGCCGGGCCAGGCGATCAGCTACAAGCTGGGGGAGCGGGCCTGGCTGGCCGGCCGGGCGGCGGCGCAGGCCGCGCACGGCGACGCGTTCGACCTCAAGGCGTGGCACATGGCCGCTCTCAGCCAGGGCAGCCTCGGGCTGGACGACCTGGTCGAGGCACTCGCCGCCCTCTGAGGGGCGGGTCCGTGTGAATCCGCACCAGACGCGGCCGGGAGCCTCGGCGGAGGCGTCCCGGCCGCGCTGGCGCTGACTTCTCAGGGAGTCAGCGGCGGAACCGCAGGGTGACCAGCTGGAACGGCCGCAGCTCGAGGTCCACCGACGCCCCGTCAGCGCTGGCGCCCTCCTCCAACGGGCGCTCCAGCAGGTCGGTGGCGACGACCCCGGTGGCGCCGGCGTCCGCGGTGACCGTGGCCCGGGCCCGGCCGCCGAGCGACTCGTACAGCCGGACGACGAGGTCGCCGCTGCCGTCCTGCGCCAGCTTGACCGCCTCGACCACGACGGCGGGGTTGCTGACCGCCACCACCGGCGCGACGGGCTGCCCGCCCTGCACGACGCGGGGGGCCAGGTTGGTCCGGTAGCCCTCCTCGACCGCGTCGGCGATCGCGGCGCCCGGGCGGATCGTCGTGCTCAGCACGTGCCGGCCCTGGTCCGCCTCCGGGTCCGGGTAGAGCGGCGCGCGGAGCAGCGACTGCCGCACCGTGGTCGTCGTCCCGCCGTCCTCGCGGGTCCGCCGGCCGACGTCGTGGCCGTAGGTGGCGTCGTTGGTGATCGCGACCCCGTAGCCGGGCTCGCCGACGTGCAGGAACCGGTGCGCGCAGATCTCGAAGCGCGCGAACTCCCACGAGGTGTTGACGTGGGTGGGCCGGAAGATGTGGCCGAACTGGGTCTCCGAGGCCGAGCGGTCGGCGTGCACGTCCAGGCCGAAGCCCAGCTTGAGCAGCTTCTGCTTCTCGTGCCAGTCCACGGTGCTGGTCACCGCCACCGAGGGGGCGCCGGCGGCGAGGGTGATCCGCTGCTCGATCCGCGAAGCGCCGAAGGACCGGACCACGACGACGGTAGCCGCCTCCGGCGCGCTCTCGAGCCGCAGCTCGTCCACCGTGTCGATCTCCCGGACCGTCCGGCGGTAGTGCTCGTCCACGTCCCAGGCGTCCCACTGGTTGGGGGTGTCGCGGTGCAGCTGCAGCCGCAGGCCCTTCTCCCCCGGGGCGATGGCCTCCCGGCCGCTGGCCGCGTCGACGAGGGAGGAGAGCTGACCCGCGCCGTCGACGACCAGGCTGACGATCCCGTTGTCCAGCCGGTGCGCCGGCCGGCCCTCGGTGTCGGTGATCTCCTCGACGGTCACGGAGCCGTCCGGGGCGGCGACGACGGCGGCCCCCAGGGCCGGGACCCCCGACCGGGCGTGCGGGGCGGCGTTGAGCAGCAGCGTCTGGTCGCCCTCGCCGACCAGCGCCTGCGCCGCGTCGTCGATGAGCTGCTCGGCCCGCCCGGCGATCGCGGTGTAGTTGCGCTCCGCGTCCTGGTGCACCCAGGCGATCGAGCTGCCCGGGAGGATGTCGTGGAACTGCTGCAGCAGCACCAGCTCCCACAGCTCTCCGAGCTCGGCTGCCGGGTACTCCCGGCCGGTCCGCACGGTGGCCGTGGCGGCCCACAGCTCCGCCTCCCGCAGCAGGTGCTCGCTGCGCCGGTTGCCCTGCTTGGTGCGCGCCTGGCTGGTGTAGGTCCCGCGGTGCAGCTCGAGGTACATCTCCCCGCTCCACACCGGAGCGCCCGGGTACTCGGCCTCCGCGTCGGCGAAGAACCCGGCCGGGGAGTCCAGCCGCAGCGTCGGCGAACCCTCCAGCGACTCCAGCCGGTGCGCCGCGGCCAGCATGTCGCGGTTGGGCCCGCCACCGCCGTCGCCGTAGCCGAACAGCATCAGCGACGTGGTCCCGCGGCCCTTCTCCCGGTACTGCCGCTCGGCCCGGGCCATCTCCGCGCCGGAGAGGGTGGAGTTGTAGGTGTCCGAGGGCGGGAAGTGGGTGAAGACCCGGCTGCCGTCGATGCCCTCCCACCAGAACGTGTGGTGCGGCATGGTGTTGACCTGGTTCCAGGAGATCTTCTGGGTGAGGAACCAGCGGGAACCGGACGCCCGGACGATCTGCGGCAGTGCCCCGGAGTAGCCGAAGCTGTCGGGCAGCCAGACCTCTTCGGTCTCCACCCCGAAGTTCTCCAGGAAGAAGCCCTTGCCGGCCACGAACTGCCGGGCCATCGCCTCACCGCCCGGCATGTTGGTGTCGGACTCCACCCACATGCCGCCGACGGGGACGAACTGGCCGCGCTGCACGGCCGCGGTGATCCGGGCGAAGAGCTCGGGGTAGTACTGCTTCATCCAGGCGTACTGCTGGGCCGAGGAGCAGGCGAAGCGGAAGTCCGGGTCGGTCTCGGCCAGCTCGAGCACGTTGGAGAAGGTGCGGGCGCACTTGCGGATGGTCTCGCGCACCGGCCACAGCCAGGCGCTGTCGATGTGGGCGTGCCCGACGGCGGCCACGCGGTGCGCGCTCGCCGCGGCTGGACTGCTCAGCACGTCGGCCAGTTCGGCGCGGGCGTCCGGGGCGGTGCCGGCCAGGTCGTCGGGGTCGGCGACGTCCACGGCCCGCTGCAGGGCCATCAAGATCTCGGCCCGCCGGCTGGAGTCCGGCGGCAGCTCCGCCATCAGCCCGCCGAGGGTGAAGATGTCGGCGCGCAGCTCCCAGGCGGCAACGTCGCGCAGCACGAGCTCGAGCTGGTTGAGCCGGTAGATCGGCTCGGTGCCCGCCGTCTCCGGGTCACCGTTCGGCGTCGGGCGGAAGCCGGTGTTGGCGACGTCGGGGTTGGCTGCGCACTCCAGGTAGAAGTCGACCGGCTCGCCGGGGACGACGGGGAGGTGGGAGTTGTAGGGGGAGACGGCCTTGATCGTGCGGCCGTCCGGGGTCCAGGCCAGGCCCTCGGCCTGGAAGCCCGCCCCGTGGCCGAAGCCCAGGTCGACGGCGATCTCGGGGACGGTGCCGTCGACGTCGGCCCAGCCGGCGGGGATCTCTCCCGTGACGTGGATCCACAGGGTGCTCCAGGGCCGGCCCCAGACGCTGCCCACCTCGATCGGGGTGAACTCCTGGGTGACGGCCTCGGCGAAGGGCACCGGCTCGCCGGGCACCGGCCAGGCGGTCAGGGTCAGCGGGGCCCGCTCGCGGTGCACCGCGGCGGCCAGGTGGTCGGTGGTGAAGCGGCTGAGGCGGCCCTCGAGGAGGCTGCGGTCGTCGTGCACGGTGGGTTTCCCGTCAGGTTGGCGTCGTCGACGCAACCACACTAACTCAACCGTTTGGACTTAGTCGGCGCCGCTGGTCGTGCTACGGGTCAGTCCATCAGCAGCGCGGCCGGCCGGGGGGAGAGGAAGTGGTCGAGGACGAGCGCGGCGGCCCCCCGGGCGGCCACGTGCTCGCCGACGGCGGATCCCTCGACCGCCAGCGGCCCCGACGCGGCCACCAGCTGCGGCTGGACCAGCCGGGGCAGCACCTCGAGCATCCGGCTGCTGACCCGCGACCAGACCGGGCCGCCGAGCACCACCCGGTCGACGTCGAGGAAGTTGACCATCACCGCGAGCCCGGCGGCCAGTCCTTCGGCCGCGCCGTCGACCAGCTCCAGGCACCCGGCGTCGCCGCCGTAGGCGCGCTCGCAGATCTCGGTGAACAGCTGGTCGACGGCGACGAAGTCCTCGACGTCCACCGTCGAGGTGACCAGCCCCCGGCGCTGGGCGCGGACGACCAGGGCCTGCGGCAGGCAGGTCGCCGCCATCGACCCGCGGCGGGCGAGGCCGATCTCCTCGCCGTCCGGGTCGACGAGGATGTTGCCGATCTCCCCGATGTTGTTGCTGACGCCGCGCAGCACGGTGTCGTCCACCACCACCCCCGCCCCCAGGCCCGAGCCGAGGTAGCAGAACACGAAGGAGCGCCGCGCTCCGCCGGAGGCCCACATCTCCCCGGTCGCGGCGGCGGTGACGTCCTTGTCCACCAGGACGTGCAGGCCGGTGGCCTCGTGCAGGTCGGCGCGCAGCCGCACCTGCTGCCAGCCGCTCAGCTGGGGCGGGTTGAGCAGGGTGCCCTGCACCACGTCCAGCGGGCCGGGCGCGGCCACGCCGAGTCCGAGGACGGCGGCGGGCTCGACCGCCGCGGCGGCGAGCAGGCGCTGCACCTCGTCCCGGATCACCGCCACCACGTCACCGGGCCGCTGGGCCCCGGGGGTGGGCCGGCGCGCGTACCGGTGCACCTGGCCCGCCAGGTCGAGGAGCACGAAGGTGAGCGTGGCCGGGTCGACGTGCACGCCGACCGCGTAGCGGGCCCTCGGCTGGACCCGGACCAGCGTCCGGGGCTTGCCGCGCACGGCGCTCTGCACCCGGCCGCCCTCGACGACCAGGCCCTCGTCGAGGAGCCGGCGCACGATGTTGCTGACGGTCTGCGCCGTCAGCCCGGTCTCGGTGACCAGCTCGACGCGGCTGATCCCCTCGGGTGCGCGGCGGATCGCGTCGAAGAGCACGGTCTGGTTGAACCCGCCCAACCGGGTGAGGTTTGATCCGCGCGCCACCTCGTCACCCCTCCGCCGTCGCACCGCCCAGGCCGGGCGGTCGACGCCCAGTTAACTCCATCGACTGGAGTTGGTGCGGCGGTCCAGACCCGCGGCGGCTCAGCCGGCGACCGAGACGGTGCTGCCGGTGACGGTCAGGGTCTTCGCTGCGAGCGGCTCCGTCGCCGGCCCGTTCAGCACCGAGCCGTCGGCCAGGCTGAACCTGCTGCCGTGGCAGCGGCACTCGATCGCGTCGGTCACCTCGGTGACCGGGCAGCGGGCGTGGGTGCAGATCGAGGAGAACGCCTTGAACTCCCCCGCCGCGGGCTGGGTGATGACGGTCTCGGAGCCGGGGAAGATCGTGCCGCCGCCCACCGGGATGTCACCGGTCGCCGCGGTCTGCGGGCCGGGCGCGCCCTCGGGGGCGGGGGCCTCCATCCCGCAGGCGGCCAGGCCGCCGAGCGCGGCGACGCTCAGGCCGGTGGCGAGCAGCAGGGAGCGCCGGCTGAAGGGTGCGGGGAGGGTGGGGGTGGCGGTCATCGGGTCTCCGTCGGGGGAAGCGGTGGGACCCCAGTGTGCTCGCCCCGCCCGAGCGCCCGGCCGACTCGTCGTCGCCGCCGTCTAGGCTCCGGACAACCGAGCCCCGGAGGTCGCGATGACCCAGCCTGTCCCGTCCTACGCCCACCGCCCGCTGCGGGTCGGCGTGCAGCTGCAGCCGCAGCACGCCAGCTACGCCGAGCTGCGCCGTGCCGTCGACGCGGCGGAGCAGGCGGGGGTGGACGTCGTCTTCACCTGGGACCACTTCTTCCCGCTCACCGGCGATGCCGACGGCGCCAACTTGGAGTGCTACGCCCTGCTCGCCGCCTGGGCTGAGCAGACCGAGCGGGTCGAGCTCGGCGCGCTGGTCACCTGCAACTCCTACCGCAACCCGGACCTGCTGGCCGACATGGTCCGCACCATCGACCACATCAGCGGCGGCCGCGCCGTGCTCGGCCTCGGTGCCGGCTGGTTCGAGCGCGACTACACCGCCTACGGCTACGAGTTCGGCAGCGCAGGCCGCCGGATCGCCGCGCTGGGCGAGGCGCTGCCCCGGATCAAGAACCGCTTCGCACGCCTGAACCCGCCGCCGACCCGGGACATCCCGCTGCTCGTCGGCGGGGGCGGCGAGCGCAAGACGCTCCGGCTGGTCGCCGAGCACGCCGACATCTGGCACGGGTTCGGCGACGTGGAGGAGCTGCGGCACAAGAACGCCGTCCTCGACCGGTGGTGCGCGGAGGTGGGCCGCGACCCGGCCGAGATCGAGCGCTCGACCGCGACCAGCGAGAGCCCCGAGGCGGTCGGCGAGGCGCTCACCGCGATGGGGGAGCGGTTGATCACCCTGAGCACCGACGGGGACGCCGGGTTCGACCTGGCGCTGACCCGGGACTGGGTGGCCTACCGGGACACCTTCAACGCGCGATGACCACCACCAGCCTGGCCGAGGCGCTGGCGGACGGCGTCCTCGTCCTCGACGGCGGGTTGGCCACCCAGCTCGAGGCGCAGGGCCACGACCTCTCCTCCGCACTGTGGTCGGCCCGGCTGCTGGCCGAAGACCCCGACGCCGTGGTCGCCGCGCACGCCGCGTTCTTCGCCGCCGGCGCCGAGGTGGCCACCACGGCGTCCTACCAGGCGTCCTTCGAGGGCCTCGCCGCCGCGGGCCTCGACCAGGCCTCGGCAGCTGCCCTGATCCGGCGCAGCGTCACGCTGGCAGAGCGGGCCCGGGACGCGGCCTCGGGCGACGGCCGGCGCCGCTTCGTGGCCGCCTCGGTCGGTCCCTACGGCGCCGCGCTGGCCGACGGCTCGGAGTACCGCGGCGACTACGGGCTGGACGTCGGGGCGCTGCGCCGCTGGCACCGCCCCCGACTGGAGCTGCTGGCGGGCACCACCGCCGACGTGCTGGCCTGCGAGACCGTGCCCTGCCTGGCCGAGGCCGAAGCGCTGGTGGCCGAGCTGGCCGTGCTGGGTCGACCGGCCTGGCTCTCGCTCAGCTGCGACGGGGTGCGGACCCGGGCCGGCGAGCCGGTCGAGGAGGCCTTCGCCCTGGCCCGCGGCGTCGACGCGGTGGTCGCCGTCGGCGTCAACTGCACCGACCCGGACGACGTCGCCCCCCTGGTCGCGCTGGCCGCGCGGGCCAGCGGCAAGCCCGTCGTCGTCTACCCCAACAGCGGTGAGGGCTGGGACGCCGAACGCCGCCGCTGGTCCGGGGACGGCAGCTTCGCCCCGGACGCCGTCCGCGGCTGGCTGGGCGACGGCGCCCGGCTGGTGGGCGGTTGCTGCCGGGTCACCCCGGACGACATCGCGGCGGTCCGGGCCCTGGTCGTGGCGGAGGGCGCCCGGTGAGCAGCGCGCTCGAGCTGGCCGGCTGGCGGCGCCAGGTCGCCGAGCTCTACGCCGAGGTCCGCGCCGCCACGGACCCCGCGGACGGCCACGCCCGGTGGCGAGCGGGTCGCGACGCCCTGTTCCGCGACCACCCGCAGAGCCCGCTGGCCGCCGACGACCCGCTCCGGACCGCCGGGCTGCCCTGCGCCCCGTACGACCCGGGACTGCGGTTCCTGCTCCCGCTGCTGCCGGTGCGCGACGCGGACGCCCGGCTCGAGCTGGACAGCGGCGCCGACGCGGGCACGACGCTGCTGCCGGCCGGGTGCGTGGAGCTGCCCGACCCGCTCGGCGCCACCCTGGACGTCTGGGCACTGCAGCAGTACGGCGGCGGGCTCTTCCTGCCGCTCCGCGACGGCTCGTCGGGCCGGGTGTCGGAGGGTTTCGCGAGCTACGGCGGCGGACGGTATCTGCTGGACACCGCCAAGGGCGCCGACCTGGGCGGCGACGACGAGCACCTGGTCGTCGACCTCAACTTCGCCTACCACCCCTCCTGCCGCTACGACAGCCGCTGGCTCTGCCCGCTCGCCCCACCGGGCAACACCATCGCGGCGACGGTGCGCGCCGGCGAGCAGCTGCCGACCGGGTGAGGCCGGTCCTGGCACGACCGGGGACCGACGGCGGTCGACCCCGGGCCGAGCGGATCCGCAGCTCCCGCAGACTCCAGACCGATGTCCTGCCCGCCGGGCCTCGGCACGCTGGGGACATGGACGTCACCCAGCTGGTCATCACCTCCGTCGCGGTCCTCGGCATCGTGCTCGTCGGCGCGATGGCCGTCATCCCTGCCGCCCTGGACGCCTGGGCGGCCCACGACGACCCCCGCCCCCCGGTCGCGGCGCCCACGCCCCGGGCCCGGCACCGCCGGTCCCGGCCGGTCGACCTCACCGCCTGACCCGCTCTCAGATGACCGGGAGCCGCAGCCGCGGGTCCTGCACCAGCGCGACCAGGTCGGCCCGGGTCACCTCGAGCACCCGACCGCGGGTGGTGTTGCGGGCCACCACGGTGACGACCTGGTCTCCGTCGGGCCGGTGCTGCACCTCGATGCCGCGCACCACCTGGGTGGTGGTGCTGAGGGTGAACCGGTGGCCGTCCGGGAAGCGCTGCCCCTCGCACCGGCCCTTCGTGGTCTCGCCACAGCGGATGGCGGTGTCGTACCCGCTGGCCACCTGCAGGTACACCTCGGTAGCACCGCCGTCCAGCCGGAAGACCTCCAGCCCGAGCGCCCCGTCCTCGCCCGCCCAGAAGGTTCGGCTCTCGTAGCGCTCGTCGTAGGAGAAGCTGTAGCCGCTGAAGTAGGTGCCCTCCGGGTCCAGGTGGGAGGCGACCACCTCGCTCATCTCCGTCCGCCAGCGTCGCATCACGCTCGCCTGGCAGGACGGGTTGCTGACGTCGCAGACCGCGGTGACCGGTCCCGGCCCGGTCGGCGTCGCGCTGGCCTCAGCCACCGGCCCGACCGGCGTGCTCACCGCCTGCGGGACCCCCGACCCGCGGTCCAGCAGGGTGGACGCGCCCAGCACCAGGACGAGGGTGGCCGCCACCGCAGCGGACACCCGGCGGAGCCGACGCCGCCGGACCAGCTGCCGGCCGTGCACCCGGTCCGTCGTCACGTCCCCGCTGACCACCGCCGCCGCGGCGGCCGCCGCCAGCTCCTCGGCCAGCCGGCTCGGCTGTCGCCGGTCCGGTCGGCGCCCGGCCAGCTCGCCCACGGCCTGGTCGACCCACGGCCCGACCGTCGCGGGGCTCGTGTCCAGCGCCGCGGCCACGTCGACGGCGGTCAGACCGGCGTACCGGCTGAGCACCAGTGCGGCCCGCGCGTCCGCCGGCAGGGCCTGGAGCTCGGCCAGCAGCGAGGGAGCGGCCGGTGCGGGGCCGGTGTCGCGGAGCTCCACCCGGGCGCCGGTCAGCCAGGGTGGCTCGAAGTCGCCCGGTCGGGGTCGGACCAGGCCGCGCAGGGCCGGGACCGCCGACGGCTCCCCGGACCGGAGGGCGTGCCGGGCCAGCACCGTCTGGCTCAGCCGGTCGGCCCGGTCGAGGTCCCCGACGAGCAGCAGCGCGCAGCCACCGACGAGCTGGCGGGCACGCGCGACGGCGTCGAGGGGGCCCACCGTCGCTGCGTCGGGCATCCGCACCACCTCTCGCGCCGATCCTAGGTCGGCACCCGCGGTCCGGGGTCGGCGGGAGGATGAGCCCGTGACGTTCCGACGCTACGTCGCGATCGGCGACTCCAGCACCGAGGGGCTCGAGGACCCCGACGGTGCCGGTGGCTACCGCGGCTGGGCCGACCGGTTGGCCCAGCACCTGGCCGACGCCCAGGCCGGGCCCCTGGAGTACGCGAACCTGGCCGTCCGCGGTCTGCGGATGCACGAGATCCGGGTCACCCAGCTGCAGCCGGCCCTGGACCTGCGCCCGGACCTGCTGACCGTCTTCGGCGGGGTCAACGACGTCATCGCCCGGCACTGCGACTTCGCGGCGATCCGCACCGACTACGAAGCGGTCTTCGGGTCGGTGCGGGGGCTGGGCTGCACCGTGGCGACCTTCACGATGCCGGACCCCGCGGCCATCAACCCGCTGGGCTGGCGGCTCCGCGAGCGGATGTACGCGCTGAACGCCATCATCCGCAGCGAGGCCGCGGCGCACGGCGTGCTGGTCATGGACTTCCAGCGCTACCCGGTGGCCAGGGACCCGCGGCTGTGGTTCGAGGACCGCCTGCACAACAACCCGCTGGGGCACGCCCGGGTGGCGGCCGCGCTGGCCTGGCGGCTCGGGGTGCCCGGCTCGGACGAGGACTGGGCCCGGCCGCTGCCCGAGGCGCTCGTCCGGCCGCGGCCGCGCGAGCAGCTGGCCACCGACCTCGACTGGGCGGTGCACCACTTCGCGCCCTGGCTGGGCCGCAACCTCCGGCACGTCCCGCACGGGCTCGGGATCTCGGCCAAGCGCCCGGTCCCGACGGTGGTCCCCCGCACCACCGACGACTCGGCGCACCACGAGGAGCCGGGTCAGTCGGTGAAGAGCGACTGCCCGACGTAGCCGCCGGGACGGGTGCCCGGCGGGACGGCGAACAGCCCGGAGCCGGTGTGCTGCAGGTACTCACTCATCGCGTCCCCGCGGGCGATCTTCATCTGCACCGGGACGTAGTGCGTCCTGGGGTCGCAGACGTAGGCGATGAAGAACAGCCCGGCGTCCATCCGGCCGAGACCGGTGCTGCCGTCGACGAAGTTGTAGCCGCGGCGCAGCATCTGGGCGCCCCGGTTCGCGTCCGGGTGCACCAGCCGGACGTGCGCGTCGGTCGCGACCAGCGGCTCGTCGCCGCGCCCGGTGAGGGTGAAGTCGGGCTGGCTGAACTCGCTGCCCCCGGACAGGGGCGCGCCCTCGGCCTTGGTCCGGCCGATCACCCGCTCCTGCTCGCGCAGCGGCTGCCGGTCCCAGGTCTCGATGGTCATGCTGATCCGTCGGGCGACGAGGTAGGAGCCGCCCGCCAGCCACTGGTCGGCCGCGCCCTCGGGCCGCACCCAGACGTGGGTGTCCAGCAGCCCGGGGTCCTCGGCCTTGAGGTTCATCGTGCCGTCCTTGAACCCGAACAGGTTCCGCGGTGTCGCCTGGCTGGTGGAGGTCGACGACGTCCGGCCGAATCCCAGCTGGGACCAGCGCAGCGCGGCCCGGCCCATGGCGATCCGGGCCAGGTTGCGGACGGCGTGCACCGCCACCTGCGGGTCGTCGGCGCAGGCCTGCACGCAGAGGTCGCCGTCGGAGCGCTCGGCGTCGAGGTTGTCCCCGGGGAAGTGCGGCAGCCGCTGCAGGGCGGGGGGCTGCCGGTCGGCGATCCCGAAGCGGTCCTGGCCGGCGAGCCGGAACAGGGACGGCCCGAAGCCGAAGGTGAGGGTCAGCCCCGACGGCGGCAGCCCCAGCGCCTCCCCGGTGTCGTCCGGCGGCGCGTCGTAGGGGCCCGAGGTCGCCCCGAACGGACCGGCGTCTCGGCCCGCGGTCATCCGGGCCGCGGCCGCCGTCCAGTCCTGCAGCAGCGAGACCAGGTCCTCCCGTCCGGCCGAGACCATGTCGAAGGCCGCGAAGTGCAGCCGGTCCTGCGCGGGGGTGACGATGCCGGCCTGGTGGGGGCCGTGGAACGGGTAGCCGCCGGGAACGGGCGCCGGCGCCGCCAGGGCGGGCCCCGGGGCGGCCAGCTGACGACCCGCGGCGAGCCCGGCGCCCACCCCGACGACCCCGGCCCCGGCCGCCCCCAGCAGCCCCCGGCGGGAGACGCCGGGACGGCGGGCGGGCACGTCGGGACCACTCGGGGCGGACGGGCCGACCTCGGGCGAGGGGGTGGCAGCGGGGTCGACGGGCATCAGACCACGGCGGCGGTGAGCTTGGACAGCGGCTCGGAGAGGGCGTTGACGGCGTCGGAGAGCGCCTTGACCTGGGCCGGGCTCAGCTCGTCGTAGCTGACGAAGCCGTCGCCCTCCCGCTGGGCGTCGAGCAGCGTCTGCAGGGCGCTGAAGCGCTCGTCGATCTCGGTGTCGAGCGCCGGGTCCTTGCGCTGCAGGAGCGGGCGCAGGCCCTCGAAGCCGACCCGTGCGCCGTCGACGTTGGCCTGGAAGTCCCACAAGTCGGTGCGCGACCAGTACTCCTCCTCACCGGTCACCTTGCCGGTGGCGACCTCGTCGAGCAGGCCGCGGGTGCCGTTGGCGATCTGGTCCGCGGTGAAGGTCAGTTCGCGCACCTGGGTGTCCAGGCTCGCGGTGTTCTCCACCAGGTCGTCGGCGTAGGTCTTCCGCTCGGCGGGGCTGAGCGGCTGGTAGCCCTTCGCCCGCGCCGGCCACAGGTCCTTCTCCATCCGGTGCCAACCCGTCCACTTCTGGCCCGGCTCCAGGTCGGCCTCGCGGAGATCCATCTTGGGGTCGAGGTCGCCGAAGGACTCGGCGACGGTCTCGATCCGCTCCCAGTGCACGCGCGCCCGCGGGTACAGCTCGCGGGCCTCCGCGTCGTCCCCGGCGGTGTAGGCCGCGGCGAAGGCGTCGGTCTTGGTGACCAGCTGCGAGGTCTGGTCCTCGACGTAGGCGGCGTAGCTGGCGTTCGCCTGGTCGACCAGCTCCTTGTCGTCGCCGGTGGGTGCGAGGTCCTCACCGGAGTCGGAGACGGCGAAGGGGGCCCGGATGCCGTCGCCCACCATGCCCGGCTTGCAGGCGGTGAAGTAGGACCCGGCGGGGGCGGCCAGCACCAGGTCGCGGGACAGGCCCGGACCGATGTTCTCGACCTCGCCCACGATGCGCAGGCCGTCGGAGGCCAGCAGGTAGAACTCGGTGACCAGGCTGCCGCCGTTGGTCACCGAGAAGGTCAGGTTGCCCGAGGGGGCGGTGTCGGCCGACAGCTGGCAGCCGTCGTCGGTGGCCGAGACGGTCAGCGCCCGGACGTCGGCCGCGTCGTCCCCGGACGCGGCGGGGGCGTTGTCGGTGCAGCCCGCGAGCAGCGGGGCGAGCAGCAGGGCCGAGGCCGAGGCGAGGGCGAGGCCCGGGCGCAGGCGGCTCGTCGTGGGGTGACCGGTCACGGTCGGGTCCTTCCGGTGGTGGCGGGGACGGGAGCGGCGGCTGCCGGAGGGGCGGCCGCGCTGGTCCGGGCGGAGATCCTGCGCAGGAACAGCGCCATCGTCGGGACGACGTAGGCCACCCAGACGACCGCCTCGAGGACGGTCGTGGCAGGGGAGAAGTTGAAGACGCCCTTGAGCAGCGTCCCGTACCAGGAGGTGGGCGGGATGACGTGCGAGACGTCGAAGGCCAGGGTGTGCAGGCCGGGCAGGAAGCGGGCCTCCTGCAGGTCGTGCACCCCGTAGGCGAGGACGCCGGCGGCCACGACGATCAGGAAGGCGCCGGTCCAGGTGAAGAAGCGGGTGAGGTTGAGCCGGATCGCCCCGCGGTACATCAGGTAGCCGAGGGCCACGGCGACGGCGATGCCCAGGGCGGCACCCAGCAGCGGGGTCGCGGTGCCCGCGGCGTCACGGGTCGCGGCCTGCGTGGCGGCCCAGAGGAAGAGCGCGGTCTCCAGGCCCTCGCGGCCGACGGCCAGCAGGGCGACGACGGTCAGCGACCAGCGGCCGGCCTCGGCGGCCCGGTCGATCTGGCTCCGCAGCTGCCCGGACAGCCCGCGGGCCGCGGTGGCCATCCAGAAGATCATCCAGGTCACGAAGCCGACGGCGATGATCGACAGCCCGCCGCCGATCAGCTCCTGGGCCTCGAAGGTCAGGCCCTTGGGACCGAAGGTGAGGACGGCGCCGAAGGCCAGCGAGAGGGCCACGGCGATCCCGACGCCCGCCCAGACGCGCGGCAGCAGCCCGCGGCGGCCGGACTTGACGAGGTAGGCGACGAGGATGCTGACCACGAGGGCCGCCTCGAGCCCCTCGCGGAGGCCGATCAGGAAGTTGGCGAGCATGTCCGTCCTCGTCTGCACCTCGGCGCACGGAAGTGAGCCCCACCTAACTTAAGGCACCCTAAGTTTCCTCAGCAAGCGGTGTGACGCAGCCGACAGCGGCGCTCGCCGCGACCGTCGGCCTTGAGCGGGCGCCAGTAGGGTCGTGCGGTGCCCACCACGCCGAGCCCGGTCCGCCAGCGCATCCTGATCACGGGGGCGTCCGCGGGCCTCGGCCAGGAGATGGCCCGGTCCTGGGCCGGGCAGGGGCGGGACCTCGCGCTGTGCGCCCGGCGCGCGGACGCGCTGGAGCGGCTCCGGGACGAGCTGCTCGCCAGCTCCCCGGGGATCACGGTGAGCCTGCACCCGCTCGACGTGCAGGACCACGAGGCCGTCGACCAGGCCTTCGCCGACGCTGCCACGGCCCTGGGCGGGCTGGACCGGGTGGTGGTCAACGCGGGCGTCGCGGGCGGCGGCTCACTCGGCACCGACCATGCTGCCGCCAACCGGGCGGTCGCGACGACCAACTTCGTCGGCGCCCTGCACCAGGCCGAGGCGGCGCTCCGGCTGTTCCGACCGGCGGGTGCCGGCCACCTCGTCCTCATCTCCTCGATGTCCGCGCTGCGTGGGATGGGCGGGGCGATGAACGTCTACAGCGCGACCAAGGCCGGCGTCTCCGCGCTGGCCGAGGGACTCCGTTCCGACCTGTGGGGCAGCGGTGTCCGGGTCACCGCGGTGCACCCGGGCTACGTGGCCACCGAGCTGGCCGAGGACCTCCCGCGGACGCTGTTCGCCACCGACGTCGGCACCGCGACCCGGGCGATCATCGCCGCGGTCGAGCGCGAGGTCCCCCGGGCCCACGTGCCCCGCTGGCCCTGGGCCGCGCTCGCGGTACCCATGCGCCTGGTGCCGCTGGGCGTGTACCGGCGCATCGCCGGCTGACGTCGCTGCGGCGGCCAGCGTTCAGACGGCGGGGTCCGACGGCGTGGCGTCGGGACGGGCGGACCGCCGGTAGGAGCCGAGCACCCCGCCGACGACGGCGATCAGGCCGGCGGCGAACAGCACGGTGAAGGCGCGGTTGCTGCGCTCGCCGGTGACGAAGTCCAGCCCGCAGAGCGCCAGGCCCAGCACCCCGAGCGCCACCAGCAGCGCGAACTCCCCCGTGAGCAGCCGTCCACCCCGGGCCCGGGCGCGGACCGCGGCCCACTGGCTGAGCGCCGCGGCCACCAGGACCGACGCGCTGGAGGCGACGACCCAGCTGCCGGAGCGCAGGGCCTGCACGACGCCCCCCACCACCACGACCGCGAGCAGCGCCGCCACCACGAGGGCCACCACCTCGACCCCTCGCTGCTGACGCTGCATGGAGCCATCGTCCCAGAGCGGGCGGCGACCTCGTCCCCGACGAGCCGGGCTCAGCCGCCGAGCGCGCGGCGGCGGAGCATCTCGGACTTGGCGTACCTGCCGATCTGGGAGGTGGCCAGCCCGTCGACGACGGCGCCGATCCCGCCGCCCACCAGCGGCACCCGCTTGGTGAGGACGAGGGCGAGGTTCTTGCCGCCCACCCGGCTGGCGAGGTCGCTGACCACCGCGTCGGCCACCCGGGCGTCGAGATCGGGGTCGAAGACGGGGGCGGTGGCGATGGCCATCGGCGAGGTGGGCAGCGTGCCCTCCTTGATGAGCTTGACGACCTCCTCACCCCCCAGCAGGCACATCACCAGGGCGGTGCGGACGCGGTTGTCGTCGAGGTCGTAGCCGCGCAGGTGGGCGATGGCGGCGACCATTCGGATCTGGACGACGGCGACGCCGGTCAGGTTGGCCGGTACCGCGACGGGCAGCGCGGCGATGCCGCCGAGGTTGGTCACGAAGCCCTGGGCGGAGGCGAGCCGGACGTGGTGGTTGATCAGCGACTCGATCGCGCGGTCGACCGACCCCTCGTGGCGCTGCAGCTGGCGCGCGGCGCTGGCCTTGGCGCCGGGCAGCTTGCCGTAGCCGTCGATGGCCACCTCGAGCACCCGGCGGAGCACTCCGCCGGCGGCGTGCGGCTGGGAGACCATGGTGGCGACCGGGCCGATCCCGCGGGCGATCATCTTCCCCACGTCCTGGGCTGAGGTCATCGGGTCTCCTCCTCGTCGCTGCACGCTCGTGCGCACCGTTCCGTCGCGTCGCCGTGGGCCGGTCGCACCGCAGCCAGCGTACGTGCCGGCCGCCCGTCGCGACCGGGGTCCGGACCCCGGTCCTCCCCGGGTCCTCCCCGGAGCGGAGAATTCGGACGTGGTCGATCTCCCGTTCGGACCTCCCCAGCGCTGGCGGCACGACGACCTGGTCGCGGTCAGCCGGGAGTTCGACGCGGAGCTGGTGCTGCGGGCCTACCGCAGCGGGCTGTTCCCGATGCCCGCCCGCGGCCACCTGATGGGCTGGTGGTCCCCGCTGGACCGGGCGGTGCTGCCTTTGGAGGCGCTGCGGGTCACCCGCTCCCTGCGGAAGATGACGCACCGCTACGAGGTCCGGGTCGACACCGACTTCGAGGGCGTGCTCGCCGGCTGCGGGGACCCGCGGCGGCCCGACGGCTGGATCGACGAGCCGGTCCGCCGCGTCTACCGGCAGCTGCACGCGGCCGGCACCGTCCACTCGGTGGAGGCCTGGACCGCCGACGGTGAGCTGGCCGGCGGCCTCTACGGCGTCAGCATCGGTGGGCTCTTCGCCGGGGAGTCGATGTTCCACCGACCCGACATCGGCCGGGACGCCTCCAAGGTCGCCCTGGTGGCGCTGGTCGACCTGCTCCGGGAGGCCGGCGGCGAGGCCCGGCTGCTGGACGTCCAGTGGGCCACGCCCCACCTGCAGAGCCTCGGCGTCGTCGAGGTCCCGCGGCCCCACTACCTGCGGCTGCTGGCGTCCGCGCTGCCGCTGGACGCGCCCGACTGGACGCCGGGGCCGCGGGTTGCGCGGACCCCCTGACGCCCCGCGGTCGCGTGCCATGATGAGGCGTGCCCGAGATGCCGGAGGTGGAGTCCCTGGCGGTCTTCCTGCGCGGACACTGCGTCGGCCGGGTGATCGCCCGGGTGGAGCTGACCGCCTTCAGCGCGCTGAAGACCTACGAGCCGCCGCTGTCGGCGCTGAACGGCCTGGAGATCGACGGCGTCGAGCGGCACGGCAAGTACCTCGACATCTCCGCCCAGGGTCTGCACCTGGTGTTCCACCTGGCCCGGGCCGGCTGGCTGCGCTGGAAGGACACGCTGCCGGAGACCCCCGCGCGGCCTGGCAAGGGACCGCTGGCGCTGCGCGTCCGGCTCGACGACGGCTCCGGCTTCGACCTCACCGAGGCCGGCACCCAGCGCAAGCTCGCCGTGCACGTCGTCGCCGACCCGTCCGACATCGCCATGGTGGCCACCCTCGGACCCGACCCGCTCAGCCCCGACTTCGACGAGGCCGCCCTGCAGGCGGTGCTCACCAAGGCCGGCCGCGCCCAGCTCAAGGGCGTCCTCAAGGACCAGCGGACCATCGCCGGGATCGGCAACGCCTACTCCGACGAGATCCTGCACGCGGCGCGGCTCAGCCCGTTCAAGCCGGCCAGCTCGCTGACCCCCGACGAGCTGAGCACCCTCCACCGGGCGGTCAAGGACGAGCTGGGGGGCGCCATCGCCCGGGCCGAGGGGCTGGCGGCCAAGGACCTGAAGGGTGAGAAGAAGTCGGGCCTGCGGGTGCACGGCCGCACCGGCCAGCCCTGCGACGTCTGCGGGGACACCATCGCCGAGGTGTCGTTCGCCGACTCCTCCCTGCAGTACTGCCCGACCTGCCAGACCGGCGGCAAGAAGCTGGCCGACCGGCGGCTGTCCAGGCTGCTCAAGTAGCCCTGCCCACCCTCGTCCGGCCGTTCGGGGTGGTGCGCCGCGGTGGTTATCGTGGTCGGGTGACCTCCGAGGTACCGACCATCTCCGCGACCGACGTCGAGGGCCTGCGCGCGCAGGGCTGGCAGCTGCTCGACGTGCGCACCGACGAGGAGTGGGTCAGCGGGCGCATCCCCGGCTCCCTGCACGTCCCGATGGACCAGGTGGTGGCCCGGCTGGAGGAGATCGGGGACCGGACCCTCGTCGTCTGCGCGGTCGGCGGCCGCTCGGCCCGCGTCACCCAGTACCTGCGGGCCCAGGGCCGCGAGGCGCTGAACGTCGAGGGCGGCGTGCACGGGTGGGCCGCCGGCGGCGGACCGATCGAGGCCTGACCGGGAGACCCTGCCGACGGTCGGTGTCGGACCTGCGTGCTTGACTCCGGGCAGGCGGTCGAGCAGTGGCCTGCTGCGCGCCGCTGCCTGCACGGCACCCGATGCGAGGAGCGCGCCATGTACCTGCACATCCAGCGGCTGATCAACGAGATCGCCGCCGACGAGCCCGACCCGGCTGCGGCCAACGCCCTGCAGGAGGGCCTGGGCGGACAGTTCGGCGAGATGCGCACGATGATGCAGTACCTCTTCCAGTCGATGAACTTCCGCGGCGACGCGTCGGCGCAGCCGTACAAGGACCTGCTGCAGGGCGTCGGCACCGAGGAGATCAGCCACGTCGAGCTGATCGGCACCACCATCGCCCGGCTGCTGGACGGCGCGCCGGGCTACTCGGGGAAGAAGAGCGACCCGGTCGACAAGCCGGGCGCCAAGGGCGCCACGCCGCTGAGCATCGCCAAGGACACCGGCAACATCCACCACTTCCTGGTCGGTGCGCAGGGGGCGCTGCCCGTCGACGCCGTCGGCAACCCGTGGAGCGGCTCCTATGTCTACAACTCGGGCAACCTGGTCCTGGACCTGCTCTACAACCTGATGCTCGAGTCCACCGGCCGGCTGCAGAAGTGCCGGATCTACGAGATGACGGACAACAAGGCGGCCCGCTCGACCATCGCCTACCTGATCGTCCGCGACCAGGCCCACGAGAACGCCTTCGCCAAGGCGCTGGAGAGCCTGGGGGTCAACTGGGGCACCGTGCTGCCGATCCCCAAGACCAACGCGGAGGCCTTCCCCGAGGTGAAGAAGCTCCTCGACCAGGGCCTGCAGAGCGTCCAGTACACCTTCGACGCGGAGAACGCGAGCCAGGCGGCGAAGCTCTACCGGGGGGCGTCCCCCTCCGGCGACGGCACCGAGCTGAGCACCGCACAGCTGCCCGACGGCGGCCCGCCGATCACCATCGCGCCGGAGCGGCGCGAGGAGTTCGCCCCCGGCCTGGACGCCGAGCTGCTCAGCCTGATCCAGGCCACGGCCGAGATCGAGATCGCCCAGGAGTCCTAGAGCGGTCGGGGGCGGTCCGGGGAGCTCCGGGCCGCCGCCGGACCGGCGTGCCGGACGGCGCAGTGGGCGAGGCCGCCGTGTGGCGTCGGTCACATCGTCTCGCGGGCGGTGTTGAATCCTCACCTGGTCTGCAGGCAGGTGCCAGGCTGGACGGGTGTCAGCGATCTTCGCTCACCGGGGTTGGTCAGCACGACATCCCGAGATGACGCGAGCCGCCTACCGGGCGGCCATCGAGTGGGCGACGGCGACCGGCGTGGAGCTGGGGCTGGAGTGCGACGTCCAGTTCAGCGCGGACGACCAGCTGGTCTGCCTGCACGACCAGAACCTGCAGCGCACCGCCGGCCGGCCGGACCGGCCCGTCGACCTCACCGTCGCCGAGCTCAAGCAGCTGGACTTCGGGTCGTGGGTGCGGATGAGTCCCGACCCCGAGGAGCGCGAGCTCGTCACCCTGGACGAGCTGCTGACCATGACCGCCGAGGCCCGGGCGGCAGGGGCGGCGGTCACGCTGGCCATCGAGACCAAGCACCCGAACCCCCGCAAGCTGGACGTCGAGGACCGGCTGGCCGAGATGCTGGTCGACCGCGGCTGGCACCTGCCGGGCTCGCCGGTCCGGGTGATCACGGGCGACCTGGACGGGCTGGACCGGGTGGGCCGGTTGCTGCCGGCGCTGCCCCGCAGCCTGCTCATCTGGCGCGACCTCCGGCGCTGGTGGAGGCAGGAGGTGCCGGACGGCATCTCGGCCGTCGGGGTCAAGCTGTCCCTGCTGCGCCGGGAGCCCGACTTCGCCGACCACATCCGCGCGCAGGGTCGTGAGGTGCACGCCTTCACCGTCAACCACCCCGACGACGTGCGCTTCCTGCGCGAGCTCGGCGTGTCAGCCTTCACCACCGACTGCCTGCCCGAGGTGCACGCGGCGCTCGACGAGCCGCTGCGGCCGCTCGCCGTCGCCTGAGCTCCGGCGCCCGGCTCAGTCCCGGCTGATCGGGCAGGACATGCACCGCGGGCCGCCGCGCCCCGAGCCCAGCTCGGAGCCGGCGATGGCCAGCACCTCGATGCCCGCTGCGGCCAGCCGGGAGTTGGTCTCCTCGTTGCGCTCGTAGGCCACCGCCACCTGGGGCTCGATGGCGAGGGTGTTGTTGCCGTCGTCCCACTGCTCGCGCTCGGCGGTGACGGGGTCGAGGCCGGTGTCGATCAGCCGCAGCTGGTCGATGCCCATGGCCCGGGCCGCGGCCTCGAGGAACGGGGCCGGCGCGGAGACCTCCAGCTCGCCGTCGTGCCCGGCGCGGACGGTCACGGCGGACAACCGGTGCGCCACGTTCGGGTACATCACCACGGCGTCGGTGTCGACCATGGTGCAGATGGTGTCCAGGTGCATGGTCGCCCGGTCCTGGTCGATCGGCACCGCGAGCACGGTGTGCGCCAGGCCCTCGGCGAACGCCGTCCGGGCCAGCCGCTCGGCGCCGGCCGGCGTCGTCCGCTCGCCGACGCCCACGGCCAGCACCCCGTCGGCCAGGGCCAGCACGTCGCCACCCTCGAGGTGCTCCATCTGCCAGCCGTGGATCCGCTGCACACCGGCGAAGCGGGGGTGGAAGGTGTAGATGAGCTCGGTGAGCTGGGTCTCCCGCCGCCGGGCGTGCATGGCCAGCGAGGTGATCGTCACCCGGTCCTGGACCCAGACGCTGGAGTCCCGGGTGAACAGCAGGTTGGGCAGCGGGTTGACCAGGAACTCCTGGTCGGGGAGCAGCGCGCTGACCAGGCTCCCGGACCCGTCCACCTCGTCGTTGCGCAGCCCCGCCATCAGCACCCCGGCCAGCTGCGCCGGGTCCAGGTCGCCGGCCAGGCCGCGCAGGTAGCCGCGCAGCCGCATCCCCAGCCCGAGGTCGGCCAGGGTGAGGGTGATCGCCTGCTCCCGGGCGTCCGCGTCGGCCAGCGTCTGCGTCAGCAGCTCGGCGAGGTAGAGCACCTCGACGCCCCGGCTGCGGAGCACGTCGGCGAAGGCGTCGTGCTCGGCCTGGGCCCGGTCCACCCAGGGCAGGCCGTCGAAGAGCAGCGCGTCGTTGTTGCGCGGCGTGAGCCGCTTCAGCTCCGGTCCCGGGCGGTGCAGCATGACCGTCCGCAGCCGGCCGACCTCGGAGTGCACCCCGGGACGTGGGACAGCGATCTCGCTCATGGACGGGACCCTACCGGCCCGGCGCGAGGAGGCCCGTGGCTGTCGGCACCACCCTCTAGCATGGCCGGATGAGCTCAGCCCTGGCGCGCGTCGCGTGCATCATCCCCGCCAAGGATGAGCAGGAGCGGATCGCGGCCACGGTGACGGCCGCCCGCGCGCTGCCGCACGTCGAGCTCGTCCTGGTCTGCGACGACGGCAGCACCGACGCCACCGGGCAGCACGCCGCGGCGGCCGGCGCCGTCGTCGTGACCCACCGCCGCAACCGGGGCAAGGCCGCCGCGGTCGAGTCCGGGGTCAACGCCCTGGGCGGCATGGAGCAGCGCGACGGGCGTCCCGAGTGCGGCACGTTGCTGCTGCTGGACGCCGACCTCGGCGCCAGCGCCGCGGCCTGCGGCCCGCTGGTCGCCCCCGTGGTGCAGGGTCGGGCCGACCTCACCATCGCGGTGCTCCCCGAGCAGCAGACCGAGGACGGCGGCGCGCCCGGCGGGTTCGGTCTGGTGATGGGGACCGCGGCCCGGGGCATCACCGAGCTCACCGGCTGGACGCCCCGCGCGCCGCTGTCGGGGCAGCGCTGCCTGACCCGGCGCGCCTTCGAGCTGGCCAGCCCGCTGGCTGCCGGGTGGGGCGTCGAGGTGGGGATGACCATCGACGTGCTGCGGGCCGGGTTGGTCGTCGAGGAGGTGCCGGTGGAGCTGCGGCACCGCGCCACCGGCCGCGACCTCGCCGGCCAGCTGCACCGCGCCAAGCAGCTCCGCGACGTCAGCCGGGCCCTGGCCGCCCGGGGGCTCGTGCAGGCCGGCCTCGACGAGATCCGGACCAACGGGCTCTCCTCGCTGCTGGCCCGGCGGGACCGGGACCGGGACCGGTGAGCTCCCGCCGTCGTCGGCGTCGTCGCCCGGGCAACCCCGCCAAGCCCCCCGTCCCGGTCTACCGTCCCGTCCTGTGGCACCGCGACCACCGCTACGGCGTCGCCGGCATCGTCGCCGCCACCGCGCTGACCCTGCTGGCCGGGTTCCTCGGGCCGTCCGCGGTGACGCTGACGCTGGGTCCGCGGCGCTCGCTGCTGCCCCCCTGGTACCTACCTGCGCGCGTGCTGCAGCCGGACGAGTGGGTCGTCTCCGTGCTGGTCTGGGCGGCGATCCTCATCGGTGCCCTCGGCCTGTTCGTGGCCCTGCGGGCGCTGGCCGACGGCTGGCGGCCGCGGGTCAAGCGGCTCTTCGCCCTGGGCACCGGGCTGAGCCTGGTCACCATCACGGTGCCGCCGCTGACCTCGGCCGACGTGCTGATGTACGCCGCCTACGGCCGGCTGCAGGCGATCGGCCGCGACCCCTACGAGCTGACCCCCGCCGAGGTGTTCCGCGGCCAGTTCGACCCGGTGCTGCGCTGGACCGAACGGCCGTGGCAGGACACCCCGAGCGTCTACGGCCCGATCACCTCCTGGCTCCAGCTGCTGGCCAACCGGCTGGGCGGGGAGAACATGCACGACATCGTCTTCTGGCTGCAGGTGTTCGCGGTGGTGCCGTTCATCCTGGCCGGCGCCGGCGTCATCCTGCTGGCTCACGGCGACCCGCGGCGGCAGGCGCGGGCGGCGCTGCTGACGATCGCCAACCCGGTGCTGATCTGGGCCGTGGTGGCCGGCGCGCACAACGAGGCGCTGTCGGTGATGTTCGCCGTGGCGGGGCTGCTGATGATGCGCAAGAGCCCGTTCGCCGCCGGGATCGGGATCGGCCTGGCGGGCTGCGCCAAGGTCAGCATCGGCATCTGGGGACTGGCCATGCTGTGGGCCTACCGGCGGGAGCCGAAGAAGGCGCTGCTGCTCTGCCTCGGCACCGCGCTGCCGATGGGCTGGGCCTACATCCTGTGGCAGCCGACGGCCTTCTTCCAGGCCCTGCGCAACGGCGGTTACGTCTCGGTCGGCTCCTGGGCGAACCCCGTCTTCCGCTTCCTCGACCTGTTCATGACGGGCTTCAACGCCAAGGTCGTCGTCGGCGTCATCTCCTACTCGGGACTGTTCGTCATCGCCTGGATGCTCTCCCGCACCGTGCCCTGGACGGCGGTCCCCGGCCTGCCCCGGGGCGCGGACCTGCGGCAGGACCCGCTCACCATCGCCGTCCGGACGTCGCTGGTGCTCAGCGTCGGCTGGCTGGTCACCTCCATGTACACGCTCAGCTGGTACGACCTGATCGCGTGGATGCCGCTCGCCGTGCTGGCCGCGAACAAGCTGGACCGGATCATGCTCCTGCGGATCACCCCGTTGTCGCTGGCCTACGTGCCCGGCCGCGCCATCGACGTCGGCCCTGCCCTCGACTTCACCGCCAACCGGGTGCGGGACACGGTGTCACCGCTCATCCAGTTCGCCGTCCTGGCGGCAGTCGTCTTGTGGTGGCGCCGACCGGAGCGGCCCGAGCTGTTCCCGTTCCGCGCGGCCGCGGCCACCACCGACGGCGAAGCGACGGTGCACACCGGGACGGCACCGACGGCTCTCGGGCCCGGACGTCCCCCGGCGAGGGCCGGGCGCGCGGCGAAGCCCGCAGCGTCGAGCCGGCGTCGGCGCTGACCCCGCTGGAGCTCGCCCGGCCCCCGCGCCGTCAGCGGAACCGGCGGGCCGAGAGCTCCTGGTGCGCCATCCGGCGCAGGGTCAGCAGCAGCGGCTCGACCAGCACCGTGCCCAGCACCACGTGCCGGACCGCTGCTGCCGCCGAGTCGGTGGGCACGCTGTCCACCTCCAACGCCGCGATCTCCTCCATGTGCCGGCGGTAGGACTCCAGCGCCCCGTCCGGCAGGGCGAACCCGGCGTCGTCCAGGGCCTGCAGCTCCGTGGCCAGCTGGTCGTGGCTGGCGCAGTCCTCGTCCTGCACCTCCCACCCCCAGGACTCCAGCAGCGCGTGCACCCCGGCGTGGTCGGCGGGCGCCACCGGCTCGGTGGCCGCCGCGCTGGCTACGCCCAGCAGGTCGTGCAGGTGCTCAGGAGGGCTCTCGATGGCCCCCACCACGCGCCGGACGGCAGCCAGGGACAGCCCGCCCGGGCCGGTGAGCGCGCGGACCAGCCGGAGCCGGTCCAGGTGCGCGTCGTGGTACCGGGCCTGGGTGGCCGAGGTGCGCTCGCCGGGCGGCAGCAAGCCCTCGCGCAGGTAGAACTTCACGGTGGCCAGCGGCACGTCGGCCGCCCGGGCCAGTTCCGAGATCCGCACGCCACACCCCTCCGGTTGACAGTGGATAGCGACACTCCCCAGTATTGGAGACTCATACTATCCAAGGAGTCCACCATGGCCGGCATCCGCACCGGACGGACCACCCACGAGCACGAGGGCGAGCTGGTCGTCTTCCTGATCGGCATGCGGGTCAACCGGCCCTGGCGGCCTGACCTGTGGATGCCGGTCTTCGCGGCCATGCCCCGGATGCTCGCCGAGCTCTCCCGCGACCGGGACTCCGGGCTGCTCGGCCACCGGGTGCTGCTCGGGGTGGGCGGGCCGACCGTGGTGCAGTACTGGAGCTCGGTCGAGAAGCTCTACGCCTACGCCTCCCAGCCCGACGCCGAGCACCGGCCCGCCTGGAGCGCGTTCAACCGCCGGGCCCGCGCCGCGCCCGGGGCGGTGGGCATCTGGCACGAAACCTACCTCGTCGACCGGGCCGAGTCGATGTACGTCGGCATGCCGGCGACCGGCCTGGCCGCCGCCACCGCCGCCGTCGCGGTGGATCGGCGTGGCGACCGCGCCGTCGACCGGCTCGGCGGCCCCGGGTCCGCCAGCGCAGCCGCGGCCTGAGTCGGCGGCGGCATGCGGGACTGGCCGCCGCTTAGGGTGGCCCGGTGAGTGCTCCGGATCCCGGGTGGTACGCCGACCCCAGCGGGTCGGCGGACGCCTTCCGCTGGTGGGACGGCGCGGCCTGGTCCCGCTGGCTCAGCCGGGACCAGGACGCCGGACCGCCGGAGCAGGCGTCGACCCTCACCCCGGTGGCCGACCCGGCGGTGGCCGCCGGTCCGCCGCCGGTCCCGGTGGCGACGGGCTCGGCCGTGCTCGCGGTGCCCGTCCCGCACCAGCCGCCGCAGGTCCGGCTGCCGGTCGCCGTGGCCCTGGTGGTCGCGGTGCTGGTGGTCGCCGTGGTCGCCGTCGGCGCGGTGGTCTCGGCGAGCGCCACCCGGCTGCCGTCCGGCCCGGCGCTCGCGCCGCCCACGGGGGGCCCGGTCGGCGAGCCGGCCGTCGTCTACGACGCCACTTCTCGCACCGCCTCGATCGAGGAGCTGCGGCTGGTGCTGCCCGGCACGCCCTACCGCTGCCTCAGCACGCCGGTGCCCGCGCTGCCGACCTTCACCTCGGCGATCGTCTGCAACGCGGACGTGCACGCCGACTACGACGGAGCCGGGAGCGACTGGTCGGCCACCACCGGCCTGGGTCTCGTACCCGAGGAGCTGATCGCCCGCGGTGACCTGCAGGTGAGCGCCGAGCGGGTGCTCGGCTCGCTGCGGGGGCAGTTCTTCGCCGACCAGAAGACGACGGTCGAGAAGGAGACCCGGCTGTCCTGGGACGGCGCACCGGTCGGGAAGTCGGCGGCCACCAGGGCGCAGATCCACTACGACGTCGACGGTGTGCCGAGCCGGTACGACCAGACCACGGTGCTGGTGGTGGCGCTGGAGGGCGGTGGCCACGGCTTCTGGTTCGCCAGCCGGCCCGACGACACCCCGGAGGCGACCCTGGCCCCGCTCGACGCGTCACTGGCCGGGATGACGGCTCGGTGAGGCCGAGCAGCCACTAGCCTGGGCCGGTGCCCGGAGTCCCGCCCGCCCAGTATGGGTTCTTCGGACCTGCGGGAACCTTCACCCACCAGGCGCTGCTGACCCTGCCCGCGCTGGCTGGTGAGCCGGTCCCCTTCGCCACCGTCGGCCAGGGACTGCAGGCGGTTCGCGACGGTGAGCTGGCCGCCGTCCTGGTGCCGATCGAGAACTCCGTCGAGGGCGGGGTGACCGCGACGCTGGACAACCTCACCTACGGCGACCCGCTGGTCATCACCCGCGAGGTGCTGCTGCCGGTGCAGTTCACCCTCTTCGCCCGCCCCGGGACGGCGCTCCGGGACGTGCGGGAGGTGCTCACCCACCCGCACGCCGCCGCCCAGTGCCGCGACTGGCTGGCCGCGCACCTGCCCGGCGCCGCCGTCACCGAGGGTGGCTCGACGGCGGCGGCCGCGGCGGAGGTGGCCGACCCCGGGTCCCGCTACGACGCGGCCATCTGCGCCCAGGTGGCGGGGGAGCTGTACCGCCTGGAGCCGCTCGCCACCGGGATCGCCGACAACCCGGACGCCGTCACCCGTTTCGTGCTGGTCTCTCGACCCGGACCGGTCGCCCCGCCCACGGGGGCGGACAAGACGACGATGGTGCTGTTCCTGCGCGAGGACCACCCCGGCGCGCTGCTGGAGATCCTCGAGCAGTTCGCCAGCCGCGGGGTGAACCTGTGCCGGATCGAGTCCCGGCCCACCAAGCGGACCCTGGGGGACTACTGCTTCTCCGTGGACGCCGAGGGCCACCTCGAGGACGCCCGGCTCGCCGAGGCGCTGATGGGCCTGCACCGGGTCTGCGCCGACGTGGTGTTCCTGGGCAGCTACCCCCGCGCCGACCAGCAGCGCCCGGTCATCCGGGTGGGCACGACCAACGACGACTACGCCGCCGCCGCGTCCTGGCTCCGCCGGCTGCACGGCTGAGCCGCGCCCGAACCTCAGCCTCGCGCTTGAACCTCAGCCTCGCGCCCTGAACCTCAGCCTCGCGCCCTGAACCACAGCCTCGCGCCCTGAACCTCAGCCTCGCGCCCTGAACCTCAGCCTCGCGCCCTGAGCCTGTCGAAGGGCCTTCGACAGGCTCAGGCAGCGGGCCTTCGACGGGCTCAGGCAGCGGGCCTTCGACGGGCTCAGGCAGCGGGCCTTCGACGGGCTCAGGCAGCGGGCCCTCGACGGGCCCAGGCAGCGGCCTTCGACGGGCTCAGGCCGCGGGGGCGGTGGCGCCCGCCAGGTCGTCCTGGGTGGACTGGGCCAGCGCCGCGGCCGGCTCCGCGCCGCCCTGCCCGGAGGTCCGCGGCACCCGGAGGACGAGCGCGCCGGGCTTGACCTCGGCGACCATCCGCCCGCACTCGCCGACGGTGTCGCCGTCGAGCTGGTACTGGTCGCGCTCCTCGACGGTGATGGTGACCTTGCGGCCGGTGATCCGGTCCAGCTGCTCGTCAGAGCGGCGCTGCCGGGTGAGCACCCGGGTGGTGAGCCGGACCCAGTCCGAGGCCGTCCGCGGCGAGGCGACCATCACGTCGAGCAGCCCGTCGTCGTACTTGGCGTCGGGGATCAGCGGGATGTTGGCCTGCAGGTAGCCGACGTTGCCGACCACGATGACGTGCGCCCGGCGGCGCAGCGGCGGTGCGTCGTCGACCTGGATCGTGGTGTGCAGCGCCGGGTGGTTCGCGTTGCGGGCGGCGGAGACGAAGTAGGCGGCCGAGCCGACAGCCTTCTTCAGGTCGGGGTTGGTGCCCTCCATGATGACGGCGTCGATGCCGATGCCGCCCATCACCGCGAAGTGGTCGGGCGGGCCGTCGTCGACGCGGATCTCGACCAGGTCGACGCCCTTGTCGACGCCGTCCAGGGCCACCTCCAAGGCGGCGGCCCGGTCCAGCGGGATGCCGATGTTGCGGGCCAGCAGGTTGCCGGTGCCCGCGGGGATCAGGCCGAAGGGGACGCCGGTGCCGGCCAGCCCGGAGCAGATCACCCGGATGGTGCCGTCCCCGCCGGCGCCCAGCACCAGGTCGACCCCCGCGTCCACGGCCTGCTGGGTCATGGCCCGGCCCGGGTCGTCGACGGTGGTCTCCAGCCACAGGGGGTGCCCCCACCCGCGCTCGGCCAGCTCGTACTCCACCTGGCGGCGGAAGGTCACCCAGTCGAGGATCTTGGACGGGTTGACGATGACGGCCGCGCGCCGGGGCGGGCCGTCGCTCTCCCCCTGCTGCCGGCCACGGACGATCTCGGTGACCAGGTCGTGCGGCACGGGCACCCGCACACCGGTGACGACCAGGCTCAGCACGGCGATCGCGCCCCCGAGCAGCAGGCCGCCGACCAGGTCGCTGACGTGGTGCGCCCCGAGCAGCCAGCGGTCGACGGCGATGACCAGCACCACCGCGGTGGCCCCGGTCTGCCACAGGAAGCGGGCCTGGACGCTGCGCCGGGTCACCGCGAACACCGCTCCGACGCCGATCGCGGTGATGGTCGCGCTGACCAGGTGCGCCGCCGGGTAGGCCGAGCCCTGTGCAGTGAGCACGTCGAGCGCCTGGGCCGGGCGCGGTCGGGCGACGAACAGCCGGAACAGCGCCGTCAGACCCCAGCCGAGCACCGCCATCAAGACGAGCGCCACCGACAGCTGGCGGAACCGGCGGCGCGACGCCCAGGAGGCCAGGGCGAGCAGCGCGAGGTACTGGATCGTGGGCAGGGTGACCAGCGCGACGGCGGCCGCGACCTGCGCGACGGGGGACCGGGGGTCCAGCGCCCGGGGCAGCAGCCGCTCGTCGAGCGCCCGGAGCGCCGGCCACGTCAGGGTCATGGCCGTCCACACGGCCAGGGCCGCCACCAGCAGGGCCAGGATCACCACGGCGGCGGGGCGGGGAGGTCGTCGCGGCATGCGCTGATCATCCCCCCTCGCGGACCCGTCGCCGCACGGCCGCAACGGACGTGCTGCCGTCGGGGCCGGCTGGATAGGCTGAGCCGGTGATCGACGTCAAGGTGCTCCGCACCGACCCCGACCGTGTCCGTGCCTCCCAGCGGGCGCGGGGCGAGTCGGTGGCGCTCGTCGACGAGCTGCTGGCCGCCGAGGAGGCACGGCGCGGCGCGATCACCCGCTTCGAGGAGCTGCGGGCCGAGCAGAAGGGCCTCGGCAAGCAGGTGGCGCGGGCCAGCGGCGACGAGCGGACCGCGCTGCTGGCCCGGACCAAGGAGCTCGCCGAGGAGGTCAAGAAGGCCGAGGCCGGCTCCGGTGCGGCCGCGACCACCTTCGACGCGCTGGTCAAGCAGGTCGGCAACCTCGTCTTCCCCGACGTGCCGGAGGGCGGCGAGGACGACTACGTCGTGCTCGAGACGCACGGGGAGCGCCGGGACTTCGCGGCCGAGGGCTTCGCACCCCGCGACCACCTCGAGCTCGGCCAGCTGCTGGGGGCCATCGACGTCGAGCGGGGGGCCAAGGTGTCCGGATCCCGCTTCTACTACCTGACCGGCCAGGGCGCGGAGCTGGAGCTGGCGCTGATCAACCTGGCCATGAGCCTCGCGCTGCGCAACGGCTTCATCCCGATGATCCCGCCGGCGCTGGTCAAGCCGTCCGCCATGGAGGGCACCGGGTTCCTCGGCCAGGCGGCGCAGGACGTCTACCACCTGGAGGAGGACGACCTCTACCTCGTCGGCACCGCCGAGGTCCCGCTGGCGGCCTACCACTCCGACGAGGTGCTGGACGCGGCCGCCCTGCCGCTGCGCTACGCCGGCTACAGCCCGAGCTACCGGCGCGAGGCCGGCTCCTACGGCAAGGACACCCGCGGCATCTTCCGCGTGCACTGGTTCGACAAGGTCGAGATGTTCGTCTTCTGCGCCCCAGAAGACGCCGCCGAGGAGCACCAGCGGCTGCTGGGCTGGGAGAAGGAGTTCATCGACGCCCTGGAGATCCCGTACCAGGTGCTCGAGCTGGCCGCCGGCGACCTCGGGCTCAGCGCCGCCCGCAAGTACGACTGCTACGGCTGGCTGCCCACCCAGGACCGCTACCGCGAGATCACCTCCACCTCCAACTGCACCGAGTTCCAGGCCCGACGGCTCAACGTCCGGGCCCGCTTCGACGGGGGCACCGGGCCGGTGGCGACGCTGAACGGCACGCTCTGCGCGATGACCCGGACCATCATCATGATCTTGGAGAACCACCAGCAGGCCGACGGCTCCGTCCGGCTCCCCGAGGCGCTGCGTCCGTTCCTCGGCGGCCGCGAGGCCCTGGTCGCGCGGTGATGGGCTCCTCCGACGGCGCCGGCTGGCGGCCCCGGCTGGTCGCGCTGGACGTGGACGGCACCGTGGTGGACCGCAACGGTGCCCTGCCAGGCGCGGTCAAGGCCGCCATCGCGGCCGTCGTCGCAGCCGGGGTGCCCGTCGTGCTGTCCACCGGCCGGAGCTGGCACGGCACCCGCGACCTGGTCGACCTGCTCGGCCTGCCGCCGGGGCCGGCCGTCTGCTCGAACGGGGCGGTGATCGTGACCTACCCGCCGGAGGAGATCGTCAAGGCGATCACCTTCGACCCCCGTGACGTCATCGACCGGGTGGAGGAGTTCGCCCCCGGCACCCTGATCGCGGTGGAGGAGATCGGCCGCGGCTACCGGCTGAACGGCCACTTCCCCGAGGACGACCTGACCGGGGAGATGGTCATCCAGGACTCCCAGCAGCTGGGTGCCGAGCCGGTCACCCGGGTAATCCTGCGCGACCCGACCCGCTCGGCCGAGGACTTCATCTCCCTGGCCCAGCACCTCGGCCTCAACGGCGTCACCTACTTCGTCGGCTGGAGCGCCTGGCTGGACATCGCCCCCGACGGGGTCAACAAGGCGACCGCGCTGGCCGAGGTGGCGGAGGGGTTCGGCCTCACCGCCGCCGACGTGCTGGCCTTCGGCGACGGCCGCAACGACCTGGAGATGCTCCGCTGGGCCGGTCGCGGGGTGGCCATCGGGGACGCGCCCCCGGAGGTGCAGGAGGCGGCCGACGTGGTCACCGACACCTTCGCCGACGGCGGCCCGGTGGCCGAGCTGCGGCACTGGTTCGGCTGAGCGCCGCCCCCGATCGGCCCCCGATCCGCCGCCGGTCAGGCGGCGTGCCGGTGCCCGCGCGAGGCGGGCTGGGTGACGGCCAGGGTGGCCTCGAGGACCTGCCGACGGCTGGGCCGCACCGTGACGGGGCGGGGGGCGCTGGGGTGGTTCCGCTCCCGGCGCAGGTGCCGCTTCACCGTCGAGAGCGAGCAGCCGAGCCGGAGGGCGAGCACCTCGAGGGTCTCGTCGGGGTGCGCGGCACGGATCCGCAGCACCTCGTCGTGGTCGACGGGACGGCTCCCGCCGAGCACGCCGGCGAGGGTGTCGAAGTCCTCCGGCTGGACGACGACGCCGAGCCGGCGGCGGATCTCGACCCGCTGACGGGCGGTGGTACCGCCCACGTAGCCGGCCACGTCGTGCTCGACGACGGCGCGGTAGAGGCAGTCGGCGACGAGCGGGCAGCCCTGGCAGGCGGTGTTCGCGCCGGCCACCAGCTCGGCGTAGCGGCGGCGGTCCTCGACCGGAGCGTCCGCAGCGGGCGGCTCCTCGAGCAGCGGGTGGTGGAAGACCTGCGGCAGACGGACGCAGACGGGTCCGCTGACCCGCTCCGGTGTGGATCCGGTGGGAGGGGCGGCCGGAGCAGCGCTGCTGGGGCGGACGACGGGGCTGACGGGGGCGGGGCTGGTGGGGCGGGGGGCGAGCGAGGTGGTCATGACGGCTCCCGAGGTGTCGTGGTGGTTCGGCCTCGGGTGGGACGGCGCCCTGTGCCGTCCGGTTCCGTCCTCGTGGTGGTTTCTCCCCTAGCACCGCCCGTGAGCGGCGGCGATGGCCCGCACCGCCCGGGAGATGGGGACGGGCGGGCGGCCGGCGAGGATCCGGAACTGGTCGGCCCGGGTGGAGCCGGCGGCGTAGAACCGCTGCACCAGCGCCGGGTCCAGGCGGTAGAAGCGCTGCAGCACCTGGTAGCGCTCGGTGGGCTCGGCGGCACCGAACAGCATGGTGTCCAGCAGCCGGTAGAAGCCGCGCTCCCGCCAGGTGCGGGCCGCGTGCTCGTGGGTCAGCCGCAGCAGGGCGGGGTGCGAGAGGTCGTCGGCCGCGCCGACCAGGCCGGCGAGCCGGATGGCGTCGGGCAGCGAGTACCCGGTGGTGGGGTGGAAGAGCCCGGCCCGCATGCCGGCCTTGGCCAGCTCGGTGCCGGTGGAGGCCCAGTAGCGGTCGAAGTCCCCGCTGACCACCACGGGCAGCACCCCGCTCTCGGTCCGGCTGGTGCGCTCGACCGGCCAGCCCTTGGCCGCCGCGTAGCCGGCGATCCGGCGCTGCAGGTCCCGGATGTCGAGGTCGGGGGAGTCGCTGTAGTAGGTGTCCTCGACGAACAGCTCCTGCGGCCCGAAGGGCAGCAGGTAGACGAAGCGGTAGCCGTCCCGCTGCTCGACGGTGGCGTCCATCACCACCGGCCGGCGGACGCCGTGCGGGACGGCGGTGTGCAGGACCTGGCCGACGAACTTCTGGTAGCCGAGCTGCAGCAGGCTCAGGTCCCCGGGTCCGCGCGCGTCGAGCACGGCCCGGGTGCGGAGGGTCCGCCCGTCGTGCAGCCGGACCCGGTCGGGACGGGCCTCGGCCACCCGGCCGCGGACGACCGACCCCACGGGCAGCCGGGCGTGCACCACCTCGGCCAGCCGCTCGGAGGTGATGCTGCGGTAGGGCGCGTGCAGCTCCCGGGCGAATCCGGGGAAGGTGACGTCGTAGGCGTCCCAGCGGTGGCTGATCAGCGGGTCGACCAGCCAGGCGTTGCCGTCGTCGACGTCAGCGGCGAAGTGGGACCAGATGTGGTTCCCCCCGACCCGGTCGTGCTCCACGACGGCCAGTCGCAGCTGCGGGTGCCGGGCGGCCACCGCGAGGGCGACCAGCGAACCGGCCAGCCCGCCGCCCAGAACGGCCAGGTCGACCTCCTGGTCGGCGTCGGTCCCGGGGGGAACCGGCTCAGAGATACATGCCCCCGCTGCCGCCTCCCGGCGGGCCCTCGGGCCCACCCGGGCCGCGACCGGCGGGCAGGGCGCGGCGCATCTGCTCGAGCTGGGCCCGGGCGGCCATCTGCTGGGCGAACAGCGCGGTCTGGATGCCGTGGAACAGGCCCTCGAGCCAGCCGACCAGCTGGGCCTGGGCGATCCGCAGCTCGGCGTCGGTGGGGGTCTCCTCGGCGGTGAAGGGCAGGGCGATCCGGTCCAGCTCCTCGACCAGCTCGGGAGCGAGCCCGTCCTTGAGCTCGGCGATGGAGGCGGAGTGGATGGTGGCCAGCCGGGCGCGGCTCGCCTCGTCCAGCGGCGCGGCCTTCACCTCGTCCAGCAGCTGACGGATCATGTTGCCGATCCGCATGACCTTGGCCGGCTGCTCCACCATCTCCGTCACCGACTTCGGTGCCGCCTCCGACGAGGTCTCCACGCGCTCGGCCGGCGGCCCCTCGACCGCCATCGCCTGGGGAGTCACCACGAAGACGCGGCCGTCCTCGGTGGCGCCGGCCACGGCCTGGCTCCCCGGGCCGCCGTCGCCCTGGTCGTCGTTGTTCTGCTGGCTGGTCATGCCCCGATCCTAGGTGCGGCCGCTGACACCCGGGCGGCCCTCCCGGACCTCTCGCGGGCGGTGAAACCTGGTGGAGACTGTCGGTGGCGCCGCCTAGGCTGAGCCGGTCATGCAAGATTTCCCGCCGGTCGTCCCGGACTTCGAGGACACGGCGGCCGCCCCCCCTTCCACCCGGGCCGCGGCCGACGTGCGTCCCGGCGCACCCCGGCACCCCCGCAGCCGCGGCGACTTCTCCCGGCCCGACACCCGCAGCCCCAGCCGCTTCCTGCTCTGGCTGCTGCGCCAGCAGCAGTCGGCCATCGCCCTGCTGACCGTGATCACGGTGCTCCAGTGGCTGCCCGGGGCGGTCGGCCCCTACGTCGTCGGCCGGATCATCGACGACGGGATCACCGCCCGCGGCCTCGACGTCGTCCTCCGGCTGTGCGCGGTGCTGCTCGGGCTGGTGGTGCTCGGGGCCGCGGCCGGCGTGCTCAGCCACACCCTGATCGTCCGCACCTGGCTGGTGGCCATGTACGGCAGCACCAAGCTGGTCACCCGCAAGGTGACCCAGATGGGCCACGTGCTGCCCCAGCGCACGCCGACCGGCGAGGTGCTCAGCGTGGCCTCCGGTGACGCCGACCAGTTCGGCGGGCTCAACGAGCTGCTGGCCAACCTGGCCGGGGCCGTCGTCGCCTACCTGGTGATCGCCGGTCTGGTGCTGTCGACGTCCTGGGAGCTCGGGCTGGTCGTGCTGGTTGCCGCTCCGCTGATCGTGGTGTTCGCCCTGCCGCTGCTGCGCCCCATGCAGCGCCGGCAGGAGGCCGAGCGCTCCCGCTCGTCGGACCTGACCTCGCTGGCCACCGACATCGTCGCCGGTCTGCGGATCCTGCGCGGCATCGGCGGTGAGCAGACCTTCGCCCGCAACTACGCGGCCCAGTCGCAGCTGACCCGGCTGGCCGGGCTGTCGGCCGGCCGCTGGCAGGCCGCCGTCGACGCCACCAGCGTGCTGTTCTCCGGCCTGTTCCTGGTGGCACTCACCTGGCTGGGTGCCCGTCAGGTCGTCGCGGGCCAGCTGAGCGTCGGCCAGCTGGTCAGCTTCTTCGGCTACGCCGTGTTCATGGTGTGGCCCATCCAGACCTTCTTCCAGTCCACCCAGAAGTGGGTCCGCTGCCTGGTCTCGGCGCGCAAGGCCATCGCCGTCCTCGAGCAGTCACCGCCCTGGACGGCGCCGGCCGAGCCGCTGCGGCTGCCGGGCGACGGCGTGCTGCACGACCGCCGGTCCGGCTTCACCGCGCGTCCCGGGGAGCTGACGCTGGTGGTGTCCGCACTGCCGGACGACTCGGCCGCCCTGGCCGACCGGCTCGGCCGCTACCTGCCGGCCGAGTACGAGCCGGTGGCGCTGGACGTCGAGGGCGTCAAGGGCCGGGCCGCCAAGCGCGCGCGGGCCCAGCAGCAGGCTGACCGGTCCCGCCTGGCCGAGCGGGACCGTCGGCTGGCCTCGGGCAGCTGGGGCGTCAGCCTCGGCCCGGTCGACCTGGCCGACGTCGGTCTGGCCGAGGTCCGTCGCACGGTGCTGGTCAGCGACGCCGCCAGCCAGGTCTTCGCCGGCACCCTGCAGGAGCTGGTCGACCCGCACGACCGGCTCACCCGGGAGGCTGCCGAGGGCGTGCTGCACGCCGCCGCAGCCGAGGACGTGTTCGAGGGCCTGCCCGGCGGCTGGCAGGGCACCATCGACGAGCGCGGTCGCGGCCTGTCCGGTGGCCAGCGCCAGCGGCTGGTGCTGGCCCGGGCCCTGGGCATCGACCCGCCCGTGCTGGTGCTGGTCGAGCCGACCTCGGCGGTCGACGCGCACACCGAGGCGCTGATCGCCGGCCGGCTCGCCGCCCACCGGGCGGGCCGCACGACCGTGGTCACCAGCGTCTCGCCGCTGCTGCTGCACCACGCCGACCGGATCGCCTACCTGGAGGACGGCGTGGTGGCGGCCAGCGGCACCCACGAGGAGCTGCTGGTCACCTCGGCCGGCTACCGCTCAGTGGTGGCCCGGGCGATGGACGAGGACGACGGGCAACCGGTCGGCGCCGCCGGCACCGACCACGGCACCGGCGCAGGGGAGGGACGATGACCGACCTGCAGGTCGAGCTCGAGGGCTCCGCCGAGACCTGGCGCACCGGAGCGCCCCCACCCGCCGTCCCGCCCGTCCTGGAGCCGCCCTACCGCGGCGCAGCCCGGGAACGGTTGAGCGCCTGGCGGGCCCGGCACCTGGCCCGGGAGCAGCGGGCGGACGAGTACTTCGCCAGCTCCCGGCGCCCGGCCCGTGCGCTGCCGGTGGCCGGCAGCCCCGAGGTGGTCGGGTTCCTCAAGGACCTGTTCACCAGCCGGCGCTTCCTGGTCGTCGCGCTGCTGGTGCTGCACGCCCTGGCCGCCCTGGCCGGGCTGGTGGTGCCGCGCATCCTCGGCCAGCTGGTGGACGCGGCCGGCGCGGGCGGCTCGCTGGCCGCCCGGCTGGACGGGCTGGCCCTGGCCGTCGTCGCCGTCGTGGTCACCCAGGCCCTGCTGACCTTCCTGGCCCTGCGGACCTCCGTCCGGTTCGGCCAGGACCTGCTGGCCGAGGCCCGGGAGTACGTCGTCCGCACCGTCCTGCGGCTGCCGCTGGGCCGGGTGGAGAGCGCCAGCTCGGGCGACCTGGTCACCCGGGTCACCCGGGACGTGCACACCATGAGCGAGTCGGTGCGCTTCGGCCTGCCCGAGGCGATCATCGCCGCGATGACCACAGCACTGACCGTGGTGGCCATGGTGCTGAACTCCTGGCTGCTGGCTCTGCCGCTGCTGGTCAGCATGCCGCTGCTGTGGTTCTCCACCCGGCGCTACCTGGCCCGCGCACCCAAGGGCTACATCACCGAGGGCGGCACCTACTCCCGGATCAACACCACGCTGACCGAGACGATCGAGGGTGCGCGGACCGTCGAGGCCCTCGGCCTGCAGGGCAACCGGACCCGGCGGGGCGACGACGACATCGCCGTCTCCTCCCAGGCCGAGCGCTACACGATGGCGCTGCGGAACCTGCTGTTCGGCGTCCTGGGCATTGCCTTCGACACCCCGCAGGTGCTGGTGCTGGTGGTCGGGGCGTTCGGCTACGTCAACGGGATGGTCACGCTGGGCCAGATCACCACCGCCGTGCTCTACGTGCAGGCGCTGATCGAGCCGCTGGAGCGGCTGATCCGCAACGTCGACCGGCTGCAGGTGGGCGTGGCCTCGACGGCCCGGCTGCTCGGCATCGCCTCGGTGCCGCAGGACCGCGAGCCGGGTGAGGAGCTGCCACTGGGCAACCACCTCGTCGGCCGCGACCTGCGCTTCGCCTACCGCGAGGGCCACGACGTGCTGCACGGGGTCGACCTCGACCTCCGGCCGGGCGAGCGGCTGGCCGTCGTCGGGCCGAGCGGCTCGGGCAAGTCGACGCTGGGCCGGCTGCTGGCCGGGATCAACGGTCCGCGGACCGGCTCGGTCGCGGTGGGCGGTGTGGAGCTGACCGCGCTGCCGCTGGACGTGATGCGCACCCAGGTGGCCCTGGTCACCCAGGAGCACCACGTCTTCGTCGGCTCGGTCCGGGACAACATCATCCTGGCCCGGGAGTCCTCGCCGGACGAGACCGTGGTCGAGGCGCTGCGCACCGTGGACGCCTGGGACTGGGTGGAGCGGCTGCCCCGCGGCCTGGACACCCTGCTGGGCGCGGGCCACCAGAAGCTGACCCCGGCGCAGGCGCAGCAGATCGCCCTGGCCCGGCTGGTGGTCGCCGACCCGCACACCCTGGTGCTGGACGAGGCCACCTCGCTGATCGACCCGCGGACGGCCCGGCACCTGGAGGGGTCGATGGCCGCGCTGCTCGAGGAGCGGACCGTGGTGGCCATCGCGCACCGGCTGCACACCGCCCACGACGCCGACCGGATCGCCGTGGTCATCGACGGCCGGATCGCCGAGCTGGGCAGCCACGACGAGCTGGTCGAGGCCGACGGCGAGTACGCCCGGCTCTGGCGGGCCTGGACCTCCTGACCCGCCGCCGGGTCACCCCCGGTCGGCGTGCCGGTGGGCGGCGGCGGTGGCCAGCAGGAAGAAGGCCTGCGCTTCGACCGACGTGCCCGGACGGTCGAATCGGGGTGCCCCGCAGACGGGGGTGACGAAGCCGTGGGCGTCGACCTTCGTCCGCGCGTGGGCCAGCAACGACCGGCCGACCTCGCCGTAGCCGGCGGGCAGCCAGCCGTCGGCCGTCCCGGTGAGAGTGGCGTAGGCGAGCATCTGCGCCAGGTTGGTCTCCTCGAACGACGCCGGGTCGTCCAGCACGTCGCCGAAGGTGCCGTCCGCGCGGCGGCGGTCCAGGCAAGCGTCGATGACGGTGCGGGCGTGCTCCGCGGCGTCGTCGGCGAAGTCCCGCCCCGGCCCGGTGGGCTCGGGCCCCAGCAGCCGCAGCGCCCGCGCCAGCCCGGCGACGACCCAGCCGTTGCCGGTGCCCCACGGTGCGGGGTGGGTGCGCCGACCCTCGGTCTCGTGCCAGCGCCAGCCCCAGAGCCCGGTGGCGGGGTCGAACAGCCGTCGTCGGTGGCCGTCGAGCTGTCGGGCCGCCTCCTCGACCCGGCTGGCCAGCACCAGGACGGGGACGAGCATGTAGACGGAGTCCACCCAGCACTCCGGGGTGTCGACGAGGTGGAAGAGCGTCCCGTCCTCGGTCCGCGGGGCCACGGTGGAGAACCACTGCAGCTGGGCGTCGAAGGCCTGCTGCAACCGCCCGTCACCGCTCCGCCGGGCCTCGGCCAGCACCGCCTCGCCGACGGCTCCGGAGTTGACGGCGCCGGACTCGTCGAGGTCGGCGAGGTTGCCGGCCGTGCTCTGCTGCGTGACGGCGTCCCGGGCGAGAACGGCGACCAGGTCGTGTCGGCCGAGGTCGAGCAGGGCGTGCGAGGTCACCCCCTGCTCCCAGGAGCGCCGCTGCATGGTCAGCAGGGCGGTGAGGACGCGCTCGCCGACCGCGTCGAGGGCGACACCAGCAGGGCTCATGCCCTCATCCTGGCCGAGGGCTGGCCGGCGGGGGAGGCGGGCCGCCCTCGCTCCTGATGGCTGAACGCCGGGGCATGACCTACTAGTTGACATCACCGAATAGCAGGCCTAGCCTTCCTGCATGGACGTCGTCGAAGTGGTCGAGCGGGACCCCCAGCTGCTCAAGGGGGTGCTCCCGATGCTCGTGCTCACGCTGCTCGACCAGGAGGAGTCCTACGGCTACGAGCTGGTCACCCGGCTGCAGGCCGGTGGGCTGCACGGCATCGCCACCGGCACCGTCTACCCGGTGCTGACGCGGCTGGAGCGGGAGGGCCGACTCACCTCGCGGCTGGTCCCCTCCGCCGCGGGTCCCGCCCGGAAGTACTACCGGCCCACCCCCGCCGGGCTGGCCCTGCTCGCCGACGCCCGGCGCGCCTGGACCGCCCTGGCCGACGTCGTCGACCGCCTGGTCCCCCTACCCGAGGAGCTCCGATGAGCCGCACCCCGTCCCTGTCTCTGACCGACCGCTGGCGTCGCTCCTGGTTCCTGGAGCGCGTGGAGCTCTGGCTGGACCCGATGCCACGCCGCCGGCGCCGGGCCGTCCTCGGCGAGCTGCGCGCCAACCTCGACGAGGCGACCGCCGACGTTGGCCTCAGGCGCGCCCTCGCCGACCTCGGCGCCCCGCGCGAGCTGGCCCGGACCTACCTCGACGCCGAGCCGGCCGATCGCCCGCGCTGGCACCAGGGAGCGGTGGCTGCCTCGATGCTGCTGGCCGCCTGGGTCTACGCCACGCTCTTCTACACCCTCGGCATGCTGGCCGCCCTGGACTCCACCGGCACGGCCAGCCCGGCGCGGGGCACATTCCTGGGCACCCGCGTGGAGGCGGTCTCCAACGCGAGCGAGCTCTCCGCGGCCTTCACCGGCGTGCCGTGGGGACCGCTGGTCGTCATGCTGCTGGTCTTCCTGCTGGTCGGCCGTGCCTGGAACGCCCTGCCCCGGCGCAGCGCGCCGCAGGTCAGCGCCCCTTGACCCGCCGCCGCTGACCGTCGACCCGCACGGTCCAGCCGCGCCGGTCCAGGTGCTCCAGCAGCGGGACCGCCACGCGGCGGGTGGTGCCGAGCGCCTGCCGGGCTTCGCTCAAGGTGAAGGGCTGAGCCAGGCCCGCCAGCACCCGCATGGCCTGGGCCGGTCCGCTGGGCAGCAGCACGACGTCGGCGGTCAGCCGGACCACCCGGTGCACCCGCTCGGCCGCGGCCAGCTCGGTCACCCCGAGCCCCCAGCGGTCCAGGTCCCCCTTCTCCGGGGCCAGGAACGGGTCAGCCTCGAGGTGGGCGGTCAACCGGGCCAGCCCTGGTTCGGCCGGACCGAGGTGGTCGGCCGCTCCGGGCCGGGTCAGCCGGCCGTCGGCGTGCTCCAGTCCCGCCGCGGCGGCGGCGTCCACCAGCAGCGCCCGGTCCGGGACGCCGGTCTCGCGCCGGGCAGCCTCCACGCTCAGCCGGGGGTCCAGCGGGTGCGACCGCGCCCGGGCGTCGACGGCGGCGGCCAGGCCGCGTTGCCAGCCGGCCCAGACGTCGGGGTCGACCAGCCAGTCACCGCTGACCTGGACCTGGCTCGCGTCGTCGGTGGGCACGCCGAGCGCGGCCAGCTCAGACCGGCGAGCGGCACCGCGGCGCCGGACCTGCTCGGCCAACAGCTCGGCCGGCTCGGATCCGGCGACCCGCTCCAGCGTGTCGGCCCGGGCGGCGGCCGCACCCCGGCGGCGCAGCTCTGGGGGGTCGGCGTCGAGGACGACCGCCCCGGCGGCCACCGCGTGGCGCCCCGGGTCCCGCAGCACCAGTCGGTCGCCCGGCTCCAGCGGCAGCGCGGTGGGCAGGGTCAGCCGGGCGGCGCTGCCGCCCAGGGGCCGGACCCGCACCGGCACCGCGGCGGTGCCGGCGTGCAGCACGAGCTCGGCGGGCAGCTCGGCCACCGTGCCGGTCGCCGGGGTGAGCCGGGCGTCGACGACGGCGGTCGAGGGCCAGGCGTCCGGGGTGAGCAGGGCGTCGCCCCGGCCGACGTCCTCGACTTCGACGCCGCGCAGGTTGACCGCCACCCGGGCGACGGCGGCCACCGTGTCCTGCGGTGCGCCGAGGCTCTGCAGCCCCCGCACCCGGACCCGGCGCTGTCCCAGCTGCAGGGTGTCGCCCACCCGGAGCCGACCGGCGCCCAGCGTGCCGGTGACCACGGTGCCGGCGCCGCGGATGGTGAAGGACCGGTCCACCCAGAGCCGGAGCCGGCCCTCGGTGCGCGGCGCGGGCAGCCGCCCGACCAGCGTGGCGAGGGCGGCGCGGAGCTCGGGCAGCCCGGCCCCGGTCCGGCCGGAGACGGCGACGGCCGGGACGTGCCCGAGGCTGGAGCCGGCGATCTCGGCCTGGGCCTGCGTGGTGGCCGCCGCCGGGTCGGCGAGGTCGGAGCGGGTGACGACCAGCAGACCGGCCGTCAGCCCGAGCGCGTCGACGGCGGCCAGGTGCTCGGCCGACTGCCGTCGCCAGCCCTCGTCAGCCGCGACCACGAACATCACCGCCGGTGCCGGTCCGAGCCCGGCCAGCATGGTCCCGATGAACCGCTCGTGACCGGGCACGTCGACGAAGGCCAGCGTCCGGTCGGCGCCCGGGGGGCCATCCAGGGTGGTCCAGGCGTAGCCGAGGTCGATGGTCATGCCGCGGCGCTGCTCCTCGGCGAAGCGGTCCGGCTCCATGCCGGTCAGGGCACGGACCAGTGTCGACTTGCCGTGGTCGACGTGGCCGGCGGTGGCGACGACGTGCACTCAGCCCTGCTTCCCGGATCCCTCTTCGCCCGACGGCTGCGCCGGGACGGCCCGGACCGCGGCGAGCAGCCGGGCGTCGTCCTCGGCCCGGATGCAGCGCAGGTCGAGCAGGCAGCGTCCGCGCTCCACCCGGCCGACGACGGCGGGCAGACCACCGCGCAGGGCGGCGGCGTAGTGCTCGGGGAGGGCGACCGCCCAGCCCGGCAGCACCAGCCCGGGCGCCCCGCCTCCGCCGACGGCGCCGGCGGAGGGCACGGCCTCGGCGGAGGTGCCTCCGGCGCTCAGCTCGGCGACCATGGCCTCGGTCCGGGCGCGGAGGACGTCGGGGTCGGCCCGCAGCGCGGTCCAGGTCGGCGTCCCGGGTCCGCGCAGCGTCGCCTCCAGGGCGGCCAGGGTGAGCTTGTCGACCCGCAGCGCCCGGGCCAGCGGGTGCCGGCGGAGCCGCTCGACGACGTCGGTCCGGCCCAGCAGGAGGCCGGCCTGCGGTCCGCCGAGCAGCTTGTCGCCACTGGCGGTGACCAGGTCGGCGCCCGCGCGCAGGGCGGTGTCGGCGTCCGGTTCGTCGGGGAGCAGCGGGTCGGGGGCGAGCAGGCCGCTGCCGATGTCGACGACGACCGGGACGCCCAGCCGGGCCAGCTCGGGCACCGCGGCGGCGGAGGTGAAGCCCTCGACGCGGAAGTTGCTGGGGTGGACCTTGAGGATGCAGCCGGTGTCCGGGCCGAGGGCGGCCGCGTAGTCGCCGGCGGTGGTCCGGTTCGTCGTGCCCACCTCGCGCAGCCGGGCGCCGGTGGACGCGATCAGCTCGGGCAGCCGGAAACCGTCGCCGATCTCCACCATCTCACCGCGGCTGATCACCACCTCCCGGCCGGCGGCCAGCGCCGTCGTGGCCAGCACCAGCGCCGCGGCACCGTTGTTCACCGCGAGCACCGACTCCGCCGCCGGGACGGCGGCGGCCAGGGCGTCGAGAGCGCCGCGGCCCCGGCGGGCCCGCCGGCCGGTGGCCAAGTCGAACTCGACGTCGGCGTAGCCGGCGGCGGCGGTGACGGCGTCGACCGCCGCGCTCGACAGCGGAGCGCGACCGAGGTTGGTGTGCAGGACGACGCCGGTCGCGTTGAGCACGGCCGCGGTGCTGCTGAGCGAGCGGGGCAGTGCGGCGACGGCCGCGTCAGCCACGGCCTCGGGCGCCAGACCACCGGACCGCGCCCGGGCCTGGGCGGCCACCACCTGCTGCTTGACGACGTCGCGGCCCAGCCGGTCGACCGCGGCCTGCAGCCGGGGGTCGGCCAGCACCGTGTCCGTCCGGGGCACCCGTCGCCGGGGGTCGACCTCCGCCGTCGTCACCGCACGATCGTATGCCCGACGTCCGCGCTCACCGGGGCGGGACGTAGACCCGCCAGCGCGCCGGCATCCCCTCGACCTCGTACCGCTCCCAGGCGCTGAGGTAGCCCTCGGGCGGTCGGCCGGACAGGACGGCCACCATGACGCGGCCCTCCCGCTCCGCGTCCCGGACCCGGCTGGGCGGGCGTCCGGTCGGGTGGGCGCCGACCACCCGGCACCGCAGGTAGTACGCGGTCACCTGCTTCTCGGTGCCGACGACGAGGCACGGTCGGCCCTGCACGAGCGGACGGAGGGCGGCGGCGGCCCGGAGCTGCTGAGCGCGACCCTCGCCGAGGGTCGTCAGGCGGTGGTGCGCCGTGGGCAGCATCAGGCCGAGGTGCCCGAGCAGGGCCAGCCCGACCACGGCCGCGACCACCGGCCGAGCGCGTCCGCGGGCCGCCAGGACGGCCGAGACCAGCGTCAGGGCGAGTGGGATCGAGGCCAGGGCGAGGGCCGGCAGCAGGAACCGGAGGGAGGTGAAGGCTGGCAGCAGGAGGTAGAACCCGCCGACCAGGACCGCGGCGCCGGCGCAGGGCAGCACCTCGGGGAGGTGACGCCGACGAGCGGCCACCAGCACGCCGACGACGGCCAGGGCCACCACCCCCAGCAACCAGGCGGTGTAGCCCCACGGGACCGGACCGGCGTCGCTGACCGGGCCCCGGCTGCAGCAGTAGAGGGGCCGACCGTCGAGGAGGCGGGGGTAGATGAGGAGGTTGGCGAGCCGCAATGACACCCCACCCGGTCCGGCGGTCTCCGCGGTGCTCATCCGCTGCACGGGGTCACCGAACCGCAGGAACGCCTCCACCACCCAGGGCGACCAGCCGGCCAGCACCCCGGCGGCACCGGCGGCGAGCGGGGCCAGCCGACGCAGCCGCGGCACCAGCAACGCGCACAGCACCAGCGGCCCCAGGGTCAGCAGGCTGTCGGTCGGACGGACCAGGGCCACCAGGCAGGCCGCCAGCCCGGTGAGCAGGGTCCGCCACCAGGCCGGGTGCTGGACGGCGCGCAGGTACAGGCCGATCGCGCCGACCGCGCCGAGGGCGACGTAGAGGTTGGGCATCACCGACGCACCGGCCTGCAGGGTGAACCAGATGGTCGAGAACACCAGGGCCGCGATCGGGGCCACCGCCGGGTGCAGGACCCGGACCCAGGGCCGGAACGCGGCGAGCAGCAGCACGGAGGAGAGGACGCCCATGTAGGTCCGGACCACCTCCAAAGAGGCGGAGAACAGGGCCACCGGGGCGGCGAGGACGGGCATGCCCCAGGCCCGGGGGGCCGTCCAGTTCAGCTCGGGCGCGCGCGGGTCGACCTTGGCCAGATAGGTCGCCTCGTCCGTCGACAGGCCGAGCGGACGCGGGACCCAGGCGAGCTGCAGGGCCAGGAAGAGCACGGCGAGGGCGACGAGCGCGAGGTCCGCGCGACGCTGCAGGGTTCCCGCGGTGGAGCCGTGGTCCGTCACAACCGGTGTGTACCCGGAGCGGGAGGAAGGATGCACACGACGTCACGGGGGACGGCGTCTGGCGGAGGCGGACGGGAATCGAACCCGCCAAGCCGAGCTGCTCGACTTCACCGGTTTTGAAGACCGGGAGGGCCACCAGGCACCTGTACGCCTCCACGCAGGAGCGTAACGGGCCCTCCTAGAGTGGAGCGCATGACCTCGGCGACCCAGGAGACCTACCGCTTGACCCAGTACGCCCACGGGGGCGGCTGCGCCTGCAAGATCCCGCCGGGTGAGCTGGAGCAGACCCTCGCCGGGCTGACCCCCTGGACCTCGCCGGACCTCGTCGTCGGTCTGGAGACCGGGGACGACGCCGCGGTCGTCCGGATCGAGGGCGGCCGGGCGGTGGTCAGCACCACCGACTTCTTCACCGCCGTCGTCGACGACGCCTACGACTTCGGCCGGATCGCCGCGGCCAACGCGCTGTCCGACATCTACGCCATGGGTGCGACCCCGCTCGTCGCGCTGAACCTCGTCGGCTGGCCGCGCGGCGTGCTGCCGATGGAGCTGCTGCACGAGGTGCTGCGGGGCGGGATGGACGTCTGCCGGGAGGCCGAGGTGCACGTCGCCGGTGGCCAGAGCATCGACGACCCCGAGCCCAAGTACGGGATGGCGGTCACCGGGATGGCCGACCCGGACCGGCTGCTGCGCAACGACGCGGCCGAGGCCGGGCTGCCGGTCAGCCTGACCAAGCCGCTCGGGGTCGGCGTGCTCAACAACCGGCACAAGACGACCGGTGAGGTCTTCCCGCAGGCGATCGAGTCCATGACCCGGCTCAACCGGGCGGCCTCGGAGGCCGCGCTGGCGGCAGGTGTCCGGGCGGCGACCGACGTCACCGGGTTCGGCCTCCTCGGGCACGCCTTCAAGATGGCGCGGGCTTCGGGGGTGACGATCTCACTCGATGCGGCGGCCGTGCCCTACCTGGACGGCGCCCGCACCGCCCTGGCGGACGGCTTCGTCAGCGGCGGCACCCGGCGCAACCTCGACTGGGTCCGGCCCTTCCTCGACGCCGGGGTGGACGAGGACGAGCTGCTGCTGCTGGCCGACGCGCAGACCAGCGGGGGGCTGCTGGTGGTCGGGGAGATCCCGGGCGCCCCGGTGGTCGGCCGGGTGCTGCCCGCCGGTCCGCACCCGCTGGTCGTCCGCTGACCGCCGGGCGAGGCTGAGCGTGCCGGAAGGCCACACCCTGCACCGGTTGGCCGGTGAGCTGCAGGAGCTGGTGGGGCAGCGGGTGACGGGCAGCTCGCCGCAGGGCCGGTTCCCGGCCGCCGAGGTGGACGGTGCGGTGGTCGCGGGGGTCGAGGCGTTCGGCAAGCACCTGCTGGTGGAGCTGGGTGACGCCCCGACCGTGCACGTGCACCTCGGGATGCGCGGCAAGCTGCTGCGGTTCGCCCCGGTCACCGGTGCGGCGCTGAAGCAGGTGCGGCTCCGGCTGGCCACGCCCGACGTGGCCTGGGACCTGATCGCGCCCAGCACCTGCGAGCTGCTCGACGCGCCGGGCCGGGCGCGGCTGCTGGCCGGGTTGGGACCGGACCCGTTGCGCCGAGACGCCGACGCGGCGGAGGCCCGTCGCCGGTTGCAGTCCGCCCGGGGCGGCGTCGGGGCGGCCCTGATGGACCAGTCGGTGCTGGCTGGGGTCGGCAACGTCTTCCGGGCCGAGATCCTGCACGCGCTGCGGATGGCGCCCGACCGGCCCGCGTCCACGGTCACCGACGCCGAGTTCGAGGCGCTCTGGTCCGGGCTGGGAGCGATGATGGGCCAGGGCGTCGAGGACGGCCGGATCATCACCGTCGACGTCCCCGCCGGTCAGGACCGGCTGGCCGTACCCGAGGCGCTCGCCCGCCGCGTCTACAAGCGCGACGCGTGCGCCGACTGCGGGACACCCGTGCTCACCACGACGGTGCAGGGGCGGACCGCCTACGCCTGCCCCCGTTGCCAGCCCGCCTGAGACCGCGCCACCGAGCCCCCCACCACTGAGACCGCCAGAGCGAGGAACGTGATGCAGACCTTCGTCCCGTACGTCGACTTCGAAGCCTCGGCCCGTGCTCTGGACGCCAAGCGGCTGGGCAAGCAGCGCGTGGAGGTGATCCAGATCGTCCGGGCGCTGACCGTGCCCGGCTACGCCTGGAAGTCCCACCCGGCCGTGCTGATGTGGAAGGGCTACGAGGAGGCGCTCGGGCGCTACGGCCTGGTGATGTGCGACGTCTGGCTGGAGCTCGGGTTCGGCGACACCTGCGCGGCGACCATCACGGCCGACCTCGCCACGTCCGGCATCCCGCAGATCCGGACCGAGGCGGATCTGAGGGAGGCGGGTGCGCTGCCCCCGTGGCTGTTCGACGAGGCCGTCCGGGAGAGCCACCAGTCGGCGCTGGTCCGCAAGGACCCGGAGTTCTACCGGTCGAAGTTCCCCGACGTCCGGCCCGATCTCGAGTACGTCTGGCCGGTCCGCTCGCCCGCGGTCATCGAGCGCGAGGAGCGGCAGCGGGAGAACGCCCGACGCCGGCAGGAACGGGCTGAGCAGAAGATCCTCGCCGAGCTGGCCGCGGCGAAGCGGAAGCGCAGCGCGGCGGCCAAGAAGGCAGCGAAGACCCGGGCCGCCAACGCGGCGGCGAAGGAGCGTGCGGGGCAGTCCAGGTCATGACTCCGGCGGCCCGTGCTCCCGCGTCCGCGGCCTTGAGCCTGTCGAAGGCCCTTCGACAGGCTCAGGAACCGTGGTTCAGCGCTGGCCGGAGGCCCCCAGCGCGCCCTCGTCCGCGTCGCTCCGGGTGCGGGGCAGCCGGGTGATGACGGGCAGGATGATGGCGACCAGGGTGATGATGCCGATCGTGGTGTAGGCCGAGGAGTAGTTCCTCTCGTCCCCGATCAGCGCGGCCGCGACCAGAGGGCCGACGACACCGCCGAGGCTCCAGCCGATCAGCATCAGGCCGTAGATCCCGCCAGCGTTCTTCACGCCGAAGAAGTCACCCGCGGTGGCCGGCATGGTGCCGAACGCGCCGCCGTAGCAGAGGTAGACGATCGCGCAGAGGACGAAGAACAGGATCGCGTTCTGCACGTGCGGGATGAGCAGCAGGCAGATGCCCTCCAGCGCGAGGATGGCGATGAAGGTGGGCATCCGTCCCAGCCGGCCGGAGACCGCGGCCCAGAAGATCCGTCCGGCACCGTTGAACAGGCCCAGGAACCCGACCGCGGCCGCCGCGGCCGCGGCGGTGTAGCCGGAGATGTCGGTGAAGCTGGCCGCCGCCTGGGAGATGAAGGAGATGCCGGCGAGCACCGCCAGGGTGAGGATGGCGGTCAGCGCGTACCACTGCCAGGTGCGGAGCGCCTCGGCCTGGGTGAAGTCGCGACCGCTGTCCACCACCTTGCCGGTGGTGGCAGGGGTGTACCCGGGCACCTGGTAGCCCTCGGGCGGGTTGCGGAAGACCAGCGCTCCGGCCACCGAGAACACCAGGTAGGCGATGCCCAGCCACAGGAACGCCGTGGTCGGCTCGTCGGGGTTGCGCCGCACCAGTGCCTGAGCGACCGGTGCGGTGACGACGGCGCCGAAGCCGAAGCCGCCCACCGCCAGGCCGGTGATCAGGCCGCGCTTGTCGGGGAACCACTTCTGCAGCATGGCGATCGGCACGATGTAGGCCAGGCCCAGGCCGAAGCCGGCCAGCACGCCGTAACCGAGGACCAGCAGCCAGAGCTGGTCGGCGTCGCGGGCGAAGGAGGCGACGATCACGCCGAGGCCGTAGACGACGGCACCGATGACGGCCACCGTCCGCGGACCGCGACGGTCCTGGATGCGCCCGCCCAGGAAGGTGCCGATGAAGATCATCCCGATGGCCACCTCGAACGGGACGGTGGCTGCGGTCTTGCTCAGCTGCCAGGGCTCCGCCTTCTGCAGCGCGGAGCTGAACACGCTCCAGGCGTAGACGGCACCCAGCGACAGCTGCAGCAGCAGAGCGGCGACCACCAGCCCCCAGCGGCCCTTGGTCGGGTTGGCCCCCGTAGTGGTGGTGCCCGTCCCGGCCCCGGCGTTGGCGGCGGTGCTCATCAGGCCTCCTTCGGCGGCGAAGCTTCGCCCGTGGCCTTCTGCCCGGCTGCGGCCTCGGCGGCACGCCGCCTGTCGAGCCGTTCGCGCTGCGGGACGATCGTGTACTTGGGGTCGTGCACCGAGGCCGGACCGGCCTCGAAGACGCCGAACCGGGTGCAGGCCGAGCCGGCCAGCAGCGCGAGTCCGGAGACCGCCGCCCCCAGCCGGCTGCGCCGGCCGAGCAGCAGGGTGCCCAGCGCTCCGCCGGCGGTGAGCAGCTTGCTGGCCCGCATCAACTTCCCCGGGGTCCCGGCGTGCAGCACCTCGGCCGACAGGCCCATCGAGTGCTCCATCCGGTGCTCGACGGCCAGCTCGGCCGCCGCCCCGGCGACGGCGAAGAGCCGGGCGGGACCCGCCTCGGAGACGGGAGCGAGCAGCATCCCCAGACCGCCCGAGGCCGCCGCGGCGGAGCCCACGAAGACGAAGGGCAGCTCCCGGTGCGCGTCGTGCCAGGCCGGGGTGGAGGTGTTGGTGAGCAGCACCGCGGTGTAGGACGCGACACCGGGGGCGATGGCGGCGGCGGCCAGCCCCGCGGGCCGGGCGGCCCAGTCCAGCAGGGTGCTGACGATTCCGAAGCGGAAGGGCAGCAGCTTGGCCACCTCGGCCGCGCCAGCCACCACGGCGCCGGGACCGTAGGCGGTGAGGATCCAGGTGCCGACCGACATCGGCGAGGTGGGCTTGAACACCCTCAGCATGTTGAGGAAGCGCTCGGGCCGGCCCAGGTCGGCGACCAGGGCGGCCAGGCTGATGGTGATCGCCCCGGTGGCGCTGATCCGGAGCCCTCGGCGCAGGGCCGGCCGGTCGGTCAGGTCCGCCCCGGCGGCGAGCAGCGACGAGCCGCCAGCGATCCCGCCCATGAAGAGGTAGAGCGGGATGGCCGCCTCCCACGGTGCCGCCTTGACCACCGGGCGGCCGTAGTAGGAGGTGAAGGTCGCGTCGGGGACCATCTGCTCCTCGCGGCGCCGCTTCCGCCGTCCACCGCCCCTGCGGCCGCCGGACCGGCCACCACCGTCGGTGCGCTCGGCCGTGGCCGCCGCGCTGCGGCCGCCCTGGGAGCCGGGGATGGCGCCGATGTCGTCAGCGGTACTCGGCGGTCCGTCCTCGTTGATGTCGGGGTTGGCGGCCTTGCCGACCTCCTGCTGGCCGCGCTCGTAGCCGCCCTGGCTCACGACCGGCTCCCGAGGAAGGCCGCGGCGGCCGCGGCGAGCAAGCCGGCGGCCGCCAGCCCGGCGTGCTTCCACATCCGGGGCAGGTCAGCGGTGGTGACGATGGGGTCGGGCGGGAAGCCGTAGACCTCGGGCTCGTCGAGCAGCAGGAAGAACGCCCCGGCGCCCCCGACGCCGCCCTCGGGGTCCTCGGCGTAGAGCTGGGCGTTCATCACCCCAGCGGCCTGCAGGTCGGCGACGCGCTTCTCCGCCCGCTCGCGCAGCTCGTCGACGTCCCCGAACTGGATGGACTGGGTCGGGCACGCCTTGGCGCAGGCCGGCGTCTGGTCGTCCAGCAGCCGGTCGTAGCAGAGAGTGCACTTCTGGGCCACGCCGGCGTTCTTGGTCACCGGCTTGTCCGAGTGGCCGATCAGCGGGGCCTTCTCGCCGATCCGGCGGTCGATGACGCCGAACGGACAGCCGGCGACGCAGTAGCCGCAGCCGTTGCAGATGTCGTCCTGGACCACGACGGTGCCGAACTCGGTGCGGAACAGCGCGCCCGTCGGGCAGACGTCGAGGCAGCCGGCGTTGGTGCAGTGCTTGCAGACGTTGGAGGCCATCAGCCAGCGGAACTCGGTCCGCTCGCCAGCGTCGGGTGAGGCGCTGGGCAGGTCGAACGCGGGCATGCCGAGGTCCACCATCCCGCCCCGCTGGAGGTCGGTGAGCGGCTTGTCGGTGATGACGTCCGGTCCGAGGACCGTCTCCGGGACACCGATGGTGATCCCGGTGTCCAGGCCGGCCATCGGCTTGCGCTGCTCGATGAACTCCACGTGCCGCCAGGTGTTCGCGCCCAGCGCGCCGGTGTTGTCGTAGGAGCTGCCGAGGAGCTCGTAGATGCCGTCCTGCGGCACCCCGTTCCACTCCTTGCAAGCCACCTCGCAGGCCTTGCAGCCGATGCAGATCGAGGTGTCGGTGAAGAAGCCCTTGCGCGACGGCGGCTCCGACCACCCGGCGTGCGCCGCCGGACCGGCCGGGCCCGCCGAGGTGAAGGCCTGGTCGAGCCCGAGGTGACCGTCGCCTCCATCGACGTGCCCGTGGCCGTTTCCCTCGTGCGCGTGCTGGCTCATGACGTCCCTCCGTCGGGTCCTGCGTGCGTGTCCTGGCCGCCGGGGGCGTGCCCCTCGGCGACCTGGCCCTCGGTGGACTCCCCGTGGTTCCCCGCCGCCGAGGCGTGCTTGCCGTCGGGTCCCTCGGGTGGCGTGCGCTGCTGGTTGCCGGTGGCCAGCGTGACCTGCGCCCGGTCCCGGTGTGCGGCCACGTAGTCCAGCAGACCCGGCCCGCGCGGCCGACGGCCCGGCTGGATGTCGCAGGAACCCACCTTGGTCTCCTGGATGTGCACGTTCGGGTCCAGCGTGATCCCGAACAGGTCGTTGGCCGAGTCGCCGCTGATGAGCGCGTCATCACCCACGCCCCAGTGGTACGGGAGCCCGATCTGGTGCACCGTCCTGCCGGCGATCCGCAGCGGGGCCATCCGCTCGGTGACCAGCACCTTGGCCTCGATCGCGGTCCGGGCACTGATGATCGTCGCCCAGCCGTTGTTCTCCAGCCCGCGCTTGCGCGCCAGCTCGGGGGAGACCTCGCAGAAGAACTCCGGCTGCAGCTCGGCCAGGTGCGACTGCCACCGGCTCATCCCGCCGGCGGTGTGGTGCTCGGTGAGCCGGTAGGTGGTGAACACGAAGGGGTAGAGCTCCGAGCCCGGCTCGTCGCCTGAGGGGTTCTGGAGGTTGTCCTTGCGGGGGAACACCTCCCGGGTCGGGTTCGACTGCTGCCGCGACATCGGGTTGCTGACCGGGGACTCCTGCGGCTCGTAGTGCACCGGCAGGGGCCCGTCCAGCAGCCCCGTCGGCGCGTAGAGCCAGCCCTTGCCGTCGGCCTGCATGATGAACGGGTCGTCACCGGCCAGGCCGGCGGGACCGGACGCGCCCTCCGCGGGCCGGTACGACGGTGGCTTCCCGACCTCGAAGTCCGGCACGTCGTGGCCCGTCCACTTCTGCTGCTTCTCGTCCCACCAGACCAGTGCCTTGCGCTCGCTCCACGGCTTGCCGTCGGGGTCGGCGGCGGCGCGGTTGTAGAGCACGCGGCGGTTCATCGGCCAGGCCCAGCCCCACTCGGGGGCGACCCAGGACTGGTCGCGACCGGGCTTGCGCCGGGCCGCCTGGTTGATCCCGTCGGCGTAGACGCCGGTGTAGATCCAGCAGCCACCGCTGGTGGTGCCGTCCGGCTTCATCTCGTTGAAGGTGTTGAGCAGCTGGCCCTTCTTCTCCCCGGCCAGGAAGGAGCCGTTGATCTCCCGGAGGATCGCCTCCGGGTCGACCTCGCCGTCCTCGAGCAGCGGGTAGTCCCAGGTGAGGTCGAGCACCGGTCGGTCGCGCGGGTCGCTGGAGCCGGCCAGCCGCTGCCGGACCTTCTGCCCGAGCTTGTAGAAGAACTCCAGGTCGCTCTGGCAGTCCCCGGGCGGGCTGACCGCCCTGTGGTGCCACTGCAGCATCCGCTGGGTCTGGGTGAACGTGCCGCCCTTCTCCACGTGCGCCGCGGCGGGGAAGAAGAAGACCTCGGTGTCGATGTCCTCGGTCTTCAGCTCACCCGTCTCGATCTCGGGTCCGTCCTTCCAGAAGGTGGCGGACTCGATCATGTTCAGGTCCCGGACGACCAGCCACTTCAGGTGGGACAGCCCCATCCGCTGCATCTTGCCGTGGGCCGAGCCGACGGCCGGGTTCTGGCCCAGCAGGAAGTAGCCGTCGATCTCGTCCCGCAGCATCGACATCACCGTGGCGTAGGTGCCGTGGTCGCCGGTGAGCTTGGGCAGGTACTGGAACGCGAAGTCATTCTCCGCGGTCGCCGCGTCACCCCACCAGGCCTTGAGCAGGTTGACCGAGTAGCTCTTGGCGTTGGTCCAGAAGCCCTTCTGGTCCGGGCTCGCGATCTCACGCACGTACTCGTCGAGGGAGTCGTGCGGGCCGGCCTTGGGCATCGGCAGGTAGCCGGGCAGCAGGTTGAACAGGGTCGGGATGTCGGTCGAGCCCTGGATGCTGGCGTGCCCGCGAAGCGCCATGATGCCGCCGCCGGGGCGGCCCATGTTGCCCAGCAGCAGCTGGATGATCGCCGACGTGCGGATCATCTGGACGCCGACCGTGTGGTGGGTCCAGCCCACGGAGTAGACCCAGCAGGTGGTGCGCTCGCGGCCGCTGTTGGCCGTCACCGCCTCGCAGACCTCGAGGAACTGCTCCGGGCTGATGCCGCACGTCTCCTGCACCATCTCCGGGGTGTAGCGGGCGTAGTGCCGCTTCAGGACCTGGAAGACCGAGCGGGGGTGCTGCAGGGTCTCGTCCCGCTTCACCTGCGAGTGGTCGAGGGCGGCGCCGTGCCCGCCGAGCTCGTGACCGGCGCCCCGGCTGGCCGCCGACTCCTCGCTCTCGTCGCCCTGGCCGTCAGGATCGCCGGCGCCACCGCCCATGCCGTCGTAGGCCCAGCTGGTGGTGTCGTAGGTCCCGGTCTCCGGGTCGTAGCCGGAGAACACGCCGTCGAGGTCGTCGACGTCCTGGAAGTCCTCGCTGACCAGCATCGGTGCGTTGGTGTAGCGCCGCACGTACTCGTCGAAGTACTTGCCCGTGCTGAGGATGTAGTTGATCACCGCCCCGAGGAAGACGATGTCGCTGCCCGCGCGGATCGGGACGTGGGTGTCCGCGACCGCGGAGGTCCGGGTGAAGCGCGGGTCGATGTGGATGACCTTCGCGCCCCGCGCCTTCGCCTCCATCACCCACTGGAACCCCACCGGGTGGCACTCGGCCATGTTGGAGCCCTGGATGATGATGCAGTCAGAGTTCTGCAGGTCCTGCAGGAAGCCGGTGGCACCGCCGCGGCCGAACGAGGCTCCCAGACTGGGAACCGTGGCACTGTGTCAAATACGGGCCTGGTTCTCGATCTGGATGGCGCCCATCGCGGTGAAGAGCTTCTTGATCAGGTAGTTCTCTTCGTTGTCCAGAGTGGCGCCGCCCAGGGCCGCGAAGCCCATCGTGCGCCGGACCGGACGACCTTCCTCGTCGGTGTCCTGCCAGTGCCTGCGGCGGGACTCGACGACCCGGTCGGCGATCATGTCGGTCGCCTTCTCGACGCCGATCTTCTCCCAGGTCGTGCTCCCCGGGCGACGGTAGAGCATCGTGGTGGCACGGCCCGGAGCGTTGATGAGCTGCTCGCTGGCCGAGCCCTTCGGGCAGAGCCGCCCGCGGGAAACGGGAGAGTCGGGGTCGCCCTCGATCTGCACGACGCGCTCGTCCTTGACGTAGACGCGTTGACCGCACCCGACGGCGCAGTAGGGGCAGATGCTCTGCACCACGCGGTCGGCCGTCTTGGTGCGCGGCGCCAGGTTGCGCGTGCGCTGCGACTGCACGGCTGAGCCGCGGCCCAGCGGGTCCTTGCCGGTGAGCTGCCGGAGCACCGGCCACTCGAGGAACGTCTTGCGGATGTCCATGATCGCCTCCAGGTGCACCATAACGCGGCTCTGCGCGGTCTGGACGGGGGTCCCCTCCTCCGGTTTGCCGCGAGCCTTCCAGGGTCGGAGACGGGAGGCGATCCGGGCGTGACAGGCTGCAGGGGTGCCCGACCGGCGGGCGCGCAGGAGGGAACGACGTGCTGATCTTCGGGCTGAGCAGCAAGCAGGTGCTCCTGGCGACGCTGTACTACGTGTGCGAGGTCTGCGGGAACCAGGCCGCGCACCAGCTGGTCAAGCACCTGCGCCGCTTCACCCTCTTCTTCATCCCGATCTTCCCCGTCGGCACGCGGTACGCGGACACCTGCACCTTCTGCGCCCGGACCATTGACGTGCCGCGCGACCGCGCTGAGGCAGCCGTGGCCGGGCAGTCCGGCCAGGGCTCAGCCGAGTTGCGCTGACCTGCTGGGCCGCCCCCGGGAGGCGGGACCTCGACGCGAGGACGAGGACGAGGGCCGGGGTCGCCCCGGGTCAGAGGCGGCGGGTCTCCAGCCGGGTCTCCAGAGCCACCTCCTCCCCGGCCTCCACGGCGTAGGCGGCCTTGCCGTCCTCCTCCGCGAGCGCCTCGACCAGCGTCGTCCCTCGGTACAGCAGGCCGACCCCGTCGTCGGTCGCGTAACCCGCGGGCAGCGTGCCGTCCTGCACGAGCGACTGGAACAGCGGCCGGCGTTGCTCCTCGCTGTCGTAGTGCACCCCGTTGCTGAAGGGCAGCAGGCCGAGACCGTCGGTGATAGGGCGGAGCTCCGGTCCGAAGGAGTCGGTGGTGCCGCCGCGGTGCCAGCAGATCGAGCCCGCGGAGACGCCGGTGAGGACGACGCCAGCCCGCCATGCGTCCGCCAGCCCCTGGTCGTAGCCGTGCAGCCGCCACAAGGCCAGCAGCCCGGCGACGCTGCCGCCCATCACCCAGACGACGTCCTGCTCCAGCAGGTGGGCTGTCGGGTCCTCCACGTTGGGCATCCCGAAGGACGTGAGGTGAGAGGCGTGCAGCCCGCGCAGCATCGCCGCCTCGTAGAGCCACGTGATCACCGCGGGGTTGTCGCCGGAGGCGGTGGCCAGGAAGCAGATCCGGGGTGCGCGGCCCGACACCCCGGCCAGGTCGAGGGCGTGCTCGGTCAGCTCGGAGAACTCCCAGTGGGTGCGTCGGCCGGGCCGGAGGCCGCCCGAGGTCGCCAGGATGGTGGGGCCGTCGGCAGTCATCCGGTGAGCGTAAGTCCGGGCTCGTCCACCGCCCGACCCGGACGGGGGATGGCGAGCCGCGCGTTCTGCAGGGGCGTCTGCTCACGGTCCACGTGCCGGGGCGGGATCCAGCGGGGCAGCCGGTCCTCGCCCAGGGTGCAGGTCCAGCCGCGGGCGGCGAAGTTGTGGTGGTGGTAGCGGCAGAGCAGGGTCAAGTTGTCCAGGTCCGTCCGACCGCCGTCCAGCCACGGGACGATGTGGTGGCGTTCGCACCACGGTGGTGGGTGGTCGCAACCGGGAAAGCTGCACCCGCCGTCCCGGGCGGCCAGAGCGAGGGTCTGGCTGCGGGAGGCGATCCGCCGCGAGCGGCCGAGCGTCAGCACGGCGCCCGCCGAGTTCAGCACCGCCGGGATGACCTCGGCCTCGGTCGCGAGCTCCAGCAGCTGCGGGGTCGAGATCAGGTCGCCGTCGGCGGTCATGCCGTAGCCGGTGCGCTGCAGGAGGCTGTCGTGGTCGATGGTCACCAGCACGGTGGTGGGAACGCCGCCGGAGTCCGGTGCGTCCCCGGCGCGGAGCACGCGGTCGCAGACCTCCTCGAGGGCGTCGTGCATCCGCTGCCCGTGCGTGCGCGCGTCGGGGGACTCGACGAGCCCGCCGCGCGGGCCAGGGACGACCTCGGTCCGGGGGCGGGCCAGCGCCAGCAGCACGCAGCGGAGTTTGGCCCCGACGGGACCGGTCAGCCGCAGCTCCCCTCGCCAGCTGCCGTCGCGCCCACGGCGGAGCTCGACGTGGCGGCGGTCCTCGTTCAGCTGGTCCTGCGGTCGGCTGCCGTCGGGGTCGAGGTGCTCGACGAAGCGGTCGGTGCACACCTGCAGGTCGCGCGGCCCGAGCACGGTGGCCAGCTCGGTCAGCTCGCGCTCCCCGCGGGCCAGAGCCGCCGGGTCGTACCCCGCGAGGTCGACGCGGGCCAGCCCACGGCAGACGACGTCCACCTGTTCCGGCGTGACGCGCCCCGCCCGCTGCGCCGCCGCCAGGTCGGCCCGCACGGGCGCCCGGGGCTCGCCGAGCACGGTCACCCGGTCCCCGACCTGCTCCGACGCCCGGACCCGCCGGCAGGCCTCGCCCGCGGAGATCCGCAACGCCTGGGTCAGCACCCGGGTGAGCCGTCCTTGGCCCAGCGCGCCGGCGACGTCCCGCTCGGCCGCGTCGCGCAGCGCGCGGTGGTCCACCAACGGAAGCCGGTTCCGCACCGCTTCGAGGTCTTGCAGGAAGGCCACCAGCCCCGCGGCGTCGAGAGGGTCCAGGCCGCCGGCCTCAACCTCGTCCACCAGCAGGTCGAGAGCGTCGCTGAACGCGGTCAGCCGCTGCCGCACCGGTGATGCGTCGGGTTCGAGCTCCATGGAGCCACGCTAGGAGAACAGGTGTTCGAATACCACCACCGGACGGCGACGGACAACACCTCCGCCGCTCGGACAACACCGTCAGGGGCGGACGACCAGCACCACCTTGCCGAGGTTGTCGCCGGACTCCAGGTGCGCGTGCGCGGAGGCCGCCTCGGCCAGCGGGAACGTCGTCTGCGGCGTGGGCTGGATGGTGCCCTGCTCCAGCATCGGCCAGACCTCCTGCACCACCCGCCGGCAGATCGCCGCCTTCTCGGCCGGCGGACGCGGCCGCAACGAGGTCGCCGTGACCACCCCCCGGCGAGCCAGCAGCGCCCCGAGGTCGAGCGTCGCCCGGGCGCCGCCCTGCATCCCGATGACGACCAGCCGGCCCTCGGTGGCCATCAGCTGCTGGTGCGCCTCCAGGTACTTGGCCCCCATGCTGTCGAGCACCACGTCCACCCCGTCGGGTGCCACCGAGCGAACTCCGCTGACCCAGTCGTCGCGGTAGGAGAACGCGTGGTCGGCGCCCACCGAGCGGCAGTACGCCAGCTTCTCCGCGCTGCCCGCGGTGGCCAGCACGGTCGCGTCGAGGGCGCGGGCGTACTGGATCGCGAAGGACCCGATGCCACCCGCCCCACCGTGCACCAGGAACACCTCGCCGGCCGAGAGGTGCGCCAGGTCGAGGTTGGACACCACCGTGGCGGCGACCTCGATCACCCCGGCCGCGGCGACGACGTCCATCCCGGGCGGGGGAGGGACGACCTGCCCGGCCGGCACCACGACCTGCTCGGCGTAGCCGCCGCCGGCCAGCAGGGCGACGCAGGGGGCGCCCACCGTCCAGCCCTCGACGCCCTCCCCGACCGCGGCCACGTGCCCGGAGACCTCCAGCCCGATCAGCGGGCTGGCCCCCGGCGGTGGCGGGTAGTGGCCCTGCCGCTGCAGCAGGTCGGCCCGGTTGACCCCGGCCGCGGTGACGTCCACCAGCAGTTCGCCCGGGCCGACCACCAGGTCGTCCACCTCGGTGAGCTCGAGCACGTCCGGTCCGCCGGCTCCCCGGGCCACGATCGCCTTCATGTCCCGAGCCTGCCATGCGGCGGTCGGCTACGCTTCGGTGGTCCTGGAGCCGGGTCACGAGGCGGCGCCATGCGGGCGAGGTCGCATAGTGGACTAGTGCAGGCGCCTTGAAAGCGCCCGAGCGGGAGACCGTTCCGTGGGTTCGAATCCCACCCTCGCCGCTCACCGGTTCGCTCGTGCCCGGACCGTTGCGGCGCTGCTCGCTAGGGTTTCCCGGTGAGTTCCCACCCCGTCGCCCACCCGCCGGTCCAGCGCTTCGTCCTCGTGGCCACCCCGCCGGTCCGCGCCCTCGCCATCGCCGCGGGTGCGGAGGTCCTGGGCGCGCTGCTGCTGGTGGGCTGGCAGGCCCTGGACCTGCCCGTGGTCGCCGCCGTCCTCGGCGCGCTGCTGCTGGCGTTCGGCTCGGTCCTGGTCGCCGCCGCCGTCGTGCTCAGCGGACGGCTGCGGACACTGGTCGAGCTCACCGACGACGCCGTCACCGTCACCCGGGCGGGGAGGTCGCGGTCGGTGCCCTGGGACGACGTCCGCGAGGTCACCCTCCAGCACCCGCAGGTGCAGGTGGTCACCCAGGACCCGGCCGACGGCGTGCTCATCACCAACCCGCGGGGGGCGGAGGACCCGCGGTTCGTCTCGATGCTCGAGGCCCTGCGGCAACGGTTGGACACCCACCGCGGCTACCGCCCGCTGGAGTGAGTCACCCCCGGTACGGGGTCGCGGTGGCGGCCATCTCGGGGTTGAAGGCGCAGGAGTCGGAGACGTCCTCGCTCTCGGTCTTCTTCGGCTTCTTGCTGGCCGAGGTGCTGCCCGAAGGCGACGGCTTCTCCGTCGTCGCGTCAGCGGACGGCTTCGCGGCCTTGGCCTCGCCGAGAGCGACCTCGACGCGCTGGCGCATCCTGTCGTAGTCGGGGTCGGGGCTGAGGAAGCCGTCGTCGCCGTGCTTGAACACGATGCTGCGGACACTGCCGTCCTTCACCCGCAGGCTCAGGTCGACCATCAGCGGCAGCACCTCCTGGGGCATGTCGGTGATCACGATCTGCTGGCCCGCCTTGGCCACGTCCTCGTACCGGGCCAGCATGTTGGCCGGGTTGGCCTGCTTGATGATCGCGTCGATCACGCAGCGCTGCCGGTCCATCCGGGCGAAGTCGTCGGAGCCGAACCGGCCCCGGGCGTACCAGAGGGCTCCGCGGCCGTCGAGCTTCCGGTTCGGGCCCGGCTCCAGGAAGTCGTCCGGTGGGATGCCGAGGTCGGTGTTGCCCCCGATCGGGATGTAGGTGTTGATGTTCAGCGTGATGCCGCCGAGCGCGTTGATCATCTTGCTGAAGCCCTGCAGGTTGATCAGCACGAAGTAGTCCACCTCGAGCCCCAGCGCCGCCCCCACGGACAGCTTCATGGCGTCAGCCCCGAGGTTGTCGGTCTCGCCGAGCAGGTCCTTCGGCACCGTGTTCGGCACGCTGTCGTACATGGCGTTGAGGAAGAACTCGGGGTCGTCGCCGTTGCCGTTGGTGAACCCGTCGGGGTAGTACTCGCGCAGCTTCGACCCGGCCGGGAACGGCATCCGGCCGGTGTTGCGCGGCAGGCTGAACAGCGTCGTGTCGCCCGTCCGGGTGTCGATGCTGGCCAAGATGATGGTGTCGGTCCGGTTCCCGGTGCGGCCGGCGCCGGCGTCGCCACCCAGCAGCAGCACGTTCAGCCGGGGCTTGTCCGCCCAGGGGTCGGCGGCGGCGGTGGCGCCGTCGCTCGGCTTGCCCCCCAGGGTCGGCCGGGTCGCGCTGCGGCTGTCCTGCTCGCTCTTGAACACCCCCTGCACCGATGTCGCGGTGTCGTAGCTGTAGCGGGCGGCGACCGCCATCGGCGCGGCGACCGCGAAGGCCAGCACGCCGACGAGCAGCCCGCCGAGCACCCGCTGCGGCCGCGTCGGCCGCCCGCGCAGGCTGAGGTGGCTGGCCACCACGACGCCGACCCAGGCCAGAGCCAGCACGACCAGCAGCGAGCTGGTGGCGTACAGCACTGAGGGCTTCACGAACTGGGCCAGCAGACCCTGCCAGTCCACCGCGGCCCAGATCCCGAGGACGAGCAGCGTGACGGCGAAGACGCCCAGCACCACGCCCCCCACGACGCGTCGGCGGGCCGCGATCAGGCCCAGGCCCGGCAGCACGGTGCCGGCCACGGTCAGGGCGGCGGTCCGGCCGAAGCTGGGCTCCGGGCTCGGGAGGGCCGTCGCCCCCGACGCCGGGAGGTCCCAGTTCCACGGGCCCTGCTCGGGCGGCTGGTCGGACATGAGGCTCCCACAAGGCGTTTCGTCCACCGGGCGAGCGGGACGGGTGATGCCTACTCTACGTGGCCGCCCTTGCCTGGACGGGCGGTGAGCGGTGCCCGAGCGAGGGCTTTTGCCCACGGTGCGTGCGATCGGTAGTCTTGCCGGGCGCTCGCCCCGGTGGGTGCTCAGTGTGGGAGGCGTCGCCTAGTCCGGTCTATGGCGCCCGCCTGCTAAGCGGGTTTGGGTCTTAAAGCCCATCGCGAGTTCAAATCTCGCCGCCTCCGCCACACGAACCGCTGGCCAGACCCCGTCCGACACCTGCTCGGTCGGGGTTTCGCCATCCCGGGGGCCGGTCGGCGCCGCCCCCTCGCTACGCTGCGGGCCACCCTCATCTTCCGGGAGACGTCCATGCGGCAGGCCTTCACCTCCGACGCCGCGCCCCAGCCGCGCGGCAGCTACTCCCAGGTCATCCGGGCCGGGTCACTGGTCTTCACCGCTGGTTTCGGCCCCGTCGACCCGGCCACCGACCAGGTCGTCGGGAGCACGGTCGAGGAGCAGACCGCGCGGGTCCTCGACAACCTCGAGGCGGCCCTGGCCGCGGCCGGCTGCGGACTCCGCGACGTCGTCAAGGTCACCACGCACCTGGCGCACCTGGAGCGCGATTTCGCGGGCTACGACGCGATCTACCGCACCCGGATGGTCGAGCCCTACCCCGTGCGCACCACCGTCGGCTCGCAGCTGATGGGCATCCTGGTCGAGATCGACGTGGTCGCCGTGCTCCCCGACGCCGCGGGCGACCAGCCCGCGACCGCCTGAGGTGGCCGAACCGCCGGACCGGCACGCACCGCTGCGGACGTTCGTCCAGGCGCTGGCCGCCGAGCCGCTCGACTGGCGGCAGCAGGGTTTCGGCCCGGTGGACGGTCGGCTGGCGGCGCGCGACCTGGCCGGGGCCGGCCTCCGGCTGTCGGACCTCGGCTCGCCGCTGATGACCCTCGACGCCGGCGCGGTGGCCGCGAACCTGGCGGCCATGGCGGCCTGGTGCACCGACCGGGGCGTCGGGCTGGCCCCGCACGGCAAGACCACCATGGCGCCAGCGCTGTGGCTGGCCCAGCTGGACGCCGGGGCCACGGCCATCACCGTCGCCAACGCCGCGCAGCTGCGGGCGGCACACGCGTTCGGGGTCCGCTCGCTGGTGGTGGCCAACCAGCTGGTGGCGCCGGCGGAGCTGCGCTGGCTGGCCGGCGCCCGGGACGCCGACCCCGCGCTCGAGGTCCTGCACTGGGTGGACTCGGTCGCCGCGGTCGAGCAGCTCGACGCGGCCCTGGCCGACGCGCCGCCGCGGCGGCCGCTGACCGTCTGCGTCGAGCTCGGCGCTCCGGGCGGCCGGACCGGAGCCCGGACCGAGGCCGAGGTGGACGCCGTCGCGGAGCGGGTGGTGGCCTCGCCCGTCTGCCTGCTCGCCGGGGTCAGCGGTTACGAGGGCGCGGTGGTCGGCGCCGGCGGGACGCCGGAGGGGCTGGCGGCCGTCGAGGCCTTCCTGCGGCGGATCGCCGTCGCGTACCGCCGGCTGGCCGACCGGTTCGAGACCCCGGTCGTCACCGTGACCGCCGGCGGCAGCGCGCACTTCGACGCGGTCGCCGACGTGCTCGGCCCGCTGGCGGGCCCGGACGCCCGCGGGCACGAGGTCGCCGTCGTGCTCCGCTCCGGCGCCTACGTCGTGCACGACGACGTGCACTACGCCGCGGTCACGCCGAGCACCCGGGGCGGCGGGCCGGACCTGCGGCCGGCCATCCACGTCTGGGCGCAGGTGCTGTCCCGGCCCGAGCCGGGCCTGGTCGTCCTCGACGCCGGCAAGCGCGACCTGCCCTTCGACCTCGACCTCCCCGTCCCGCTCGCCGCCCTCCGGCGGCACCCGGTCGGCGCTCCCGAGCCGGTCGAGATCGGTCCGGCGGCCGTCACCCGGCTCAACGACCAGCACGCCTACGTCGACGTGCGGGCCACCAGCGGACTGGCCGTCGGCGACGTGGTCCGGCTCGGGCTCTCGCACCCGTGCACGGCCTTCGACAAGTGGCGCGCGATCGCCGTCGTCGATTCCGCCTCGGATCTCGACCCCGCCGTCCTCGACGTCGTGCACACCTTCTTCTGACCTCGTCCGTTTCGACCCACCGGGAGGATCTCGATGCGTTTCGCCGAGCAGGTGGTGCTGGTCACCGGCGCCGGGTCGGGGATCGGCCGGGCCACCGCCGGGCTGTTCGCCGCCGAGGGTGCGCAGGTCGTGGTGCTGGACATCGACGGTGACCGTGCGGCGGAGACCGCCGAGACGCTGGACGGTGCGGTGGCGATGACCCTGGACATCCGCGACCTGGCCGCCGCCGAGGCCGCCCTGGACCAGTTGCAGGCCGACTTCGGCCGGGTCGACGTGCTGGTCAACAACGCGATGCGGATCTCCGCCGGCGAGCTGGACGAGCGCGACGACGACGCCGACATGCTCGACGAGCTCGACGTCGACCTGCTCGGGGCTTTCCGGATGACCCGCGTCTGCCTGCCCGCCATGCGACGGCAGCGGCGCGGGGCGATCGTCAACGTGGCCTCGGTGAACGGGCTGGCCTACTTCGGCAACGACGTCTACTCCGCCGCCAAGGCCGGCCTGGTGAGCCTGACGCGCTCGGTCGCCGCCCGGCACGGCCGCGACGGCATCCGCTGCAACGCCGTCGCCCCCGGTACCATCGCCACCCCCACCTGGACGGAACGCGCCGGGGCCGAGCCGGGGTTCCTGGAGCGGGTGGGCGGCTACTACCCGCTCGGCCGGGTGGGCCGACCGGAGGAGGTGGCCGACGCCATCGCCTTCCTCGCCTCTGACCAGGCCTCCTGGATCACCGGCGTGACCCTGCCCGTCGACGGAGGCCTGCTGACCGGTCAGCTCGCCATGGCCCGGGACCTCACGTCGGGCCCGACGTGACCCGGACCGCCCTCCGCGGCGGCACCCTGGTCGACGCCGACGGCGAGCGCCGGGGTGACCTGGTGCTGGCGGGCGGCCGGGTGGTCGACGCCGACCCGACCACGGCCGACGTCGTCGTCGACGCGTCCGGCCGGCTGCTGCTGCCCGGGTTCGTCGACGCCCACAGCCACGCCGACGCCGCCGTCTTCCAGCCCGAGGTGGCGCTGGCCCTGCTCCGTCAGGGCGTGACCACCGTCGTCGCCGGCCAGGACGGCGTCTCCTTCGCCCCCGGGGACGGGGTTTTCGCCAGCCGCTACTTCGCCGGGCTCAACGGCCGGCACCCGAGCTACCGCGGGCCCGGGGTGGCCGCGCTGCTGGCCGGCTACGACGGCACGACGCCGGTCAACGTGGGCTACCTGGTGCCCGCGGGCACCGTCCGGGAGCAGGTCTGCGGGCTCCGACCCGGACCCGCCACGGCGGCCGAGGTGCGCGTGATGCAGGAGCTGGTGGCCGCGGGCCTCGCCGAGGGGGCGCTCGGGCTCTCCACGGGGCTGGACTACGTGCCCGGCCTGTTCGCCGGCACCGACGAGATCACCGCGCTCTGCCGGCCGCTGGCAGGCGTCGACGGGCTCTACGTCACCCACATGCGCGGCGGCTACGAGGAGAACACGGCCGCCGGTCTGGAGGAGGTGGTGGCCATCTGCCGGGCCGCCGGGGTGCGCGGGCACGTCTCGCACCTGCACGCCCGCTCGGACCTGGTCCGGACGCTGGTGGACCAGGCCCGCGAGCTGGTCGACCTCACCTTCGACTCCTACCCGTACTCGCGCGGGTCGTCGCTGCTCAGCATGCTGCTGCTCCCGCCGGAGCTGCTCGGTGGAGGCGTCGGCGCCTGCGTGGCCGCTCTGGCCGACCCCGCCGTCCGGGCGGCCGTGCTCACCGACTGGGTGCCGGTGCTGGCCGCGCGCGCTGACCTGGGTCCGCACTGGGCCGAGCACGTCCGCTATGCCCACGTCGCCGACGCGGAGCACGGCTGGCTGCCCGGTCTGACCCTGGCCGAGGCGGCCCAGCGGGCCGGCACGTCGGCCGCCGAGCTCGGGCTGCAGGTGCTCGCCGCCTCCGACCTCGAGGTGGGGGTGGTGATGCGGACGCCGGTCGAGCGCGACGACGCCGAGCTGGCGCTGGCCTTCACCCACCCGGCCCACGTCGGCGGCTCCGACGGCATCTACCGGGGAGCGGTGCCGCACCCGCGGGGCTACGGCACCTTCGCGCGCTACCTGCAGGTCTTCGCCGCCGAACGCGGCGACCTCAGCTGGTCCGACTGCGTCCGGCACCTCAGCGCGCTGCCGGCCGAGCGGTTCGGGCTGACCGGCAGGGGGAGGCTGCGGCCCGGCTCCTGCGCCGACGTCGTGCTGCTGGACCCGGGCAGGGTGCGCTCCCGCGCGACCTACGACGACCCGCGCGCGCTCGCCGACGGCGTCGACGACGTGTGGGTCGACGGAGTCCGCGTGCTGGCCGGCGGCCAGCTGACCGGCGCCACGTCCGGTCGAGGGCTGCGGCGGGGCGTGGGCTGAGCGTCAGCCCGGGGGACAGTTCTCAGTGGAACTGGGGGACGATCAGGTACAGTCCGAACAGGACGAGCAACCCGGCCAGGCCCAGCAGGCCGTAGCCCGCCGGCAGTGCGACCGAGCCGGAGCGTCCGCGGGCCGCCACCACCAGCCGGATCCCCGCCGAGAGCAGGATCACGAAGAGCACGGACATGCCGATCGAGACGACTCCCACGAGCACCAGGGCCCACCAGTCGATGTTCATCGCGAACCCGCCTCGGTGCGGGCAGGAGGGGATCCGCGATCGTGGTCGACGTCGTCCCCGGCCGCCTCGTCCCCGTGGGGCCGGGGCCCGCTGTAGTTGCGTGCGCTGGCGAAGACCATCACCTCGGCGCTGTCGGTGACGTTCTGGTGGTCGACCTTGTGCCGGCGGGAGAAGGCGTAGATGACGCCGCAGGCGGCGGTCAGCAGGACCAGCAGCACGACGACCCCGGCGGTGCCCTGCTCGGCGACGAGGGCGGACAGCCCACCGACCAGCCCCGCGGCCGGCAGCGTCAGCAGCCAGGCGGAGACCATCCGGCGGGCGACGCCCCAGCGGACCTCGGCGCCCTCGCGGCCGACGCCCGAGCCGAGGATGGCGCCGGTGCTGACGTGGGTGGTGGAGAGGCCGAAACCGAGGTGGGAGGAGGCCAGGATGGTCGCGGTGGTCGCGGCGCCCGAGGCTGCGCCTTGGGGGGTCTCGATCTCGACGATGCCCTTGCCCATCGTGCGCATGATCCGCCAGCCGCCGGAGTAGGTGCCCAGGCCGATGGCCAGACCGGCGGCGATGATCACCCACCACTGCGGGCCCGTGTCGGCCTGCTGGAGGCCGGCGGCGATGAGCACCAGCGTGATCACGCCCATCGTCTTCTGGCCGTCGGAGGTGCCGTGCGCCAGGGCCACCAGCGAGGCGGTGAAGGCCTGCCCGTACTTGAACCCGGCGTCGGTCTGGCTGCGGTCGGCGCCGCGGGTGATGCGGTAGGCGATCCGGGTGGCGACGGCGGCAGCGAGGCCGGCGACCAGCGGCGCGACCAGGGCCGGCAGCAGCACCTTGGAGACGATCACCCAGCCGTGCACCGTGCTCATGCCGGCACCGACGACCACCGCGCCGATGAGGCCACCGAACAGGGCGTGCGAGGAGCTGGAGGGCAGGCCGAGCAGCCAGGTGAGCAGGTTCCAGATGATCGCCCCCACCAGTCCGGCCAGGATGATCGGCGCGGTGATCAGGGCCTCGTCGAAGAAGCCGCCCGAGATCGTCTTGGCCACCTCGGTGGACAGGCAGGCGCCGACGAGGTTGAGGACCGCGGCGATGATCACCGCGGTACGCGGCCGCAGGGCGCCGGTGGCGATGGGACCGGCCATCGCGTTGGCGCTGTCGTGGAAGCCGTTGGTGAAGTCGAAGACCAGGGCGACGACGATGACGGCGATCACGACGAACAGCACGGTCACGTCGCTCGTCCTATCTGCAGGGTGGTGCGTCGGCGCTCCCAGGGCGACGCTCTGGTAGCCGTCGGGTGAACTCTAGGAGAACGGCAGGCGATGTCAAACGTGCCGACGAGACCACGGGAAAGGGTGGATCGGTCCGTTCGCGGAGGCTGCGGGCGGGGAGGCAGCGGCACCACGTCGAACCGATCGGCGCGCCCGGTCAGCCTCCGCGGCTGAGCACCGGGCGGCCGGCCTGAGGCCCGTGGCCAGCTGTCAGCGGACCACGACTTCTCGGCATCCGAGACCGGCACGGGTGCCCGGCCCGACGTCCTCACCGAACGTGCACACGGTGTGGTGCCCACGGGTCGCCTTGAAGGTCACTTCGAACTCCTGAGCTCCAGTCCGGACCTCAAGTCGACGAACCGGTAGCCCTGGCTGATGGACACCGCCGACGAGTCGGTCGAACGCCGCGGAGAACGGCACGCATCCTGCCCGGGCGCGCAGGATGCGCCACACTGGCCGAGGCCCCTCAGCGGTGGTCGCTCGGATGTCTCGGGGAGACGGAGTCAGCTGTGTTCAGTCTCTCGACCAGGGAACGTCGTCCGACGCTGTCGCTCGCCGCGGCAGTGGCAGCTGCGGGGCTGGTGGTCGCCGGCGCCGCCGCCCCCACACCAGCGCGCGCCATGGCCTTCTCCCTGCCCCTGGGCGACGCTGATCTGACCGAGGTGCGGAGCGTCCAGCCGCTCGCGCGCGGAGTGGAGCTGGTGCGCATCGTGCGTGGCGTCGTCCCGACGACCTTGGCCATCCCGAGTCTGGTCACGCCGAGAGCACCAGTGGAGCGCGGCACCGTGCTACCCGACAGCGTCACGAGCAGCGGCACTCCCACGGACGCGGTCTCGAGCGCCCTGACCGCGACGACGACCCGCGGCCCGTGGCGGGTCAGCATTCTCAGCGTCGACCCGCGCATCGCGGGAGGCCATCTCCGAGCCACCTACGGCCCCGACTTGTCACAGGTGGAGACGACGTCGGAGCTGGTCCGTCAATCGGGTGCGCTCGCCGGCGTGAACGCGTCCTTCTTCACGTTCGACAAGAGTCCGCAGTACCCGGGCGAGCCGGTCGGGCTCGGGATCTACAGGGGCGCGGTGCTGAGCGAGCCCGCCGCTGTCCGTCCGGAGGTGGACTTCGTGCTCGACGCCAGAACCAGCAGGGTCCTCGTGGGTCGGCTGACCTGGACCGGCAGCATGAAGAACCGCACCACCGACGTCACCCTCCGCCTGGACCATCTGAACCACCCGCCCGTGGTTCCTGCGAGCTGCACCAAGATCGTGGATCCGACCACGTGCACGGCCTCGGGTGACGTCGTGCATGTTGACCGCCGCTTCGGCCCCACACCGAAGGGCCGCGGGGTCGAGGTCGTGCTCGACCGCTCCGGCTGCCTGGTGCGGCTCAGCAAGACCCGAGGAACGGTGCTGGCCAGTGGCCAGAGCGCAGTACAGGCCACCGGTCGGCAGACCTTGAAGCTTCTCGCCCTGGTGAAGAAGGGATGTCTGAGTCGTCGGGTGACGCTGCTGGATGAGAAGAAGAAGGCGGTGAAGCTGACCTCCTCCACCTTCGGCGTGGCTGGCCGTTACCGGTTGACGGAGCGCGGACGCGTGGTCGTGCCCCGGAGCAGCGGCTCCTTCTTCTCCCGGCACCCGCGGACGATCGCCGGTCAGACCTCGGACGGCAAGATCCTGCTGGTCACCATCGACGGCCGGCAGGCCGGCAGCGTGGGGGCCACCCTGAGCGAGGCCGCGGCGGTCGCCCAGGCCCTGGACCTCACCGACTCGGTCAACCTCGACGGGGGCGGCTCGACCGCGATGGTGGCCGGCGGGATGCTGGTCAACCAGCCGAGCGGCGGGATCGAGCGGAGGGTCGGCGATGCCTTGGTCTACGTCGACAAGCCCTTCAGCTGACGCGCGGCGGTCCTTCGATTTCGGTGTCGCCGCACTGTTCCGCTATCCTCTTCCAGTCGTCACGACGGCGACAGGCACCCGTAGCTCAACGGATAGAGCATCTGACTACGGATCAGAAGGTTGGGAGTTCGAGTCTCTCCGGGTGCGCCAGCAAGGCCCCTCGTCAGCGGATGGTCGCTGGCCCTCGATGCAGTGATCGCGCTGATCGCCATGGAATTTGGGAGCCAACGCCCCCGCAGGAGTGCATCAGACGTCAGCCCCGCCGCACGACGTCGATGGTCGCACGTGGGACCCCTGTGATAGCGCTGTCCACGAGGGCGGGTTCGACCAGCCGACTTGCTCCCGCAGTGAACTCACCGATGCGGAACGACCGGAAGAAACGCGGAGGGTGGCCCCAGGACGTGCCCCGGGACCACCTCCGCGACGTCGCTGTCGGTCAGCCGACGTGCTCGAGCTGCCACTGCTGCGGCGGGGCGAGGTTCGCGATCGGCCGGATCGCCCGGACGGCGCCGACGACGTTCGTGCGGATGATCCCGCGGTCGTTGTCGATCTCCAGGGCGAGATCCGTCGCCGGGTTGGAGAAGCGCAGGAAGCCGTGACCCGTGTCCTCGATGGACCACGCCTGCAGCGCAGCCCTCGTCGAGGTGGAGCTCGGGTTCCGCACGGCCTTGTCGCACGGCGTGGCGTGGATCGGAGTGCCCACCGTGCCGGAGTCGTCGTACACCGCGAGGCACCTGGCGGTGCGGCCCGGGCCGGCGACGCTGACGAGGCGGTAGAGCCCGTTCGCCGCGTGGTCGAGTCGCCACGCCTGCGCGGCGCTGCCGTCGACGCAGGTCGACTGGATGACCGCGCCGGGGGTCGACGTGAGGCACTGGGTGCCCTTGACCGGGTTGTGCAGCTGGTTCTCGGTCGTCACGGGCACGACTGCCTCGGCAGTGTTGCCCGAGGGCGACGAGTCGGTGACCTGGGCGCCGCCGGCCTCGTCGAACTGGTACCAGGCGACGTCGCCACCGCCGACCGCGGTTCCGCCACCGGGAGCCGTCGTCAGCGCGAGCATCTCCTCGGAGGAGAGCGCGCGGCTGAAGATGTTGAAGTCGTCGACCGTCCCGTTGAGCCCCGGGTCGGCGGCGAACTGGGAGCGTCCGATGTAGTTGTTGAACGTGCGGCCGAGGGCGGCGGGCCGGACCGTGAAGTTGGTGTTCGTGCGGACCGGCAGACCGTTGACCCACAGGGTCGCGGTCGTCCCGCTGGCCGAGACCGCGACGTGCGTCCATTCGGTGGACACCGGCACGCTGTTGCCGGTGCCAGGGGCGGGAACCGTCCCGCCGCCGTTCGTCGGCGTGACGACCTCGAAGCGGAGGCCGGTCGGCGTCGCCCCCGCGGCCGGGGTCAGGAACATGAAGTTGCCGGTGGTGTCCCCGAAGTCGAAGATGCGGGCCCAGTTCTGGGCGGCGGCGGTGGATCCCCGCTTGAGCCAGGTCGAGATCGTGAAGTCGCCCGTGAGGCCGCTGACGATGCCGTCGGGCATCTCGACGTACTGGATCGGGCTCGCGCCGTTGAGCTGGACGGCGGTGCCGAAGGCGGCGGTGGGCCCGGCGACCCGCTCGATGGGGGGCATCGTGAAGGGCTTCGCCTCGCTCACCAGCCGCACCGTGCTGCCGTTCGTCAGGTCGTAGCTGCCTCCGCCGGCTTCGGTGAAGGAGGGCCAGCCGTCGCGCCACTCCATCGGCCGGAGCCCGAGGGTGTTCGCCCCGTTCCCGCCGCGGTAGGCGTGGTAGACGAGGTAGTTGATGCCGTCCTCGGTGTAGACGTCGGCGCCGCCGGGGGCCCGGTAGAGCCCGGCCGGCGTGACCCCGGGCGCGGACTGCCGCGTGTCGAGCAGGACCGTGCCGCCGCCCTGGTCGAGGCGCACGCCGTCCTGGTCGACGTACGGGCCCGTGATGCTCGTCGAGCGACCGACCGTCGTCTTGTAGGTGGACGCCGCCCCGTTGCAGCACCGGTCCCAGGCCGTGGTGAGGTAGTAGTAGCCGTCGCGGTGGAAGATCGTCGGGGCCTCGATGGGGTTGTCGTCGGCACGGCGGGAGGCGAGCAGCGTCGGCTCCCCAACCACGCTCACCAGGTCCGCCCCCAGCTTCTGGACGACGATGCCGGCCGAGAACGAGCCCCAGGTCAGCCACCAGGCGCCGTCGGCGTCCTGGACCATGTCGGGGTCGATCGCGTTGAAGTTGATCGGCGCGCCCGGTGCGGCGAGGTTGCCCGACGTGACGACCGGGCGTCCGAGGTCGACGTAGCTGCTGGGGACCTCGGGGGTCTTGGTCGTCTTGACGCCGATCGCGGAGGTGTTCGACCCGAAGCTCGACTGCGAGTAGTAGTAGTAGAAGGTGTCGCCGATCCGCGTCAGGTCCGGCGCCCACAGCGTGCTGGAGTTCGGCACGCTGAAGGTCCACGGGGCCCGGGTGACGCTCCCGACGCGCACCCAGGGACCGTTCTTGGTCGGCGCGGTGCGGATCGCGTTGTGGCTGTCGGCGAGGATGTAGCCCCCGGTCGTGGGGTCCTTGGTCATCGTCGGGTCGTGGACGCCGACGTCGCCGGTGAGGGCGAGCTGGCCGGACGGCTGTGGCGGGGATGTCGTGTCGGCGAGGGCGGGGACGCCGGTGAGAGCGAGCCCGAGGGTGGCGAGGACGGCGAGCGACGCTCGACCTCGGGCGCGGAGGGATGACGGCACGGGGGGATCTCCATTCTTCGACTGCGATGTCGGTCGGAGCTGGCTGGGCCGCTTTCTACATCGTTGTAGAGGGCGTAAGGCGACCTTAGGGGAATACCCGACTCCTGTAAAGGAATCGGGGAATACCCGACTCCGGTAAAGGAATCGACGACTTCCAGTCAGACCGAGCGATACGTGCCGGGCGACATCGTGGCGCCCGGCAGCCGGTGCTGGTTGACCCGGCCGTGGCGGAGCTCGCAAACGCCGAGCCGCCCGCCGTCCTGTCCCGTCCCGCGGGCCGACCCTCGTGCGGAGCACGTCAGTGACCCACCGTCGTGCGGGGCACGCAGTTGCCGACCGCCAACTGGCACGGGCGGGCTTGAGGTACGGCTCGCAGGTACAGGAACGCCAGCTGCGGGTTGCTGGCTAGCGGCTGTCGCCGGATCCGCCTATGACCGCACGGCGCTGCCGGTCGGCAAGCTTGTCGACGTTGCGCTGCGCAACGTCATCCAGTGAGAGTCCCAGGAAATTCGCCAGGACGGCGGCATACCAGAGGACATCCCCGATCTCGGAGGCCATGTCGTCTCGATCGAGTTGAGCTAGGTCGCTGTTCTTGTCGCGGACGAGCTTCTTGACCTTCTCGGCGATCTCGCCCGCTTCGCCGACCAGGCCAAGCACGAGGTGCATGAACTCGTCGGGGGCGTCCTTGTCGCGAGCAGTGCGCAACGCGGCGCGCTGATAGTCGTCACAGTCCACTGGGCCACCGTAGTGGCGTGTCGTAGTCGCCATCGGTCGGGGATTCCGCGAACAGCGTGTACTCGGGCGACCCCTCGTGGTGCCCACCTGCGATGGTGTGCTCGTGACGACCCATCCGCTGTGGCGGCCGTACTCCTCGTCGGCCAACACCGCCCGTCAGGCCGATCGGATCGCACATCGGCAGGTCCAACCCGGTCCGCTCCAGCCCTGCAGAGACGGCTGGGCCGAGGAGTACCAAGCTCTGCGGCAACTGATCGAGGCCGCGATCCCCGACCAAGCTCTCGCGATCAACCACGTCGGCTCAACCGCCGTCAGTGGACTCTTGGCGAAGCCCGTGGTCGACGTCGACCTGACCGTCCCTGACGCCGCCGACGAGTCCGCCTACGTCCCCCGCTTGCAAGCGGTCGGGTTTCGGCTGATCTTTCGAGACGACATCGGCGGCGATGCTCATCGACAGCTGACGTTCAGTGCGCCGAATGCCAATCTCCATGTCTGGAGTCCGGGAGCGGTGGAGCCTCAGCGCCACGTCATGTTCACCTGCTGGCTGCGCTCTCACCCAGCCGATCGAGACCGGTACGCGGCCGCGAAGCGGGTCGCCACCGGTGGAGCCGATGCCCCGCGGTACAACGATGCGAAGTCCGCCGTGATCTACGACATCTACGAGCAGGCCTTCATCGCAGATTCGTCTCACCCGCACGACCCCCGACCTCGGCCCTGACCCACGCCCCACGACGCCTCCGTAGCCGACCCTCGTGCGGAGCACGTCAGTGGCGGACCCTCCTGCGGAGCACGTCGGTGGCTGACCGTCTACCGGCACATTGCGAGCCGGGGTTCAGCGGGTACAGCCGCTGACGAGTGGCGGCCACCCGCCCTGGTGGCCATGGTTGCCATCGAGGGCGGGCGGCTAGCACCGGCGGCACCGCGACGATGTCGCCTGACCCATCCACGCCTTGGGTGGGCACTCGATCAGAACTCCTCGAAGGTGCTCCACCAGTAGAGGGTGGCGACGATGCCGAGGGCGGCGGTGAGGGGGACGGTCAGCAGGCCGAGGGGGGAGATGTCGGCGGCGGCTTCGGCGCCTCCCATCCCGGCCCAGAGGGAGGGGACGGCGTAGGGGAACCAGTGTCCACCTCCGGTGGCGGTGATGATCTGGGTGGCGACGATGACGAGCACGAGGACGACGAAGCCGGCGAGGTAGCCGCGACGCCAGCTCGCCACCAGGCCCAGGGGCAGGGCCAGCAGTGCGGAGAGCAGGCCGGCGAGGACCGCGCGCATCGCGGCGTCGAGGGCGGCTTGGTTGAGGGGCAGCTGGAGCAGCAGGCCGGCCGTGAGAGTGAGTGCGACGGCGGCCAGGACGGTCGCTGAAGCCCATGCGGTGAGGACGAGGAACTTGGCGGCGGCGATGGCCGGCCGGGGGGTGGCGGTGGCGAAGAGCGCAGCGGCGGCCCCGTCGACGTGCTCGCGGCCGAAGCTCCAGGAGGTCGCGATGCCGGCGGTCAGCAGTACGGCGACCGATAGGACTTGTCCGGCCATGGCGACCAGCCCTGCCAGGTCTAGAGCGGGGATCATCGCTGCCGCCTTGAGAGCGCCCGGCGACCCGCCCCCGGACCGTGCGAGCTGGAAGAACAGCGTGCAGAGCGCCGGCACACCTGCGCCGACAGCGACGGCACCCCACCGGAATACCGCGGCCCGTCGGGCTTTGAGCAGCTCGAACTCGAGGGCGGCGATCATCTCGGCTCCGTCGCCGCGCGATCGGCTTCCAGGACCCGCTCGAAGAACGCCCGTTCGACGTCTTGACCGTCGGGCTCGAGCTCGCCGAGGAGGCGGCCGCGGTGCAGGACGACGACCCGGTCGGCCATCCGGGCGACTTCGTCGAGGTGGTGGCTGGAGACCAGGACAGCCGCCTGCCTCTCGGCGGCGGCGCGGAGCAGCTCGCGGACCCGGACGACGCCGAGCGGGTCGAGAGCGTTGGCGGGTTCGTCGAGCACGAGAACCTCGGGGTGGTGGACGAGGGCGGCGGCGAGGCCGAGGCGTTGCCGGTTGCCGAGGGACAGCGTTCCGGTGCGGCGTCGGCGCCAGTGGCCCAGCTCGAGCTGGTCGACTGCCTCGGCCGTGAGCCGCCGGGCGTCGCGGCGTGGACGGCCTTGGAGGCGCGCGCTGGTGTACAGGACTTCTTCGACGGTCAGCTCGTTGTAGCGGGGTGCGTGCTCGATGAGGTGCCCGACCCGGCCCCAGGTGGCGCTGTCCGCGGCGGCGGTCGCTGCGCCGAAGATCTCCGTCCATCCGCGGTCGGGGCGCAGCATGCCGAGCAGGATCCGCATCAGGGTGGTCTTGCCGGCCCCGTTCAGGCCGACGAGAGCGACGACCATGCCGCGTCGGACGACGAGGTCCACCCCGTCGAGCGCCTGCTCTGGGCCGAGCCGGCGCGAGATGCGGCCCGCGGCCAGAGCGATCTCGTTCACCGGGTGTCGCCCTGTTCGAGCAGCCCCAGAGCTGCGGTGATGGCGTTGCCGAGGGGGCAGGGCTCGGTTGTGGTGGCCCACTCGAGCAGCGCCGAGGTCAGTGCGCCGATGACGGCCCCTGCGGCGACCGCGGCATCGAAGCGGGGAGTCCCGGCCTGCACGAGCGCGTCCACGACCGCGGTCTCGGTGGCGAAGTTGTCCTCCCGCATCCGGGCTCGCAGCCTGGGATGGCCGGCACCGACACGCAGCCGGGTGCGCAGCTCCTCGTCCTCTTGCACGGAGATCTCGGCCCACGCGCCCAGCAGCCCGCGCCGAACCCGTTCGAGCACCGGCAGTCTGGGGTCCTGACCGGCGACCGCGGCGGCGATGCCTGGGTCGTACGGGTCGTCCAAGATCACGCGTTCCTTCGTGGCGTAGTGCCGGAAGAACGTCATCGGCGTCACTCCGGCCGCCGCGGCCACCTGCGCCACCGTCGTCTCGTCGTAGCCCTGCCGCTCGAACAGCTCCAGAGCCGCGCGGCGCAGCCGGACCTGCGTCGCCTCCGCTTCCACACGTCGATGTTAGTCACTAACATCGCGCCAGGAAAGAGCGCCCCTTCCCCTCGGCTGACCTGCTGGTTAAGATGCTGATCGTGCGTTCAGCCACCGAGGATCTCACCGCGCGGGCGAGGATCCGCGACGCGGCGGTGTTGCTGTTCGGCCGGCAGGGGTTCGACCGGACGCCGGTGCGCGCGGTAGCCGAAGCGGCGGGGGTGAGCGCTGCCCTCGTGCTGCACCATTTCGGCTCCAAGGAGGGTCTGCGTGCAGAGTGCGACGCGCACGTTGTCGACCTGCTGGTGAGGCAGAAGAGCCAGCTGGACGGCGGGGGAGCAGCCGCGCTGCTGCAGCGTTGGCTCGGCGACCTCGACCAGTTCCGCCCGCTGACCGACTACGTGGCGCGGATGCTGGGGGAGGACACACCGGCGGCCGACCGGCTGTTCGACGCCCTGCTGGACGGCACCCGGCAGACGGTGAGCGAGCAGACCGGGTCAGGGCTGATGACCGCCCCCAGCGACCCGGACGTGACAGCAGCGGTCCTCACCGCCTACGGAGTCGTGCCGCTGCTGCTCGAACGGCAGCTGGGCCGCGCCCTCGGGACCGACGGCTTGGAGCCGGCCCTGGTCCGGCGGCTGACCTTGCCGCTGCTCGAGATGTACACCCACGGCCTCTACTCCGACGACCGCCTGCTGATCGCTGCCCGGGAGGCCCTCGCTCGAACCTCCGGTCCGTCCTCGGGCAAGGGAGACGGCGACCCGATCCAGGACCCGGACCCGCCCGACGCGACGCGCTGACTCCTGTTCCGCTGGAAGCATGCACGGCCCCTTGGCGGGCTGTTCCTTTCTCTCTTGCTGCTGCACCCCCATCTGAAGGAGCAGGGCCATGTCCCTGGCTGTCCACATCTCCGCGCTGACCAAGCGCTACGGCTCTCGCAGCGCCCTGACCGGGCTCGACCTCACCGTCCCCGCCGGCCACGTCGTCGGCCTGATCGGCCCGAACGGCGCCGGCAAGACCACCACGCTGCGCATCCTGCTCGACATCATCCGACCCACATCGGGCCAGGTCCGCGTCCTCGGCGCCGATCCCCGCCGCGGCGGGCCGGCGCTGCGGCGACGGATTGGCTACCTACCCGGGGAGCTCCGCCTCGAGGGCCGGGTCCGTGGCCGCGCCCTGCTGCGTCACTACGCGGAGCTGAGTGGCCCCGTCACCCCAGGGGCGCTCGAGGAGTTGGCTGAGCGGTTGCACTGCGACCTCGACCGGCCCGTCCACACCTTGTCGAAGGGGAACAAGCAGAAGCTCGGCCTGGTCCAGGCTTTCCTGCACCATCCTGAGCTGCTCGTGCTCGACGAGCCGACCAGCGGCCTCGACCCGCTCGTGCAGCGGGAGTTCCTGCAGTTGGTCCGCAAAGCCCGGGACGCCGGGCAGACCGTCCTGCTCTCGTCTCATGTGCTGAGCGAGATCCAGCAGGTCGCCGAGGAGGTGGCCGTGCTCAACCAGGGCCAGATCGTCGCCGCCGGCCCCATCGCTTCACTGCGGCTGCACGCCGTCCGCCGGGTCCGGTTCGCCGTCGAACCGGCCGACGCCGACCGGGCCTGGAGCGCCTGCCGAACCGTGGAGCAGCTGTCGGACCTGGAACGACTCCCCGGCCCGACGCCGCGGCTGCAGGCCACCCTGCAAGGTGACCCCAACCCGCTGCTGCAGGTGCTCACCGGCGTCAGGGTGACCGAGTTGACGGTGGAGGAGCCGGACCTGGAGGAGTCGGTGCTCCGCCTCTACGGCCCCACCACGGTGGCGCGGGCAGCGGTGGCGGCATGAGTGCGCCGCTGCCGCTGCTGCGGCGATCCTTGGCCGACGGCACCCGGACGCTGGTCGGCTGGTCGGTCGGGATTGCGGCCGCCCTCACCCTCTACCTGCCGCTGTTCCCCAGCATGGGCGGCAGCGGGCAGATGGAGGAGATGATCGCCAACCTGCCGCCAGAGCTGGTCAAGACGCTCGGCTACGACACGATCAGTACGGGCGCCGGCTACACCCAGGGCACCTACTTCGGGCTGATCGGCTTCCTGCTCCTCACCATCGCCGCCACCGCCTGGGGAGCTGCCGCGATCGCCGGCGCCGAGGAGACCGGGCGGCTCGAGCTGATCCTCGCCCATGGCGTCAGCCGCACCCGCTACGCCCTGGAACAGACCGCCGCCGTCGTCCTCCGGCTGCTCCTGCTCGGCGTCGTCGGCGGCCTGCTGGTCCTCGCCTACAACAGCCCGTCGGAGTTGGGGCTTCGCACGTCGCACGTCCTGGCCGCCTCAGCAGCCCTGGTCACGCTGACTGCGTTCAGCGCCACCGCCGCCCTCGCCGTCGGAGCCCTCACGGGGCGACGCGTGATGGCCACCGCGGCCGGTGCTGGTGTCGCCGTGATCGGCTACGTGCTGAACGCGGTCGCAAATCAAAGCCCCGACCGAGACGTCCTGCACACCGTCTCCCCCTACCACTGGGCCTACGGCGAGACGCCTCTCACCGACGGTTTCGATGCGGGCGGGCTCGGGCTGCTCCTGCTCGCCAACACCGTCTGCGTCATCGTTGCGGTCCTCGCCCTACGCCGCCGTGACCTCACCGGCTGACCGGCCGGGCACGAGCCAGAGGTTCAGGCGCCACGACATCAGTTCTTGATGTCAACAGGTGCTCAAGGTGATCAGCAAGGCCGATCGATCGGAAGTAGTGAGGGTGGTGGGGGGCGGCCCAAGGGCTTGGGCCCCACAGCTGCCATAGCTGGTGCAGCCGAACCTCCTCCGACGCACTCAGATCTCGTCGGTGAAGCGTTCGATGGCCCGGACTTTTCCGACGACCAGGATCTGGTCACCGTAGCGGAGAGTGGTGGCGTGGTCGGCATAGGTGAACTCGTCCTGGCCCTCTGGCTTCACCGAGACCACGGTCACGTGGTAGCGGGCCCTGAGTTTCGACTCGCCGAGGGGGATCCCGACGAGGAAGCGGGGTGGTGCGGTCTTGACGAGGGCCCAGTTCTTGTCGACCTCGAGGTAGTCCTGCATCCGCCCTGACAGCAGGTGCGCGACTCGTTCTCCCATCTCCTGCTCGGGTTGGAAGATGTGGGGCGCCGACCCGCTCCAAGTCTCGATCACGTGCTGAGATGCGGGGACGTGTGCTCTACGTTCTCGATCACGTGCTGAGATGCGGGGACGTGTGCTCTACGTTCTCGATCATGCCCACCGCCATCCAGCACACCGTCGTCTTCAGCTTGCACCACCGGGCTGGCTCGCCCGAGGAGGATGAGTTCCTCGCCGCAGCGCGGAGCCTCGCCACGATTCCGGGTGTCGAGGGCTTCCAGCAGTACCGCCAGGTCAGTCCGAAGAGCTCCTTCACCTTCTTCTTCTCGATGCATTTTGCCGACGAGGCCGCCTACCAGGGCTACAACAACCACCCCATCCACATCGCCTTCGTGCGCGACCGTTGGGAGCCCGAGGTGAGCGCGTTCCAGGAGCTCGACTTCGTTCCCCTCGACGCGATCTGACGGCAGCCGCTCCGTACCTCGCCATCCGGCACCGAGAGGTGGTCGGGACGGCCGGCGCGCGCAGGGGAAGCCGACGCGTACGCGAGTCGAGAGCCAGGACGACGACGACGGGCAACGACCCCGACCCACCAACAAGGTCGCCACCGGCCGTGCGACTCGGCCCCCGTGTCCTCGACGCCGTGCGCTCAGCGGACGAGACCGTTGGTCGGCCGTGACGTCGGCGAACCAGTGCGCGCTGTCCGTCGGCGTGGGCTCCTGGCTCTCGGCGTCCACGTGCACGAGGCCGAACCGGCTGGACTCCCCGTGAGCCCACTCGAAGTTGTCCGTGAGCGTCCAGATGAAACACCCCCGCACGCCCCCCCGTCGGCGATGGCTCCGTGGGCAGCCCGCACGTGCGCGTCCAGGTAGGCGATCCGCTGCGGATCGTGCACGTCACCGTCGGGGTCGACGACGTCGTCAAAGGCGGCCCCGTTCTCGGTGGTCCGCAGCGGCGGAGCGTCGTAGTCCTCGCTGACCCGCTTGAGCAGGTCGTACAGGCACGCGAGGTGAACCCCGGACCTGCGGTCATCCATGCAGGAAGGCTCCTCGCCACAGCGTGCGGGTTCCGGCGCGACCTGAGATGATCCACCCGAGGGCCGCCGCCGGTCGGGAATCGGGCGGCTCAGGAGGACCCTGTTCTGGCGCCACCCCCCTTCCCCCACGGCAGGTGACCGGAGGAGTCTGCAGTCGCCCCGGGTTCGACGAGCCGAACGAGAGAACTGATGCGACGTCTGTTCAGAACCGAGCACCGGATCGACACCGACGTCGACATCTCGAGCGTCGCCTTCTGGGCTCAGCCCTTCGAGCTCCGGGACCTGGCCTTCGCCCGGTTGCGCGCCGAGCGACCGGTCAGCTGGCACCCCGCCCTGGAAACGCCCGGCTACCCCAGGAGCAAGCACCACGAAGCGGGCTTCTGGGCGGTCACCACGGCGGAGGACATCGCCTACGTCAGTCGTCATCACGAGCTGTTCAGCTCAGAGCTCGGTCAGGTCAACCTGCGCCCGGCCCCGTTCCAGGTCGAATCGAACATGCTGGTCCTGGACCCACCTGCCCACGAGGCTCTCCGGCGGGTGGTCAGCGCAGCCTTCACCCCCAAGGCCGTCGCACGCCTGGAGCGGATGGTCGAGCGGCGGTCCAAGCAGATCGTCGCCCGAGCTGCCGCGCGGGGTGAGTTCGACTTCGTGCGACACGTCGCGGCTCAGCTTCCGCTGCGGACGATCGCCGATCTCTTCGGGTTGCCGCCCAGCGAGCACGACTCCTTCGTCGTGGCCGCGGACGCCTACGTCGGGTCCGGTTTTCCCGCCCAGCTCCCGGCGGGTACCACGATCCAGGCGTTCTACGAGGCCCAGGTCGCCTACCTGAGGAACCTCTGCCGAGCGCTCGCCCGCTACCGGCGCAGTGTTCCCGCTGAGGACCTCATGACCTGTCTGGTGACTGCGGAGGTGGACGGCCGGCCCCTCAGCGATGAGGAGATCCTCTCCACGATGCTGCTGCTGGTCGTCGCAGGTCATGACACCACCAAGCAAGCCTGCACGTTGAGCGTGCTCGCGCTCCACGACCATCCAGCAGAGCGCGACTGGCTGGCCGAAGACTTCGAGGGGCGGATCGACAACGCGGTGGAGGAGCTCATCCGGTACGCCTCACCCGTCATCGTCTTCGCCCGGACGGCCACGGTCGACACCCGGCTCAACGGAGTGCCGATCGCCGCTGGGGACAAGGTGGCGCTGTTCTACTGTTCCGGGAACCGGGACGCCACCGTGTTCACCTCTCCCGGCACCCTCGACCTGGGGCGACGACCCGCGAGACACGTGGCGTTCGGGGGAGGCGGCGTCCACTACTGCTTGGGAAGCGCTGTGGCGAGAGCCGAGTTGAAGGCACTGTTCCGCGAGATCTTGCGCCGGATGCCGCGGCTCGACGTCGGCGTACCTCAGTACGTGTTCAGCGACTTCGTGCACGGCGTGGAAGCACTGCCGGTGAAGGTCGTCCGGTAGGGAGCCGGGGTCGGGGGAGCAGGGCCGCAGACGGCAGCAGGAAGGCCCGTGAGCGCACGCCCCGGGGACGTGCGCTCACGGGCCTTCGGCCGCCTACTGGCCGGCTAGCGACCCGCCGATCCCACCCACGCTGAAGTGCTTGTTGAGCAGCGCGAACAAGATGACCGGCGGCAACATCATCATCACCGCTACGGCCATGACGAGGCCCCAGTTCGTGGAGTTCTGCTGGAAGAAGCTCTGCAGGCCCACCGGGAAGGTCAGCTTGGAACTGGACCGCAGGAAGATCAGCGCGACCAGGTAGTCGTTCCACGCCACCAGGAACGAGAAGATGGCCGTGGACAGGATGCCGGGCAACGAGTTCCGCAGCACGACGCGGCGGAAGCCTCCGAAGACCGAGCAGCCGTCGATCCACGCCGCCTCTTCGAGGTTGATCGGGATGGAGTCGTAGTAGGCCGCCATCATCCAGATCGCCACGGACATGGTGGAGCCGACGTAGATGATCACCAGCCCGGTCAGGGTGTCCACCAGACCCATCCCGGCGAACAGGATGAACAGCGGGATCACGGCCGTGACGATGGGCAGCGACTGCACCACGAACAGCACCAACGAGAACCCGTTGACCAGCCGGCTCCGCCCTCGCGACAGCACGTATCCAGCCGGTGCCGCGACGGCGACGGACACCAGGACGGTGATCAGAGTCACCGCCATGCTGTTGACCAGCCAGATCAGCACATCCGTCTGGCGGAAGATGTTGACGAAGTTCTCCAGGGTGACCGACGCGGTGGTCGTGCTCCCCAGCGCAGGCTGGAGGGAGAGTGCGACGACCGCGACGATCGGAACGAGGACGACGGCGGTGATGGCCAGCATGAGGACGAATCGCCACCAGATGCCGCGCATCTCCGGGTCGGTCTTGCTCTCCGCCGGTGCGGCACCGGGAGTGGCCACGTCGGGGCTCTGCGAAATGGCTGTTGCGCTCACAGTATCTGCACCTTCCTGATCTGCCGGTACAAGACGACGGAGATCACGATCAAGACGATGGTCATCAGGAAGGCGATCGCCACACCGGGGCCGGTCTGGTAGTTCTGGAAGACCGTGTTGTAGGCGAGCACCACCACCGACTGCGTGGCGTTCACCGGCCCGCCGCCGGTCAGCAGGAAGATCGTGGGGAAGTCGTTCACGCAGAAGATCGTCATCAGGATCCAGCTGATGTACGTCGAGCGCGAGATGATGGGCAACGTGATGTGCGTCAGCGTCCCCCACCGGCTGGCCCCGTCGACCCTGGCCGCTTCGTAGACGTTGTTGTCCACCGACGCCAGCGCGGCGGACATCATCATCATCATGAACGGGAAGCTGATCCAGACCTTGAAGACGCACACCGTCACCTGCGCCAGCAACGGATCGGCCAGGAAGAGGACATTTCCGAGACCCAGCCACTGCGCCAGGATGGGGAGCGGGCTCTGGGGCGTGGCCACCAGCCAGTTCCACGAGGTCGCGGAGACGACGACCGGGACCACCCAGGGCAGCAGGAGGAGCACCTTGAAGGTGGTCTTGCCGGGGATCCGGGTCTTCAGCAGCAGGGCGAGGGCAAGGCCGACGAGCCAGCTGCCGAACACACCGACCAGGGTGAAGATCAGCGTGAAGCGGGCTGCGGCCCAGAAAGCCGGATCGGACAGCACCCGGGTGTAGTTCGCTGCGCCGACGAAGTCGCCCGCCGAGATCAGGCTGCCGTCCCGCAGGCTCTGGTACCCCGCGTAGATCACCGGATAGAGGTTGATGAGCAGCAGCAGGACCAACGCGGGCGCAGCGAAGACGAGCAGCGTCATCGGGTTGGCGCCCGGCCGCTGGACTTTGCGGGGACCCCCCGGCAGGCCGCGGCCCGCGACGGCCACGCCCTTCCGGGCCTGCGTCAGACCTTGCCCGGCGGTACGAGTCGACACGTCACCCACCTCCTCGATACTGGGTGCGGGTGACGCGCGACCATCATGTGCGTTGCTCCATAGGTTCCACCAGACATGACCGGCTGAACCTGGGTCAGGACTTCATCGTGGACTGGAGGTCCGCTTGGAGCTTCTCCAGGGCCGACCTCGAGTCCACGTTCCCGCCGAGGATCCCCTGGGTGAAGAGGTTCATCGCCGGAGTCGCGTCAGCCGTCGTCACGTTCTCGAAGTTGGCCTGCCCACCCGGCGCGGCCCAGGTCTTGGCGATCGGCTGCCATTCCTCGATGATCTTGACCTTGTTCTTGTCGGCTTGGAACTCCGGGGTCTCGCTGATCGACTTCAGCGGCGGCAGCCCGATGCCGGTGTTCTCGGTCCAGAGCGGGGCCATGTTCTGGTAGTAGTGCGTGAGGAAGGCGAAGGTGCCCTCCACGCTCGGGTTGTTCTTGTAGACCATGATGTTGTTGGGGAAGTAGAGGGCGCCCTGCTGACCCGATGGCGACGTGGGCGGGCTGATGACCACCAGGTCCTTCGCCACGTCCCCGCCGATGTTGTCGGCCAGGCCGCCGCCGTTGTAGCCCATCCCGAACGTCTTGGCTTTCCACTGGCTCTCCACGTTCTGGGACGTGTAGCTCGAGCTGGCGGGGTCCACGTAGCCCTTGGACACCATCTCCAGGACGAAGTCCATCGCTTCGATGTTCTCCGGCGTGACGCAGTTCGGCTGCTGCTGCTCGTCGAAGAGCCCGCCGCCGTTGTTGATCATCCAGCAGACCAGGGCGTGCTGCCCGGTGTAGGCGCCCGCGCCCGCGCCGGTCCCGTAGCCGTAGATGTTGTTCTTCTTCAGGGCTGCGGCCGCGTCCAGGTAGGACTGCCAGTCGGTGGGCAGCTCAGCCCCGGCCTCCTCGAACAGGGCCTGGTTGGCCCAGATCACGCGCATGTCGAGGTTGTAGGGGATGGAGGCGTAGCCCTTCTCGACCTTGAGCGTGTCGATCAGGCCCGGCAGGAAGTCGTCGTAGAGCCCATTCTGCTTCCAGGTCTCGTACAGCGGGTCGACGTACTCGATGGCGCCCTGCGGCTCGAACTGGAAGACCTGCGTCCCACCACCGGAACTGACCGCCGGGCCGGTCTGGGAGGCGATCGCGGATGCGAAGGTCTGGTTGAAGTTCGCCCACTGGATGACCTGGTAGCTGACGCTGGGCAGACCGTTCTCCGGCTGGTAGTCCGTGGTGATCTTCTCGTCGAGCGGGTTGAACTTCGTACCTCCCCACGGCATGTTCCAGAACTTGAGCGGCTCGGTGCTGCCGCCTCCGCCTCCGCCTCCGGCACCGCCACCGCCGCCCGAACATCCGGCCAGCACGGCTGGGGCCGCGACGGCGGCTGCACCCAGCCCCAAGAACGAACGACGCGACAATCCGGAGAGATCTACCATCAGTGGGCCCCTTTGCTCAGACAGTTCTGGTGCGGTCAATGGGTGGTGCGTCCACCGCTCCAGACGGGAAGACACGGCTTCAGTCAAGGCAGCCCGGTGCTTTCTTGACCAGCTCTCCTGACGATTCGCGGGTGACGCCCGACCAGTGATCCGACCTTGGCTCACTGCTCACGGGCGCCCGCCGAGAAGTTTCGAAGCAGCACGAAACCGGTTCTTGTGCAGACTAGGACTCTCCGGCTCTCGTGGTCAACGAATCTGAGAAAATACTTGACAGTCAAGGGTGGAACGGCTTGCCTAAGACTTGTCGATCAAGGTGATGGGTATCCGGTCGGACGTCGAAAACTTTCGATGAACTCGGGATGGTGCGGTGCTGTGTCCCGTGTTCCCAGGCTGTGATCTCAGAGGAGCCAGCAGTGACCAGAGCCGGTCGGCCCACCCTGGGAACGGTTGCGGCGGCCGCCGGGGTGTCGCTGGCGACGGTGTCCAAGGTGCTCAACGACCGGGAGGACGTGGGAGCCGCGACTCGGTTGCGGGTCCAACAGCTGTTGGACCAGTACGGGTACGTGCCTCCGCGACGGTCTCCGGTGAGCCGCGACGTCGAGGCGCGGCGCCCGATCGAGCTGGTCTTCACCTCGCTGGACAACCCGTACTCCGTCGAGATCCTGCGAGGCGTCGTGTCGAGCTCCCCGGACGTCGTGGTGTCGTCGGTGCCGGACGCTGACGCTGCACGGACCTGGTCCAGCAGGCTCGCCTCGAGCGGACGGTCCGGCGCCATCATCGTCACGTCCCAGCTGACTCCGTCCGACCAGCGGAACCTGGACCGCGCGCGGCTGCCCTACGTCTTGATCGACCCGGCCGCCGAGCTGCCCGATCCCGAGGTCGCCACGGTGGGCGCTACGAACTGGGCCGGCGGGTTTTCGGCGGTCCGGCACCTGCTCGGGCTGGGTCACCGGCGGATCGCCGTGATCGGCGGGCCGGTGGCGATGCTGTGCAGTCGCGCCCGCATCTCGGGGTACAGCGCGGCCCTGGCGACTGCGGGCGTGGAGCCCGACCCCGCACTGGTGCGTCACGGCAACTTCCAGCACGTCGGCGGTCACGACGCTGCTCGTGAGCTGTTCAGCCTGCCCGACCCACCGACCGCCATCTTCGCGGGCAGTGACGTCCAGGCGTTCGGCGTCGCCGAAGCGGCGCGAGTCACGGGCCGGCGCATCCCCGAGGACCTCAGTGTCGTCGGGTTCGACGATCTCCCCATATCGCGTTGGTTCTCCCCGCCGCTGACGACGGTCCGCCAACCTCTCGCGGACATGGGTCGTACCGCAGCGGCGATGCTCGAGGCGATGATCGATGGGCGCGAGCCGGACGGCCGTCAGGTGGAGCTGGCGACCGAGCTCATCATCCGTTCCTCGACCGCTGCGCCTCGAGAGCTGGACGCTGCGCGGAGCCCTGGAGCAGGAGTGGCACGTGCCTGAGGCGGAGGGCTCGAGCGCGACCCTGCGGCGCTGGCGCACGGTGACGACATCTGCCGACCTCCGAGCGGCGGTCGACCGGGTCATCCCGGCTGACGACTGGCCCGCGGGCTGGGAGGGTGGGGTCGGGGCCTACCTCGCCGAGGGCGGTGCCGAGCAGCTGTGGGCCCTCGACGGCATGGAGCGGCTGGTCGCCGAGCTCGAGCGCCGGCGCTTCGCCGAGGCGGAGCCCCACGAGCGGGACCAGGTTCTCCGTGACGTCTCCGAGCAGCAGCCCCTCGGTGCTGATCTGGCCGGGCTGGTGCGGCTGTGCTGGGAGGGCTTCTACGCCACCCGCCGCAGCGAGACGGATCGGGGTTCCGACCAGTCGTGGCCGGCGGGGCTCTCCATGATCGGGTTCCGCGACGTCCCCGAGGGCGTGGCGCCGGTCGAGCCCGTGCAGCCGGCCGGGACGCCACCGCACCGTCTCCGAGCCCACTACGACGCCATCGTCATCGGCTCTGGTCCCGGCGGGGGTGTCGCGGCCCAGACCCTGTCGCAGGCGGGCCACAGCGTGCTGGTCGTCGAGAGGGCGCGTCCCCTGTCCAACGGGCGCCTGCGCGGCGACCACCTGCACGGGAAGCGCAACGCGGTGTACAGCTCGGTGGTCGGCCCGGGTCCGGACCACCCGCGGGTGGCCGTCCAGGACGGTGCTGGCGGGCGTGAGCGGGTCGTGGACGGGGACGGGAACGCCTGGGCGTACGGGCTGAACGCCTACGCCTTCGGCGGCGGCACCCGCCTCTGGCAGGGCATGGCCTGGCGGTTCTTCCCGGAGGACTTCGCCATGGCCACGCTCTACGGCAGCCCCGACGGGGCGACCCTGGCCGACTGGCCGGTCGACTACGACGAGATGGAGCCCTTCTACACCCGGGCCGAGTGGGAGCTCGGGGTCGCTGGTGAGGAGGGCGCCCTGACGTCGCGGACCCCGCGATCGAAGGGCTACCCGATGCCTGCCATGGGCACCGAGCCCGCCCGCGAGCTGTTGGCCGGCGCCGCCCAGCGGCTGGGGTGGGGGTGGGGTGCCATCCCGCTGGCGATCAACAGCGTGCCCGCCGCAGGCCGTGACGCGTGCGTGCGCTGCTCGTCCTGCGTCGGTCACGCGTGCCCGGTGGACGCGAAGAACGGTGCCCACAACACCTTCCTGCCACGGGCTCTGGCCAGAGGGAACACCGACATCGTCTTCGACGCCGAGGCCGTCGCCGTGCAGGACGGACCACAGGGCGCCTCCGTCGAGGTGATGACCGACTGCTCCGGGGAAGCCGTGCTGCGCACGGTGCGCGCCGATGTCGTCGTCGTGGCCGCCGGGGCGGTCGAGTCCGCGCGACTGCTGCTGGCCAGCGGACTCGGCAACCAGCACCTGGGCCGGCACCTCCACGACCACCGCTTCGTCAGCCTCCGCTGCGAGGTCGACGTACCGCTGAAGAACGGCTCGGGCCCTGGTCACTCGATCGCGACCCTGGACCACGTGCACGCGGAGTCGATCCCCTGGGGAGGCGGCGTGCTCGTCGATCTGATGAGCGTGCTCCCGTTGACCTCGGCGCTCGATCCCAGCGCTGGTGTCCCTCCCTGGGGGGCCGATCACAAGCAGTGGATGCGGGACCGGCGACCGCACGCCTTCGGCGTGTTCGGGATGGGGCAGGAGATCCCGAGCGAGACCTCGGCCGTCAGTCTCGCCGGCGTCCGTGACCGGTGGGGCCGACCCGGAGCCCGCCTGCGGAAGAGCATCCATCCGGCCTCGGTCGAGGTCGAGCAGGGGATGGCGGACCACGGAACCCGCTGGCTCCAGGCGGCCGGCGCCCGGGACGTCCACCGTCAACGGGGCGGAGCCACGGCATCGGCTGCCGGTGAGCACTCCTGCGGCACCGCACGCATGAGCGACGACCCGGCCACGGGTGCCACCGACCGTCACGGACGGCTCTGGGGCGCCCATCGCGTGGTGGTCTGCGACTCGTCCCTGCACCCGACGAACGGCAGCGTCAACCCGACGCTGACGATCGTGGCCAACGCGCTCCGCGTCGCCGAGCACCTGGTGAGCGACTGGCCTCGCTGACCGGCCGTTGACCCCGTCGGAGCCCTCCCGGGCTCCGGCGCCCACGACCTCCACACCACCCACGCCCCCAACCTCTTGGGGAGCCCACGACGAAAGGCGCCCACGTGCCCGCTGAACTTCATGTCGCGACGACCGGATCCGACCAGGCTGATGGCTCGGGGGACTCCCCGTTCCGCTCCATCAACCGGGCGGCAGCGGTGGCCCGTCCGGGCGACACCGTGGTGGTCCATGGCGGGGTGTACCGGGAGTGGGTGCAGCCGCAGCGGGGCGGGCTGAGCGATCGGCGTCGGATCACCTACACCGCCGCGCCGGGTGAGCACGTGGTGATCAAGGGTTCGGAGGTGGTCACCGGCTGGGAGCGGGTCGGTGGTGACGTGTGGAGGGTGGCGGTGCCGGATGCGGTGTTCGGGGCGTTCAACCCGTTCGCGGAGGAGGTCGACGGGGACTGGATCGTCTACGCCGACCAGTCGGTACCGAAGAAGCATCTCGGCGAGGTCTATCTCAACGGGTCCAGCTCCTACGAGGTCGCCAGCGTCGAGGAGGTGTCAGACCCGCCGCGTCGGACCGAGGTGGTCGACCACTGGACCGGCACGCTCGACCAGGTCCGCGACCCCGCGCAGACCCAGCGGGTCTGGCACGCCGAGGTCGGCGCCGAGCAGACCACGATCTGGGCCAGCTTTCCGGGCGTGGACCCGAACGCCGAGCTCGTGGAGGTCAACGTCCGCCGCTCGGTGTTCTACCCGGCCGAGCACCACCTCGACTACATCACCGTCCGCGGCTTCGAGCTCGCCCAGGCGGCGACCCCGTGGGCGCCCCCGACCGCCGACCAGCCGGGCCTGGTCGGCCCGAACTGGGCCAAGGGCTGGATCATCGAGGACAACGTCATCCACGACGCGAAATGCTCCGCGGTCTCCCTCGGCAAGGAGAAGTCGACCGGTCACAACTTCGCCACGCTGCGCCGCGACAAGCCCGGTTACCAGTACCAGCTCGAGTCGGTGTTCGCCGCGGTCCAGATCGGCTGGGACCGTGAGCACATCGGCTCCCACGTCGTGCGCGGCAACACGATCTACGACTGCGGCCAGAACGGGATCGTCGGGCACCTGGGCTGCGCGTTCTCGACCATCGAGGACAACCACATCTACAACATCGCGATCAAGCGCGAGTTCTACGGCTACGAGATCGGCGGCATCAAGCTGCACGCCGCCCTGGACGTGGTGATCCGGCACAACCGGATCCACGACTGCTCGCTGGGCACCTGGCTGGACTGGCAGACCCAGGGCACCCGGGTGTCACGGAACGTGTTCTACGCCAACAGCCGGGACCTGTTCATCGAGGTCAGCCACGGCCCCCACCTGGTCGACCACAACGTCCTCGCGTCCCGGGTGTCGTTGGAGCTGTTCAGCCAGGGCGGCGCGTTCGTCAACAACCTGTTCTGCGGCACGGTGTCACTGGACCCGATCGTGGAGCGGCCGACGCCGTACCACGTCCCGCACAGCACGCAGGTGGCCGGCTACGCGGCCATCGTGGGCGGCGACGACCGCTACATCGGCAACCTCTTCCTCGCCGGCGACCCGACCCTGGCCTACGCGCCCGGGTCGACCCGGCCCGGACGCCGGGAGGTGGGCTACGGCACCGCCGGCTACGACGGCCACCCGGCCTCGATGGAGGACTACCTGGCCCGGGTGTCCGACCCCACCAAGGGCGACCACGAGCGCTTCGCCGACGTCAAGCAGCCGGTCTACATCCGCGACAACGTCTACGCCCCCGGGGCGCAGGCGTTCGAGGCCGAGACGGGGGCGACGGTCCTGACCGAGAGTGACGCCACCGCCAGGGTGGTTGACGAGGGCGACCAGGTGTTCCTGGAATGCAGCCTGCCGGCGCCGTTCGACGAGGTCCGCGTGCCGACCGTCAGCGGGGTCGACCTCGAACGGGTCCGCTTCGTCGACGCCGACTTCGAGGAACCCGACGGCACCCCGTCCGTCCTCGACACCGACCTGGTCGGGACGGGCAAGACCGCCTCCGGGTCCTACCCGGCTGGACCGATCAGCACCATCTCCTCCGGCACCTCCCGCGTCCGCCTGTGGTGACCGGGTCCAGCTGCTCCTCACCACCGCCCGCAACTTCTTGGAGACCGCGATGACCTCGACGACGCCCGTGATCAGGACCTCAGGATCAGCGTTCCTCGGCCCCGACGGCCAGCCGCTGCTCCTGCGGGGGGTGTGCCTCGGGGGCTGGCTCAACATGGAGAACTTCATCACCGGCTACTCGGCCAACGAGACGCTGATGCGCCGGGAGGTCCGGCGGGCCATCGGTGACGACCGGGCGGAGCGGTTCTTCGAACGCCTGCTGACGCGCTTCTTCGACGAGCCCGACGCGGCGTTCCTGGGCGCGAACGGGTTCAACCTGGCCCGGATCGCCGTCGGCTACAAGCACCTGGAGGACGACGCCCGACCGTTCGAGATCAAGGCCGACGCCTTCCGCCACCTCGACCGCGCCGTCGAGGCGCTGGCCCGCGCCGGCGTGTACTCGATCATCGACCTGCACGCCCTGCCCGGCGGGCAGAACCAGCACTGGCACTCCGACAACCCCACCCACGTCGCCGCCTTCTGGGAGCACCGGCACTTCCAGGACCGGGTGGTGTTCCAGTGGGAGGCGATCGCCGAGCACTACCGCGGCAACCCCTGGGTGGCGGGCTACAACCTGCTGAACGAGCCGTCGGACGAGTCCCGCGCCGTCGTCGGCCCCTTCTACCAGCGCCTCGTGGCGGCGATCCGCGCGGTGGATCCCGACCACACGCTCTTCCTCGACGGCAACACCTACGCCACCGAGTTCGACATCTTCGACGAACCCTTCGAGAACACCGTCTACACCCTGCACGACTACGTGCCCGCCGGCCTCGGCCGCAGCCCGCACTACAGCCGCGAGGAAGCCGAGCAGAAGTTCCTGCAGCGCTCGCAGTACGCCCGGACGACCGGCACCCCCATCCTGGTCGGCGAGTTCGGCCCCATCTACAACGGCGACGAGGCTGGTGACGCCAAGCTCCGCCGCATCCTCGCCGACCAGCTCGACCTCTACCAGCAGCACTCGGCCAGCTGGGCGCTCTGGATGTACAAGGACATCGGACGCCAAGGCCTGGTCTCGGTCCGGCCGGACACCCCCTACCGCCAGCGGTTCGACGACTTCGTGGCCAAGAAGAACCGGCTCGCCGCCGACCAGTGGGGCAGCGACGGGATCGGTGTCGCCGAGGTGACCCAGCCGGTCCAGGACCTGATCGCCACCGAGTTCCCCGACTTCGACCCCTACCCGTGGGGCCGCTTCGACTTCGTGCGCACCCTGCTCCTCAACATCACCATCGCCCAACCCCTCGCCCACGACTACGCCAACCGGTTCCGCGGCCTCGACGACAGTGAGCTCGACGCCCTGGCCGACTCGTTCGCCCTCGAGTCCTGCCAGGTGCGGGAGCCGCTGCTCGCCGAGCTCCAGCGCGGACTGCCCGAGGTGGCCACCCGGTGACGGCAGCGGTGCCCGCGTCGTACCGGCGCACGGCGGCGCCTCCCCACCTCACTGCCAGCCGCCGTCCACGACCCACCGCTGGGCGGTGCAGGCGCGGGAGTCGTCGGCCGCGAGCCAGAGCAGCAACCGGGCCACGTCGTCGGGGTAGACCTTGTCCGGGAGGCACTGGTTCCGCATGATCGACTCCTCGGCTTCGGGAGTGACCCACTCGCTCAGCTGCTTCTCCGTCATGATCCAGCCCGGGATGATGCAGTTCACCCGGACGTGCCACGGACCGTACTCGCGGGCCAGCGTCCGGGTCAGGCCCTCCACGCCGGCCTTCGCCGTGATGTAGCTGGGCAGGTCCACCAGGTCGATGTGCGCGCTGATCGACCCGAGGTTGATGATCGAGCCGCCCCCGCAGTCCCGCATCATCTCGGCGACGGCCTGGGCTGCGAAGAAGTGGTGCCGGACGTTGACGGCGATCCGGTCGTCCCACAGGGCCTGGTCCACCTCGGCGACCTTGTCGCGGTGGTCGTCGGCCGCGTTGTTGACCAGCACGCGGATCGGGCCGAGCTGCTCGGCCGTTCGGGCGATCGCCGCCTGCAGGGCGGCCACGTCCCGCACATCGCACTCCAGGAAGAGTGCACGGGCTCCCTGCTCCACCAGCACCTGCTCCAGCGCCTCGCCGCGGACAGCGTCGATGTCGATGAAGGCGACGTGGGCCCCCTGGGCCGCGAGCTGGGTGACGAATTCCGCGCCGAGGCCGGATGCGCCGCCGCTGACGAACGCCGTGCGCCCTCTCAGACTGGGATAGGTCGCGAAGGCGGGCTCGGACGCTGGATCAGCACTCATGCGACTCCTTCGGAAGATCTCCGGTGTTCTGCCCCGGCCCCCAGGTGGATCCGGACGGCCGCCGACTGGACAGGACTCAGTTCAGCCAGATCTCCCGGGGCGGGGTGAACTGCTCGAGCTCGGACCACAAGGCGTCGGGGATCGCCACGCTGGCCAGCTCGATGGTCTGGGCGATCCGCTGGGGCGACGAGACGCCGACCACGGTGGAGTCGATGATCTCCGACCGCATCGAGAACTGGAGGGCCGCAGCGGCCAGCGGGACCTGATGGCGCCGGCAAGCGCCCTCCATGGCCGCGGCTGCCTCCGGGAACCGGTCGTCCCGGGCTCCGTAGGCGTACTTCTGCTGCACGCTCGGCCCCTTCGACAACATGCCCCCGCCGTACGGGGCGGCGTTGAGGACGCCGAGACCTCGGTCACGCGCCGACCGGAACAGCGCCTCGGCCGAGCGGTCGAGCAGGGTGTGGCGGTTGTGGCTCAGCACGACCTCGAACTCGCCGGTGTCGAGGTACTGCTGGAGGAGGCCGACCGGCCCCCCGGCGACGCCCAGGTGCTGGACGAGACCCCGGTCGCGGAGATCGACGAGGGCCCGCAGTGGGCCGCCGCGAGCCACGCCCTCCTCGAACGTGATCCGCTCCGGGTCGTGCAGGTGCAGGAGCGGGATCTGGTCGACGCCCAGTCGCTCCATCGACTCCTCCAGCGACGCGCGCACCCGGTCTCCTGAGAAGTCCCCGGTGCGCGGATCGGGATCGACCTTGGTGGCGAGGACGACATGAGCGGGAAGTCCACCGGCGCGCCGGATGGCGGCGCCGATCCGAGACTCAGCGGTGCCGTCCTCGCCGTAGCCGTTGGACGTGTCGAGGAAGTTGACGGGGCTGTCGAGAGCCGCCCGCACGGTCGCGACGGCCTGCTCCTCCTCGACGTCATATCCGTACAACTGCGCCATGCTGGCGAGCGGGCTGGTCCCGAAGCAGATCGGCGTGACCTCCAGACCCGTGCCGCCCAGCTCGCGGAGTCGCAGGGCGGGGAAGGCGCTCACGCTTCGACTCGAGACGGGGAACGGCCTGCGAAGACGTCCCGTGCGGCGTGACAGGCGTCGACGAAGCGGTCCAGGACCCCCTCGGTCACCTCGCCCGTCAGCCAGGTGACGCCTTCGGGCGTCTCGCCAGCCGCACTGGTGCTGCCCCGGTCGAGCACGGACACCGCCATCCCGCTCGCCACCGGGAGGCGTAGCCAGGACGCGCTGATCGTGCCGGTGCCGCCGGTGTCGCGGACGCGGAGGGCCGCGCGGTCAGGTTGCTCCATCCTGTCCTCCTCCTCCGAGCGCGAACGCGGGCGCAGCCCGGCCGCACCCCAGTCCTCGCAGGCCGTTCTACACCACCGGGATCACGGTGCCCCCGGTTCGCACCCCGGCGGACCCCCCGAGATCATGGGAGGGGCCGGCAGGCGCTGACGGTGAGTGCCTGGCGCCACGGCATGGTGGTGCTCGACAGCGTCGGTGAGCCGGGGACCACGGCCGTGCACTGCTCACGACCGGGGAATCGAGAGGAGCTCGTGGTGACCGCAGAACCGACCGCTCACGAGATCTTCGGCCAGCCGAAGGGCCTCGCCCTCGGAGGCACCGGCATCGGCGAGCACCGCGGCGGTCAGCACAACGCCCGAGCGCTGGTGGAGGCCGCCTGGGAGGACGGGGTGCGCTACTTCGACACCGCGCCCATGTACGGCGGGGGTGCCTCGGAGCGGCTGATGGGGCGGGCGTTGGCTCGCTACCCGCGCTCCGAGTTCGTCCTGAGCTCGAAGGTGGGACGCCTCGTCCGGGGCGATGAACCCATCCGACCGGGCGAGGACCCGCTGTGGCGCTTCGACTTCAGCGCCGACGCCATCCGGCGCTCGGTCGAGGAGTCGCTGGTACGGCTGGGTACGGACCGGCTGGACATCGCCCTCGTCCACGATCCCGACGCCTTCCTCCCGACCGTCACCGCGGCCAGCTACCCGGCGCTGCAGAAGTTGCGCGACGAGGGCCTCGTCGGTCGGATCGGCGTCGGTGTGTGCCAGGTGCCCACGCTGCTGCACCTGCTGCGTTCGCTGGAGGTGGACGTGGCCCTGCTGGCCGGGCGGCTGTCCCTCGTCGACGGGGAGGCGGCGTGCGAGGTCCTGCCGCTGGTCGCCGAGCAGGGCGTCTCCCTGGTGGCCGCGTCCGTCCTGCACGCGGGACTGGTCGACGGTCGCGACTCCGGCCAGCTGCACTACGCCTCGACCCCTGGGCCGGTCGTGGCCAAGGTCGCGACCGTCAAGGAGATCTGCGACCGGTACGCGACGCCGATCGCGGCCGTCGCCGTGCAGCTCGTGCTGGCCGTGCCCGACGTCGCCATGGTGCTCACCGGCGTTGCCGACAGGTCCCAGTGGCGCCAGAACCTCGCGTGGTCACGGTGGCCCGTCCCTCCTGACCTGTGGCAGGAGCTGGCGTCGCGTGACCTGATCGCCTTCGAGCCACCACCCTCCTTGCTCGAGGGGACGGGGGCAGCATGACGGTCGCCGTCACAAGGGGCGGACAGCACCAGGCACGAAGGAGCCCAGCATGAAGGCGACCATCCTCTCCGGCTCGGGCCGCTACCAGGATGAGTGGCACGACTTCACCGCCACCTCGTTCGAGGTGGCGCGGACGTTGGAGGCCCTGGACCTCCAGGTAGCCGTCCGCGCCTTCAAGCCGCAGGCCGTGCTCGCTGACGTCCCTGACTCCGACCTGCTCGTCGTGAACTCCGGGTGCGGGGAGTACCAGGGGAGTTCCGACGGACCCGAGGACGCCTGGGTGCCGGCCTTCCAGGTCCTCCGTGACCACCGCGCCCGACGTCGGCCCGTGCTCGCTCTGCACGCCGCATCGAACACGCTCGACGGGTTGGACGAGTGGACGCAGTGGATCGGTGGTCGCTGGAACCGCGAGCGCTCCATGCACCCGCCCATCGGCCAGGCACGGGTGGAGGTGAGCGATGGCGACCACCCGATCACGGCCGGTCTCGAAGCCTTCACCCTGCACGACGAGCGCTACTGCCACCTCGACCGTTTCCCCGGATCCCGGGTGCTGCTCCACCACGAGCACGAGGGTCGGGCCGAGCCCCTGGTGTGGGTCGCCGAGCGCGACGGGGCGCGGGCGGTCTACGACGCACTGGGGCACGACGTGCGCTCCTTCGCCTCCGGTGGCCGGGTCGACCTGCTGCAGCGCGAGGTGAGATGGCTGCTCGGCGAGTAGGCCTGGCGGACACCCCGAAGAACCGGGGCGCCACTGGTCGGGCCCACGGCTGCGGGTGGGTGGCGCGCGGTCAGACCTCGAGCAGCACCCTGACGTCCCAGGGACCCAGCTCGAGGTGGTCGAAGGGCTCGTCCCCCGGCACGAGCAGGTCGTGCACCAGCACCGGGGTGGCGACCCCCTGCGGGTCCCAGCCCCAGTTGTGCAGGACGTGCAGCCTCCTGCCCTCGCTCGTGGTCGCGGACGACAGGGTGACCGAGCTCGGCAGCTCGCCCCACCCGGCCCGGGCTGCGGGGACCAGCCACCGCACCAGGTCACGGGCGAAGTCCTGGTCGGGGACGGTGCCGATGGTGGTGATCCTGCCCGCGCCGTGGTCGGTGGTCACGGCGGCGGGGAAACGGCCGAAGTGCGGGTGCTCGTACTGCGCCAGCACCTCCGCGCCGTGGGTGACCAGGCAGTCGATCCAGCGGGTGGCGTGGCTCCCGGGGCTGACGGCCAGACCGTTGGTGGCGGTGACCGGGACCGGGTCGTCGAGGTTGGAGAACTCCTGGTAGCTCACTCCGGCGGCGTCGGCCAGCAGGGCAGGCTTCACCTCGACGCGCGCCCGGCCCTCCTCGTCCCCGTAGGCCGTCCTGATCCCCAGGACGAGGTGCCCGCCCGCCTGCGCGTAGGACCTCAGCCAGGTCAGCAGTTCGTCGTCGGCGACCAGCAGCCCCGGCACGACCAGCACCGGCAGCTCGACCGCGACGACCGCCGGGTCGAGACCACCCGAGGGCGAGACCAGCTGGTCGTCGTGCAGGATCCTGGCCGGCACACCGGCGTCGAAGCTCCCGCGGTAGTAGGCCTCGAAGATCCGCTGGTACGTGCGCTGGTCCACCTCGCTCCCGGCGGCGGCGTCGGTGGTGCTGAACGCCGGCTGGAAAGCCAGCCCCCACTTGGAGCGGGAGGAGTAGACCAACCCGACCTGGGCGTCGGGCTCCAGTCCCAGCACGGCGCTGCCGGCGGTGGCCAGCTCCTTCCCGAGCTGTGCGAGCTCGTCGTAGACCCGGCCGGGTCGCTGGTCGTGCGGCAGGATGCCGACCCAGTAGGTCTCGGTGCCGAAGTGGTTGGTGTGCCAGTGCCAGTACTCGATCATCTCGGCACCGCGCGCGATGAGAGCCCAGGCGGCTTGGCGCCACTGGCCGTCGAACGCGGGGAAGTTGATCGAGGGTCCGCCGATCGCGCCCGCGTTCGTCTCGGTGACCAGGTAGGGCGCCTGCTTCGAGGAGTACATCCGGTCGCCGCTCAGGAAGAGGCTCCACGCGCCCGCGGTGGTCCAGCCCTGCGGCCTGGTCTGGGTGCTCGGCAAGGCCAGGGCGTCCTGCATGGCGTAGTACGGGTTGCCGGCGGTGACGTCCAGGGCCCTCGTCAGGTTGGAGTCGTCGACACCGGCGCGGTCGTACGCGATGCACGTGGTGACGAACTGGTCGTCGGAGGCGTACTCGCGCACGACGCCCGCCTGCCAGGCGATGTAGGTGGTCGTCAGGTTGGCCTGGAAGGTCCGCCAGGCCAGGTCGTACTGCGGCTGGACGTTGCCGTCAGGGGTCCACAGGTCGGCCCAGGTGGAGAGCTTGTGCGACCAGTAGACCAGTCCCCAGGCCTCGTTGAGCTTCTCCACCGTGCCGTACCGGTGGCGCAGGTCGTCCACGAAGTCCTGGAACACACCGCGGTTGTGGAACAGCATGAGGCCCGGCTCGTTGTCCACCTGGAACCCGATCACCGCCGGGTGGTCGGCATAGCGCCCGACGATCTTGCGGATCACCCGCTCGGCGTGGAACAGGAACGCCGGATGCGTGTAGTCGATCTCCTGCCTGCCCCCCCAGGGCGTCGGGACGCCGGTCCGGAGATCGCCGGCGATCTCGGGGTGCTTGCGGGCCAGCCACGGCGGCGCAGCGTAGGTGGGAGTCCCGAGGATGACGCTGATCCCTCGGGCGTGCGCGCCGTCGAGCACGGGCAGCAGCCATTCGAGGTCGAAGACCCCGTCCTCCGGCTCCCAGGTGGTCCAGACCGACTCCCCGACCCGGATGACGGAGAAGTTCGCCGCCACCATCAGGTCGAGGTCGGTGTCGAGTCGCGGTGAGGGCTGGTACTCGTGGTAGTAGGCGGCGCCGAACAGGACGCGCTCTGGACGGGCTGGCATGAGAGGCCTTTCGTCGAGCAGGAGGACTGCTGGGCAGGGCGCTGCCGCACGCCAGGTCAGCCTGCCAGGAGCGCGGCGAGAAGAGGAAGGCGAGGCCCGTTTCCGCTCGAAGGGTCAGCCGGCACGCACCGGCGCGCCCCCCGCCTCGATGGCGTCGAGGTCGCGCACCGCGAAGCGCAGGTGCTCCCACTCCTCCTCCAGCACCACGTGCAGGCAGGAGAGGGTGGTCTCCTGGCTCCGCGGATCCCACGGGTTGGCGTGCGTCTCGGCCAGCTCGTCGGGGGTGACCTGGGCGAGGAAGTCACGCACCATCGCCACCCGACCGGCCCGGACCTCGAGCACCTCGGCGTACGTCGGCGTCGTGGTCGTGAAGAGGGCCATGTCCAGCCCCTCGTCCTCGGCGCCGGGCCAGGCCAGGCCGAGCGGGTGGAACGGCTGCTCGAGCTCGAGGACTCCCTTACCCAGCCACGCGTCCGTGGCCAGCACCAGGTGCCGCAGGGTCTCCGCGAACGACCACTCGCCGTCCACCGAGACGTCGACCGCCTCGGGCGGCATCGCGCCGACCCGCTCCAGCAGGGCCGCCCAGTGGCGCTGGAGTGACGCCCACGCCGCCTGCAGCCCGGCCGGGTCCTCGGCCCACCGCTCCGCGCGGCCGGGGAAGCGGCGGTTGAGCTCCGCCTCGACGAACGGGGCCACGTCGACGCCGTTGACGAGCAGCGAGCTCCGGCCGGCGACCAGCCAGGGGGCGTCGATGTCGGCCCCGCCCACGTCGACCCCGCGCATCACCGCCCCCGACAGATCAGCCCCGACGAACCGGGCTCCGCGCAGGACGGCGTCGCGGAACTCCGCGCCCTGCAGGTCGTCGGATCTGGTGAAGGTCCTCATCACGCCTCCCGCTCGAGCCCCCGGACCGGCTGGCGCCGCGCCCCCTGCCCCCAGGATGCTCGGCGCGGAGCCAGGGCGGAAGGGCCTGACGGGCCCTCAGCCGCGGCGGCGCCCGGCGCCGGGGTCGGGATTGTTGGCGATGCCCTCGTCACCGGCGCCGCGCTCGTCCGCGCCGGTGATCAGGGCGTAGCTGGCGCCGGCGATGATCGCGCCGACGGCGGGGGCGAGGATGAACAGCCAGACCTGGTTGAGGGCGTCGCCGCCGGCGAACCAGGCGACGCCGAGCGAGCGGGCGGGGTTGACCGAGGTGTTGGTGACCGGGATGGACACCAGGTGGATCAGGGTGAGGCCGAGACCGATGGCGATCGGGGCGAAGCCCTTCGGCGCCCGGTCGTCGGTGGCGCCGAGGATGATGTAGAGGAAGATCGCGGTGAGGACGACCTCCGCGACCAGGGCGGCGAGGAGGCCGTAGCCGCCGGGGGAGCGTTCGCCGTAGCCGTTGGAGGCGAACCCGCTCTCGCTGGCGCTGAAGCCGGCCTGGCCGGAGGCGATGGCGAAGAGCACCGCGCCCGCGAGGGAGGCGGCCACCACCTGGACGGCGATGTAAGGACCGACGCCCTTCCACGCGAACCGCTTGGCCACCGCCAGACCGAGGGTGACGGCGGGGTTGAAGTGGCCGCCGGAGACGTGCCCGAAGGCGTAGGCGCCGGTCAGCACGGTGAGGCCGAAGGCGAGGGCGACGCCGAGGAAGCCGATGCCGAGCTGGACGTCGTCCTCGGTGAGGAATGTGGCGGCGAGGACGGCACTGCCGCAGCCGCCGAGGACGAGCCAGAAGGTGCCGAGGAACTCGGCACCGAGCTTGGCGCCGAGAGTGGGTTCACGCACGGGAGGGGTCCTTCCAGGACACCCGGAGCAGACCCTGGGGAGTGCGCGGTGCCGGGGCGGGGGAACTGCGGTCGAGAGCACCCTAGCGTTGGGAAATCCGTCCTGTAACCCCTGTGCCGATGACCCCGGCGCGAGCACGCCGACCCGGTCAGCGAGGCGCCGACAGCAGCCCGACGACGCCGGGGACGAGCTGGGCGCTCAGGTCGCGGGCGTTCATCGTCACCGTTCCGGCGTCGCGTTCGCGCTCCCAGGCGGCGAAGGTGGTGACGACGGTCCGCACTGCCTGGGTGACGCGCAGTCCGGCGTCGGGGTCGGCGCCGCCGCAGGTCAGCTTCTGCAGCCCTTCCAGCACGTCGAGCAGCGTCAGCAGGCCCGTCCCGGGCGGCGCGTCCGCGACCTCTTCCCGGAGCCGACCGGGCAGCTGCAGCGGGTAGCGGCGCAGGGAGTGCTCGTTGAACCGGGCCCAGTAGCTCGGTGTGGTGTCGTCGAGGTAGCGCCCCAGCGGCTCCACGTAGGCCCGCACCAGCTCCTCCAGCCCCGGCGCGGCCAGCTCCTCGACCATCGGCCGTCGGTAGCGGTCCAGCGCCGCGCTGCGGACCTGCCAGACGGCGTCGAGCAGCGCCCGGCGCGTCCCGAAGTGGTAGGTGATCGCGGAGTTGTGCCGTTGACCCGCCTCGGCGATGATCGCCCGGTTCGCCGCGCCGGCCTCGCCCTTGAGCGCCACCAGCTTCTCGGCCGCGTCCACCAGCCGGTCCCGGCCGCTCCCGCGGTCATCCTGTGGCGCGCCCCCCGGCATCTCCTCAGGCTACCGAGGCGGGCGCCGTGACCCCGCCCGGGTCCGGCCGGTCGACCTGCCGTGGCTCAGCCGGCCGACGGGGACCCGAACACCGACCGCACGACCGCGTAGGCGTCCTCCAGCCGGCCCCACTCGTCGGGGTCCGGTCCGTCGTGCACCAGCGCGAGCGGACCGGTGTACCCACCCTCGGCGAGCCCGGTGAGGCAGGTGCGGTACTCGTCCAGGTCGAGCCGGCCGTCCGGGTCGGTGCGCACCTTGGCCTGGCAGGTCTCGGCCAGCCCGGCGACCGCCGCCAGCTGGGTGTGCCGGTCCGGCCCCTTCCAGTTGCCGAGGTCGACCAGGAAGCCCACCTGTCCCTCGGCCTGGTCCAGCAGCTGCACGACGGTGGCGGCGTCGGGGAGCAGGGCGTGCCAGTTCTCGGTGACCAGCCGGACGTCGGGGTGGCGGTCGGCGAGCTGGCGCAGCCGCGTCGCGCTCGCGGCCAGCGTCGAGGGCGCGGGGGGCTGCTGCCCGGCCACCACCCGAGCCCGCTCGGCGCCCAGTGCCTCAGCAGCCTCCAGCCAGGACGAGACCCAGTCGCGCTGGGCGTCGCCCTCGGTGGGGTGGGCGAGGTCGCCGTCGTCGACCAGCAGGCATTCGAGCACCACCTCGGCCTCGGCGAAGGCGGCGCGCAGCTCGGCCAGGAACGGCTGGTCTCGACGGGGCAGGTAGAAGTGGCAGAGCTGGGCGCTGCGGTAGCCGTGCCGGGCCAGCTCGGCCGGCAGCTCGAGCAGGGCGGGCGCTGCTCCGGTCGACTCGGGCAGACCCCCGGACGGCATCGAACCCGGGGCGACGTAGCGGCCGAGGGTGCGGAACAGCGACCAGGTGTGCAGGGCCTTCGTGGTGGTGCTGGTGGCGGTCGGGGGCAGCGCGACGTCGGGCATGCCGGTCATTCTCGACCGCCGGCCCGTCCGGCGTGGACGGCGGGTCAGCCGGCCGCGGCCAGCACCAGCTGCAGGACGACTCCGGTGAGGGCGCAGGCACCCAGGGTGCGCAGCGTCGACCAGCGGGCGACGAAGACCAGGACGCCGGCGAGCGCGGTCACCGCCAGGGCCGGCACCTGCAGGCTGGCCCAACGGGGCACCTCCAACCCGAGCGGGCCGAGGGCCCAGCGGTCGGTGGCGGCGAACAGGGTGTGCAGCGTGAAGTAGAGCGCCAGGTTGGCGATCACCCCGACGACGGCCGCGGTGATCCCGGTCAGGGCGGCGGACAAGGACCGGTTGCTGCGCAGCCGCTCGACGTAGGGGGCGCCGAGCAGGACGAACAGGAAACAGGGCACGAAGGTGACCCAGGTGGTCAGCAGGGCGGCCACCACCGCCGCCAGCCACGGGTCCAGGCTCCCGGGGTGGCGGTAGGCGCCGACGAAGGCGACGAACTGGACGACCATGATCAGCGGCCCGGGGGTGGTCTCGGCCAGGGCCAGGCCCTTGACCATCTCACCCGGCAGCAGCCAGCCGTAGACGCTGACGGCCTGCTGCGCCACGTAGGCCAGCACGGCGTAGGCGCCCCCGAAGGTCACCAGGGCCGCTCCGGAGAAGAAGAGCCCCTGGTCCACGAAGATGCTGTCCCAGCCGAACGCCACTCCCGCCGCCACCAGCGGGACGGCCCAGGCCAGCAGGCCGGTGCCGAGCACGGCGCCGACCCGGCGCGCGCTGGGCCGCTCGGTGTGCAGGTGGTCGTCGCCGACCAGGGGCGGTGGTCCGTCGTCGACGGCCGCGGTGGGCCGCGGTGCGAGGTCCGGCCGGTGGCGACCGATCAGCCAGCCGGCGACCCCGGCCAGCACGACGACCAGGGGGAACGGGGCGGAGAGCAGGGTCAGGGCCACGAAGGCCGCGACCGCCAGCAGCACGAGTCCGGGTCGGGTCAGGGCCCGTCGGCTCACCCGCAGGACCGCCTGCACCACGATGGCGACCACCGCGGCCCCGAGGCCGAGGAACAGCCCGCTGAGCACGGTGGTATTGCCGAACGCGACGTAGAGCGCGGACAGCGCGAGCAGGGCGACCACGCCGGGCAGCACGAAGAGCGTGCCGGCGACCAGCCCGCCGCGGAGCCCGTTCAGCAGCCAGCCGGTGTAGATGGCGAGCTGCTGGGCCTCCGGCCCGGGCAGCAGCATGCAGAAGTTCAGCGCGTGCAGGAAGCGGTTCTGGCCCAGCCACCGCTTCTCCTCCACCAGGGTGCGCTGCATGACCGCGATCTGCCCGGCCGGACCGCCGAAGGTCTGCAGGCTGATCAGGAACCAGGTGCGGACGGCGGCGCCGAAGGGGACCACGTCGCCCGATCGGTCCTGGGTCAACCGTCGCTCCTCTCTGGTCGGTCGGCGCACCGCAGTATGCCCGTCGGCACCGACGGTGCCGGATCGAGGCGGGGAGACCGGGGGTCGACAGGGTGAGCACCAGGGTGCGAGGGTCGGGGCGACGACGACGTCTCGAGGAGCTGCCATGACCACCCCGACCAGCGATCCGGGCACCCCGCTGTTCCTGGTGGTGACGATCCGACCCCGGCTGGACCGGCTCGTCGAGGCGGAGGCCCAGCTGCACCGGATGCGCGCGGCCTCCCAGGCCGAGGAGGGCTGCGTGTTCATGCACCTGGTCCAGGGCGGGGTGGACGGCACCGAGGACGAGCCCGGGACGTGGACCATGCTCGAGCAGTTCGCCTCGCGGCCGGCCTGGGACGAGCACATGGCGTCCGAGCACAACCAGCGCGGCAACGCCGAGCTCGAACCGCTGCTGCGCGCCCCCTCGACCCTGCGGCTGTTCCACGAGCTGCTGCCCTGACCCGCCCGGTTCCCCTCCGGGCACGGAGGGGGATAACGTTCAGATGTGACCCACGTCACATTCCCCCTACCCGATGGAGAGCGGTACGGCATGACGACCACCAACCCTGACCAGCCCGGCGTCGAGGACGACGTCCGCCCCGACGGCACCCCCCGGCTCGTCTACCGGGCCATGCTCGTCCCCTTCGTGCTGCTGATCACCTGCTTCGCGGCCTGGGGCTCGGCGGCGAACCTCACCGACGTGCTCGTCGGGGTGTTCCGGAAGATCTTCACCGGGATGAGCAACTTCGAGTCCGGTCTGGTGCAGTTCGCCTACTACGGCGCCTACTTCACCCTGGCGATCCCGGCGGCGTTCATCAACAAGCGGTTCGGCTACAAGACCGGGGTGCTCACCGGGCTGGGTCTGGCGGCCGTGGGCGGGTTGCTGTTCATCCCCGCCAGCCAGCTGCTGACCTACAGCCTGTTCCTCGCCGCGCTGTTCGTGCTGGCGGCCGGCTTGTCGATCTTGGAGACGTCGGCGAACCCCTTCGCCATCGCCATGGGGCCGGAGGCGACCGCGACCCGGCGGCTCAACCTGGCGCAGTCCTTCAACCCGGTCGGTGCCAACATCGGCGTCCTGCTCGGGGCCGCGCTGATCCTGCCGAACCTGACCCGGGAGGAGGACAAGGTCGGGCTGAGCCCGGAGCAGCTGGTCGCCACGCAGGAGCGCGACCTCGACCTCGTGCTCGGCCCGTACCTCGGCATCGCCGCGGTGCTGATCCTCATCTGGGTGCTGATCTTCTTCCGCAAGGGCATGCACAGCCCGGTCGAGGACATCGAGGCCGCGCCCGGGGCGCAGGGCAGCGCCGGGGTCTTCGGGCGGCTGTTCCGCAACGCGCACTACCGCTGGGGCGTGGTGGCCCAGTTCTTCAACGTCGGGGCCCAGACCTGCACCTGGTCCTTCACGATCCAGTACGCCGAGGAGATCGTCGGCTGGAGCCCCGGCGCGGCCGGCTGGGCCCTGCAGGCGAGCCTGCTGCTGTTCCTGTTCTCCCGGTTCCTGATGTTCTACCTGCTGGGCCGGATCCGGCCGACGAAGCTGCTGCTCGTGATGGCCGTGCTCGGTGTCGTCTTCGCCCTGGTCGGGGTGGTCTCGCCGAACGTCGTCGGTCTGCTGTGCATCATCGGCATCTCGCTCTCGCTGTCGCTGATGTTCCCGACGATCTACGGCGTCGCGCTGCAGGGCCTGGGCGGGGACACCAAGTTCGGGGCGGCCGGGCTGGTCATGGCCATCCTGGGTGGGGCCCTGCTCACCCCGGCGATGGGCGCCCTGGCCGACGTGAGCAACTTCGCCATCGCCTTCCTCATCCCGGCGCTCGCGCTGGCCGTGGTCGCCGGCTACGCCCTGTTCGACCTCACGACCAAGCGTCACAGCGAGGCCCTCGTCTCCGAGGTCTGACGGCTGGTGGAGCCGGGTCGGTCGGGACGCTGCCGACCGGCCGGGCCCGGCTGCGCGGGATCGGGACCTCCGCCCCCTTCCGCCAGCCGTCGGGTCGTGCTTAGGCTGACCGCGGTCCTGCCTCCTTCTGGGGCGGCCCGCTGCACGGCGGGCCGGGAAGACGGGACCTCCCCCGTGCCCCGCTCCCCTCGAAGGACGTCCCCCATGCCTCCCACGTCGCGTGCCCCTCGCCGGGTCGCTGCCGCCCTGCTCACCGTCGCCGTCGCCGGCGCCACCGCCCTCCAGACCGGCACCGCCGACGCGGCGCCGTCCCGCCTGGTGCCGACCGCCGAGGCCCGCGCCGCCGGCGTCCAGCCCGGCAACGCCACCATGGGCTGGCGCCAGCAGTTCCCGACCGAGGGCCGCAGCGCCTCCTCGGACGCCTCCGGCCAGCGCAGCGCCGGATCGGGCTCGTCCGCGACCGCGGTGAAGAAGGCCTTCGTGCCCAGCGGCGTGCTGGGCATCGACGTCTCGAGCTGGCAGGGCAACGTGAACTGGGCCAGCCACGCCAGGGCCGGCAAGCGGTTCGCCTACGTCAAGGCCACCGAGGGGACCGGCTACAAGAACCCCTACTTCGCCAGCCAGTACAGGGGTGCCTACCAGGCCGGGCTCATCCGTGGTGCCTACCACTTCGCCAACCCGTCCTCGAGCGGCGGCAAGACCCAGGCCCAGGTGTTCGCCCGCAGCGGCGGCGGTTGGACTCCGGACGGCCGCACCCTGCCGGGTGTGCTGGACATCGAGTACAACCCCTACGGCGCCACCTGCTACGGCAAGAGCAAGACCGCGATGGTGACCTGGATCCGGGACTTCACCCGGGAGTACAAGCGGCTGACCAAGCGTGACGCGGTCATCTACACCACGACGGACTGGTGGAGGACCTGCACCGGGAACAGCCCGGCGTTCTCGACGACGAACCCGCTGTGGCTGGCCCGCTACGGCCCCTCGGTGGGCACGCTGCCGGCCGGCTGGGGCTGGGCGACCTTCTGGCAGTACACCGACAAGCCGCTGGACCAGAACCGCTTCAGCTCGACCTACGCCCGGTTGAAGGTGCTGGCCACCCACGCGGGCTGACGTCCCGGCGGGCGCGGGAGGTCGGGCCCGGTCGCGCTAGCTGACGTCCTCGTCGGTCTCGTCGGCTCCGCCGGCGAGGTCGGCGGGGTCGACGGTGCCCTCCGGGTCGTCCTCCACGCTGAGGCTGCCGTACTCGTCGGGGTCGGTCAGGCCGGAGTCCTCGGGCTCGGGCAGGTCGCCCGGGGCGAGGCTCTCGTCCAGGTCGTCGGTGGGCGGGGTGGGCTCGGACATCGTCGCTCCTGACCTCGGGGGCGGCCGGTCGCGGAGAGCCGACCGGCACTGGTCCGGTCATCGTAGGCCGCGGCACCGACAGCCCCGACGGTCGGCACGTCCAGCCCGAGTGGGCCAGGAACCGGCGACGAGCGCGCGCAGGTCGGCCAGCGGGCAGCCGTCGGGCATCTCGACGACGCACCCGTCCCGCTGCTCCGCGGTCAGTCCGTCGAGGCGGTCCAGCCGGGCCACCCGGCTCCGAAGCGCTCTGCGATGCTGGGAGGCCGGTCCGGCAGGTGAGGAGGGCGGTCAGATGAGCGCATGGGTGGAGCACGTGATCTGGTGGCAGGTCTACCCGCTCGGTTTCGTCGGTGCCGAGAAGGAGCTGGCCGGCGCCCAGCCGGCGCCGCACCAGCTGGCCCGGCTGCACGGCTGGCTGGACCACCTCGTGGCCCTGGGGGCCAATGGCTTGGCCCTCGGCCCGGTCTTCACCTCCCGCACCCACGGCTACGACACCACCGACTACCTCCGGATCGACCCACGGCTGGGGGACGAGTCGGACTTCGACGCGCTGGTCGCGGCGTGCCGGCAGCGCGGCATCAGGGTGCTGCTGGACGGCGTCTTCAACCACGCCGGACGCGACTTCGGGCCGGTCGCCGCGGCCCTGGCGGGCGGCGAGGGCTCCGAGGCCGGCCGCTGGATCCGCTGGTCGGAGGGGCACCCCTACTACTTCGAGGGCCACGACCAGCTGGTGGCCCTCGACCACGGCTCGGCGCAGGTGCAGGACCACGTCGTCGAGGTGATGACGCACTGGCTGGAGCGCGGGGCCGACGGCTGGCGGCTGGACGCGGCCTACGCCGTCCCGCCCGAGTTCTGGGCCGCCGTGCTGCCCCGGGTGCGCGAGCGGTTCCCGGACGCCTGGTTCGTCGGCGAGATGATCCACGGCGACTACCCGGACTACGTGCGCCGCTCCGGCCTGGACTCCATCACCCAGTACGAGCTGTGGAAGGCCGTCTGGTCCTCGCTGCGCGAGCGCAACTTCTACGAGCTGGACTGGACGCTCGGCCGGCACCGCGACCTGGTGGCGGAGCTGCTGCCGCTGACCTTCCTCGGCAACCACGACGTCACCAGGATCGCCACCCAGGTCGCCGACGAACGGCACGTCCCGCACGCCGTCGCCCTGCTGTTCTTCCTGCCCGGGGTGCCGAGCGTCTACTACGGCGACGAGTACGGCCTGCGGGGGGTCAAGGAGGACCGGGCCGGCGGTGACGACGCCATCCGGCCGGAGATGCCCGGCGCCCCGGGGGAGGTCTCCGACGCCGACGCGGGCACCTGGTCGGTGTACCAGCGGATGATCGGCCTGCGCCGGCGGCACCCCTGGCTGACCCGGGCGCGGACCTCCACCTCCGGGGTCGCCAACGAGCAGCTGCTGGTGCATGCGGAGTCCGACGCCGGGCGGTTGACGCTGGCCCTCAACCTGGGCGACACCCCGTTCCCGCTGCCGGAGAGCACCGGGGAGGTGCTGGAAGCCGGTGCTCCGGTGCGGGACGGTGCGCTCGCGCCGCACAGCTGGGCCGTCGTCGAGGGTTGATCCCCCGGCCGGTTGCCGCCGGGCTCAGTCCAGGTGCTCGGCGAAGAACGCGTCGGTGCGCTCGATCGAGCGCTGCCACTGCCGCTCGAAGGTGTGGCCCTCGCCCTCGTACATCCGCAGCGTGACGTCGACGCCCTCCTCCTCGAGGGCGTCGACGGTGGCCCGGGCCCAGCGGGGCGGGCAGGTGTCGTCCTCGGTGCCGTGGTGCACCAGCACCGGCTCGGTGACCCGGTCGAAGGCGGACCGGGCCGACGCCGCCCGCCAGAAGCCGGGGCTGTCCTCGGGCAGCCCGTAGCTGCGGTCGATCTTGCGGTTGGTGGCCGCTCGGTCCCCGTCCCCGCGGTAGAACTGCTCCCAGTTGTCGGCGGCCAGTGAGCTGGTCGAGGCGTACACGACAGCCGCGTCCACCAGCCCGGGCTGGGCGGCCAGCGCGCGCAGCGTCACCTCCCCGCCCATCGACCGGCCCAGCCAGCCCACCCGGTCACCGTCGAGGTAGCGCAGCTTCGACGACTTCACCGCGAGCACCGCGTTGATGGTGTCGACGGTGTAGGGCAGCCGGAGCTCGTAGTCGACGTCGTCGTCGCGGTCGGAGCCGGCGTGGTTGCGGTAGTCGGTGTGCAGCACCACGTAGCCCTGCCGGGCCAGGTGGTCCATCTCCCGGGGCATGCCCTGGCCGGGGAAGTACGTGCGCGGGTTGATGTAGCCGTGGTTGAGCACCAGGACCGGGAAGGGGCCCTTGCCGTCGGGCACCGCCACCACCCCCGAGATCTTCAGCCCGTCCCCGCGGTAGCTGACCAGGAACCGCTCGTACGGGCCCACGTCACCCAGCGAGCGACCGACGCGCAGGTCGCGCCCGTCGTAGCGGCGCTCGGCGAGCGCGGCCATCGAGATCGGGTCCGGCTCGGCCGTCGGTGTGGGCGTCGGAGTCGGCGTCGACCGTGGTGCGGCGGACGGGCTGGGCGGCGCGCTGGGAGGTGAGGCGACCGACGGCGGAGCCGACGCAGCGCTGGCGCTCGGGCCGTCGGGTGGCGGGGTGCTGGCTGGCTCGGCGGCGGTGCAGGCGGCGGTCAGGGCCAGCAGCAGGACCGTGCCGGCGCCCAGCATGCGTCTCATGCGTCGAGTCTGCCCTGCTGCACAGCCCGGCCGGCGGTGAGCACGGCCACGATCCGGTCGACCAGCGGACGGTCCGGGTCCAGCCAGGCGAGGTCGGCCACGTCGTGCGCGGTGGACCAGCACAACGCGTCGTGGGCCTGCCCGGCCACCGGGACGCCCTCGGACAGCTCGCACCACCACGCCCGCATCTCCAGGCCAGCGGTCAGCGGCCAGGCCGGTCCCGCCCCGGGCCGCAGCTCCGCGCCCAGCCGGACCGTGATCCCGAGCTCCTCGGCCAGCTCGCGGTGCAGGGCCCGCTCCGGCTCCTCGCCGGGCTCCACCTTGCCGCCGGGCAGCTCCCACCGCCCGGCCAGCGCCGGCGGCCCGGTGCGGCGGGCGGCCAGCACCCGGGAGGGCCGGTCGAGCCGGTCGACGATGATCGCGCCGACGACCAGGCGGGGGGTGCTCACCGCGCCACGCTAACCGTGGGGAACAGATGCGGACCGGTCGGTGTTCACGCTCGGGCGTGGGTACGCGGAATGCGGTTGCCGGTCGCGGCCGGTCCTCCTACCGTGGCCACGGTCCGCGCGAGCGGGACGACCTCGGCACCGGCGCCGGCCAGGTAGGAAGCGACGACGAGAACGGGTGAGGTCATGACGGCGATCGACAGGACGGCCGAGGCGACGAGTGAGGGCCCGCCGGGCACCGACCCGGCGCGGCTGTCCAGGGCCCACAAGACCGTCATCGGCACGCTGCTGGTGGCGACCTTCGTGGTCATCCTCAACGAGACCATCATGAACGTCGCCCTGCCCCAGTTGATGATCGACCTCGACGTCACCGCATCGACGGTCCAGTGGCTCTCCACGGCCTTCCTGCTGACCATGGGCGTGGTCATCCCGACCACCGGCTTCTTGCTGCAGCGACTTCCGACCCGGACCGTGTTCATCCTGGCCATGGGGCTGTTCTCGACCGGCACCCTGCTCGCCGCGGTCGCGCAGGGATTCTGGATGCTGCTGGCGGCCCGCATCGTCCAGGCCTCCGGCACCGCGATCATGCTCCCGCTGCTGATGACGACGATCCTCGCCCTCGTGCCGGTCGCCCGCCGCGGGTTGGTGATGGGCAACGTCAGCATCGCGATCTCGGTCGCCCCGGCGATCGGGCCCACCGTCTCCGGCGTCATCCTGCAGTACCTGTCCTGGCGGTTCATGTTCGTGATCGTGCTGCCGATCGCGCTGGCGACCCTGGTGCTCGGCGCCCGGTTGCTCGGCGCGGTCACCGAGCCGAGCCGCCAGCGGCTGGACGTCGTCTCGGTGCTGCTCTCCGTGCCCGCGTTCGGTGGTCTGGTCTTCGGGCTGAGCCGCCTCGGTGAGGGCGGCGGCGAGGGGTTGAGCACGGCTCTGGGATCTCTGGCCCTCGGCGTCCTCTGCCTGCTGGCTTTCGGCCGGCGGCAGCTGCGGCTGGCCCGCGGCGGCGACCCGCTGCTGGACCTGCGCGCTTTCCGCTACCCGATGTTCAGCCTCAGCCTGACCATGCTCTGCATCACGATGATCGCCCTCTTCGGGATGATCATCCTGCTGCCGATCTACCTGCAGACGATCCGCGGGCTGGACTCGCTGCAGACCGGGCTGCTGCTGCTGCCGGGCGGCCTGCTGATGGGTCTCGCCGGGCCGGTCGTCGGGCGGCTGTTCGACCGTCACGGCCCGCGTGGTCTCGCCACCTTCGGCGCCCTGCTGCTGGTGTCGACCATGTGGCTGTTCAGCACCGTCGACGCCGGCACGCCGGTCTGGATGCTGGTCGGCAACCACCTGGTGCTGTCGCTGGGTCTCGCCTGCCTGTTCACGCCGGCCTTCACCACCGCTCTGAACCCGCTGCCGCCGTCGCTGCACTCGCACGGCAGCGCGATCCTCTCCACCTTGCAGCAGGTGGCCGGAGCGGCGGGCACCGCGCTGCTGGTGGCCATCATGACCGGCCGTGCCGCCTCGCTGACCGCCAGCGGGACGCCGGCGCTCGCCGCCCAGGGTGAAGGCTTGCAGACCGCCTTCGCGGTGGCCGCCGTCGCGGCGCTCGGTGCCGTCGCCTGTGCGCTGTTCCTCAAGAACGAGGGCGCTCCCGAGGGTGCCCGGGCCAGCGAGCGGGCGATCCACTAGCGAGGTCTCGCGTCCGCCGGCGGGGTTCAGCCCCCGCTGGACTGCCGGACGACCAACCGGTGCGGGACGACGTACTCCCGCCCCGGTGTCCGGTCGCCCTCGATCCGCCTGATCAGGGCGTCGAGGGTCTGGTCGGCGAGGGCCCCCAGGTCTGGGGCGACGGTGGTCAGGGTCGGGCTCGTGTACTCCCCGTCCACGATGTTGTCCCAGCCCAGCACGGCCACGTCGTCGGGCACCCGGGCGCCGTGCCGCTGCAGGGCGCGGATGGCGCCGACGGCCATCAGGTCGCTGGCGCAGACCAGCGCGTCCACCGCCGGTGCCCGGGCCAGCACCTCGCGGACCCCGGCCTCGCCCGACTCGCGGGTGAACCGCCGGCCCGGGGCGATCCCGCCGCTCGGCGGGACCAGGCCGTGCCCGACCAGGGCGGCCTGGTAGCCGCTCCGCCGCACCTCGCCGAGCGCTCCGGGCCGGCCTGGCTGGGCGCCCAGGAAGCCGATCCGCCGACGCCCCTGCCCGACCAGGTGGGCGACGGCGTCGGCGGCGGAGCCGAGGTTGTCGATGGCCACGTAGTCCGCGGTGCTGTCGGGCAGGAACTGGCCCAGCATGACCATCGCCACGTCGTGGCTGCGGGCCGCCAGGTGCTCGGGGTTGAGCGCGAACGGGCTGAAGATGACCCCGTCGATGCCGTGGCCGGGGTAGCCGTTGGCCGCCTCCAGCTCCTGCTCGACCTGACTCGAGGTCTCGTCGATCAGCAGCCGCAGTCCCCGCGGGGTGGCGGCGCTGATCAGCGCGTGCGCCAGCCCGCCCAGGTAGGGCTCGTCGATGCGGGGCACCACCAGGGTGATCAGGTTGCTGCGCCCGCTCTGCAGCTGGCGCCCGGCCCGGGAGGGCCGGTAGTCCAGCTCGGCGATCGCCGCCAGCACCCGCTCCCGGGTCTCCTGCTTCACGTAGGGGCGTTCGTGGACGACGTTGGTGACCGTCTTGAGCGACACCCCGGCCATCGCCGCGACGTCCTTGATGCGCGCCGGTCGACCGGCCCCAGGAGGGCGCAGGGCGTCGGGTCCGGTCACGGTCATACCCCGTTCATACCCGAGTCCTTGACAATCCGGTACTCGCGGCGCGATCGTCTTCTAACGTTAGAACATGCGCGGTCGCGGGGGCCGCCGACGGCAACACGTCCGGCACCCCCGGCGTCGGACCGCGTCCCGTCGCACGTCCCACACCTCTGACAAGGAAGTCACCGTGGCTGCACGCAGACCTCTGCTCCTGCTCGTCCCCGCGCTCGCGCTCACCCTCACCGCCTGCTTCGGCGGCTCCCCCGCCGCCGAGGAGTCCTCGGCCCCGCAGGTGTCGGCCGGCCCCGTCCAGATCCGCTACCTGATCGGGCAGCCGGAGGACGCGGCGGACCTGGAGCTGATCAAGGAGGACATCGCCACGTTCGAGGCGCAGAGCGGCGGCATCACCGTCAAGCTCGACGTGCTGCCCGCGGAGAGCTTCCGCACCGTGCTGCAGACCCAGCTGCGCTCGGGCAACGCTCCCGACGTCTTCGGCTACGACACCGGTCCGGGGTTCGCCGGAGCGCTGGCCAAGGCTGGCCTGGTGCACGACCTCACCGGCGCGTACGAGAAGTACCAGTGGCCGGTCTACGACTTCGCCAAGCAGCGGGTCACCTTCGACGGCAAGCTCGTCGGCATCCCCAGCCAGATGGAGGAGGTCGGGCTCTTCTACAACAAGGACCTCTTCGCCCAGCACGGCGTCGCGGAGCCGCAGAACCTCGCCGACCTGATGGCCGGGGCGACCAAGCTCAAGGAGGCCGGCGTCATCCCGATCGGCGTGAACGACAAGGAGGGTTGGCAGGGGGGCCACCTGCTGAGCATGTCGCTGTCCAGCGAGGTGGGCAGCGAGGGGATGGACAAGCTGCTCTCCGGGGAGACGCCCTGGGACGACCCCAGCGTGGTCGCCGCGCTCAAGGTCTGGTCGGACATGGCCGAGCAGGACCTGCTGACGCCCTCCCCGACGGCGGTGGGCTACGACAACGGCAACGCCCTCTTCTACTCCGGCAAGGCCGCGATCAACCCGACGGGCAGCTGGCTGGCCCTCGACATCGAGCGCAACGCCAAGTTCGACGTCGGCTTCATACCCTTCCCCTCCACCCGGGACAAGGGCATCTTCTCCGGCGGCCTGGGTTCGGGCACCTTCGTCTCCGCCAGCAGCCAGAAGATCGACGCGGCCGAGAAGTTCCTCGACTACGGGATGAGCGCCGAGCACGGTCGGTGGGCGGTGGAGAACCTCCAGGACATCCCGGCGTTCCCGATCGACACCAGCGGCATCGAGGCCTCGCCGCTGTTCACCCAGATCCTCGACGACACCGCCAAGATCGCCGAGGGCACCGGCGACTTCGGCTACAACATCGACGTCCTCACCAACGACACGTTCAACAACGCCATGTGGAAGGGCATGCAGGGGCTGCTGACCGACCAGACCACGCCCGAGAAGGTGGCGGCGCAGCTGCAGAAGAACTACCAGAAGCCGGCCAGCTGAGGTGCCGACCTTCGTCTCGCACGCCCCGGCGGTGACGAGGAGGGCCCAGCGCCGGCTGGGCGTCCTCCTCGTCGTCCCGGTGGTCGCGGTCAGTGTGGCCTTCTTCCTGCTGCCGCTGGGGAACGCGCTCGTCTACTCCGTCGTCGACTTCGACGGGGTGAGCGCGAACCCGCCGTTCGTCGGGCTCGCCAACTTCCGCGAGATGTTCGCCGACCCCGAGGTCTGGCACGCGCTGTCCAACAACGCGATCTGGATCGTCATCGGCACCATCTCCCCGATCGTCATCGGTCTGCTGCTGGCGCTGCTGCTGTGGGGGGTGGAGCGGGGCAGCATGCTCTACCGGCTCTGCTTCTTCCTGCCCTACGTGCTGCCCGGCGTGGCTGTCGGCATCGTCTGGGGCTGGATCTACGACCCGGTGCAGGGGCTGCTCAACCAGTCGCTGGACGCCGTGGGCCTGGGCTCGCTGGCCCGGGGCTGGTTGGGCGACCCCCGGTGGGCGCTCTACGCCGTCCTGGTCACCGCGATCTGGGGGGCCACCGGATTCGCCGTGGTGATCTTCATCTCCGCGCTGCGCAACGTCGACGTCGAGCTGGTCGACGCCAGCCGGATCGACGGGGCGAGCGCGCCGGCCCGGCTGTGGTTCGTCATCCTGCCGCAGATCATGCCGGTGTTCCTGATGGTGCTGACCCTCACGTTGGTGGGCGGCTTCAGCGTCTTCGACATCATCTTCATCATGACCGGCGGCGGTCCGGCCGACGCCACCAACGTGATCGGCACCTACGCCTACACCCAGGCCTTCCAGCTGAGCCGGATCGGCTACGGGACCACGCTCGCGCTGCTGATCACCGTGCTCTCGGTGCCCTGCGCGGTGGCCCTCAACCGGCTGCAGCGCAGGCTGTCGCTGCAGGGGATGGGAGCCTGATGGTCGCCACGACGCAACCGGTGCCGACACTGCCGGACCTGCCGGCCGAGCCCCGCAACGCCGGGTCGACCCGGGTCTCCGGCCGGCGCCGGGCCAGCCTCGCCGTCCGCCACGTGGTGCTGGTCGTGCTCTCGGTGACGACGATCATCCCCGTGCTGCTGGTGGTCTCGACGGCGCTCAAGACCCAGGCCCAGGCTGCGGTCGACCCCTTCGGGCTCTTCACGTCCTTCTCCCTGGAGAGCATCGTCAGGGCCTGGACCGAGGGAGGCTTCAGCAACTACCTGCTGAACAGCGTGCTGCTGTCGGTGCCCAGCACCGTGCTGATCATCGTGATCTCCACGATGGCCGGCTACACCTTCGCCCGGTTGCCCTTCCCCGGCCGCACGGCTCTCTTCTACGTCGTGGTGCTCGGTCTGCTGGTGCCGTTCTTCACCTACATGATCCCGCTCTACTTCCAGCTGCGCTCGATGGGTCTGCTGGACACCCTGGCCGGGGCGGTCCTGGTGCTCACCTCGATGGGCACCTCCTTCGGCACCTTCTTCATGCGGGCCTTCTTCTCCGACCTGCCCGAGGAGCTGGAGCAGGCGGCCCGGATCGACGGCTGCTCCGAGTGGCGGATCTTCACCCGGGTGATGCTGCCGCTGGTGCGGTCCGGGATCGGGGCGCTGGCCGTCTTCACCTTCATCAGCACCTGGAACAACTTCCTGGTGCCGCTGCTCTACCTGCCCACCGGGGGTTACCGGCCGCTCACGACCGCGCTCTACGTCTTCACCGGTGGACGCTCGATCGACGTCGCGCCGTTGGCGGCGGGCACCTTGTTCACCATCCTGCCGATCATCCTGCTCTTCGTCGTGCTGCAGAAGCAGGTGACCGCCGGGTTCATCTCCGGTGCCGTCAAGGGCTGATCCCCTTTCCCGCTGCTCGCGCCCGGTCGGGCCCTCCAGCCCCGGTCTTCCTCCCTCGCCCAGACCGGGGCCGGGCCCGACCTACCCGACGCTCGCAGCCCAGACCCCATCCACCCACCAGGAAGAGAGTCCCCGCATGCCCTCCGTCATCCGCTTCACCTCCCCCCACGAGTCCGAGGTGGTCGACGAGCCGCTCGCGCCGCTCGGACCCGACGAGGTCCGGCTCCGCACGCTGTTCTCCGGCATCTCCGCCGGCACCGAGCTGACCGCCTACCGGGGCAGCAACCCCTACCTCACCAAGAAGTGGGACGAGCAGCGCCGGTTGTTCGTCGACGGCTCGACGAGCTTCGCCTACCCGGTGGACGGCTGGGGCTACGAGGAGGTCGGCGAGGTCGTCGAGGTGGGCGCCGAGGCGACCGGGCTGGCCGTCGGCGACCGGGTGTGGGGGACCTGGGGGCACCGGGCCGCCACGGTCCAGAAGGCCGAGCGCGCGGCGCAGCGGGTGCTCGACCCGGGCGCCGACCCGCGGGTGGGGATCTTCTCCCAGATCGGTGCCATCGGGTTGAACGTCGTGCTGGACGCCGACATCCACATCGGGGAGACGGTGGCGGTGTTCGGGCTCGGGGTGCCCGGGCAGATCGCCGCGCAGCTGGCCCGGCTGAACGGGGCCCGGGTGATCGGCGTGGACAACCTGCCGTCGCGCCGCGCGCTGGCCCTGGAGCTGGGCGCCGACACCGTCCTGGACGCGACCGAGGGCGGTGTCGCCGAGCGCATCCGCGACCTGACCGGCGGTCGCGGGGCCGACGTCTGCCTGGAGGTCACCGGCAGCTACCGGGCGCTGCACGAAGCCATCCGGTCGGTCGCCTACAGCTCGCGGGTCTGCGCCGCCGGGTTCATGCAGGGCGACGGGATGGGCCTGCGGCTGGGGGAGGAGTTCCACCACAACCGGGTGCAGCTGGTCTGCTCCCAGATCTCCGGTGTCGCGCCGGCCCTCCAGCACCGCTGGGACGGCTCCCGGCTGGCCCGCACCGCCATCGACCTCGCGGTCTCCGGCCGGCTGCGGCTGACCGAGCTCATCTCGCACACGATGCCGATGGCGCAGGCGCCGGAGGCGTTCAGGATGCTCGACGAGCACCCGGAGCAGGCCCTGCAGGTCGTCCTCAGCTTCGACGAGGACCTGGAGGTGGCGGCATGATCCGGCTGGCGGCGCAGGAGGCGACGCTGCCGGGCGCGAACCTGGAGGAGCAGTTCCAGTTCGCCCTCGACTGCGGCTTCGACGGCATCGAGCTCTCCGGGAAGGGTGGCGGCGTCTTCGGCGCTCGCGCCGACGAGCTGCGCCGGGCGCGCGACGCCGGGGTGCAGATGTGCTCGGCGGTGATGCACACGCCGACGTTCCTGGGCAGCTTCGAGCCCGAGGCCCGCGCCACGGCGATCGCCGACCTCGAGGTGCTGCTCAGCACCGTCGTCGAGGCCGGCGGGCTGGGCATCGTCAGCCCGAACGCCTTCGGCGTGTTCAGCCTCAAGCTGCCGCCGTTCACCCCGCCTCGCAGCCAGCAGGAGTCCCGTCGGCTGCTCGTGGAGGCCCTGGTGGAGCTGGGGGAGCACGCGGTGAGCGTCGGCTCGCAGCTGTTCCTGGAGCCGCTCAACCGCTACGAGGACTACCTGGTCAACACCCTGGCCGACGCCGTCGCGGTGGTGGAGGAGGTGGGCTCGCCCGGGGTCGCGGTGATCGCCGACACCTACCACATGTCCATCGAGGAGGCTGATCCCGCGGCGTCGATCCTGGCGGCCGGCGCCCACGTCCGGCACGTCCAGCTGGGCGACAGCAACCGGCTGGAGCCCGGCGCCGGGCACTACGACTGGCCCGCCACCCTGGCCGCGCTCGACCAGATCGGCTTCGACGGCTGGCTGGCCATGGAGTGCGGGCTCAGCGGCCCCACGGGTCAGGTGCTGCCCGGCGTCGCGGAGCTGCTCCGGGCCCGCTGAGCGCTCGCCCACTGGACCCTGCTGCGTCGTGCCGGGTACTCACGGCACGGCGCAGCAGGGTTTGCGTGGGAGGCTGGCGCGGTGAGCGCACAGGTGGCCGTGGTGACGGGGGCGGGCAGCGGGATCGGGGCGGCGACGGCGAACGCGCTCGTCGACGCGGGCTGGCGGGTGGTGCTGGCCGGTCGCCGGGCCGACGCCCTCGAGGAGGTCGCGGCGAGCCGTCCCGACCGCCTGCACCCGGTGCCCACCGACGTCACCGACGAGGCCTCGGTGCAGGCGCTGTTCGCCGGCACCGTCGCCGAGCACGGTCGGGTGGACCTGCTCTTCAACAACGCCGGCCGCGGCTCCTTCGAGCAGAGCCTCGACGAGATCTCGCTGGCCGACTGGCGGGCCGTCGTCGACGTCAACCTGACCGGAGCCTTCCTCTGCACCCGGGAGGCGTTCCGCGTGATGCGGGTCCAGCAGCCCCGCGGCGGCCGGATCATCAACAACGGGTCCATCTCCGCCACCACCCCACGGCCCCGGTCCGCGCCGTACGCTGCGACCAAGCACGCCATCACCGGGCTGACCAAGGCCACCGCGCTGGACGGCCGTGGCCTGGACATCGCCTGCGGCCAGATCGACATCGGCAACGCGGCCACCGAGATGACCGCCCTGATGGCCGACGGCATCCTGCAGGCCGACGGCAGCCGCCGGCCGGAGCCCCGGATGGACGTCGACGACGTGGCCCGTGCCGTGGTCTACATGGCCTCGCTGCCGCTGGCGGCGAACGTGCCCCAGATGACCGTGATGGCGACGACGATGCCGTTCCTGGGCCGCGGCTGAGAGCGGCCGACGCCGCCGCACGACCCGGGACCGGGTGTACTTTCGGGGGCATGAGCGACGACCAGGACACCACGTCGGAGCAGCAGGCCAAGGTCGCGGAGCTGGTCGAGAAGTCCCGCATCGCGGTCGTCACCACCGTGGCCGAGAGCGGCAAGCTGGTCAGCCGTCCGCTCGCCGTGCAGCACCGGGAGTTCGACGGGGAGCTCTGGTTCTTCACCCAGGACCCCTCGCACAAGACCGAGCAGGTGGCCCGCAACCCGCAGGTCAACGTGGCCTTCTCCTCCGGCGACGGCTGGGTCTCGATCAGCGGCACGGCGTCCGTCACCTCGGACCCGGCGAAGATCGACGAGTTCTGGAACAGCCACGCCGAGGCGTGGTTCGACGGCGGCCGGGACGACCCCGCGGTCGCCCTGCTCAGGGTCGAGGCCGACTCGGCCGAGTACTGGTCGGTGGAGGACCCGAAGCTGGTCACCGCCGTCAAGTACGCGAAGGCCCGGCTGACCGGGCAGCAGCCCGACCTGGGCGAGAACCACGCCGTCGAGCTCTGACGTCCGTCGCCTCGTGCCCGCCTCCGTGCCGCCGCCGCCCGACCGGCTGCCCGCCCTGCTGGCCGGCGCCGTCCCCGAGCCCGTCCGGGCCGGCCGCTGGTTGACCCGGGGCACGCTGGCCAGCGCCATCAGCGGTGTCGGCCTGCTGGTCACCGACGCCGCCCTGGCGGGCGGCGACGCCTTCGGGGCGGTCGGCGGCGCGCTGCTCGTCGCCGCCCTCGGCGCCGGCATCGGGTCGCTCGTCGTCCGGGTCGGCTCTCCGAGCTACCCGCACCTGGGCCGCTACCGGGTGCAGTGGCAGGCCGCCGGGGCGACGCCGCGCCAGCTGGCCATCCTCGACGAGGCGCACCGGCTGCGGGCCGCCACCCCACCGGTGGGCTACCGGGACCGGCGCACCACGGTCAACCCGCTGGCCGACGCCTACGCGATCTTCACCTCGCCGGCCTGGCGCGACCCGTGGCTGGCCGACCACCAGCTGTTCATCGACCCGATCGCCGAGGCCGCCGAGATCCTCGACCACCTGCACAAGGTGACCGGGCTGCTCGGTGAGGTGCGGGACCACCGCCGCGGGCTGCCGCCCGGCTCCGCCGCCGCCCGCACCTACGCCGGCTACGAGCAGGCGCTGCTCGGTGCCCTCGACGACGGCCTGCGCCGCGCCAAGGCGCTCACCGCCTACCGCGGCGAGGTGCGCCGGCTGGAGTCGGTGCTGCGGGTCTCCCGGGCGCTGCCCGAGGCCGAGGCCTTCGGCGACCGCGTCCTCGACGTCGTCTCCCAGTCCGCCCGGCAGGACCTGGCCACCCAGCAGCTCGACGACAGCCGCGAGCAGCTCCGGATGGTGGAGCACGGACTGCGCGAGATCACCGACCTGCTGGGCACCGCCCCAGCACTGCCGGCCCGGCCTCGACCCCCGGGCTGAACCGGCCCCCGTCCCTAGACTGGCCGCGTGGCGTTGGACTTCCTGGCCGACTGGCCGTACCCCCTCGCCCTCGTCACCTTGTTCGTCGTCGTGCTGCTGCGGGCCGGCGCCACCTACGCGCTGGGTCGCGGCGCGCACGCCGGGGCGGACCGCACCCGGCTGGCCAGGCTGGTGCGCCGGCCCGGGTTCCGCCGGGCCGAGCGGTTGGTCGCGCGCTGGGGCGCTCCGGTGGTGACGGCCTCCTTCCTCACCATCGGCGTGCAGACGCTGGTCAACCTCGCCGCCGGCCTGGCCCGGATGCCGCTGCGGCGCTACCTCCCGGCCCTCGTCGTCGGTGGGGCGATCTGGGCCTTCATCTACGCCACCGTCTGGTCCGTGGGGCTCGCCGCGTGGCGGCAGCTCTGGGAACTGTCACCGGTCGCTGCCATCGTGGGAGGCACGGTGGCGCTGCTCGCTCTCGCGGGCTACGTCACCTGGCAGGTCCGACGACGAGCGGAGGAACCCGATGGAACCCCAGCAGCCGGGGCTGAGCTGGCAGCTCACGATCGACGCGCACGACCCGCACGCGCAGGCCGACTTCTGGGCCGCGGCCCTGGGCGGTGAGCTCGAGGACAACTCCGAGCTGATCGCGTCCGTCCTGCAGCAGGGCTGGGCACAGGAGTCCGACACCCTGGTGCACCGCGGCCGCCGGTACTGGCGGGACGTGGTCGCCGTCCGCGGCGCCGGTCCGCGCCTGCTGTTCCAGCGGGTCCCGGAGGCCAAGACGGTGAAGAACCGGGTGCACCTCGACCTGCACGTCGGCGAGGAGCGCATCCGGCCCGAGGTGGACCGCCTGGTCGCGCTCGGCGCCGTCGAGGGGAAAGAGTGGCGCGACGTCGGCGGGCACTGGATCGCGATGACCGACCCGGAGGGCAACGAGTTCGACGTCGAGTAGGCCGCCGTTACGGTGGGCGGGTGAGCCAGCCTGATCCCGCCCAGCCGTTCGACCCGTCCCGCTGGCGGGAGGTGCCGGGCTTCGAGCTCACCGACATCACCTACCACCGCGCCGTCGACGCCCCCGTCGTGCGGGTGGCCTTCGACCGGCCCGAGGTGCGCAACGCCTTCCGCCCGCACACCGTGGACGAGCTGTACCGGGTGCTGGACCACGCCCGGACGTCCTCCGACGTCGGCGCGGTGCTGCTGACCGGCAACGGCCCGTCGGCCAAGGACGGCGGCTGGGCGTTCTGCAGCGGCGGCGACCAGCGGATCCGCGGGCGTTCGGGGTACACCTACGCCGAGGACGAGGCGCCGGGTGCGGTCGACCCCGCCGCGGCAGGGCGGCTGCACGTTCTCGAGGTGCAGCGGCTGATCCGGTTCATGCCCAAGGTGGTGATCGCCCTGGTCGGCGGCTGGGCGGCCGGTGGCGGGCACAGCCTGCACGTGGTCTGCGACCTCACCCTGGCCAGCGCCGAGCACGCGCGGTTCAAGCAGACCGACGCCGACGTCGGCTCCTTCGACGCCGGCTTCGGCTCGGCGTACCTCGCCCGGCAGGTGGGCCAGAAGTTCGCCCGCGAGATCTTCTTCCTCGGCGAGACCTACACCGCCGAGGACGCCTTCCGGATGGGCATGGTCAACCGGGTGGTCCCGCACGCCGAGCTGGAGACCGTCGGGCTGGAGTGGGGCAAGGCCATCTGCCGGAAGAGCCCGACGGCCCAGCGGATGCTGAAGTTCGCCTTCAACGCCGTCGACGACGGGCTGGTGGGTCAGCAGGTCTTCGCCGGCGAGACCACCCGGCTCGCCTACATGACCGACGAGGCCGTCGAGGGCCGGGACGCCTTCCTGGAGAAGCGCGCGCCGGACTGGTCAGCGTTCCCCTACTACTACTGAGCAGCGCCGGGCGGCCGATCGCAACCTCGGCGTCGGCCGTCAGGGCTCGGCCAGCAGGGCCACCGCGACCGAGTCGTCGGTGATCAGGCAGGAGACCAGACCCGAGCGCAGCGTGGCGCGGATCGCCTCGGTCTTGCGGGGGCCCCCGCCCACCACCACGACCTGGCCGATCGCCGCCAGCTGGTCGGCGGTGACCCCGAGCACCCGGTCGTCGAAGTCGTGCACCGGGGCGCCGTCGCGGTCCAGGAGCACGCCGCCGACGTCCGCGAGCACGTCCAGGGCCTGCAGCCGCTCCCGGTCCTCGGCACTCAGCGCGTCGTAGAACCGGGACTCCGGCGGGTCCCAGCTGCCCACGGCGGCGACCGCGATGGTCACCGAGGCGAAGCGGCCGAAGGCCTCGGCGATGCGGGGATCAGTCTTCAGCGCCGAGGCGGCCTCCGAGGTCGCCACGGTCAGCGGGGCGTAGATCGAGCTGGCCTGGCCGCCCGAGAGGACCGCCACCCGGCGGAGCACCTCCACCGGGTTGTCGCCGAGGTCGCCGCTCATCCCGGTGAGCTGCACGATCTCGCACCCCGCCAGGCTGCGCAGGTGCCGCGCCACGGCGTCGATGGTGCGGCCGGAGGTCACGCCCAGCACGTCGTCGTCGGTGACGATGTCGCTGAGCAGCGCGGCCGTCGTCCGGCCGAGGGCCTCGCGGACCGCGTGGGTGCTGGGGTCGTGCACGACCGCGACCAGCGCCCGGTCCAGCCCGAACTTCTCCCGCAGCCGCAGCGACAGGTCGGCGTCGACGGCTTCGGGCAGCACGATCGAGATGCGCACGATGCCGCTGCTGAGCGCCGCCTCCAGCAGCCGCGTCACCTTGAAGCGCGAGATGCCGAACTCCTGCGCCAGCTGGACCCGGGTGCGCTGATCGAAGTAGTAGCGCTTGGCCACGGCTGCCATCAGCAGCTGGTCGTCGATGGAGGCCCGACCGGGGGCAAGGGGGAGTGCCAGGCGGACACCGTCGTCAGCGCCGCTCGGGGGCATGCTCATATGAGCAGCATAGCCCTTGACCAAGCGCTCACCTGTCATTACTGTGCCGCAGGAGGCGTCAGATGAGCGGCTGGCAGGGACGGGACCCTGCATCTGAGCGCATCCGAGGACATCGAGGAGGTAGCGTGGCCGCGGTACTGGAGTGCCAGGACCTGCACAAGGGGTTCGGGGGCATCCCCGTGCTCAAGGGGGTGAGCCTGGCGCTGGAGCACGGCACGGTCACCGCCCTGGCTGGTGAGAACGGGGCCGGCAAGTCGACGCTGATGAAGATCGCCTCCGGCCAGTACCGCGCCGACTCCGGCACGGTCACCGTCGACGGGACCGGGCTCCGCGGCGGCAGCATGGCCGAGGCGCACCGCGCCGGGGTGGCGATCGTGCCGCAGGAGCTCGCGTCGCTGCCCGACATGACCGTCTACGAGAACCTCTTCGTCGGCCGCGAGATCCGCCGCGCGGGGGTGCTCGACCGGCGCGCGATGATCCGCCAGGCCGAGGAGGCGCTGGCCGACTTCGACGTGCACATCCGGGTGACCGCGCGGATGCGCTCGCTGCCCGTGGGTCTGCAGCAGATCGTGGAGATCGTCAAGGCGACCCGGACCGGGGCCAAGGTGCTGCTGCTCGACGAGCCCAGCTCGGCGATCTCCGAGCGCGAGGTCGAGGGGCTCTACGGCGTGGTCCGCCGGTTGCGCTCCTCGGGCGTCGCCATGGTCTACACCACCCACAAGATGGAGGAGATCCGCGCCCTCGCCGACCGCGTCGTCGTGCTCCGCGACGGCAGCCTGGTCCTCGACCAGCCGATGACCGACACCTCCGACGAGGACATCGTCACCGCGATGATCGGTCGCGAATTGGGCACGCTGTTCCCGGAGCGGCCGACGCCGGGCACCGAGCCGGTCCTGGAGGTCCGGGAACTGCAGGTCGTCGGCGCGTCCGCCCCGGTCAGCCTGACCGTGCGCAAGGGCGAGATCCTGGGCCTGGCCGGCCTGGTCGGCGCCGGTCGCACCGAGCTGATCGAGGGCATCTTCGGCGTCCGCCGGACCACTGGAGGCTCGGTGGCCGTCGCCGGGAAGACGGTGCCGCGCCAGCAGCCGCCGGCGGCGATCCGCAGCGGTATGGCGCTGGTGCCCGAGGACCGCAAGCACTCCGGGGCGATCCTGGGGATGACCGTGCTGGAGAACGGCACGCTGCCTCGGCTGGACGCCTTCAGCGTCGCCGGATGGCTGCGCAACCGTGCCCGGGTCGACAAGGTCGGCGCTGCGATGAAGTCGGTGCAGCTGCGCTCACGCGGTCTGAGCCAGGAGGTCGGCACGCTCTCCGGCGGCAACCAGCAGAAGGTGGTGCTGGCCCGCTGGCTGACCGGCGACGTCCAGGTGCTGCTGCTGGACGAGCCGACCCGCGGGGTCGACGTCGGCGCCCGCTCCGAGATCTACAAGATCATCGTCGACCTGGCTGCCACCGGGGTGGCCGTGGTGATGGCCTCCTCCGACATGCCGGAGATCCTCGGGCTCGCCAACCGTGCGCTGGTGATGCGGGCCGGAGCCGTCGCCGGTGAGCTCAGCCAGACCGACCTCGGCCAGGACGACGTCCAGGCCCGCATCTTCTCCCTCGCCGCCGGCCTCGACCCCTCTCCGCGCACCCCGGCCACCGCCGGCGCCACCCCCACCACGACCGCTGAGGACCTGACGTGACCGACACCGCCAAGGCAACGACCCAGGAGGCCCTGGCCGAGAAGGGCTCCGGCCAGGTGACGACGTCGCCCACCACAGGCGAACCGGTTCGCCGCTTCTCCCGCCCCTGGTGGGCGGCCCTCGCGCTGCGCAACGCGATGCTCATCGTGGTCGTGCTGGTGATCTGCTACTTCAGCTACCGGAGCCTCCGCTTCACCAGCCTCGACAACCTGACCACCATCCTGATCGCCGCGGCGCCCTTCGCCCTGATCGCCCTGGGACAGACGCTGGTCATCCTGACCGGCGGCATCGACCTCTCGGTCGGCAGCATCATCGCCATGTCGGCGATGGCCGCGGCCGCGGTCGCGAAGGCGAACCCCGGCCAGGTCTGGCTGACGCTGCTGACGGCTCTGGTGGTCGGGCTGGCCGCCGGCGCGGTCAACGGGTTCTTCGTCTCGGTGGTCAGCGTCCCGCCGTTCATCGCCACCCTCGGCATGCTGACCGCCGGGTCGGGCATCGCCTACGCCATCGGCGGCGGCGCCCCGATCAACGGTCTGCCTGCCGAGTTCGGGGCCATCGCCAACACCAAGGTCCTCGGTCTGCAGATCCCGGTGATCGTGATGATCATCGGCATCATCGGTTTCGCCGTGGTGATGCGCCGGACCGCCTACGGCATGCGCGTGTACGCCGTCGGGGGCAACCGCGCCGCCGCCGAGATCGCCGGCGTCAACGCCCGCCGGATGCTGTTCAGCGTCTACGCGATCTCCGGGGTGCTGGCCGGCCTCTCCGGGGTGATGCTCGCCTCCCGCGTGATCTCCGGGCCGCCCAACCTCGGCCAGGGCTACGAGCTCGACGCCATCGCCGCCGTCGTCATCGGTGGCGCCAGCCTGATGGGCGGCCGCGGCTCGGTCTGGGGCACCGCGCTCGGGCTGGTCCTCATCCAGACCCTCAACAACGGGCTGGACATCTTGCTGGTGCCCTCCTACTGGCAGAACGTCATCACCGGTCTCCTGATCGTCTTCGCCGTCGCGGTCGACGTCTGGACCACCCGCCGACAGCAATAGCCGCTCGCGGCACCCGTACGCCCGGACCCGTCCGGCAGCCAATCCCTCACCAGTCACGCACCTGCACCTCCCGAACTCCAAGGAGAACCTCGAATGTCCCGACTGACCCGCACGCTGGCGACGGTCGCCGCCGCTGCCCTGACCCTCAGCATGGCGGCCTGTGGCGCCGGCGACACGAGCCAGAACGCCGACCCGGCCGCCAGCGGTGAGGCCCAGCAGCTCCGCATCGGCGTCACCGTCTACGACATGAGCTCCTTCATCACCGCCGGCAAGGAGGGGATGGAGGCCTACGCCGAGGCCAACGGCATCGAGCTGCTGTGGAACTCGGCCAACCTCGACGTCAGCACCCAGGCCAACCAGATGGACCAGCTGATCAACGCCAAGGTCGACGCCGTCGTCGTGGTGCCGGTGCAGGCTGACTCGCTGCAGCCGCAGGTCGCCGCGGCCAAGGCGGCGGGCGTGCCGATCGTCCCCGTCAACGCCGCCCTCAACAACCCCGACATCTCCGGCAACGTGCAGCCCGACGACGTCAAGGCGGGCGCCGAGGAGATGCAGATGATGGTCGACGAGCTCGGCGGCAAGGGCAACATCGTCGTGCTGCAGGGCCCGCTGGGCCAGTCCGGTCAGATCGACCGGCAGAAGGGCATCGACCAGGTCCTCGCCGAGAACCCCGACATCAAGGTGCTGGCCCAGGACACCGCCAACTGGAAGCGGGACGAGGCGGTCAACAAGATGAAGAACTGGATCTCCGCCTACGGTGACGACATCGACGGCGTCGTCTCGCAGAACGACGACATGGGCCTCGGCGCCCTGCAGGCCCTCAAGGAGTCGGGGAACACCGTCCCGATCGTCGGCATCGACGGCATCGAGGACGGCCTCAAGGCCGTCGAGTCCGGCGACTTCATCGGCACCATGCTGCAGAACGGCACCGTCGAGCTCTCGGCCGGGCTGGCCGTCGCCGCCGCCATCGCCCGCGGCGAGGAGGTCAACACCGAGCCGGTCTACCTGATGCCCAAGATCACCAAGGAGAACGTCGACGTGGCCATGCAGCACGTCGTCACCGACCGCCAGGCGTTCCTCGACGCCCTGCCGCAGCTGACCGCGGAGAACCTCAAGACCGGCAACATCGCCTACGAGGGCATCGCCGGGCAGGAGAAGTGACGGACGCGGCGGCGGAGGTCGAGACGTGCTGACCCCACCGGTCGTCGACACCTCGAGCCTGTCGGTCCGGCTCGACGGCGCGGTCGCCGTGATCACCGGGGGTGCTTCGGGCATCGGCCTGGCCATCGCCGAGCGGTACGCCGCCTCGGGCGCGCAGGTGATGATCCTGGACCGCGACGAGCAGGCGGCGGCGGCGGCCGCGGAGAAGGTCGGGTCCGGCGCCGGGGCCTACGGCTGTGACGTCACCTCCAGCGCGTCGGTCCGGGAGGCGGTCGCCGCGGTCGTGGCGGCCGCCGGCCGGATCGACATCCTGGTGAACTCCGCCGGGGTCGCCCTGCTGGCCCCCGCGGAGGAGCTCAGCGACGCGCACTGGGAAGCGACCCTGGCGGTCAACCTCACCGGCACCTACCTGATGTGCCGGGAGGTCGGGGCCGGGATGCTCGAGCGGGGCCGGGGCAAGATCATCAACCTGGCCTCCCAGGCGGCCACGGTGGCGCTGGCCGACCACATCGCCTACTGCGCCTCGAAGTTCGGCGTCGTCGGCCTGACCCGGGTGCTCGCCCTGGAGTGGGGCGCGCGCGGGGTGACCGCGAACACCATCTCGCCGACGGTGGTGCTCACGCCGCTGGGCATCAACGCCTGGGACAACCCGAAGGGGATGGCGCACATGGCCGAGATCCCCGTCGGCCGGTTCGCGATGCCCGAGGAGATCGCGGCCACCGCGGCCTTCCTGGCCAGCGGCGCCGCCGACATGGTCAACGGCGCCGACCTGGTGGTGGACGGCGGGTTCACGATCCGTTGAGCCCGCTCGCGGACCCGAGCGGGGCCCGGCCACCCCTGGCCCCGGGGTGGCGGCCCGATCCGCTGTTCCTGGGGATCGACTGCTCGACCACCGGCAGCAAGGCCGTGCTGGTGGACGTCGCCGGCCACACCGTCGCGGCAGGGAGCTCACCCCTGGTGAGCTCCTCGCCGCGGGCGGGTTGGCACGAGCAGGACGCCCGGACCTGGTGGCCGGCCACCGACGCCGCCGTGCAGCAAGCGCTGGCCGGTGTGCAGGACCGGTCCCGCGTGGTGGCGCTCTGCCTCACCCACCAGCGCGAGACGTTCGTGGCCGTCGACGAGGCCAACGTCCCGCTGCACCCGGCCCTGCTCTGGCTCGACGCCCGGGCGGCTGACGAGATCGCCGAGCTGGGCACCGCCGAGGTCGAGCGGCTGTGCGGCAAGCCGGCGGACATCACCCCGGCGCTGTACAAACTGGCCTGGGTGCGGCGGCACCGGCCCGCGTGGCTGGCCGCTGCCCACCGGGTGGTCGACACCCACGCCTTCCTGGTGCACGAGCTGACCGGCCGCTGGGACACCTCGGTCAGCTCGGCCGACCCGCTGGCCCTGCTCGACGTGGCCACCCGCGACTGGTCCGACGTGCTGCTGGCCGTGGCCGGGGTGCGCCGCGACCAGCTGCCCGACCTGCACGACGCCGGGGCGGTGCTGGGCCCGCTGCGGCCCGAGGTCGTGGAGCGGTGGGGGGTCCCGGCCGACGTGGCCGTGGCCGCCGGGCTCGGTGACGGCCAGGCGGCCGGCGTCGGGGCCGACGTGCTGGACGCCAGCCGGGCCTACCTGAACCTGGGCACCGCGGTGATCATCGGCACCGAGCGCCGCGGCTACGCACCCTCGCGCTCCTACCGGTCGCTGATCTCGGTCCTCCCCGGCGGCACCACGCTGGAGACCTTCTTGTCCTCGGGCACCTACCTGCCCACCTGGTTCCGCCGCGAGCTCGGCTCGTCGGCGTCGGAGGCCCCGGACGCCGCCCTCGAGGCGGCCGCGGCGGCGCTGCCCCCCGGCGCCGACGGGCTGCTCACCCTGCCGTACTGGAACGCGGCGCAGACGCCGCACTGGGACCCGCACGCGTCCGGCGCGGTGCTCGGCTGGCGGGGCATCCACACCCGCGCCCACGTCTACCGCTCCTTGTTCGAAGGGATCGCCCAGGAGCTGCGGCTGCAGCTGGACGGCCTGGAGGCCGCCACCGGCACCCGGGTCGAGGTGATCCGCGCCATGGGCGGCGGCAGCCGGAGCCCCCTGTTCGGGCAGATCCTGGCCGACGTGCTGGGCCGGCCGCTGGAGATCTGCGCCGAGCCCGAGATCAGCGCCCTCGGCGCGGCCATCGTGGCTTCGGTCGCCGTCGGCGCGCACCCGGCCCTGGCGCAGGCCTGCCGGGCCATGACCAGCACCGGACGGATCGTGCAGCCGGAGACGGCGCGGACCGCGCGCTACGCCCAGCTCCGCACCGTTCACGAACAGCTCTACCCGCAGCTGCGGGATCTGATGAGGACCCTGGACGGCATCGTCCAGGTCCAGACCGAAGGGGACGAACGTTGAGGGCAGCCATCTTCCACGGGCCGGGCGACCTGCGGATCGAGGAGGTCGCCGAGCAGGATCCGGCTCCCGGTGAGATCGCCGTCGAGGTCAGGGCCGCGGCGACCTGCGGCACCGACCTCAAGTCCTACCGGCGCGGTCACCCCAAGCTGTTCCCCGTGCTGCCGGCCCGCTTCGGGCACGAGTTCGCCGGTGTGGTCACCGCCGTCGGTGACGGCGTCGCCGGCTTCACCGTCGGCAGCCGGGTGGTGGCCGCCAACACCGCCCCCTGCGGCCACTGCTGGGCCTGCACGCTCGGCCGGCAGAGCCTCTGCGAGAACCTCGAGTTCCTCAACGGCGCCTTCGCCGAGCAGGTCGTGGTGCCGCGCTCGATCGTCGAGCGCAACACCTACGTGATCCCCGAGTCCCTGCCGTTCGCCTCCGCGGCGCCCCTGGAGCCGCTGGCCACCGTGGTGCACGGGATGGCCGAGAGCGGGATCGAGCTCGGCGACACCGTGGTGGTGCACGGCGCCGGGCCCATCGGGCTGATGTTCGTCCGGCTGGCCACGCTGCGCGGGGCGAACGTGATCTCGGTCGACCTCTCCGCCTGGCGGCTCACCCAGGCCACCCGGGCCGGCGCGGTGGCGACCCTCGACCTCTCCGACCTGGACACCCCCGAGGCGGTCGTCGACCGGGTCAAGCGGGCCACCCCCGGCGGACGCGGGGCCGACGTCGGCATCGAGGCGGTCGGCCTGCCGGCCGTCTGGGAGCAGACCGTGCGCACCCTGAGGCCGGGCGGGACGGCCGTACTGTTCGGCGGCACCCCCAAGGGCGCCACCTTCGCCGTCGACTCCTCGGCCATGCACTACGACGAGTACACGCTCAAGGGCGTCTTCCACCACACCCCGCGCTACGTCAAGACCGCCGTCGACCTGCTGGTCAGCGGCCAGGTCGACGGTGACCTGCTGATCACCGAGAGCCGGCCGCTGGAGGCGCTGGTGGACAGCCTCGAGGACATGGCTGCCGGCCGCGGCTCCAAGTACATCCTGGTGCCGTGACCGGCGGCGACACCCTGCTGCACGGGCAGGTCCGGCAGCAGGTGGCCGACGCCTGCCGGCACCTGAGCCGCTCCGGCCTGGTGGTCGGCACCGCGGGCAACGTCTCCGTCCGGGTGGGCGAGCACGTGGTCATCTCCCCGAGCGGCGTCGACTACGAGGCCCTGCAGGCCCACGACGTCGGCGTGCACGACCTCACCGGCGCGCCCGTGGACGCTCGGCTCGCCCCCTCCAGCGAGCTGCCCCTGCACCTCGCGGTCTACGCGGCCTCCGACCACCGGGTGGTGGTGCACACCCACGCCGTCGCCTCCACCGCGCTCTCGGTGGTGGCGGACGAGGTCGCCGCCTCGCACTACTACACAGCCCTGTTCGGCGGCGGGATCAGGGTGGCGCCCTACGCGACCTTCGGCTCCGACGCGCTGGCTGCGAACGTGACGGCGGCCCTGCAGGACCGCAGCGCGGCCCTGATGGGCAACCACGGGGCGGTGCTGGTCGGCGCGGACCTGGCCAAGGTGCTCAGCCAGGTGGCCTACCTGGAGTACGTCTGCGACGTGCAGCTCCGGGTGCTCAGCACCGGGCTGCCCCCGAGCCTGCTCGACCCCGACGAGATCGAACGGGTCCGCGTCGGGCTCGCCGGCTACGGCCAGCGGCCCAGCGACGCCGCGCGCTAGTCCGCGACGCCGTACAGCCGGTCGCCGGCGTCACCCAGGCCGGGGACGATGTAGCCGACCTCGTTGAGCTTCTCGTCCATGCCGGCCAGGACGACGGTGCAGGGCACGCCCAGCCCGTCGAGCAGGCCGCGCAGCCGCTCGACGCCCTCGGGAGCGGCGATCAGGCAGATGCAGGTGATGTGGTCCGCACCCCGGGCGACCAGGAACTGCACGGCCGCGGCGAGGGTGCCGCCGGTGGCCAGCATCGGGTCGAGGACGTAGCACTGACGCCCGGAGAGGTCCTCGGGCAGCCGCTCGGCGTAGGTCGCGGCCTCCAGCGTCTCCTCGTTGCGGACCATCCCCAGGAAGCCGACCTCCGCGGTCGGCACCAGCCGGGTCATCCCCTCCAGCATCCCCAGCCCGGCCCGCAGGATCGGCACCACGAGCGGCCGCGGGGTCGAGAGCCGGACCCCGACCGCGGAGGCGAGCGGTGTCTGCACGGTCTGCTCGGTGACCCGGACCTCCCGGGTCGCCTCGTAGGCCAGCAGCGTCACCAGCTCCTCGGTCAGCCGGCGGAACGTCGGTGAGTCCGTCTCCCGGTCGCGGAGCACGGTCAGCTTGTGCGAGACGAGGGGGTGCTCGACGATCCGGAGGTCCACGGGGTGAACGTTAGCGGTCGGCTGCCCCCCGAGGATCGGTGTCGTGCCCCGGCGTGATGTCTGACACGATGGGGCGCGCGGCCCGACGGCCGCGGGACAGCTGGACGAGCGTGGAGGAGGGACGGGGTGTCGGACTTCGACGACGAGGAGTACGAGTCGTTCGACCTGGACGGACCCGGCTCGGACACGCGGTCGCGGACGACCCCGGCGGCAGCGCCGGTGGTGGACGCCGACGACGACGATGATGATGACGAGGACGACGACGACCTCGAGGACGCCGCTGACGACGAGATCGACTTCGTGATCGCGGCGTACCGCGAGGAGGGCCAGCTGCTGGTCCAGGCCATGGACAACGATCTGGCCAACGACCTCGAGGAGCTGATCGCGCAACTCCGCCGGCTCCCGGGGGACGCCGGCGCGCTGGGCTTCGTCAGCCTGGTCGAGGAGGTCTTCGTCCTGGTCCGGGTGCGCGGCCAGCACGTGCAGGTGCTGCTGAACGACGCGGCGGCGGCCGCCGACTGGCCGATCGCCCACGACGTCGCCGACTTCCTCGACGAGGACGTGCCCGACCCCGACGACGACAGCGAACCGATGGGCGACCTCGGGATCGTGGCCGACCTCGGGATGAGTGACTTCGACATGGGTGCGCTGATCGAGGACCTCGACCTCGGCAGCGACCAGATGCTGGTCGAGGTCGCCGACAAGCTCAACCTCAACCCGCAGTTCCGCCGGGTGGCCGAGGCCGCCAGCTCCTGAGCCGCGGCCCCGCCGTGCCCGCCCCGACCGGCGGCTGGTCGCCGTCGATGCGGCTCGCCCTGGAGCAGGCCCGCCGCGCCGAGGCGCACGGGGACGTGCCCGTAGGCGCGGTCGTGCTGGGCCCCGACGGCGCCCTGCTGGCCGTGGCCGGGAACGAGCGCGAGCTGACCGGAGATCCGACGGCGCACGCGGAGGTGCTGGCCCTGCGCCGGGCCGCGACGACGCTCGGCTCCTGGCGGCTGGCCGGCTGCGCGCTGGTCGTCACCCTGGAGCCCTGCACGATGTGCGCCGGGGCCCTGGTGCTGGCCCGCATCTCCACGCTGGTCTTCGGCGCCTACGACCCCAAGGCTGGTGCGGTCGCCTCGCTGTTCGACGTGGTCCGCGACCCCCGGCTGAACCACCGGGTGGAGGTCCGCGGGGGCATCCTGGCCGACGAGTGCGGCACCCTGCTGCGCGACTTCTTCGGCTCCCGTTGAGCGTGCGGCCTCGATTGGCGTCCGGGGCCACCGGTTGAGTAGCCTCTACGGCGGTGGCGTGTCTGAGCGGCCTAAAGAGCGCGCCTCGAAAGCGCGTGAGGGTAAAACCTCCGAGAGTTCAAATCTCTCCGCCACCGCCAGCAGCACGACCAGACGCCGGTCAGCGCAGCACGCGCTGACCGGCGTCCGTGCGTCCGGGCCGGTCTCAGGCCGGACCGCTGTGCACCGACAGCACCGGGACCGGAGCCTCGAGGCTGGGGCCCAGGGCTGCGCTGTCGAGGTCGGGCCCGGTGAGGTCGACGCCACCAGGGGGACGGCCAGCCGGACGGCCACCTGGACCCCGGCCTGCGGCGCAGCCAGGCCTTCCGCTCCGCCGGTGACGGCGCCGCAGACGCTCAGAGGGCGGTGCTGGTGGTCTGCTCGGCGGGCGTGTGCGCGTCCTGCTGCCACTGCTGGACGACCCGGTCGAGGACGTCGTGGTCGAGGCTCATGCCGAAGCTGGCGAGCGTGCTCATCGGCATGTTGCCGATAATGGCGAGGATCTCGTCGTCGAGGACCACCGCGGCCTGACCGCCGCCGGCGGCGGCCTCCACCAGGTCCTTGCCCACCGGGTCGGCCATCCACTCCTGCAGGGTGGAGTCCCGGGTCAGCGGGCTGGCCAGCCTCGGTGCCTCGACCGTGATGGTCTCGGTGAGCGGGAGGTCGCGCGAGCTCGGTCCCACGCTGATGACGAAGGTGCCCGCCTCGACGGCCCAGCGGCCGTGCGCGGTGGACCAGAAGGAGAAGCTCCGCTGGTCGAGCTCGACCGACACCGTCGCCGAGGCGCCGGCGGCGAGGAAGACCTTGGTGAACCCCTTGAGCTCGCGGACCGGGCGGGCCACCGACGACTCCTCGTCAGCCACGTACACCTGCACGACCTCGGCTCCGTCGCGGTCCCCGGTGTTGGTGACGGTCACCGTGACGGTCGCCGTCAGGTCACCGGCCGCCACCGAGCCTGCGGTGGCCACCGCGAGGTCGGACAGCGCGAAGCTGGTGTAGGACAGCCCGAACCCGAACGGGAAGGCGACGTCGGTGCTGGTCTTGTCGTAACCCCGGTAGCCGATGAACAGGCCCTCGCCGTACCGCACGACCTGGGAGTCGCCCGGGAAGTTGAGGTAGGAGGAGTTGTCCTCGAGCCGGTGCGGGACGGTCTCGGCGAGCCGGCCGGAGGGGTTGACCACGCCGGTGAGCACGTCGACGATCCCTCCGGCAGCCGCCTGACCGCCCAGCCAGGCCTCGACGAGCGCACCAGCGTGCGGGAGCACGTCGCCGAGGACGACGGTGGAGCCGTTGACGAGGACGACGACGACGTCAGGGTTCACCGCGGCCACCGCGGCCAGGGCGGCCCGCTGGTTGGCCGGCAGGTCCAGGTGCGTGCGGTCGAAGCCCTCCGACTCGTCCGCCCCCGGCAGGCCGAGGACCATGACGACGGTGTCGGCCGCCGCCGCGACCCGCTCGGCCTCGGCCAGCAGGGCGGCGTCGTCCTCCGTCGCGCCGATGCCGTAGCCGGCGGCGAACGGGACGTCTCCGTGGGTGGCTCGCAGCTCGTCGAGCAGCACGTCGACCCGGGTGGGGTTGACCTGGGAGGAGCCGGCACCCTGGAACCGCGGGGTCCGGGCGAATTCGCCGACCACGGCGATCCTCGCATCGCCCGCCAGGGGCAGCAGGCCGTCGTTCTCGAGCAGCACCACCGACTCCGCCGCGGCCTCGCGGGCCAGGGCGTGGTGGGCGTCGGCGTCGAACGTCTCGTCGAGGTCGAGCACGCCCATCCCCTTGGACACGAGCTCGAGCACCGTGCGGACCCGGGCGTCGAGGACCTCGGTCGACACGTCCCCGGCCTCGACGGCCGCGACGACCTCCTCGGGGCTGCGGCCGAGAGCCGGGGGCATCTCCAGGTCCAGGCCGGCGAGCAGCGCTGGGACCCGGTGGTAGACCGCGCCCCAGTCGGAGACGACCAGGCCCTCGAACCCGAACTCCTCGCGCAGCACGGTGGTGAGCAGCCACGGGTTCTCCGACGCCGACTGGCCGTTGACCTTGTTGTAGGAGCACATCACCGTCCACGGCTGCTCCGCGCCGACCACGCGCTCGAAGGCGGGCAGGTAGATCTCACGCAGGGTGCGCTCGTCGACCTGGGCGTCCACCCGGAGCCGGTCGGTCTCCTGGTTGTTGGCCGCGTAGTGCTTGACCGAGGTGCCGACGCCCCGGGACTGGATGCCGCCGACGATGCCGACAGCCAGCTCACCGGCGAGGAACGGGTCCTCGGAGAAGTACTCGAAGTTCCGGCCGCACAGCGGCGACCGCTTCATGTTGACGCCGGGCCCGAGGATCACCGACAGGTTGCAGGCCCGCGCTTCCTGGGCCAGCGCCTGGCCGATCCGGCGCAGCAGGTCGGGGTTCCAGGCCGAGGCGATCGCCGAGGCGGTCGGGAAGCAGGTCGCCGGGAGCGATCCGGCCAGCCCGACGTGGTCGCTCCCCGCGGGCTGGGCGCGCAGGCCGTGCGGGCCGTCGGAGACCATGATCGCGGGGATGCCGAGCCGCTCCACCGGCGCGGTGTACCAGAAGGACGAGCCGCTGGTCAGCGACGCCTTCTCGGCCAGCGTCAGCTCGGTGAGCAGGTGGTCGATGTCGAGGGTCATGAGGTCACTTCACCTTCGTGATCAGCGACCACCACGGCGGTCAGCCCGGCGAGGCCGGCGCGGCGCAGCAGCGGGTCGTGGGTCTGGTGGTCGGTGCCGGCGGTGCGGCCTGCGTCACCGGCTCGTGCCAGCTCCGCGTGCCAGTACCGTAGGGCACTCCTCCTGCGGCCGGACAGGCCGGCGACGGCAGGACGGCGAGCCCCCCGCCGGTGCGTCGGGGGCATCTGGGCCCCTGCGGGCCCGGGGGAGGGTTCCGCGTGGCGTGGGTGTGGGTGGGCGTGGCCGGTCTGCTCGGCGTGCTCGCCGCCGGCTGGCTGCACCGCCGCGGCTACCGCCGGCCCGACGACGAGCGGCACCTGGTGGTCCGGCCCTGGACCGTGCCGGTGCTGGCCGTGGTCGGGGCCGTCGCGGCCGGCCCGTTCCTGGCCGACCAGCCGCCCGTCGTGCTGGCCACGCTGGTGCTGGCCCTGGTCTGGGCGGTGGTGCTGGCCGTCGTCGATCTCGAGGTCCGCCGGCTGCCCGACCGGCTGGTGCTGACCGCCTACCCCGTCACCGCCGTGCTGCTCACCGTCTGCGCGCTGGTCACCGGCGAGCCGACCGCGCTGATCCGCGTGCTCACCTGCGCCGGCGCGGCCGTGGCCACCTTCCTGCTCGCCGCGCTGCTGAGCCCGGGCGGGGACGGCCTGGGCCTGGGCGACGTGAAGCTGGCCGGGGTGCTCGGGGCGCTGCTGGGCTGGTGGGGGTGGTCGGACGCCGTGGTCGGCCTGCTCGGCGGGTTCGCGCTGGGCGGGCTCGGCGCCCTGGCGCTGCTGCTCACCCGTCGGGTGGACCGCCGGGGCAGCCTCGCCCTCGGCCCGGCCATGCTGCTCGCCGCCTACCTCTGCACGCTGCTCGCCCCGCTCCGGTGACGGGCTGGTGCCGCCGGCAACCACAGGGGGTCCACCCCGCCCGGCCGTGAGCCCTCGCTGCGCCGGACGCCGCCTGGCGCCGTCCAGGCTGACGTCGACGTCGCCTGGTCGTCACCCGCGTCAGGGAGGATGGCCGGGTGATCGACCTCGACGGCCTCCTCCTCCTGGGGGCCGTCGTCGTCATCGTGGCCATCGTGGCCGCCCGGGTCGGCGCCCGCGTCGGCCTGCCGTCGCTGCTGCTGTTCCTCGGGCTGGGCATGGCGCTCGGCGACTCGGGCTTCGGGGTCCGCTTCGACGACGCCGACCTCGCCCGGGCGCTGGGGTTCGGCGCGCTGGTCATCATCCTGGCCGAGGGCGGCCTGACCACCCGCTGGGCCGACATCCGCAGCTCGACCGTGCTGGCGCTGGTGCTGGCCACCGCCGGCATCGGGGTCAGCGTCGGCCTGATGACCGCGTTCGGCTACTACGTGCTGGGCCTCGACCTGTGGATCGCGGTGCTGCTGGGGGCGGTCACCTCACCCACCGACGCGGCCGCGGTCTTCTCGGTGCTGCGGCACGTGCCCATCCCGCACTCGCTGCGTGGCGCCCTCGAGGCGGAGTCCGGCCTGAACGACGCCCCGACGGTGCTGCTGGTCTCCTTGGCCAGCGCCATCGCTCTCGGGGACCAGACCGAGGGCGGCGTGGCGGGTCTGGTGGGGCTGATCCTTCTCGAGCTGGTCGCCGGCCTGGCTGTCGGGGTGGGCCTGGGCTGGGTCGGCGTGCAGATCCTGCGCCGGGTCGCGCTGCCCTCGTCGGGTCTCTACCCGCTGGCCGCGCTGGTCTGGGCGGTCTTCGCCTACGGCGCGGGAGCGCTGGTGCACGCCAGCGGGTTCGCGGCGGTCTACGCGTGCGCGCTGATGCTGGGCAACGCCCAGCTGCCGCACCGGACGGCGACCCGCTCCTTCGTCGAGGGCGTCGGCTGGATCGCCCAGATCGGGCTGTTCGTCATGCTCGGGCTGCTGGCCTCGCCGAGCCGGGTGACGCTCTACGCCGTCGTGGTGGCCGTGCTGGCCGGGCTGTTCCTGACCTTCGTGGCCCGGCCGGTGTCGGTCTGGGTGTGCGCGGTCGCGTTCAAGGTGCCGGCGCGGCACCAGCTGTTCCTGTCCTGGGCCGGGCTGCGCGGCGCGGTGCCGATCGTGCTGGCCACCATCCCGCTGTCGGAGGACGTGCCGGGGTCGGTGTTCCTGTTCGACGTCGTGCTGGTCTTCGTCATCGTGTTCACCTGCCTGCAGGCCCCGACGCTGCCCTTCGTCGGCCGGCGGCTCGGGCTGCTGGACGACCGAGCGGCGAGCGACCTCGAGGTCGAGGTGGCCCCGCTCGACCGCATCTCGGCCGACCTGCTGCAGGTGCGGGTCCCCGACGGCTCCCGGCTCGCCGGGGTGGAGATCGGGGAGCTGCGGCTGCCCCAGCACAGCGTGGTGACGTTGATCATCCGCGGGGCCGAGCCCTTCAGTCCCGCGCCGCGGGAGCGGATCCGGGCCGGCGACGAGCTGCTGGTGGTCACCCCGAGCGCTCAGCGCGAGGTCACCGAGGAGCGGCTGCGCGCGATCGGCCGCGCCGGTCGGCTGGCGCGCTGGCGCGACGGCGGTCGCTCGGGCTGAGGGAGCTCAGCTGCCGCTCGGCGTTGCAGAGGGCTGCGGGGGCAGGCAGGCCTTGGAGCTCTTCACCGTGTAGGTGGTCTTGGCCTTCTTGTTGAAGCCGCCGTAGCGGTTGCCGACCAGCACGTCGACCGAGCCGTCGACCCGCTTGTCGGCCTTGACGTCGGCGTCCTTGAAGAACGCCTTGACCAGGAGTACCTCCGGGTTCTTGGTGCCGGCGCCGATGATCACCGTCTTCTGCACCTTCTGCAGCGTGTTGTCGGTGGTCGCCACCTTGAAGCCGCGCTCCCGGAGTGAACGCCCGACGTCGCCGGCCAGGCCGCGCTTGTCGCCGCCGTTGAAGACGCTGACGGTCACCTGGCTGGACTTCAGCTGGTTCTTGGGCAGCTCCTGCTCCACGCAGGGGGCCGGCGGGGCCGGCGGGACCTCGCGGATGACGTTGCTCCAGCCCCACCAGGCGCCGTAGCAGAGGATGCCGAGCAGGACGAGCAGCGTGAACGGGGTGCGCACCGCGCGGAAGATGCGACCGAGCAACGCTCCTCCTCCTCTGGATGGCCGGGACGAGCGGTCAGCCGCCTCCCTCCGGTTCAGGAACCCTACCTGGCGCGCACCAGCAACCGGCCTGGCACGCCGTCCGGAGCCGGCCCCGGACGGCCCTACTTCAGGTCGAGCACACGGGCGTGCATGGTCTGGCGCTGCTGGAGCGCGGCCCGCAGCGCCCGGTGCAGCCCGTCCTCCAGGTACAGGTCGCCGCGCCAGGCGACGACGTGGGCGAACAGGTCGCCGTAGAAGGTGGAGTCCTCCTCCAGCAGGGCCTCCAGGTCCAGCGTCCGCTTGGTGGTCACCAGCTGGTCCAAACGCACCTGGTGAGGGGCGATGGCCGCCCACTGCTTCTGCACGTACCCGTGGTCGGGGTACGGGCGGACGTCACCCACGCGCTTGAAAATCACTCGACCACTCTAGTCAGAAGAGGCTGGCCGGCGCAGACCCCGTCGTTACGATCCGGTCATGACCGACCCCGCCGCGCCAGCTCCCGTCCCCCTCGCGGACGGCGCCCCCGCGTCGCCCGCACCGGTTCCGGCGGAGGTGGCGACCATCGCGGCGGGCTACCGCTTCGACGAGCCGGCCCTGGAGCTCGGGGTGGTGGTGCGCGACGGCGACCCCGTGCCCGCGGCGGGGGTGCGGATCCCGCTGTCCATGCTCAACCGCCACGGGCTGGTGGCCGGGGCGACCGGCACCGGCAAGACCAAGACGCTGCAGCTGATGGCCGAGCAGCTCTCGGCCGCCGGGGTCCCGGTCTTCGCCGCCGACATCAAGGGCGACCTGTCCGGGATCGCCTCACCGGGGCAGCCGGGCGCCAAGCTGGCCGCACGGACCGCTGAGGTCGGTCAGGACTGGCAGGCCCGCGGCTACCCGACCGAGTTCTTCGCCCTCGGCGGCCAGGGCCTCGGGGTGCCGCTGCGGGCCACGATGAGCTCCTTCGGTCCGGTGCTGCTGGCCAAGGTGCTGGGGCTCAACCCGGTGCAGGAGTCCTCGCTCGGCCTGGTGTTCCACTACGCCGACACCGCCGGGCTGCCGCTGCTGGACCTGGCGGACCTCCGGGCTGTGCTCACCCACCTGACCAGCGACGAGGGCAAGGCCGAGCTCAAGGGCCTCGGCGGGCTGAGCACCGCCACGGTCGGGGTGATCCTGCGCTCGCTCGTCACCCTCGCCGCGCAGGGTGCCGACGCCTTCTTCGGCGAGCCGGAGTTCGACACCGCCGAGCTGATGCGGGTCACCACCGACGGCGAGGGGGTGGTCTCGCTGCTCGAGCTGCCGGACCTGCAGGACCGGCCCGCGCTGTTCTCGACCTTCCTGATGTGGCTGCTGGCCGACCTGTTCGCGGACCTGCCCGAGGTGGGGGACGTCGAGAAGCCGAAGCTGGTCTTCTTCTTCGACGAGGCGCACCTGCTGTTCGAGGAGGCCTCGGACGCGTTCCTCGACGCCATCACCCGGACGGTCCGGCTGATCCGCTCGAAGGGCGTCGGCATCTTCTTCGTGACCCAGACGCCGAAGGACGTCCCCGAGGACGTGCTGGCCCAGCTCGGTTCACGGGTGCAGCACCAGCTCCGGGCGCACACGCCGAACGACGCCAAGGCGCTCAAGCAGACGGTGGCCACCTTCCCGCGCTCGCCCTACGACCTGGCCGAGACGCTGCAGCAGCTGGGGACCGGCGAGGCGGTGGTGACGGTGATGGACCCCGACGGCACGCCGACCCCGGTGGCGTGGACGCGGATGCGGGCGCCGCAGTCGTCGATGGCGCCGACGCCCGCCGAGGTGCTGGCGCCAGGCATCGCGACGTCGTCGCTGATGGCCCGGTACGGCGCCGTCGTCGACCGTGACTCCGCCCGCGAGATGCTCGCCCGGAAGCTGGAGGCCGGGGCGGCGAGCGCCGCGGCGGAGCGCCGGCAGCCGCCAGCCCGCGAGGAGCGCGAGGAGCGGGGGACCCGGGCGGCGCCGGCGCGGTCAGCGGCCCGCCGACGTGCGCCCAGGCCGCAGACCGAGCGGTCGGTGGTCGAGCAGGTGGTGGCCTCGTCGGCGTTCCGGCAGTTCGCCCGGACCGCGGGACGCGAAGTCGTCCGCAGCCTCTTCGGTACGGCCCGTCGACGTTGAGGCCACGACGACGACGTCCCCGTCACCGGGAGCGGTGACGGGGACGTCAGTGGTCGGGAACGCGGGCGGGGTTCAGGCCGGGCGGGGCCGGACGACCACGCGACGGGCGCGCCGCCAGATCGAGATCCGGGCCGGGCGCGGAGCCCGGTCCAGCGCGCGGCGCTCGGTGACCGCCTGCTGGAGGGCGTAGGACCGAGCGGCTGCCCGGCTGACCCGCAGGCTGGTGGCGCTGACCAGGGGCTGCCCGGTCGGATCGGTGGGGTGGACGGAGTGGTAGGACATGACGGTTCCTTCACGAACATCAGAACGGGGATCCGACGCGGACGTCGGCAGGCGGAGCGGGATCGACGACGCCGGCCGGGACGGGCGGACGTGATCATGGAGCTCGGCGGGACCTGGTCCCGGAGGGGCTGCGCTCAGGCAGCGCGCCGGCGGTCGGCGTCCAGGTCGTGAGCGGTCGCGTGGCCGTCCCAGGACGACTCGGCAGCAGGGGTGATCAGCAAAGTTCGGACACCTCCTCCCGGTCTGGTGATCATGGCGGCATCCGCCGCGGGAAGAACGTTAGGGGCGGCCGCCGGAGGCCGCAACGCATTTGTCTGGCAGGGTGGGGGCGGTTCTGATCATGATCGAGCAGGAGGTGGCGAGATGACCGTGCCCGCAGGCGCACCCGGCGACGAGGTCCCCCAGGAGGACTGGGCCGAGCAGGTGACCGAGGCCGGTCCGCCGGCCGAGGGCCAGCCCACCACCCCGGCCACCGCACTCTCCTCGGAGAGCAGGGAGGCGGACGAGGCCGACCTGCTGGAGCAGGAGCAGCCCGTCGACCTGGGCGACGAGGAGCAGTAGCCGAGCGCGTGGTGACCTCGGGGGTCGACTACGACCCCGAACTCCCCACCCCGCCCGTCCCCCGGACGGGACGGCTGACCCGGTCCAGGTAGCCGCGCAGCAGGGCCTCCCGCAGCGCCGGCGGGGCGACGTCGAGGACGGCGTTCACCGGACCCATCCGGTCCGGCAGCGCCGGTGCGCCGCTGCCGTCGGACAGGCCGGCCATCCCCAGCAGCTGGTCGAAGCCGGCGTCGTCCAGGGTGCCGGGATCCAGCTCGGCCAGCACGCCGGCGAGCCCGGGGTCGGCCGTGGTCGGCCCGGCCGCCAGCGCGGCACCGACGGCGGCGTCCAGGGCCTCGAGGAACTCCGGCAGCCGGGGGACCGTCGCGGCGCTGACCGACAGGTGCAGGGTGGCGGGGAACGGGCCGAAGCTCAGCTGCGGCTGGACGTACCAGCCGCGGTCGAGCAGCTCGTCGGCCAGGGTGAAGACGTCCAGGCGGTCGTCGGTGGCCAGGGCCAGCAGGCTGGAGGTGGGCCGGCCGACCACCCGCAGGTGCTCGCGGGCCTCCACCGCGGCGACCAGCACCGCCAGCCCGTCGCGCACCTGGCGGGCCAGGGCCAGGTACCCGCCGTCGCCGATCAGCCGGGTGATCGCCCAGGCCGCCGCCAGCGGGCCGCCGGACCGGGTGGACTGCGTGGTGGTGTTGAGCATCGTGTAGCCGGGCCAGGCGGCGCTGGCGAACAGCTGGGGGCGGCGGAGCTCGGCGCTGCGGTGCAGCAGCAGGGACACCCCCTTCGGCGTGTAGCCGTACTTGTGCAGGTCCACCGAGATGCTGGTGACGCCGGGCACCAGGAACGAGGACGCCAGCAGCTCCGGGTCGTCGCGGCGCAGGAAGGGCAGCAGCCAACCGCCGATGCACGCGTCGACGTGGCAGCGCACCCCGGCCGCCTGGGCGTGGGTGGCGATCTCGGTGACCGGGTCGACGACGCCGTGCGGGTAGGAGGGGGCCGACGCCACCACCAGCACCGTGTCGTCGTCGATCGCCTCAGCCATCGCGGAGGCGACCGCACGGCCGGTCTCGGGGTGCACGTCGACCAGCACCGGGCGGACGCCGAAGTAGTGCGCCGCCTTGTGGAACGACGCGTGCGCGGAGCTGGGGAGCACCATGGCCGGCCGCTCGACCTCGGGCCGGGCGTCCCGGGCGGTCTGCACCGCCAGCAGCAGCGACTCGGTGCCCCCGGAGGTGACCGAGCCGACGGTGCCCGGGGGGCCGTCCAGCAGGTCGGCGGCCATCCCGACCAGGTCCTGCTCCATCCGCAGCAACGACGGGAAGGCCGTCGGGTCCAGGCCGTTGGTGCCGCCGAAGGCCGCCAGCGCCTCCCGGCCCAGGGCGTCGGCCTCAGCCAGGCCGGAGTCGTAGACGTAGGCCAGGGTGCGGCCGCCGTGGGTGGGCAGGTCGTGCGCGCGCAGGGCGGTCAGCTGCTGGCGGACCTCGTCGGGGGTCACCGGGGCTCCTCGGGGAACGGGGCGGGGATGGGGCCGCGGCCGTGACCGCGGAGGGTGAGCAGGCTGGCGGCGACCAGCAGCGCGGGGACCAGGGAGAAGCCGAGGGTGATGGCGGTCAGCGCTCCGTCAGGTTGGGCGACGGCGTCGCCCTGGGTCGAGACGTAACCGCCCACGGCGAGCAGCAGGGCCAGCACCGCCGGGCCCAGGGCCAGCCCCAGCGTCTCGCCCGCCGTCCAGACCCCGGTCAGCACGCCGACCCGGTTCTCCCCGGTCCGCCGCGCGTCGTCGGCGGCGGTGTCGGGCAGCATGGCCATCGGGAAGAGCTGGCAGCCGGCGTAGCCGATCCCGGCCACGGCGGCCAGCCCGAAGACCACGACGACGGGCACCCGTCCGGCGACCACCGCGCCCAGCGCAGCCAGCCCCAGCAGGGCGGTCGCCAGCTGGTAGCCGCGCTTCTTGCCCGCCCGGTCGGCCAGCCGCCCCCACAGCGGGGTGACCAGCAGCGCGGGCCCGACGAAGCAGGCGAACAGCACGGCCGAGGCGCCGGGCCGGGCGAGCACCTCGCGGGCCAGGTAGTCGACCGCGGCGAGCATGCAGCCGATGGCCAGGGCCTGCAGCACGAAGGTGGCCAGCAGGGCGCGGAAGTCGTGCACCCCGAGCGCGACCCGCAGGTGCCGGCCGAGCCCACCCGGGGGAGCCGGCACCGCGCTGACGGGGGCGCCCCGGGTGCCGGCCCAGGCGCCCAGGGCCCCGAGGGCGATCAGCAGCCCGACGACCACCGCCATCGCCCGGTACCCGGCCGCCCCGCCGACGGCGTCCCGGATCAGCGGCGCCGAGGCCCCGCTGGCCAGGATGGCCACGGCCAGCACGGCCACCCGCCAGGTCAGCAGCACGGTCCGCTCGTGCGGGTCGTCGGTGAGTTCTGCGGGCAGCGCGACGAAGGGCACCTGGAAGGCCGAATAGGCCACCGCGCAGAGCACGAAGGCCACCAGCACCCAGCTGATCGCCAGCGCCTCCGGCCGGTGCGGGCCCGAGAACAGCAGGACGAAGCCGGCCGCCAGGGCGAGGCCGCCGAGCAGCAGGAACGGACGCCGGCCGTGCCGACCGGCCAGCCGATCGCTGATCCGGCCGGTGACCGGGTTGAGCAGCACGTCCAGCGCCTTGGGCAGGAAGACGACGGCGCCGGCCAGCAGGGCGCCGACGCCGAGGGTGTCGGTGAGGTAGGGCAGCAGCAGCAGCCCGGGGACGGTGCCGAAGGAACCCGTCGCCACCCCGCCGGCCGCGTAGCCGACGCGCAGCCGTCTGCTCAGCGTGGTCGGCACGCCCGACATCCTGGCAGCCGTGACGAGCCGGCGGGCCGGGCACGCCAGAATCCTCTCGGCCACGCCGGGACCGGACAGCAGGTCAGCGGATCTCCATGGCGTCGAAGGTGGGCGCGGGACCTCGCCGGGTGGACGTGCGGTCCAGGTAGAAGAAGGCGGTCGAGGCGATGTCGTCCCGCAGCGGCAGGTAGCGGCCGCCGGCCCGCCAGCCCAGCGCCTGGATGTCGACGCGCAGCCGGCGGGCGAAGTGGATCGGGTCGGGCACGTGCCACCGGTACATCCCGAACCGCTGCTGGCTCGCGTAGAGGCCGTCGGGCCGGATCACCTGGGGCAGGCCGAGGTAGGGGGTGGAGTAGGTGGTGTAGCCCTGGCCCGGGACGTCGAAGTTCCAGGCGCCGCCGAAGTAGTCCTCCGTGCCGGTGCCGCAGATGGTCGGGTGGGTGGTGTCGTCGTCGAGGTACAGCTTGAGCTCGCCCTCGCCCCACCAGCCGCTGCTGTTCACGCCCCAGGCCAGGTAGGTTCCGACGTAGTGGCCGGTCCCCTCGACGCCCTCGAGCAGGACGTGGGGGGTGCGGTCGGCGAGCGGGTTGCTGCGCCGCCACTGGGCGTGCAGGTAGGCGTCGTCGGTGTGGTCGCCGCCGGTCTCGTAGGTGACCTGGTGGTAGACGACCGCGGGGGCCGGGCCGGTGTTCTCCAGCGTGAGCCGGGCGCCGGACCGGAAGGGCATCGGCCAGTAGGCGTTGCAGCCACCGTGCGGGTTGACCGCCACCATCTGCGAGCTGACCTGGGCGAACCGGCCCCAGCCCTGGGCGAAGAAGTCGCCGTAGGGCACTTCGACCGCCGGCTCGGGGTCGCCGTCCCAGTGGGCGCGCAGGACCAGGGTGCGCCAGTGGTCGGGATGCGTGGTCGCCCAGAGGTGGGTGATCACCGCAGCTCCCTCGATGTCGGCGAGGACGAAGGTCTGGCCGGGCTCGACGACGACGCTGGGGGAGACCTTCCAGCCCGGCCCGAGGTCGCGGGCGGCGTCGGCCCCGGTGCCCTCGGTGGCCCGGGCGCCGCCGCCGGGACGGCCGTCCGGGTTCTCCGGGCTGATCGAGCGGGTCTGGACCGCTCGCAGCCGGGACAGTGCGCGGTCAGGACCCCGTGACGTCATCGTCGTACCTCCTCCTGCGCCGCGACCCCGTCGGCAGGGCGCGTCCCCGACGGTAGGGGAGTGGTGCGCGGGTCCGGAGGAGTGGTCCCGCTCGGCCTCCGCGCGTGAGGCGGATCACAGGTCGGGTCGCGTGCTGCCCGGGCCACCACGGCGTCTGCAGGGGTGAGCACCCGCCGTCGCCGACATGCCGTCGACGGGGACCCGACGACCGACGGAGGCCCCACCATGTCCGACCTCACCCCGCCCGAGCTGCCCGAGGACCGCTCGGCCGACGAGGTGCTGCGGCTCTCCCTGCACGCCGACGCGGGTGCGCGGCCGACCGCGGACAGCACCCAGCTCGTCGACGCGGCCCTGCAGAGCTGCGACGCCGACCCCGGCACGCCGGTCAGCGTCGCCGTGCCGGCGGGGGACGGCGCCATGGTGGCGCGGCTGCACGACCTGCTGGACCAGGACGAGGCCCACCGGGCCGGGGCCACGGTGATCGTGGACGGGGTGCTGCCGCCGGAGCGCTGAGGCGCTCAGCTGAGCCGTTGGAGCACGAGCGCGACGAAGGCGATCACCAGGGCCACCGGGACCGCCGCCAGCAGGAGGTCGGCGACGACGCTGATGAGGTCCCACCCGGCGGCTCGTGGACGTGGCCTCCGCGCGCTGCCGCCGGGGGCAGCGCGGCTCGTCGGGAGATCTCCTGCGGTCACCGTGACAGCCTCGCGCCGCCGGCTCTGCAGCAGGTTGGGGTTGCCGCAGGGCGAGGCCAGGACTGGCCACGAAGTGGGGTCAGCAGCGGAGGGCGCCGCGCAGCCGGGCGCGGGAGGTGGGGCCCAGCTCGGGGAAGATCCGGTGCTCGCGTGCTGGACGTCGTCGAGGTCGTCGACGGTCGGATCGTCAAGCCGTGGACGATGCTCGACTTCTGACCGCACGTGCCGGCCTGGTGGTGAGCGGGCCGTCCTGGTTTCGGTTCGTGGCCGCGGGCCGCGGGCCGCGCGCGCCGCTCAGCCGCGGTCAGGTGTGCCGATCACTTCGTCGAGTTCGTGCCGGTTGAGGCGGCTGGGGCGGAACTGCTGGATGGCCACGAGCGGGGGCTCGTCGGCGAGGGCGGGCCCGCCGGCCTCGACCCAGGTGAGGATGTCGCGGGTGGTATCGGGGTCGTTGGCTCGACCGATCCACACGGGCTCACCGCCGGCGGTACGGCCGAGCTGACCGGGTACGACGACGACGACGTTGGACCTGTCGCAGGCATCGAGGCAGCTGCTCGTCACCACGTCCGCGGCGGGCTGCAGGTTGGTGCGAAGTTCGCGGAGCTGGTCGGCATGGTCGAAGCCCGGGTGCTTGGTGCGGTTGCCGCAGTCGCCGCCCCGGCAGACGACGACGAGCGGCCGCGTGCTGCTGGTCGGTCCGGGTTGCCGCTTGTTGACCCTTGCTGATCTCTTCGGCATGGGTCTCCTTCTGGTCACCATTGGCGTCAACTGCTGGTCCCGGGCTTTGCCGGGGGCAGCCGGAGCCCGTCGAGCCCGTCGAGCCCGACGAGCACGGTAAGGGCTCGGGGAAGGAGACCTCGACGAGTGGGTAGGCCACGGCAAGAGTCCCTCGACAGCGTGACCGAGCACGGCGAGGCGACGGCTTCGAGCAGTCGGCGGTGTCCTCCCGACTGCACTTGCGCGCTTCGGTCAGACCGTCGGCGCTCGAGCGCTTCCCCTTGGTGTTCCCACCGGGTGGATCGCCGTCGGCGACGGCGGCCAGGCCGAGGTCGTAGCGGGCATCCTCGGACCAGGATCAACAGGGCTGCCACCGATCCAGGGGCGTCTGGTGAACTGGCGGAGGATACGAGATTCGAACTCGTGAGGGCTTTCACACCCAACCCGCTTTCCAAGCGAGCGCCATAGGCCTCTAGGCGAATCCTCCGCGCGGAACCTTACCCGCTCGCCCCGGGGCGGGACCAAATCGGCCGGGTAGCCCGACGGTGCGGCGGGCTCGGCTGGGCTGCACCGCGACGATCCCGTATGCTCGTCTGCGGTCCCCCGCGTGGCGACACCTCACCCAACTCCCCCAGGGCTTGACGGCAGCAAGGGTAAGTGGGCTCTATCGGGTGCGCGGGGGGCTTTCTCGTCTCCGCACGATGTCCCCGCACGGCGTCGCGCTCCGGGGCATCAGGCCAGTCCGTGCGCTGCGAGGATCCGGGCCAGCTCGGCCCCGCCGCCGTCGCGGGCGAACAGCTCGGCGCGGATCCCCAGACCGGCCGCCGCCTCCACGTTGACCGCCGTGTCGTCCAGGAACAACGCTTCCTCCGGCGCCACGCCGAGAGTCTGCAGGACGTGGGTGAAGTAGGCCGGGTCGGGCTTGGCCAGACCCACCTCGCAGGAGTAGAAGTGCGCGTCGAACACCTCGTCGTAGGGCAGGTTCTCCCGCATCCAGGCCGCCCGCGGCGGGTTCTGGTTCGTGGTCAGGGCCAGCACCAGGCCGCGGCCGCGCAGGGCCCGGACGCCATCGACCACCTCGGCGTGCAGCTCGATGTTGTGCCAGGCCTCGATCACGGCCGTCGGCTCGAGGTCGACGTCGTGCCGGTCCAGCACCCGGGTGAGCGACTGCTCCAGGTCGGCCTCGCCGGTCATCGTCGAGGGGCTCTCAGCCCGGGCGATCTCGTCGAGCAGCCGGGGGTGCCGGGCCAGCTCGTCGTGGCCGACCGTGTGGCCGACGTCGTCGCGCCAGGCGGGTGCAGTGAACTGGAGGACGCCGTCGGCGTCGACGAGGACGGCGCGCAGGGGAGGGGTCACCTCACCCATTGTCCGGGCCGCCTGCGGCTGCGGCGCCGCGCACCCTGCTGAGCAGCCCGATGGCGTCGTAGGGGGCTCGGACCTTGATGTCGTTGTCGCAGTAGACGTAGACGTCCTGGCCTTGGGCCATCCAGCCGCGCACCCGCGCTGCCCAGCCGTCCAGCGCCTCGTCGTCGTAGCCGCTGGCGTAGAGCTCCTCGTGCCCGTGCAGCCGGACGTAGGTGAAGTCGGTCGTCAGCTCCTCGATCACCGGCCACTTGCCGGGGTTGTCGGCGATCACCAGGCCGACGTCGTGCCGGCGGAGCAGGGCGTAGAAGGTCGGGTCCCGGAACGTCTCGTGCCGGACCTCGACGGTGTGCCGGATCCGGTGGTCCGGGTCGGTCGTGGTGGTGAGCGCCTGGTCCTCGGGCACGCGCGCGTCGTGCCGGGCGGCGAGCGCGGCGGCCTCGCCGGTGGTGCGGGGCAGCAGGTCGAAGAAGGTCGTCATCCGGGCGGCGTCGAAGCCCAGCGTCGGCGGCAGCTGCCACAGGCACGGACCCAGCCGACGGCCGAGGGCCAGCACGCCCGAGGCGTAGAAGTTGGCCAGCGGCACCTCGACGTCCCCCAGCTTCTTCAGGTGGGTGATGAAGCGCGGCCCCTTGACGGCGAAGACGAAGTCCTCGGGGACCGCCGCCGCCCAGGACTCGAAGCTCGTCCGGCGCTGCCGGGAGTAGAACGTGCCGTTGATCTCCAGGCTGTTCATCCGCTCGGCGACGTAGCCGAGCTCGCGCCGCTGGGGCAGGCCGGGCGGGTAGAACGTCCCACGCCACGGCTTGTAGGTCCACCCCGAGATGCCGATGCGGACGTCCACCGGGCCATTCTCGCGGGTGCGGTTCTGTCAGTGCGGGGGCATAAGGTTCTGGACGTGGAGGAAGCGCTGCTCGAGGACGCCGAGCACACCCAGGACGAGGCGCTGTTCGACGGGCTGCCGCCGTCGTCGGGCACCTCCTCGGGGGCTGCCCCGCTGGCCCTCTACCGGCGCTACCGGCCCGACACCTTCGCCGACGTCATCGGCCAGGAGCACGTGACCGCGCCGCTGCAGCGGGCGCTGACCAACAACCGGGTGAACCACGCCTACCTCTTCTCGGGCCCGCGCGGCTGCGGCAAGACCACCTCAGCCCGCATCCTGGCCCGCTGCCTGAACTGCGAGCAGGGTCCGCGCGCCGAGCCCTGCGGCACCTGCCGCTCCTGCCGGGACCTGGCCCGCGGCGCGGCCGGCAGCATCGACGTCATCGAGATCGACGCGGCCAGCCACGGCGGCGTCGACGACGCCCGGGATCTGCGCGAGCGCGCGTTCTTCGCCCCGGTGCAGAGCCGCTACAAGATCTACATCATCGACGAGGCGCACATGGTGACCCCGCAGGGCTTCAACGCCCTGCTGAAGCTGGTCGAGGAGCCGCCGCCGCACGTCAAGTTCATCTTCGCCACCACCGAGCCCGACAAGGTCATCGGCACCATCCGCTCGCGGACCCACCACTACCCCTTCCGGCTGGTGCCGCCGAAGGTGCTCACCGACTACCTGGGCAAGCTCTGCGCCGCCGAGGGCATCACCGTCGAGCAGACCGTGCTGCCGCTGGTGGTGCGCGCCGGCGCCGGCTCGGTGCGGGACTCCCTCTCCGTGCTCGACCAGCTGCTCGGCGGGGCCGAGGAGTCCGGCGTCAGTTACCGGCACGCCACGGCGCTGCTGGGCTACACCCCGGACTCGCTGCTCGACGAGTTCGTGGACGCCTTCGCGGCCGGGGACGCAGGCGGGGTGTTCTCCTGCGTGGACAAGGTCATCGAGGTGGGCCAGGACCCGCGGCGCTTCGCCGAGGACCTGCTCCGCCGGCTGCGGGACCTGGTGATCGTCGCCGCGGTGCCCGACGCCCTGCGCTCCGGTCTGGTGGAGGTCGCGCCCGACCAGGCGGAGCGGCTGTCCTCCCAGGCGGCGGCGCTGGGCTCGGGCGAGCTGACCCGCGCGGCGGAGGTGATCGCGGCCGGGCTGACCGACATGCGCGGGACCACCGCCCCCCGGCTGCACCTGGAGCTGATGTGCGCCCGGGTGCTGCTGCCGGGCGCCGACGTCGACGACCGCGGGGTGCACGCCCGGCTGGACCGGATCGAGCGGCGGCTCGGGGTCAGCGGGCCGGCCAGCGACGCGCCCCAGCCGCACACCACCGTGCAGCACGCCCCGACCAACCCGGCCCCGGCGCGGCCAGCCGCCCCACCGGCGCCAGCCGACCGCGCCCCGGCCGCCCCGGT
>BAAAJN010000004.1:0-374200 GCA_039527025.1 Microlunatus lacustris
AGCGGTCTGCTTCCACGCCGCCGAGCTCGGCGTCGTGTTCACCGGCGACACCCTGTTCTCCGGCGGTCCCGGCGCCACCGGACGCTCGTTCAGCGACGCCGACCTGATCGTCGTCTCGATCACCGAGCGGCTGCTGGGACTCCCGGGGGACACGGTGGTCAAGACCGGTCACGGTGACGACACCACCATCGAGGCCGAGCGAGCGAACGTCCGTCGACCCGTCGACGACGCCTGAGGAGCACGATGGGGGCGGACTCGACCGCGCCGGCCGTTGTCCGGCTGGTCGAGCGGGCGCGCTTCGAGGTGCTGCCGACTGCCGACACCGAGGCGATGGTGGTCGAACACCTCCCGCTGGACCGCGTCGTCACCATCACCGCCTCGCCGCGGCAGGGTCTGGAAGCCACCCTCGACCTCGCCGAGCGGCTCGCCCTCCGGGGACACGCGGTGGTGCCGCACCTGGCGGCCCGCATGGTCAGCGGGCGTGCGGAGCTGGCCGAGATCGTGCACCGCCTGACGAGCGCAGGGGTGCAGGGCGTGTTCGTCCCGGCGGGCGACGCCGAACCGGTCGGGGACTACCGGGACGCCCTGGCGCTCCTGGAGGACCTGGCGCGGTTGGGCAGCCCGTTCGCCCACGTCGGCGTCACCGGTTACCCCGAGTCCCACCCGACCATCCACGACGACGTGACCGTGCAGTCCCTGTGGGACAAGCGCCGGCACGCCACGCACGTCGTCAGCAACCTCACCTTCGACCCGGCGGCGGTGAGCACCTGGATCAGCCGCCTGCGTGCTCGCGGGGTGACGACCCCAGTCCTGCTGGGCGTCCCCGGTCCCGTCGCGCGCGCCAAGCTGCTGGCCACGGCGACCAGGATCGGCGTCGGCGAGTCGACCCGCTTCCTGGCCAAGAACAAGGGCTTGTTCGCCCGGCTCGCGGCGCCCGGCGGCTTCACGGGGGAGCGGTTCGTCCTCGACTGCGCACCGGCCGCGGTGGCTCCGGAGGCGCGCGTGGAGGGCTTGCACGTCTTCACCTTCAACCAGATCGCCGCGACCGAGCGGTGGCGGAGCGACCTCCTGGCCCGGCTACCCGAGCAGCGTCACGCCACGTGACCCCAGTGGCCCATCCGGCGGCTGAGGCTCGCGGCGGTGTCCTGGAGCAGACCGACGACCTCGGCGATGCGCTCAGGGCTCAGGCGGTAGGCCGGTCCTGATGCGCTGAGGGCGGCGATGACCCCGCCGTCCTCGTCCTTGACCGGGACGGCGACCGCGTTCAGGCCGAGCTCGAGCTCGCCGTAGGTGACGGCATGGCCCTGCTCGAGCACGCGTCGGAGCTCATCGCGCAGGACCTGCTGGTCGGTGTGGGTGTGCTGGGTGAAGCGGTCGAGCTCCCGGTCGAGCAGCTCGGCCTGCTGGTCGCTGGCGAGGTGGGCCAGCAGCACCTTGCCGCTGGAGGTGGCGTGCAGCGGCGTGAGCTGGCCGGTCCAGTTCTGGCTGACCACCGACGCCCCACCGTGTGACTGGACGACGTTGACCGCGAAGTGCTCGGACAGCACGGCGACGTTGATCGACTCGCCGACCGTGCGCGCCAGCTGATCAGTCAGGGGGCGTGCCTGCTCGGTCAGCTCGAGCTGGACGTTGACGCTGCGGGCCAGCCGGACGAGGCCGAAGCCCAGCCGGTACTTCCCGCGCTCCGTGTCCTGCTGGACCATCTCCCGCGCCTCCAGCGCACCCAGCAGGCGGAAGGCGGTGGACTTGTGCACCCCGATCTCGTTGGCGAGCTCGCTGACCCCGCCCGAGCCCCAGCCCGCCAGCAGCTCGAGGACTTGCAGGGCGCGGTCCACCGACTGGAGACCGGTGCCGGCGTCGGAGTTGGTCACGGTGGGTCGTCCTCCTCGGAGAGGGTCGGGTGGTCAGAGCGGGCTCGGCGCCCAGGAGCCGGCGCCCTGGTTGATCTGCGCTCCACAGTTGCACATCGCGCAAACAACTGCAGCCCAGGCAACGCGGACCAGCAGTGGTCGCCGGCCGGCGAGGCGAGGTGCTAGGTGCTGGGGCTGTCGGAGTGCGGCCAGTCGAGCAGCCGGGCCCCGATGACGGCGATCTGCAGAGGGAGGCGCTGGCGGGGGTCGGTGGCGTCGTGCCCGGTCAGCGCCGCGACCCGGGAGAGCCGGTAGGTGACCGTGCGGACCGACATGTGCAGCTGCCGGGCCGTCTCGGTGGCGACAGCCCCGGTCTCGAAGTAGGTGTGCAGGGTCTGCAGGAGGGGGACGGCGCCGCCGCGGGCTCGGGTGAGCGGCTCCAGCGTGGCCTGCACGAGGTCGGCCAGGGCATCGTGGTCCCGCCCGAGGACCCGGTAGACGAGCAGGTCCCGCGCGTGCACGGTGTTGGAGGTCAGCTGCAGCCGGTGGGCGAGCAGCAGGGCCTCGCGGGCTTCCTCGTAGGAGCGGGCGATGCCGTAGGCGCCGGGGTAGGGCCGACCGGCGCCGACCTGCCACCGGCTGGTCCGGGACTGCTGGCTGAGCTGGCGTTGCAGGTAGTCGGCCGGCTCGGCCTGGCCGGCTGCGCTGGCGGGGTGGTCGGCCGGCACGACGACCGCGAGCAGGTCGTCCTTCATGGCCACCAGGATCTCCCGGTCGCCGAAGCGTTCGACGACCGCGCGCTGGACGAGGGACGCGGCCCGGTCCACGTCGGCGCGGGAGCTCGCGGCGGCCAGCAGCACCTGGTGCGGCCGGGCCAGGTCGAGTCCCAGCGGTTCGGCCCGGCGGACCAGCCGTGACACGTCCGCGTCGCCGCGCAGCAGGTCGTCGATGAACTCTCGCCGCACCGACTCCTCGTGGCGGATCATCTGCTGACGAGCGGCTTGGTGACCCTCCACCATCACCTCGACGGCGTCGTTGACGACGCGCAGGACGGCAGCGGCGGCGGCACTCACCTTGTCCCGGTCCCGGGTGCGGACCACCGCGGGGATCTCCTGCCAGAGGCGCCACGCCGCGGTCAGGTAGAGGTCGACGGCCTGTTTCGCGTCGACGCCCTGCTCGGCTGCCCGCTGGCCCAGCGTGCGGACGGCGGCGAGCTCGCTCGGCGGTGGTCGTCGGCCGGTCAGAGCAGCGTCGGCCAGCATCACCAGGTACTCCCCCAGCAGGTTGGCCGGGGCGCCGACGTCGCGCGCGGCCGCCTCCGCGACGTCGGCCACCCAGGCCTCGGTCGTGTCGGGGGGCCGGAGCGCGGGGCCGCTCCCGCTCATCGTGCCGCTGTCCATGGTCCTCCTCCTCCGGCCTGCCGCCAGATCGTCAGCCTAGGCGCTTTCTTGCCGGGTACCGGCAACCAAGACCGTCGAGATCGTCCGTGACGGCGCCTGGTTTCCCGGGGTCCGGACGCCGACGATGGGTGGTGGCAGTCCGTTGCCGGTCCCGGCGCTGTCCCTGCCGTGCCTGATCGGCGCGCCGGGCAGCCCGCACCGCCGGTGCAGGGCCGGAGGGGAAGGAGACGAGATGACGAACCAGCTCACGATGAGCAGGCCGGCGAGGGTCGACGAGCGTCGCCGGCGTGGTTGGACGGCACAGCTGCTCGAGAACCGGGGCTTCCGGCTCGAGCAGATCGACCAGCTGACGGTCGAGCTGGCCACCGGCGGGACGCCAGGTCGGCAGCAGGTGGCCGCAGCCATGCTGGCTGCGGCCCAGCTCTCGTTGCGGGACACCGACGACGCACTCCGCCGGCTCGCCGCCGGGACCTTCGGCACCTGCGGGACCTGCAGCGGGTCGATCGAGCTCGAGCGGCTCGACGTCTTGCCGATGGCCGGGCTGTGCACGACCTGCCAGTACCAGGCCGACCACCAGCCACCGGCCGGCATCCCGGTCGGGCTGCCCGCGGTCGGCCGCAACCCCACGAGGAGCCTTCACATGCAGATCCTGTTCAACACCGACAAGCACGTCGAGGCAGAGCCGCAGCTCACCCAGCAGGTGCAGGACACGGTCGACACCGGCCTGCGGCGGTTCGCCGGCCAGCTCACCCGGGTCGAGGTGCACATCAGCGACCAGAGCGGCGGTCTCGCCGGAGCCGCCGACCTGCGGTGCACGATCGAGGCCCGGCCCGCCGAACGGCAACCGATCGCGGTGCACGAGAACGCCGCCACCGCCCAGCAGGCGTGCGCTGGGGCGGTCGCCAAGATGCGCAACCTGTTGGAGACCACCTTCGGTCGAGCCGAGGCACGCCAGGGCCGCGACACCATCCGGCGCCCGCAGTGAACGCGGACGCGCTCGGCCGCCCCCGCCACCGCTGTCTGTCCGCCGGGAGCCGCTGATGTTCACCCGCGACGACCTGGCCGCCCTCGCCGCCGTCGAGACCTCTCTGGCGGTGTCGGTGTTCCTGCCCACGGAGATCCGTGGAGCCGAGACCCGGCAGGGCCCGATCCGGCTGAAGAACCTGCTGACCGACGCCCGGGACCTGCTCGTCGCCGACGGGGCGTCGGGATCACAGGCGGACCGCCTGCTGGCCCCCGGCTGGGGCCTGGTGGAGGACCACGAGTTCTGGCGGCACCAGGACCACGGGCTCGCGCTCTTCCTCGGGGAGCAGGGGTTGGAGCACTTCTCGGTACCGGTGGCGCTGGAGGAGCAGGTGGTGGTCGGGTCGCAGTTCCAGCTGAAGCCGCTCCTGCCGCTGCTCAGCAGGGGAGAAGACTTCTGGCTGGTCAGCCTCGCGGCCGGGCAGGTCCGGCTGCTCCGCGGTTCGGCGTCCGCCCTCGACGAGGACGACAGCGTCGCCGACCTCCCCGCCAGCCTCGAGGACGTCGCCGCCGACCCCGACTACGAGAACCCGGTCCAGGCGTCCCCGGTCGCGCGGTCGGGCACCGGCTCGATCAACATCGGCAACGCCCAGGTCTACGGTGACAGCCCTCCCGACTGGCGCAAGAACCAGCTGGTGGAGTTCGCGCGCCGGGTCGCTGCTGCCGTCGACGGCGCAGCCGCCAGGAGTGGCCTGCCGGTCGTGCTGGTGGCCGACGCCGAGCTCGGTGGACATTTCCAGCAGGCCAGCAGGCTCGGGTCGCAGCTGGTCGGAACGGTCGAGACGAATCCCGCCGCCCTCGACGACCGCCAGCTGCACGAGGCCGCCTACGCCGTGCTGGGACCCCGGTTGGACGCAGAACGGGCTCAGGTGGTCGAGCAGTTCGCTGCTCTGCGGGGCCAGCAGGACGCGCGGGCGGTCGCCGGGGCCGAGGACGTGGCGGTAGCTGCCCACCACGGCCGGGTCGAGACCCTGCTGCTGCGGTTGGGCGCCACCGTGCCCGGCCGCTACGATCCCGCCACCGCCACGGTGGAGCTCAGTGGCGGAGGCGATCGCACCGTCGGGAGCACCGACCTCGTCGAGGAGTCAGCCCTGCTGACGCTGGGTGCCGGCGGGGAGATCTGCCTGCTCGAGCCCGCCGAGCTCCCCGAGGTCGAACACCTGGCCGCCGTGCTCCGCTACTGATCGGGCGCACCGGCTACCGGGTGCTGGCGTCGTGCGCCGGGACCCTGCTCCGGAGACCGGGGACGGCAGCGGCGGCGGACACCAGGGCCGCCACGAGGAACGCGGGAGCGTAGCCGGCCACCGGGATCAGCGCTCCGACGACGCCCGCGCCCAGCGCCTGGCCGAGGACCAGCGTGATGAAGAGGAGCGCGGTCCCGGCCGGCGCGCGCGCCCGGTCGATCGAGGCCGTCCAGGCGATCAGTGCTCCCGAGGCCGCGGTGTAGCCCCAGCCGAACGCGGCGCAGGCGGCCAGGGCCAGTGGCGCGTTCCCCGGGGCGGCGGCCAGGGCCGCCGAGGTCACCGCCACGGTGCCGGTCGTGAGGACCCACGCCTCGGGGGCTCTGCGGCGCTCCAGCCAGCGCGCCGTGGGCACGACCGCGGCGCCACCGGCGCCGAGTGCGATCCAGGCCGTCACCGACACCGACTCGCCGACGCCTGCCTGGACCAGCATCGACCTGCCGTAGTTCCACACCGCGGCCGAGCCGCAGCCCATCAGCAGGGCCGCTGCGAGGACCCGCCAGTGCGCGGCGAACCAGGGTGGCGGCGGCAGCGGGTGCCGGACCGGGAGCCCCTCGTGGTCGTCCTGGTCGGCAACCAGGACGAGGCCGGCGGCCACCACCGTGACGACTGCGGCGACCACCCAGGTGAGGCGCCAGTTCGGCAGCAGCGCCAGGGCCAGCAGGCCGGCCGCGACCAGTCCGGGCCCCGTTCCGGCGTTGACGACGGCCTGCACCCCGGGCCGCTGCCGGGTGGACGGGTTGCGTTGCAGCACGGCGACGAGGGCGGGCGACGCCAGGCCGGCGCCGCCCGAGCTGAGGACCGCGAAGACCGCGAAGCTCCCGGCGTCCGGGGCCGCCGCCATGCCGCAGGCACCGACGGCTGCGCTGAGCGCCGAGGCGACCACCAGGGCGCGGGCACGGCGTGCCGCCAGCAGGAAGCCCAGGAGTGCTCCCAGGCAGTAGACGACGGAGGCGCCCGCGGAGACGAGCCCGGCCGCGGCGACGTCCAGCCCCAGCTCGCGCTGCACATCGGGCAGGACGAGCCCGTAGGCGAGCCGGACCAGACCGTAGGTGGCGGCGATCAGCCCGGTCCCGGCCACCACCAGCGGTACGGGCGAGGTCCCCAGCAACGAAAACGGTCGTTTCACTTTTGCGAGTCTAGGGTGCAGACATGACCATCCGCGCGGGGACCGAGTCGAAGCTGCTCGACGCGGCCGACGAGCTGTTCTTCTCCCGGGGGATCGCGGCGACCCCGGTCGACGCCGTGACCCGGCGGGCCGGGGTGTCGGCCGCCACCTTGTACCGCGGCTACCCGAGCAAGGAAGCCCTGCTCGCCGCCGTGCTGGAACGGCGTCATCGCGAGTGGATCACCACCTGGGACGCCGCGATCGCCCGACAGCACACCGACGAGGGTCGGCTGCTCGCGGTCTTCGACGCGCTCGACGCCTTCCGCACCCGACCTCTCGGTTCCCGCTGGTGCGCCTTCCTCGGTTCGGCGGCCGAGTACGCCGACCCGCCGGCCGAGGTGGAACGCGCCATCCACCGCGACACCGAGACCATGCGCGCTCGGCTGCGTCAGCTCGCCGCCGCCATCGATCCCCGGCGCAGCAGTGAGCTCGCCGAGCAGCTCCTCCTCGTCATCACCGGAGACCTGGCGATGCGGCTCCGCGCACCGGGCCAGTCGACCGGGACGGCGCGCAGGATCGCCGCCACCCTGATCGCGCCTGGCTGAGCCGCGTCCGCCGCCACCGGGACCGGGTGCAGCTCACGGGTTCCGACGAACTGCTCGCGCCCGGCGACCTGCTTCGACGGTGACGATCAAGGCCGCGAGCACACCACCGAGAGCGGCACCCACGGTGTTCATGAACCAGTCGTCGGTGTCGCAGGCGCGGCCCAGGGCCGGGACGAGCGCCTGGAACAGCTCGATGAGCGCCGACAAGCCCGAGACGGCGGCGACGACGACCCATGGCCGGCGGAACCGGAGGGCGGCGAGGAGGGCGAGCGGCAGCATCATGGCGACGTTGGCCAGCGTGTCGAGCCCCCGGAACGGCACCGAGAACTGGACCGTGCAGAAGACGGCGGCGCGGGCACCCGAGGGCGACAGCGTCAGGGCGAGAGCACCGAGCAGTCCGACGGCGGTCAGCACCCCCAGCGCGCGAGACCTGCCGAAGCGGTGCAGCAGCCAGCCGAGGACGGTGCTCGAGGCTGCGGCGACGACGAAGAGGACGCGCACCAGCGTCGGGTTCTCGGCGAGGAGGGTGCTGATCACGCGGAGCGGCTCCTCACGCATCCTCGGGGCCTGCCGGGGCAGCCATCCTAGGGTCGGGCGCCGGGTCAGGGAGTCTCGAGCCGGAAGGGCGCCCAGGAGGCGCGCGGTGGACGGGGACGGTGTCCTGGGCGTCGAGACGCGGTGGTCCGCCGCTGTCGAGCCGGCAATCCGCTTGAGCGACGCGACCGGGCGTGACGAGGATGGGCCCGTGGGGTGGGAGGCGCTCGAGCAGTGGGGTGACGACGTCCGGCGGGTGGAGCCGCTCACCGGCGGAGTCGCCAACCAGGTCTGGAGCGTGCGCGTCGGTGGCCGGCTCGCGGTCGGGCGCCTGGGCGCGCGGAGCGATGCCGACCTCGCCTGGGAGACCGACCTGTTGCGCCACCTCGACGGCGCAGGTCTGGCGGTGCCGGTGCCGATCCCGACGACGGAGGGCCGGCTGTTCGCCGATGGCCTGGTGGTGATGACCCACGTGGAGGGCGGACCACCGGAGACGGAGACCGATTGGCGCCGGGTCGCCGAGATGCTGCGCCAGGTCCACCGGTTGACGCGGGACTGGTCGCAGCGCCCCGGTTGGCGTTCGTCGCTCGACCTGCTCCGGGCCGAGACCGGGACGAAGGTCGACCTCCGCGCGATGCCGGCTGACGGCGTCGCCCGCTGCCGCGCGGCGTGGGCGCGGCTCGCTGGGCGCCCGACCTCCGTGGTCCACGGTGACCCCAACCCCGGCAACATCCGCATCACCGCCGACCGGGTCGCGATGATCGACTGGGACGAGTCGCACGTCGACGTCTCCGACCTCGACCTGGTGCTGCCCCACAACGCCGCCGATCTGGCCGAGGACGTGCACGACCTCGCCGCGCAGGCCTCGGCGGCCTGGGAGGCTGCCGTCTGCTGGGACGACGACCACGCGCGGGAGATGCTCAGCCAGCTCCGAGCGCTCCCGTCACCCGAGGGCGGCCACGCGGGCCCGCAGACCAGACGGTGACGCCTCGACGCATCGTGCTCCTCGTGGTGCTCGTCTCGGCCCTGCTGGGCCTGCTGGCCCTCGTCCTCGGTCCGCTCAGCTGCGGTACCTCGCAGAGCTGGACCCTCGGGCGGGGTTGCTGGCCACGTCCCGGCGCGTCCTCGTGACGCGGCACCGCCGGCCGGACGCACCGGATGGTCGCGAGCAGCTGGCCTGATCGGCTCTGGTCCCGCACCAGAGTCACCCCACCGGCGGCGGAGGCGTGCGCCCGGCAGACGTGGCGCGCAGGCCGAGGTCGACGAGGTCGACGAGCCACTCGAAGCTCTCGTCGGTGCCGGTGGCCCACCGGAACCCACCGCCGGACTCGAGGGTGGCGAACCCGTGGAAGGTGCTGCGCAGCGCGCGCAGGGCGTGGGTCATGTCGACCGGAGCGACGTCGTAGCCGCGGAGCACGGCGGCGAAGGGTTCGAGTCCCCGCGTCGCGGCAAGGGCCAGCGGGTCGTCCGGACCGGTGGGTTCGAGGCCGATGGTGGCGGCGTACCGGCCGGGGTGGGCGAGGACGAAGTCACGCAGCGCGCGGGCGGCGGCCCGCAGGGCGTCGCGGCCGGCGCGGCCCTGGATGGCCGCTCCGATGGCGTCGGCCGCCTCGTCCAGCGCCAGGGCGGCGATGCGGCGGTTGAGGTCGTCCTGGCTGGCGACGTGCTTGTAGAGCGAGGGCGTGCGCACCCCGAGCCGTTCGGCCAGCTGGCCCATGGTGAGGCCGGCGAAGCCGATCTCGTCGGCGAGGTCGGCGCCGGCCGCGACGACCGCGGCCGTGCCCAGGCCGGCCCTAGGCATGGACGTCGGCCAGGAAGGTCAGCATCGCGGTCGCCACCTGCGCCGGGAACTGCACGTGCGGGTAGTGGCCGGCGCCCTCGACCATCTCCAGGCGGCCCAGGCCGCCGGGCAGGTCGGCGACGACGGCCTCCCCCTCGGCCTGCGGTACGGCCCAGTCGGGGTCGGCGGTGCCCTGCACCACCAGGACCGGGCACCGGACGTTGCCCAGCTGCTCCCCGGCGTCGACGGGGGTGGTTCGACCCATCGCCTGCAGGGCCTTCATCCGGCCCGGCTCGGCCAGCATCGTCGTGATCTGGTCCAACCGGGTGTCCCAGTCGGCGGGTCTGGGGCCGGGGTGGGCGACGTCGAGGTACTTCACCCACTGGCTCGTGCTGCCGAGCAGGGTGGTGCCGAGGAGGTGGCGCATGCCCCGGCGGAAGGAGGCCGCGCGCAGGTCGCCGAGACCCACCGACTGCTTGCGGGTGAACGGCGCCAGCTCGACCACCGCGGTGACCAGGTCCGGAGCCGTCGCCGCGGCGATGGTGACCGCCCCGCCGGCGATGGAGTGACCGACCAGCACGGCCGGACCGCCCAGGTGGCGCACCAGAGCGAGGAGGTCGCCGGCGATGTCGGTGCGCGAGTAGGACCTCCAGGTGGCGCTGGACTCCCCGCAGCCGCGCAGGTCCACCGCGGCGACGCGGTGACCCGCCTCGACCAGGATGGGGGTGAGGAAGCGGTAGGCCTCCCGGCTGTCGCCCATCCCGTGGGCGAGCACCACGAGCGGACCGGATGCACCGGTCACGTCATAGGCCAGGGTGCCACCGTCGATCTCCAAGAACTCGGTCATGTCTGCCTCCAGGTCGGGGTCTGCTGCGCGGCTTATTGCATTAGCCAAAAGCTATCATGCTTAGCCGGCATCACCAGCAGCACCAGCAGTCCGTAGCGAGCTCGTCCTCGCGCGACCAGGCCACTCCGAACGGTCAGTCCGCTCCGGCTCGGGGGATGAGCTGGAGGTGCTGGGCGATGCGGCTCGCGGCCTCGGCCGGTGTGAGGTGGCTGTTGTCGAGGCGCAGGTGCTGATCGGGGTAGACGAAGTCGCCGCTGGTGCTCAGCTGGTGTGCGGCGTCGTCCTCGAGCAGCCGTCGCCGGGTCGCCTCGAGGTCTCGCTTGCTGCGCTTGTGCTCCAGCCGCAGGGCCGTGCCCTCGCGGGCCAGGCGGGTGGCCTGGTCGGCGTAGAGCTCCACGAAGTCCAACCGGCCGCCGGCCGTCCGGACCGGCTCGGTCAGCCAGTCGACGTACTCGCGGTCAGCCGGGTCGTCCAGGGCCCAGACGTAGGTGAAGATCAGGCCCGGCAGGTCCGCCGCCACAGCTTCCTCGACGACCCGGCGTCGCAGCTCGCTCGTCAGCCGCTGGAACGAGGGCGAGCCCCAGGGGAAGACCTCGAGGACCGGTTCGATGCTCATGTGGTTGTGGAACAGCGGGTACCCGGCCAGCCTGCTCAGTTCGCGGCCGACCGCCATCTTCCCGACAGCAGACGGGCCGAACATCATCACCAGGTGCACAGGGACGATCATCGAGCACCGGCCCTGGATCAAGCCAGGGCACCGGAGGGGACAGGTGGTGTCCGGCTCAGGGAGCCCGGCGGTCCCCGCGCATCCGCCTCCTGACGCGTCCGAACGGCCGGGCGGGGCTGCGGTGGGCGCCTGCCTCCGCAGGGCCGTCCACCTCGAGTCCGTAGTGGGCGCCGACGTGCTCGAGGAGGACGTCCCGTTCGGCCTTGTCATAGGCCCGGCGTTCGCGCGAGAGGGCGATGGTCGTCGACCAGCACGTCAGCAGCAGGACGACGCTGAACGGCAGCGCGGTCGTGATCGCTGCCGTCTTCAGGGCGTCGAGGCCGCCCGCGAGCAGCAGCGCTACCGCGAGCAGGGCCGCGGAGGTCGCGAAGAAGACGCGGAGCCAGGTCTTGGGCTCGATGTCACCGCCGGAGGCGATCATCGCCATGACGAGGGAGCCCGAGTCCGACGAGGTGACGAAGAAGACGCCGATGAGGAGGATCGCCCCGAAGGTCACGATGGTGCCGGCCGGGAGCCCGCCGAGCAGGGCGAACAGCGAGCCCTCGATGTCGACGGAGCCACTGGGGCCGATGAGGCCGCCTGAGCCGTTCGTCTGCTCGTGGATCGCCGCGCCCCCGAGGACCGCGAACCAGAGGAAGGTGAGTGCGGTGGGGACCAGGAGGACGCCGGCGACGAACTGCCGGACGGTGCGTCCCCGGGAGATGCGCGCGATGAAGATGCCCACGAACGGCGCCCACGACATCCACCAACCCCAGTAGAAGGTGGTCCAGGCCCCCTGCCAGGCCTCGCCCGCCGCGCCCTGCTGGGCGGTGACGTTGAAGGACAACCCGACCACGTTCTGCAGGTAGGCACCGATCGACTGGACGAACTCGCGCAGGAGGAACTGCGTGGGACCGACCACCAGGACGAACACCAGCAGGGCCGCGGCCAGGAGCAGGTTGAAGTTCGACAGGATCTTCATCCCCCTCGTCACCCCCGTGACGAGGGACACGATCGTGACGGCGGTGACCACCGCGATGATGGCGATCTGGCTGACGATGCTGCTCTCGGCCAGCCCGGCGCTCGCGAGCCCCGCGCCGATCTGGATGACCCCGAGGCCCAGCGAGGTCGCGACGCCGAAGACCGTGCCGACCAGGGCGAGGACGTCGATGAGGTTGCCCCAGCCACCGCGGACCCGGTTTCCCAGGAGGGGCTCGAGGGCCCAGCGGATCGAGACGGGACGGCCGCGCCGGTGGATCGCGTAGGCGAGGGCGAGGCCCAGGACGACGTAGATCGCCCAGGCGTGCAGGCCCCAGTGCAGGAACGTCTGGGTGAGGGCTTGCTGGGCGAGCTGGCCTTCGGTCCCGGTGACGCCGGGGCGGGGTGAGGCGAAGTGGCTCAGCGGCTCCGAGACGCCGTAGAAGACCAGGCCGATCCCCATGCCGGCCGCGAAGAGCAGGGCGAACCAGGAACCGGTGGAGAACTCGGGCTCATCCGCGTCCTTCCCGAGCTTGATGCCGCCGAACCGGCCGAAGCCGACGAAGATCGAGAACCCCACGAACACGGCGACGACGAGCACGTAGTACCAGCTGAAGTTCAAAACGATGCCCTCCTGCAGGCCCAGGAACAGCTGCTCCGCGGTGCCTGGCGCCACCAACGTGAAGGCGACGAAGCCGAGCACGATCACGGCGGCCGGCCAGAACACCCACCGACTCAGCTGCGACGTCGTGGCGGCCGTGGCGTCGGGCGTCTCCTGCTCGTCGTCCTGGGTGCCCGCGCGGGGGGAGCTCCTGGTGTCCACCGCCCCATCGTCTCCGTTCCTGGACCGGATTGCCCAGCCGACGTCCGTCGGCTGTCGACCGAGGACCCGAGGCGGCCCCTCACCGTTCCCGGTGGGTCCGCTCGCCGCTCCGGGGGCGCAGCCGCCTGAGTTGCCGACGGACGGCGGCGGGCAGCAGCCGTGCCCGGCTGATCCCGGTCCCGACCGGCCTGGCCTCGCCGGCGGTGACCTGCTCGGGCTCGTTGCGGGGAAGCATCGCCGCTGACAGCGCCCCGACGACCGCCTGCGCGGCCACCTCGACGGGCACCGTGGTGCTGACCTGCCACTGCCCCTGATCGGTCCGCGGCGGCCGGCTCAGCTCCGCGAGGTCCCCGACCACGCGCGCACCGCTGGCGGCGATGGCCTCGGCGTGCTCCTGGCTGCGAGCCGTGGCCAGCTCCACCGCCCAGGGCGGCAGGACCAGCTGCGCGTCGGGGCCGGGAGCGGGGCACTCGTCGAGCACGCGGGCCGTCGCGCCCTTGAGGAGGAGGCGGTTGACCTCACCCCGTGGGAGGTCGTACGGGGCGAGCAGGCGGTTCACCGTCAGGAGGAGGGAGGCCTCGTGGACGGAGAGGGACCGGTTCAGCGACTCCCCGCGCAGCTCCGGCTCGAACAGCATCCCGGGGGGCAGGGCCAGCAGAGCCTCGAAAGACCGGGGCACCCGGCGCGGTTCGGTCTTGTCGACCACGATCACGGTCACGTTCTCCGGGCCGAAGACGTCGACCCACCTGGTGACCAGGGCTGCCTGGTCGTGCCGGGCCATGTCCGGCGGCGGCGGGAGGTCGCTCACGAGCCTCCGGTCGAGGAACTCCTCGAAGTCCTGCTGGTGCCCGCTCTTGACGTACTGCTGCCACAGCGAGGGCAGCACCGAGGAGAAGCTGCGCACCGTGAACACCACGTGCGTCAGCGGGCCGAGGTCATCGCGGAGCCCTCGAGCCACCGTGTGGTCACCGCCGGCGATCATCTCGTTGCTGATCAGGATCCGGCGGGTGCTGTCGCCGTCGACCTCGGCCACCAACCGGTCCCAGTAGTCAGGGCGCTCGGCTCGGGTGGCGGCGGAGCGGCCGAACAACGCCTGCACCTCCCGGCGGTGGTTGTAGTGCGCCCCCGGGTAGCGGACGCCGTGCTCCAGCAGCTCCTGACGCCGGTGGCTGGCCGCTGTCTGCAGTGCCGTGGTGCCGGTCTTCATCAGGCCCACGTGCAGCAGTCGGGACCTGGGGGGTAGTGCGTCCATCCTCGTCCTCTCGCGTCCTGGTCACGGCTCCGACCGAGGCCACCGCACGCGGCGACGGACGCCGGTCTCGGTCCCGAGGCCGGCCGCTGGTGGGCCGCTCGTCGGCCACGACGACGTCGATCGTCCCGCCGCCGCCGTCGAGGTCGTTGGCGCAACGCCGACGAGGCCACGACGCGGAGGTCGGACGGATGGCCGCGATCGCCACCCCGACCGTCACCCCCGTCAGGCCAGAACTCGGCTCAGGGCCCGCCAGCGCTGGTGGCGGTGGCGGTAGAAGAGGCGGGCCGCAGAACGAGCGACGGGGGTGAGCCGGCCGGCGTCGAGGTCCACCTCGTCGGTGTAGCGGCAGCTGGTCGCTGACAACGGCTCGACGAGGAGGTGGTGCCGCCAGGTCCGCAGGGGACCTCCGTGCTCGTCGGTCCTGGCCTCCAGGGCGCCGCTGGCCACCACGGTGATGGTGTGCCTCCACAACGGCACCAGACCGAACAGGACCAGGCGGACCACCACCGGTCGACCGGGCGCGACGGTCTCGGGCAGACCGTGGATCGTCAGGATCGGCCAGGTCACGTGCCGCAGCAGGGCAGGCTTGCCCATCAGCTCGGCGACCACCGCGGCGGGAACCGGCAGGGTGCTGCTCACCCGGATGCTCATGGTTGGCTCGCCTTCCCGTTCTGCGCCGCGGTGGAGCCCGCGCGGCCGCGACCACGAGGTGAGTCTGCCGAAGTGCAGCCCTGGCGACCAGGGCCGGCGTTTCGGGCGCGACGCGGCCGGACGCGGGCGATCCGTTGACGGACCCCGACGTCGGCGCCCTAGGCTGCAGCGGTGCTGCCGTCCGGTCTGTCCATGCTGTGGGAGACGGTGGATCCGCAGGAGGCGCTGCGCCGCCGTTTCGGATTCGGCAGGTTCTCCGAGGCGGTCGAGTGGATCTGCACCGCCCTGGCCCGGGAGTGGGGCGTCGCCGCCGACGACTGCCACCGCCTCGTGATCAGCGGAGAGAACGCCATCGCCTGGCTGGGGAGCGACCGTGGCGCCCTGGTGGTCAAGTGGTCGCGCACCCTCGCCCAGTTCGACGGGCTGGCCGCGTCGACCCAGCTGCTGCGGTGGCTGGGGGACCGCGGTCTGCCGGTCGCCGTGCCGATCCCGACCGCCGGGGGAGACGACCGGGTCGTGCTCGACGGGCCGGTCGGGCCGCTGTCGGTGGCGGTGCTGCCGGAGCTCGACGGCGGATGGCTGGACGTGGAGGACCTGACCGCGGTGCGGGCGGCAGGGGCGTGCTTGGCGGACCTGCACCTCGCCCTGCGTGGTCGGACCGACCCGCGACTGCGGCGGCCCGCCGCGATGGAGCCCCCCGATCGCCGGATACGGCGCTGGCTGTCCGACAGCGACCCCGGCCTCGCGCCCGGAGCATCAGCGCGGTTGAGAACGCTGGTCGCTGCGCTGCCGCCGTGGGACGGCAGCCCTCAACCGGTCCACAACGACTTCCGGTCCGCCAACATCCTGACCCGCGGCGGGCACGTCGTCGCCGTGCTCGACTTCGACGAGGTGGCGTGGGACCACCCGGTGAGTGACCTCGCCAAGGCGAGCGTCTACCTCGGCACGCGCTTCCGGAACTGGCGGCCGACGCCGGACCGGGTGCGTCGAGAGCTCCGTGCGGGTTATGAGTCGGTGCGACCCCTCACCGCGCTGGAGAGCCGCTGGCTCGAGGTGCTGACGCTCTGGCAGGCGGTCCTGGCCATCCCGCACAGCCACGACCCCGCCGCCTGGGCTCGAGCCGCGGAGGCCGACGGGACAGGCTGACGAGGTCGACGGACCGGTCCTCGGTGACGGGTCAGGGCGGCAGGAGGACCGCCTCGAGCGCCGGAAGTCGGTCGAACAGGTCGGGCAGCCCCCGCAGGCCGCTGTGCACGGAGTCGTGTGACAGCGCCAGATCCGGACCGGTGGCGGCCTCGACGCCGGAGAGGCAGCGCAGGATGTTCCACCTCGTGTGCCCAACCGGCCGCCGACCAGGCTCGAGGTCGTCGAAACCCGGTCCTTTCGCGGGGCCGAGCGCGGTGGAACCGAGCTCGGCGGACAGGTCGAGCAGTCCGGGGAGCTCCCAGTGGACCACCACCGGCCGACCCTCCCGAGCGAGCAGGTTCCACGGCTGGATGTCTCGGTGGGTCAGCACACGACGGGCCCTGGACGGCTGCAGCCGTCCACGAAGTCGGCGATCGCGAGGAGCGTTTCGGCCCGCGAGGCGAGGTCGTCGACCCACGGCTGGCTGGTCGCCGCCGCCGCCCGCTCGGCGAGCCTGAGCCAGTCCCGACCCCGTGGTCGGCCGAGATCGGCTCCGGCATCGAGATGCCAGCGGCGAAGGCGGCCTGCTCGAACCTGAAGACGTCGTCGGGGTGGTAGGCCCAGCGGCGGTCCGACAGGTTCAGCTCCTTCACCGCGAACGACCCCTGGTCGGTGTCGAGCCGGTACATCCGGTTGGCGGACCCACCGTGGACGCAGCGCAGCGGACCGATCGGCGTACCGAGATCCGAGAGGTCCACACCACGCAGTCGAGGCCTGGCCGCACCTGGACCGGCAGGCCGAGCGCTAGCCCGTGTCGCTCAGCCGACCTCCGCTGGTCGACCGCCGAACGGGCGCGCCTCACGGCGGTGGCTGACACCGCAGCACGGAACGGCTTCCACAGCCGCCCAGCTCACCGCTGCAGCAGATCGAGCTTGAGCCCCTCGTGCGAGGCGACGAAGCCGAGGCCCTCGTAGAAGCGGTGCGCATCGGCCCGGGACTTGTCCGTGGTCAGCTGGACCAGGGCGCAGCCGCGGCGGCGCGCCTCCTGGATCGCCCACCCGAACAGCGCGGCTCCCAGCCCTCGGCTCCGGTGGTCCTCCCGGACCCGTACCGCCTCGATCTGCGCGCGCAGGGCGCCCCGCCTGGCCAGCCCGGGCAGGAAGCTGAGCTGCAGCGTGGCGAGCACCTGCAGCTCGTCGGCGGCGACCACCAGCAGGTGGGCCGGGTCGGCGGCCAGGGCGTTGAACGCGCGCAGGTAGGGCTCCAGGTCGGCCTCAGTGGTGATGCCGTCACGGGCGGCTCCGAGCGGGTCGGCGGCCAGCAGCTCCACGATCGCCGGGACGTCCGCCGCCCCGGCTTCGCGCAAGACCAGACCCTCCACGGGCAACGTCGCCAGCACGTCCACCGGACCGATCATGCCCGAGACGACGACCAACGGCTGCGGTCGACACCCACCGGCAGAGGGCTGGAACGCAGCCGACGATCGAGCCTGGCCCGGTCCGGGGGACTCGTGGTGCACGGGTCACATCCAGCTGCAGCGCCCGGTGAAGTTGCGCATCAGGGGCGGTTCGTCCGTTAAGCGGACGCCGTTGATCCTCGGTGCCCGGGCTGCCACCTCGATCAGTGCGTCAGCGACGTAGTCCATGTGGTCGTTGGTGTAGGCGCGACGAGGGATGGCGAGCCGCAGCAGCTCGAGCGGCGCCTCCTCCTGCTCGCCGGTGTCGGGGTTCCGACCGAGGAGCAGCGATCCGATCTCCACTGATCGCACGCCCGCTTCCAGGTACAGCTCGCAGGCCAGGGCGTGTCCGGGGAACTGGTCGTGGGCGAGGTGGGGCAGCAGGGCTCCGGCGTCGACGAAGACCGCGTGCCCTCCGGTGGGGTGCTGGAGGGGGACTCCCGCCGCCCGCAGCCGGTCTCCGAGGTAGGCGACCTGCCCGATCCGGTACGTGAGGTGGTCGAGGTCGATCGCCTCCGCCAGGCCGATGGGCACCGCTTCCATGTCACGCCCCGGCCAGACCGCCGTAGGTGATGAAACCCTCGGTCAGCAGGCACCGTTGCTGCGCCCTCCGGTACAGGTCCCCGTCCTCACGGAAGGCGCAGAACCCGCCGATGCTCGCCAGACCGTCGTTCTTGGACGAGGCGACCACGAGGTCCCCGCAGGCCATCATCTCGAGCACGATCTCGTCGATGGCGCTGTCCTCGAACTCGTCCTCGCGCTGCTTGACGAACCAGGCGGTCTCGGCGAAGCGCGCGATGTCGAGGACGACCGGGATGCCGACTGCCCGGCAGAGTGCCGCGACCTCGCGCAGGTTGGCGACCGACCCACATCCTCGGCTTCCCCTGACCATCCCCACCCCTCGGCGCAAACTTCGGCGGTCGACCAGCCGTGTGCCGTTCGGGGGCCCACACTCGCCGATCCAGAGGGTCACAGCCTCACGGTGAACGCGCCGACAGTCGACGCAGAGTCGCCCGGGCCCGCCCTACCCAGCAGGCCCTGGATGAGGTCGGAGGGGGCTCCCCCTCAGCAGTTCTCGCTGCTGAGAGGGAGTCCCGTCCACTCCGTGGCCCTCAGGCCGCGGGCTCGTCCATCGATCTGCCGGTCTCCAGGAGGGTCTTGAGACCGGACAGCGACCACAGCCAGCCGCCGCCACCCTGCTGCGGGTCGCCACCGCCGGCGATCTCGGCCGCCAGCTGGGGGGCGGCCGTGACGTCGTGGGTCAGCACCACCCGGGTCAGTCCGCTGGGGAACTGCGTCAGCTCCCAGCTGACCTGTGTGGGCTCGGAGTCGGGGTACCAGCTCGCCTTCCAGCTGAGCACCAGCCGGTGCGGGGGATCGACCTCGATGACCGTCCCCTCGATGGCCACGTCGCCCATCCCCATCTGCTTCATCTCGTCCGTGGTCAGGTTGTTGAAGACCCCGCCCGGGCGGGGCTCGAACTGGACGTCGCCGCCGTAGCCCCACCGGCTGGTGTGCTCGGACTGGGTGATGGCCTCCCACACCCGCTGGGCCGGTGCGTTGATGTAGATGCTGTAGGTCTGGACCAGGTTCTCGCTCATGGTGTGTCGTCCTCCGTGATCGTGGGTGTGTCGCGCCCTTCGGGCGCCTCGAGGTGGTGCTTGAGGTCGAGCAGGAAAGCCGCGACGCCGGCCCGCTCGGTGTACTTGCCGATCCAGCGCTGGTGGATCTGCTGGATGGGGACCGGGTTCAGGTGGTGCAGCTTCGCCCGGCCCTGCTTGCGGGAGATGACGAGGTCGGCCTGCTCCAGCAGGCGCAGGTGCTTCGCCACCCCGAAGCGGGTCATCTCGACGTGCTGGTTGACCGCGGCCTCGAGCTCACCCAGCGAGCGGCCGTCCCGCTGGAAGAGCGTGTCCAGGAGCAGTCGGCGGACCGGGTCCGCCAGTGCTCGGAACACGAGGTCGTCGGCGTCCATGAGTGAAATTTAGGTGACCGAATGGTCACCTGTCAAGGCTTGTGGCCACCTCCTGCACGTCGGGACCCGGGACACCGACGAGCGGCGACAACAGCAGCAGCGATGATGGGGCGGTGGTCGACGTCCTCGTCCTGACGCCCGATGACTGGGAGCTGTGGCGGAAGCTCCGGCAGGCTGCGCTGGCCGAGGCGCCGGGTGCTTTCTGCTCGACCCTGGCCGAGTGGAGCGGCTCAGGTGACACCGAGCAGCGGTGGCGGGCTCGGCTGGCGGAGGTGCCGCTCAACCTGGCACTGACCGTGGGCGGCGAGCCGCTGGGGATGGTGAGCGCCACCGCGCCCGACTCCGCAGGAGAAGTCGAACTGGTCAGTCTGTGGGTCGCCCCCGCCGGCCGAGGCCGCGGTGCAGGGGACGAGGCCATCCGGCGGGTGGTGGCCTGGGCCCGCGACCAGCACCCCGGGCGGGCCCTGGTGCTGTCGGTCAAGACCGACAACCAGGCGGCGCGAGCCCTGTACAGACGTCATGCCTTCGTCGACGTCGGTCCCTCGCCAGACGACCCGACCGAGCGGCGCATGCGACGTCGGGCCGGGTGATCGGCACGCCGGTGCCGCAACGCCGGAGAACCGGCGGACGCCTCGGCAGCTGGCGGCTCTGCGCGAGAGACCGGGAGGCGGCGCGCGGGCGACGAACACTCAGGGGAGCACGGGCTTCACTGCCGCTCGTACTCCAGCAGCACCGGGTGAGGGGGGAAGCTCGTGCGGCTGGTGCGACCGGTGAGCTGCCAGCCGTGCTTGTCGTAGAAGCGTCGGGCTCTCCGGTTCTCCTCGAACACGCGCAAGGTGAGTCTGGATCGGCCCAGCACGGACATCTCGTGGAGCAACGCGTCGTGGAAGCGGGAGGCGAGGCCCGTTCCCCAGGTGGGTAGGGCGGTTCCGAAGTGCAGCAGCTCGTCGCCGCGCAGAGCGGCGAAGCCCTGGATGGAGCCGTCGTCGTCGGTGCAGAGGTAGACGCTGACCTCGGGGTCGGCGATCTCGCTCAGCCAGCGCGAGCCGATGGCCTGACGAGGGAAGGGGTGGTCGGCCTGCGGGAAGATGTGACCCAGTCCTCGGACCGCGGCGGGCTCCTGGATCTCGAGGAGAGCCTCGACGTCGGCGCTCGTCGCCGGGCGCATGATCATGGTCGAATGCTCGGCGCTGGAGGTTGCGCGCGCAAGCCCGTTCGCATCGTCGCGCCGGCCCGCTGAGCAGCCGGGGGAGTGTCTCGGCGCCGGGGCCCCGCCGTCGTACGGCTGGTCGGGCGCGCCCTGGTCCCTCTCGTCTCGCCGGTCGTCGGAAGACCTGCGCTACGTTCGAGTCCACGAGCAACGTCCCGGCGCGGTCTTGCCGCTGGGAGCGAGGCCCGGCAGATCGAGGGAGGTCCCGGTGGATGACCAGCTACCCGTCGGACCTCGTCGACGCCGGCCAGCGATGCCAGGACCGGATCGTGCTGATCCGATCTCCGGAGAGCTCGTCACGGCGACATTCGGGTACGACGGCGGACGACAGGTCACGGTGTGGGTGCCGTCTAGAGCCCCCGAGCTGGTGGTGTTCGCCGGTGACGGTCAGCTGATCTCGCAGTGGGGTGGGTGTCTCGAGGCAGCCCGGCTACCGCCCACCATGATCGTCGGCGTCCACCGCACGGATGACGAGGATGAGATGGCGCGGATCCGCGAGTACTCTCCGTCATTCGACGGGGAGCGGTTCGCGGCCCACGAGGGCTTCTTCGTCGACGAGGTCCGGAGCTGGGTCGATTCGCGCTTCGGCGTGGCGTTGCCGGCCGAGCGCACAGCGGTGTGCGGCGTGTCGGCGGGTGGCGAGCTCGCCCTTGCCCTGGGCCTTCGCCATCCAGATGTCTACGGCGCCGTCTTCTGCGCCTCGCCTGGCGGCGGCTACCGGCCGCCGGCTGTGATGCCCAGCCCTCCCCCGCGCGCCTACCTCGTGGCCGGGACCCTCGAGCCGTGGTTCCTCGAGAACGCGACGCGATGGGCGACAGCCTTCCGCGATGCCGGCACCGAGGTCGTGCTGACTGAACGGATCGGCGACCACGGCGGGCCTTTCTGGCAGGCGGAGTTCCCGCTGATGGTGGCTTGGGCGCTCCAACGCTGACGAGGCGTCGGTCGGCCTCCCCGTCCCGCTGCGCCGACTAGTGGCCCTGGCTCCGGTCACCCTCCTCGGCACCTCGGACCACGACCACGCGGTCCCCGTTCCGCAACGTCGAGACGGCTGGGTCGTAGAACCGTCGCAGGGTCTTGTCGCGCACCACCGCGACCACCGGTTCGGCCACCGCATCCGGGCTGCCGGCGACCTCGTCAGGAGTGACCGGGCGCTCGTGCAGGTCCAGACCCTCGCGGGTGGAGAGCAGCTCCTGGATGGCCACACCGAGGTTCGGGCTGACCGCGGAGAGTCCCAGCAGCCGCCCGACGGCTTCGGAGGAGGTGATCACGGCGTTCGCCCCCGCTGGTCGCATCAGGGCGGCGTTGGCGTCCTCCCGGACGGCGACGGTGAGGTGCGCGGCGGGGTTGAGCTGCCGGGCGGTCAGGACCGCGAGGATGGCGGAGTCGTCGCGGTCCAAGGCGATGATGACCTGCTCGGCTCGGCTGATCTCGGCCTGGTGGAGCAGGTCGCGCCGCGTCCCGTCGCCCTGGATCGCCGCGTAGCCGCGGGCGTTGGCGTCGGCGACAGCAGCGGCGGAGCTGTCGATGATCACGATGCTCGCGGGGTCCCGGCCGGCTTTGCTGAGGGTGCGCGCAGCGCTCCTCCCGGCGGTGCCGAAGCCGACCACGACGGTGTGGTCGCGCAGCCGTCGCCGCCAGCGGCGGTCCTGGATCATCCGTCGGCCCTGGTTGGCGAGCACCTCCAAGGTGGTGCCCACCAGCAGCACCAGGAACATGATGCGCAGCGGGGTGACCACGACGGCGTTCAGCACCCGGGAGTGCGGAGTGATCGGGGTGATGTCGCCGTACCCGGTGGTGGTGATGGTGACGGTGGCGTAGTAGATGGCGTCGATCAACGTCACCTCACCGTCGTGGCTGTCGGTGTAGGCACCCCGGTCGAAGTAGACGAAGCCGACGATCACGGCCACCAGCACGAGCGCCACCACCACGCGCAGCATCAGCTGCCGTGCGGGGCTCCATCCGCGTGCCGGCAGGGAAACCAGGGTGGAAGGGCCATCGGCCGAGTTCCGGCGTCGTAGAGCTCCCACGCATCTGCTCCCGCTCGTCGACCGCCAGTCGCGGCCGTGTCATCCCACCCTAGGTGCACTGACGACCGAGATCGCTGGCTCACCCGGCCGGCGCGCTCACCGCGGACGGCCTGGTACGGAGACCGTCACCCCGGTGAGCTCTTCGGAGACCGTCCACAGGCGCTGCTGGGCGTCCTCGTCGTGGGAGTCGGGGCTGGAGGCGACCAGTTCCGGGTATCCGCGGATCTCACCCCGGTTGCCGGGCCCGTAGTACTGGCCGCCGACCACGGCTGGGTCGGTGGCGGCGCGCAGCGTGGGCAGGGCGCCCATCTCGGCCTTCTGGGTCAGCAGTGGCGCCAGCCAGGTGACGGGCACGCGGAGCGCGGCTGGTGTGTAGCGGGTGAGCTCGGTGTTGGAGACGCCGGGATGGGCCGCGACCGCAATCGTGGTGCCGTGCGGCGCGAGCCGGCGCTGCAGCTCGTAGGTGAACATGAGGTTGGCGAGCTTCGCCTGGCCGTAGGCGGCGACCCGGCTGTAGGACCGCTCCCACTGCAGGTCGTCGAAGTGGATGGCGGCCCGGATCCGGTGACCGGCGCTGCTGACCGTGACGACGCGGGAGCCGGGAACGGGCAGGAGCCGGTCCAGCAGCAGACCGGTGAGGGCGAAGTGGCCGAGGTGGTTGGTGCCGAACTGGAGCTCGAAGCCGTCCGCGGTGGTCTGCTTCGGGGTGTACATCACTCCGGCGTTGTTGATCAGGAGGTCGATGCGGGGGTGGGCGGCGCGCAGGTCGGCTGCCGCCGACCGGATCGACTCCAGGGAGGTCAGGTCGAGGGCCTGGACGGCGACGTCGCCGGGGATGCGGGCGGCAGCCCGCTGGCCCTTCTCGACGTCGCGCACGGCCAGGACCACCGCCGCCCCCCGCGCGGCCAGCATCCGGGCAGTCTCGAAGCCCAGCCCGGTGTTGGCGCCGGTCACCACCGCCACCCGGCCGTGCTGGTCGGGAATCTGCTGCTCAGTCCATCTGCTGCTCATCTGCACTCCTCAAGAAACCGGCGGTCTGTTATTCCTCAGACTAACGGACCGGTAGTCTGATAGCAAGGGACCGGCGGTCTGCAAGCTAGGCTGACGGTGTGACGTTCCAGCGGGCGCGCAGCGAGGAGCAGCGGGAGATCCGCCGCCGGGCGATCCTGGCCACGGCGGCGTCGATGCTCGACGAGATGCCCGTCACCGAGGTGAGCCTCAACGAGCTCAGTCGACGGGTGGGACTGGCCAAGTCGAATGTCCTGCGCTACTTCGAGTCGCGCGAGGCGGTGCTGCTCGAACTGCTGGACGAGTTCCTCCGCGACTGGCTCGTCGACCTGGCGGACGAACTGGCCGCGGGCATCGAGGCTGGTGCGCTCCCGAAGACGCGGGCAGACCAGCTGGCTGAGGTCCTCAGCCGGTCGCTGGCGGGCCGGGTGGCGCTCTGCGACCTCTTCGGCGCGCAGGGCGGCGTGCTGGAGCACAACGTCTCGGTCGAGGTGGTCAAACGGCACAAGCGGTCCTCTCTCAGCAGGCTCGCAGCCATGTCCGAGCTCGTTCGCCGGCACCTGCCCGAGCTCGGCGACAGCGCCCAGCTGTTCTGCCTGATGAGCCTCGTCTCGGCCGGCGCTCTGTCGTCCTACGTCCCGCCGCCGCCCAGCCTCCTGGCCGCCTATGCGGACGAGCCCGACCTCGGCGTCCTGCACCTGGAGCTGCGGGACGCCCTACAAGTCGCCTTCACCTCGGCGCTGGTCGGTGTGCTGCCGCGCGCCTGAGCTCTGGGACGCCGTGACCTCAGCGCGACGATGACGACGGCGAGAGCGGAGCACAGCGGCCAACGACGTGGCCAGGCGCGCACGCGGGGACGACGTCGACGGGGGCGGAGGCGTTGCCAGCCCTGCCAGCGATCCCAGGGATGGCGCTGCGTCCGCGCGGGCCCCGCTTCGGCCGTCGGCTTGCTCCACGGGTGCGTCACCGCACCATTCACCGCAGAAAGTACTGACAATTGTTCCAGGTCATCCGTGGAGCACGGAAGTCATTGTCTGTCCACCTGGTGCCATGTCCGGATCTGGACAACCAGGGTTTTCCATCTCCGTTCTTCTCGTCTACAGTGAGCATTGTGTCGGGGGCCATGGACCCCCGAGCTTGGCCCCCGACACCTCACACTGGAGTCCGTGACCACCTGAACCCCCGAGCAGGTGGTCACGGACTTCTTCACGTCCAGCTGAACGTCCCGCGGAGACGTCCACGAGGCCGTCGCTCCGGTCCGGCGGGTGGTCCGGCCCAGGAGCGGATGGACGTGTGCGCCGCGACCGCCATGCTGGCGGCGGGATGGCTATGCCACCACGCCACGGGCCTGGACGCTCGGCGTGCAGGATGGGCAGGTATCTGGCGGTCTTCCGTGGTGCGGCGACCGACGGGGCGCGCGCGGGCATCACCGCAGAGGAGAGCACCGCCTTTCTCGCGTCCGTGGGCGAGCGAGCTCGGGGAAGCCCTGATTGATCCAGTCACTCATCCGCACCTCCGTCTGGTTCTCGGCAACTCCATCGAATGTCATTGAATGCCCTGGTCCACCTGCATGAGGTCCGGCCCCAGGACGAGACGTGCAGTTCGACGCCGGGGCGGATTCTGCGCCCCCCTTCCTCTCGTCGCCTCCGCTCAGATCGTTGCGGTGAGAACGCCTCCGTCAGCACGCAGCGCACCACCATTCGTCGCAGACGAGAGTGGACTCGCCAGGTAGAGCGCCAGGTTGGCGATCTCACGAGGTTCGAGGAATCGCTGGACGAGCGATGTCCGGTTCTCCGCGATGATGGCCGTCTTGAGGGCGTCGGCGTCCATCTCCTGGGCCTGCGCGATCTGGCGGACGGTGTCCTCGACGCCGTCGGAGTAGGTCGGCCCGCCCAGGATGGCGTTCACGGTGACGTCGGTACCCCGGGTGAGCTTGGCGAGGCCGTTGCTGAGCGCCAGCATCGCCGCCTTGGTGACGCCGTAGTGCAGCATGTCGCCGGGGACGTTCACGCCCGACTCACTTCCGACGAAGAGGATGCGGCCCCATCCTCGAGCCAGCATGCCGGGCAGGGCGTGCCGTGACACCCGCACGCCGCTCATCACGTTCACGTCGAAGTAGCGCTGCCAGTCCTCGTCAGCGATGTCGGCGAAGGGCGAGCGCTCGAACAGACCGACGTTGTTCACCACGACGTCGACCTCACCCAAGGCGTCGAGCAGCCCCCGGACCTGATCCGGGTCGTCGAAGTCGGCGACGGATCCCTCCACCACGGCACCCGGGACCTCCGCCGTCAGCCGCTCCACCGCGCCCCGGACCCTGCTGTCCGTCCGGCCGTTGACGACGACCGCGGCCCCCTCGCCGAGCAGGGCGCGCGCGATCGCGTAGCCGATCCCCTGCGTCGAGCCGCTGACGAAAGCTCTCTTGCCCGCCAACTGCAGATCCATGTCCCCAACCACCATCCGGAGTGCGCCGAGCAAGAGTTTGACTTGCCCAGTCAAGTGAAAACTAGGGATACCCGCTTGCTCAGTCAAGTGGTGCCACTCGGGCTCGACCGCTCTTCCCCGTAGCCTGGGTGCGTGTCGGACTCCCAGGAGCCTGTGAGGCTCAGCGGCGAAGAGCTGGAGACGTGGGCTGCCCTGGCCACCGTCCTGGAATGGCTGCCGCCCGCGCTCGACGCTCAGCTGCAAGGCGATGCCGACCTGACGCACTTCGAGTACGGCATCCTCTTCGCGCTCGGTGACGCCGCCGACCGCACCCTCAGGATGAGCGTGCTGGCCGGCTTCGCCAACAGCTCGCTGTCCCGGCTCTCGCGTGCAGTGGCACGGCTGGAGAAGAAGGGGTGGGCGCAGCGCGCGCCCGATCCGGACGACGGGCGCTACACCTTGGCCACGCTGACCGCCCTCGGGGTGGAGAAGCTGGACCAGGCGACTCCCGGGCACGTGCAGACCGTTCGTCGCATCCTCGCTCCGCTGACCCAGACCCAGATCCGCCAGCTGCGCGAGATCAGCCGACGCATCGTGCAGGCCGTGCGGGACGAGGAAGGCTGGCAGCCGTCCTCCGATGCCGGTCGCTCCCGTTAGGACGAGGAGGAATGGTGCAGCTGCGTCACGTGGCGGGTGCCGGGCCCGCTGCCTGGATCTCGAGGTTGACCTTCCAGGAGGCGACCACCTTCGGTCCGGCCGGCTTCGAGGCGTACGCGCGACTGCGCTTCATCCCGGACCCGATCCGACCCGGGCAGAGCGAGAACCAGGTCGAGCTCCCTGCCCGCCACACCTCCGACCTCGACCAGGCCCGTCGGGCCTTCGCGCACCTCGCCCGGCACACGACGGCGGCCGAGCGCTGCTACTTCTGCCTCTGGGACGGCTACCCCTACGAGCGGCTGCCGGCAGGACCGGGCCCCCACGTCGTGGTCCACCTTCCCGACCGTGACTACTGGCTCATGGAGGGGCCCCTGACCGCCCTGCAGTCCTGGGAGACCGACCTCGGTGCGGGTGGGCCCTGGGTACCTCCTGCCTTCGTCTGGCCGGCGGACCAGGCCTGGATCTTCGTCAGCGATGTCGACCCGCACTGGGCGGGGATCGGGGCGAGCAGGGCCGCGGTCACGGACCTGCTCGACGACCCGGGCCTGGACGTCGTCGTTGCCGATCCTCACGAGCCGCAGCCCTCCTACTCCTGCTGATCGAGGCCCGGCGTCCGCAGGAGTGCGGTGCTCAGGCCGACGCGGGCTCAGCCCCGCTGACGACCACCATCTCGTTGCCCTCGGGGTCGGCCACCCGCCAACGATCCTGGGACTCGTCGAGCAGCCGGCCACCGGCGGCGAGGGTCGCGGCGAGCCGCGCCTGAGCGAGATCCGACGGCACGGCGAGCTCGAGGTGGATGCGGTTGCGCTGGCGACGCCGTTCCGTCTCCGACGCGTCGAGTTCCTGGAACACCAGGACCGGGTTGAGCCGCCGCGGGTCGTAGATGTCGCTGGCCCCGGCTCGTCGGTCCCGGGAGTACCCCAGCGCGGCGACCCAGAACGCCTGGACCGCGGCGACGTCGGCGGCGTCGATGACGAGCTGGGCGAAACGCGCGAGCGCTGGATCCGCAGTGGCGCCGATCCTGTGAGCAGCGGTCTGGAGCTCGGCGGCCAGCTCGGTGAAATCGAGCTCGAGGCCGTGGGCGTCGTCCTCCCACTGGTCCTTGCCGCTGTCGATCATGACGAGCCCGGGGCGCAGATCGACCAGCAGCGGGAAGCCGGCGTCGTCGGCCCGCGCCGCTGCTGCGTCGGCCAGGTGGCGCTGCTGCGTCGGCGAGGTGGTGCGGTAGCACGCCATCGCGCTGAACACCGCCTGCCAGTCGGCTGTCCCGGTCGTCTCGCCGAGCACCGCGCCCGGCACCAGGTCGACCTCGTTGCCGTCGGGGTCGGAGTGGCGGACCCCGTAGGGTCCGGATGCGTCACCGAGACGGGTCCGCTCGACCGCTGCGGCCGGCCGCACCACGTCGAGGTGGACGCGGTTCCGCAACGGCCGTGGCTCGGTCGAGTGCCGGATCTGCAGCGCGGGATCGCGCCGCAACGGGTCCGTCAGACTGCCGTCCTCCCGGGGCGTGCGGTCGAGCACGCGTTGCCAGAACCGCCGCACCGCGGGCGGGTCGGTGGATTCGACCACGACGCTCAGGCGCTGCAGCACGGCCGGGTCTGGAGACAGCCCGAGGTCCCGCGCGGCCGCCGACACCGCTCTCGCGTGCTCGGCTGAGTCCAGGCGCACCTGCAGGCCCGTCGCACGCAGGTCGACCGCAGCCTCGGCTGACAGCTCCAGGATGCGCCCGACCAGCGCAGCCCCCGCGGTCAGCGACGGCGTCTCGAACCACGCCGTCGCCACCCCGTCGACCAGCCGCCAGTCTGATGCGATGTCTGCCATGTCCGGCACTGTAGGGCCCGCGCCACTCCAGAACCCCGTCTCCTCGGCGCCGTCTGGGTCGGCCTGACCGCGACGAGCAGGAGCATCTGACCGTGCTCTTCATCGTCGACCAGGTCCCCGAGAACGGCGCCTTCCGCGCGACCCGTCCCTACCGAGGCCGTCTCGACCTCCCACCCGTCGGTGTTCCGCCGGCCGTGGCCCGCGCAGGCCGAACCGGATCGGGGTGCCTGCTGCGCCATCGAGTCCGTCGCGGCCGTGACCTGACGGTGGTGGGCCTCGACGCCGCGGGAGCCCGGTCATCGACGTGGAGCTTGCGATGGCGCAGTTCTTGGCCGATGACTCCGAGCAGCCGGGATGGCCTGGCGCGAGCCCGAGCTCTTCGGCCGAGCTCGCTGGTGGACGACACCAGTTCCTGGAGCACCGCAGGGTTCGGTGGAACCGCCCGTGCGCCCTGCGTCGACGGTTCGGGAGCCGGACGCCCAGAAATCGTCGAGGGCTGTCGATGTCCGGGGCCCCCGTTCGACGGAGGGGTGTCAGGATCGACCAGCCCCGACCGGAAGGAGAGCCGTCATGGCTCAGTACGCCGTCTTGATCTACGCCGCCGACTCGGCGCACGCGCTGGAGGCCACCGCCGAGGACACCGCCACTGCCGATGCGCACGCTGAGGAGCTGGCCGGTTCCGGCTCCATGCTGCTCGCCTATGCGCTGACTCCGCGCGAGCTCGCCACCTCCATCCGCGCCGACGGGATCACCGACGGCCCCTTCGTCGACACGAAGGAGGTCGTGGTCGGGTTCTACGTCCTCGAGGCGCCGCACCTCGACGCCGCCCTGGCTCTGGCCGGTGCCAACCCGGTCGTCCGCGCTGGCGGAGGGGTGGAGGTGCGTCCCGTCCACAGCGGCGGCGGCGCCGTCCAGTCCGTCTCGTGACGGAGCCGGGTGAGGTCGAAGCGGCACTGGCTGACGCGCACGTCCGGGAGTGGGCCTTCGTGGTCGCCGCGACGGTCCGGGTGGTTCGGGATCTCGACCTCGCCGAGGAGTGCGTGCAGGAGGCCTACGCGGCTGCCCTGCGGACCTGGGCCGGCGAGGGCATCCCCGCCAACCCGGCCGCCTGGCTGACGACCACCGCCAGGCGCCGGGGGATCGACGCCATCCGCCGCGAGCAGACGCTCCACGCCAAGCTGCCCCTGCTCGTCGAGCCTGCCGCAGCCGTCGACGACGTGGCCCTGGACCAGCCGGTCGACAGCTACCCGGCTCTGCAGGACGAGCGGTTGCGGCTGGTGTTCCTGTGCTGCCATCCGGCGCTGGCGCACGAGGCCCAGGTGGCCCTCACGCTGCGGCTCGTCTGCGGGCTGTCGACGCCGGACATCGCCCGGGCCTTCCTGGTGGCGGAGACGACCATGGCCGCCCGCCTCACCCGGGCCAAGAAGAAGATCGTCGGGTCCCGCATCGCGTTCCGCCTTCCGCAGGCCGGCGAGCTGCCCGCTCGGCTGGAAGGCGTCCTCGGCGTGGTCCACCTGCTCTTCACCACCGGTCACACCGCCCCGTCGGGGCCGACGCTGGTGCGGACCGATCTGGTCGAGGCCGCGCTGCAGCTGGCCCGGATCCTGCGCGAGCTGATGCCTGACGAGCCGGAGGTGAGCGGCCTCCTCGCGCTGCTGCTGGCCACCAACGCCCGCTCAGCCACCAGGGTGGACGGTGAGGGCCGCCCGCTGCGACTGGAGGACCAGGACCGCACGCTCTGGGACCGGCCGACGATCGCTGAGGCCCACCAGCTCGTCATGGAGGCCCTCCCGGACCGTCGCGCCGGCCGCTACGTGCTCCAGGCGGCCATCGCCTGCCAGCACGCCGGGGCGCTGACTCCCGCCACCACGGACTGGCCGCAGATCCTCGCGCTCTACGACGCGCTGCTCGCCCTCTGGCCCTCGCCCGTCGTCGCCCTGAACCGTGCTGTCGCCCTGGCCGAGGTCGCCGGGCCCGCCACCGCGCTCAGCGAGGTGGAGGCGCTGGACCGCAGCGGGCGGCTCGACGGTTACCACTACCTCCTCGCCGTGCGGGCCGACCTCCTCCACCGTCTCGGGCGGGGGAGCGAAGCGGTCGACGCCTACCGGCAGGCGCTGGAACTCACCGGGAACGACGCCGAACGCCGGTTCATCGAGCACCGGATGGTCGCCCTCGGCGGAACTCGCCCGGCACGCCCGACCACCGGAGCCCGCGCCGGGCCACGGTCGGTCGGTCGTCCCGCTCCGACCACCCATGACCACCTGACGACCCACCCGACGTCTGAGAAGAGGAACCCGTCATGAAGTACCTGATGCTCGTCGCCACCGACCCCGACCACACCGCCGCCGACGCCGAGGCCGCACCCGACGTGGACGACTGGTTCGCCCACGTCACCGCCCTGGGCGCCTGGCTGAGCGGTGACCGGCTGCGCCCGGTCGACCAGGCGGTCACGGTGCGGGTCCGCGGCGGGGACCTCCTCGTCACCGACGGCCCCTTCACCGAGGCGAAGGAATGGATCGCCGGCTTCGACGTGCTCGAGTGCGCTGATCTCGACGAGGCCGTCAAGATCGCCGCGAAGCACCCGATGGCCTACACCGGCCGCCTGGAGCTGCGCCCGATCTGGCCGATGGACCAGGACTGAGACAGCGCCCGCGTTCCCGGCCCCGGGATCCGGCGTCGCACGGGCACGTGCCCCCCCGACCGGGTCCGGAGGCCGGGCTGCCCGCCGCTGCGTCAGCCAGGGACGCTCGCCTCCAGCTGGGCGTAGAACTGGGCGGGGTCAGCGGCGAGCGATGCCTTGACCAGGGCGCTCCAGTCGTCGACCACCACCTCGATGGCCCGCGACGCGAGCCCGTCGAGGGAGGCACGGGAGACGCCGCGCGGGTCGATCATCGGACCCTCGTAGCCCGCCATCATGTCGGTCGCGGCCGCGCCGAGGTGGACGGCCTGCACGAACGTGCCCTGGGCGGCCAGCTCCTGCCGGATGCCGTTCGTCAGGTTCCACTCGGCCGCCTTCGCGGCGCCGTAGGCCCCGTTGCCCGGGAAGGCGAACCAGGACAGCGCCGACAAGATGTTGACGACCGCTCCGCCGCCGTTCGACGCGAGCACCGGCGCGAACGCCCGGGTCACGTCGAGCGTGCCCCAGAAGTGCGTGTCCATCTCGCGCCGGATGTCGCTGAGGTCGCCCGTGATCAGAGGTGTCGAGGTGGAGATGCCGGCGTTGTTGACGAGCAGCGTGACGTCGTGGGCCGTCTCGGCGGCAGCGACCACCGACGCGTGGTCCAGGAGGTCCAGTCTCACCGGCACCACCCGGTCGTCCCCACCGCTGTCGACCGCCTCGGGGCGACGGCTGGCCGCGTAGACCTTGGTCGCGCCGCGTTCGAGCAGCTCGAGCACGAAATGGTGCCCGATGCCCCGGTTGGCGCCGGTGACGAGGGCGGTCTGACCGGTGATGTCCATGCTGTTCCTTCTGCTGACGGAGGTGCGGGTGCGTGTCGACCCGACCTCGCCTACGCTAGGAGTTGACGTTGACGTCAGGGGCAAGTCTTGCCCCCACCTGCGTCCTGTCCCTTCGATCGAGAGGTCCCTCCGCATGCGCATCGGTGAGGTCGCACGTCGGTCCGGGGTCAGCCCTCGGGCCCTCCGCTACTACGAGGAGCAGGGCCTGATCACGTCCAGTCGGACGAGCACCGGCCAGCGCACCTACGCCGAGTCAGCCGTCGAGCGCGTGCAGCTGATCCAGCAGTTCTTCGCGGCGGGGCTGCCGAGCCGCTCGATCGTGCAGTTGCTGCCGTGCGTGGAGACCGGCGCGTCGACGCCTGAGGTGTTCGCCATGCTCGAGGCGGAGCGTGCGCGCATCACCGCGTCGATGAGCTCCCTGGCCGCGGCCCGCGACGCCCTCGACCGCATGATCGACATCGCTCACCACCCCACCCCGGAGCACTGCCCGGCCCTCCGGGAGCAGGTCACCGCACCCGACGAGAGCCACACCCAGGCCCTCAGCAGCTGACTCAGGCGTCCTTGGCGTCCTCGGCGTCCTTCGCCGTGGCGGCGAAGTCGGAGGTGATCGCCTTGCTGCGGCGGAGGCTGGAGAAGAAGCTCAACCCGACGATCAGGGCCAGGCTGACCCACAGGGCGTACTTGTCCACGAGCAGCACGAGGTCGACCGCGTGCTGGCCGAGACCGTAGCCGAGACCAGCGACCAGGCTGACCATGATCAGAGCGCCCAGCGCGTCGAAGAGCAGGAAGGTTGCCAGCCGCATCCGGCTCAGCCCGGCCAGGCAGTAGACCGCCACCGCCGGAACCCCCGGCAGAGCGCCGGCCACCACAGCGAGGCCGACCAGCCACGGCTTGGCGGTGCGCAGCCGCTCGACGAAGCGGGCAGCCCAGGGGCCCGGGGCGAACAGGGCCAGGACCCGGGCTCCCCAGCGACGGCCGGCCAGCCAGAACAGCCAGTCCAGTTTCACCATGCCGAAGACGCCGGCGAGCACCACCAGCCACAGGGAGGTCTCGCCGACCCGGGCGAAGGCGGCGCCCGCTCCGATGGCCGAGAGGCTGCCGGTGACCAGCTCCAGCAGGACCGGGTGGCTGGCCAGCAGGAACGGCCGGAACGGGATGGTCAGCATCATCAGCCCCATGACCCCGAAGACCGTGGCCAGGAGAGCCTTGTCGCCGCGGTTGGCCTTGCCCTGCCACGGGAGCACGTCGGCCATGGACGCGGGGGGCCGCGGGCTGGCGCCTTCGGGCTGGTCCGCTGCTGCGGCGTCCTCCTGCTCCAGTTCGGCGTCGGAGCTCGTCGGTGGCGTCGTCATACCACCCATCGTGCCTGGTGCCGGGGGCCCCGCCCTCCCGGCAGGGCCCGTCGTGCCGGCGAATCGGCCCGGGTCCAGCTGGGTGAGTGGCCATCGGTGCTCATCGGTGGCGGGACGACCCCCGCGGCTGAGCGCGGTCGCTGCCCGCCGGATCGACGGCGGTCGGGTAGCCCCCTCGAGGGCAGGAGGTTGCCGCGCGAGAACGCGGTGGCCACGGCCGCGGCGCGGTCGTCCACGCCGAGCTTCGCGCAGATGTGGAGGAGGTGGCTCTTGATCGTCGCTTCGCTGACGAACAGCTGGTTGGCCGCTCCACGGTTCGTGGACCCTCGGGCGATCAGCTCGAGCACCACCAGTTCCCGCCGCGACAACGACTCGGACACGGGCCGACGTACCTGCCCCATGAGCCGTGCCGTGACCGCCGGAGCCAGCACCGCTCGGCCTCGGGCGGCAGCCTCCACGGCGCGGAACAGCTCTTCCTTCGTGGCGTCCTTCACGAGATAGCCTTGTGGCCCGGGCCTCGATCGCCGGCAAGACGTCCCGGTCGGTGTCGTGGTCTGCCGCGATTCCCCGAGCTCGCCAACGCGCAGTTCTCGCACGGGAAGCTGCCCTACTTCGAGTCCGTGCGCGGCTACCTGCGGGCCGAGCACGAGGCGGGAACGGTGCAGGTCGACGACGTGGACCTCGCAGCCACCCAGTTCCTGGGCATGACCCCCCACTACGTCTTCTGGCCGGCGCTCCTGGTGCCGGGCTGGGAGGTGAGCGCCGAACGCGTCGCTCAGGTGGTCGACGAGGCCGTGCGCACCACCGTCGCCCGGTACGCCACGACCGGGCCAGGGCCGTCGACCAGCGACTGAGGCCGCCCACGCGTGACGGCCATCGCCGCCCGAACTTGTCGGGCGGACGCCCGGCTGCCCAGCACTCCTCACGTCCGCCGGCACCGGCAGCCGACGGCTGGTTGCACCTCGACCTGGTAGGTGAGGTGCAACTCGTCACCGGGCACGCCGCGGACGCCCCAGTTGCTGCGGGGCGTCTCCGTGATGGTGATCTCGACGTCCTGGGTGCGGAGGCCCACCGCCGACGTCGTCCGGAAGAGCTCGGAGATGAGGCGCTTCTTCGTGGCGGTGCTGCGGCCCTCGAACATCGAGACTTCGATGATCGTGTAGTCCTGGCTGCGGTCGGGCGGCGCGATGAAGCACTCCGGGTCCAGGGGGACGAACCGGTGGAAGCGTTTGGTCTCCGGGAGCTGGAGGGCGCTCACCGCGGCCTCGTGGACGGCGTCGGACAACGACGTGATCCGGGGTCGGAGGGCGGCGGCGTGCCCGTAGATGACGAACTGAGCCATCGCGGCAGTCTGCCAGCCGATCCTCCGTGGGCTCACCGGTGGGCGGCAGAACGCTTGGCGGAACCGGCGTCGGACGGCCTGGAGGCCGTGGCGGCACTTCCTGGGGTCAGCCGTGAGGTCGGCAGATCCTGCGCGGCTGGCGCGCTCTCGCTCATCGGCCCAGGTGCCCGCCCGTCCTGACGTGAGGCGGTCAACGGGTCGAGGCGAGTTGTTGCCAGCGTTCGTCCGGTCCGAGGGCGAGGAACGGGACGGCGTCCGGATCGGGTGGAGTTCTGTCCAGCAGGCCGGCGACCTCAGCCTCGGTCCGTCCCCAGACAGCGGTCCGTCCAGAGGCCGGGTCGGACAGCCGTGGTCGGCATCCGGCGCTGCCTCGTCCGACCACGCCGTCGTCGAAGGCGAGCAGTTCGAGGTGGGCCCATCCCGGCTCCCCGTCCTGCTGGTCGTCCCACCAGGTCCCGATCAGCAGGTACTGGTGGTCACGCGCGGCGGCAGCGGCGTCGTGCCGTCGGTGGGTGCCTCCGAAGGTCTCCGCGGGGGGCGGAGCGGGCGCCTGCTCTCGAGACCACAGCGTGCGCTCTCGGCGCAGCCGTACGCCCTCGCTGCCGTTCTGCTCCAGCTCACCCACGCCGCGGAGCACGACGGCGTGGTCGCCGTACGTCACCCAGTCCTCCAGGGTGCTGCTGGGGAAGGCCCTCGACGCCGAAGCCGGTTCCTCGCAGGGACTGCGGGAGGAGCCGGGAGTGGCGCACCCGCTACCGGCCAGGAGGCCGAGGCTGATCACCGCCACCGTGAACCGTCGCACAGCTCAGCCTCCTCTCCCATGCCACCCGAGCGGGTCGGGCGCTGTCAGCGGTGAGCAGTCCCGCCGAGACCGTCGCGCAACTCGGTCAGGGCGCGCGAGAGCGTGATGGCCGGCCTCCAGCCCCAGCCCCGTGCCCGATCGGCCCGGATCTGACCCGTCCAGGCTGGCATCTCGTCGTCCCAGGCCGGGGTGAGCCCGAGGGCCTGGCAGACCGTCCCGACGTAGTCCCGCGCCGTTGCCGGCTCGCCGACGGCGTTGACCGGGGTGCAGCCGCCCGCCATGGGTCCTGCGGAACCGTCGCTCGCCTCGGCGACCTGACCGGTGGCGAGGTCGGCCACCAGCGCTGCGAGGTCGTCGACGTGCACCCAGGCGAAGCTGCGAGCCGGGTTCGTGCGGCGCTGCTGCTCATCGTCGCGGATGTCGGCTGGGCGCAAGGTGTTCCACACCGACGTCTCTCCCGGTCCGAGGATGGCCGGTGGCCGGACCAGCACCCGGGTGATGCCGCCGACCTCCGCCAGGGCCGCGTCGGTGTCGCGCTTGGTGACTGCGTAGTCGTCGGCGTCGTCGTCCACCAGGGCCGACGTCTCGTCCACGTCGCCCCGTCCCGGGCTGCGGTCGTACACGGCGCAGGTGGAGACGTGCACGAACCTGGCCACGCCGGCGTCCCGGGCGGCCCGAGCCAGCAGCGGGGTGCCCTCCACGGCCACCCGCTGCTGCGTCGCGCGGTCGGAACCCATCGGGTGGACCGTGGTGACGACCGCCTCCGCGCCCGAGACGACAGACGCAGCGAAGGTGGGGTCGGCGAAGTCGCCGACGTGCTCGACCAGCCCGTCGATGACAGGGGCGGTCCCCGCGCGGCGCACGACAGCGCGCACGGTGCCGCCGCGTTCGGCCACGGCCGCGCACACCCGGGACCCCACCAACCCGTTCGCACCCGTCACGACGACGACTGGGCCGGACCTTGCTGAGGAAGACGTCATGGCGTCAGCCTGCCACGCTGCCTCCTGGGCGGCGACAGTCCCGACGAGCGCGGCCCTGGTGCGGGATGCACGCAGGAGCCGACGGTTCTGCAGGGCATCGACGAGCGCGGTGAGCGGACTTGGCGCCGATCCGGCAGGCACCGGACACAATGGCCGCATGACCGCGTACTGGATCAGCGTGTACCAGGAAGTCTTCGACCAGGACAAGGTCGACGCGTACGCGCGGCTTGCTCGACCTGCGCTGGAGGCGGCAGGCGGGACCTTCGTCGCTCGCGGACTGCCCGAGCAGACGTACGAGGCCGGCGAGACGACCCGCACGGTGCTCATCGCCTTCGAGTCCGTCGAGGCAGCCCGCGCCGCTCACGACAGCCCCGCCTACCAGGAGGCCCTGGCCGCCCTCGACGGCGGCGCCCGGCGCGACATGCGCATCATGGCCGCGCTCTAGCCACGGGAGCAGCCGACACTCGTGCCGGACGCAGCGCCTCGGACACCGCCTCTGGAGCGTCCTGGGTGACGACATGTCCGGCACCGGGAACCACGATCTCGTCCACTCCCTCGGCTGCGGCCCACCGGGCCATCGCGGTTGCGAAGTTCCCCGTGCGGTCCTGCTCACCTCGTAGCAGGAGGAGCAGAACCGGGGTCCGGTAGGCCGGACCAGGGGTGACGAGCTCGGTCGTCGCTCTCCCGGCGGAGAGAAAGTCTGCTCGGGGCATCGCCGCGAAGGCTCGGGTGAGGTCGTCGCGGGCGCCGCCGCAGACGGCCCAGGCCTCGACCACCCTGCGACGCAGCGTCCGGGCGGGGGAGGATGCGGAGCGCCGGTCCGGCGGCGGCCAGCGCGAGCCGTTCGACGCGCGCCCCGGCCGTCCTTGCGGGACGCCCGCGGTAGCCGACGGTCCATCGAAACCTGATGTCGTCGCTACCGGAGCTGCTTGGTGAACATGAGTTCAGGATCGTCGTTGAGCAGGATCTCGGTGCCTGGGGGGACGGGTGCTCCGGCTATGACGACACCAGCCCCGTCGGGTAGGTAGCCACGCCGCACGTACATCCGCTGGGCGGTGCCGTAGTCGGAGTAGAGGCCGACACCGAGTCCGACGACGTCGGAGATCTTGGCGACGCGGCGCTCAGCCTCGTCCATGAGAGCCGTCCCGATGCCTGCCCGTTGCCAGCTGCGCAGCACGTTGAAGTCGGCGATCTCAGGGATTCCGGCCTCCGCGAAGGGCGGGTAGGACGACTGCGGCTCGATGAGCAGGTATCCCGCCAGGTGCGAGTCGACCGAGGCGACCACCATGTCGAGCGTTCCCCCAGCGACCCGCCGGGCGTAGGTCTCGAACAGCTCGCGGGGTTTCGGCCAGGCGGCGAACGCGCTGGCGAGCGGATCGACGTCCTCGGCGCGAACCGTTCTCGTCATCACGTCCACCGGCCGGAACCTGTCGTCGGGCACGACGTCGAGACCATCCCTGGGAGGTCTCGGCCGCTCCATGCCTGCCAGTGCTGGCCGGTGCCGGTGCCGGTGCCGGTGAAGGTAGGGGAGGCCGGGTCGATCCTCAGCAGGCGAGCCGCACCCGCAGACGTCCTGAGCCAGGTGCGAGGTCGCTGCCGTCGGTGCGTGTCCACTTGGCATGGTCCTCGATCGGGCTCAGCGGGTAGCGGTGGTTGGCGGTGGAACGCTGGGGGCCACCACCTGGATCAAGCCCGGCAGCGCGGACGGTCTCGATCAGACCCCGGAGAAGGGTGGCGACCAGCCTTGTCCCCCCGTGTCCGGGAGGGCAAGTCAGACGCGCGCATCCCGCTGGACCGCACCACCATCATCGGGGTATGACCGAGACTCGTGACTACCAGGACTGGCATCGCCGCTATGACGACCCGAACTCTGGCTTGTCCTGGCGGCTGCAGGGGGTTCGTCGCCACGTCGAGGACGCTCTCGACCAACGGGCGGGTGGTGTCCGTCTCGTCAGCGTCTGCTCGGGCGACGGCCGGGATGTGTTGGGGGTCCTCGCCCGGCGAAGTGACGCAGATCGGGTATCGGCGGTGTTGCTGGAGCTGCACCCAGATCTGGCGCAGCAGGCCCGCGACGCCGCAGCCGCGGCCGGGCTGGCGCAGGTCGAGGTGCGCACGGTCGACGCCAGCAGTGTGGACGCCTACGCCGGCGCGGTCCCGGCCGACATCGTGTTGCTGGTAGGCATCTTCGGCAACATCGCCGATGCCGATGTCTGGCAGATGATCGCCTTCTCCCCAGAGCTGTGTCGCCCTGGTGCCGCGCTCGTCTGGTCACGGGGCCGCAGGTTCAGCCGCGATCTGCCCGGGGTGACTGCCGGCGACATCAACGACGAGGTGCGTGCACGCTTTGCAGCGGCTGGTTTTGAGGAGCTGGCCTACGAGACGCATGAGGGCGGCGGGCGACCCGCTCTCGGGTTGCTCCGCTACGTGGGCGCGCCGGCCGACCTGCGATCCGGGCCGTCGGCCCTCTTCACTTTCCTGCGGTAGGTGGTGGACGGGCCAGGTCAGGTCGACCTCGAGCCGCCCGGGAGCAGCTGCTGGCCGACCCTCAAGCCCGGGCAGCTCAAGATTCCTCTGGTCAGGAAGCCGACGGGGGAGGAGGATGCGGCCATGAACCTCGCGTGTGCGGTGGGCCGCCACCGGTGGGTGACGCGGCAGGGAAAGAGCGAGTTGGGTGAGCGCGTGACCTACCAGCAGTGCGAACGGTGCCGCCACTACCCCAGGACCAGCAGCTCGGGGCAGCGCGAAGGTCTGAGATGGGAGCCTCGCCCGCCGGAGTACCAGGGCGGCTCAGGAGGCGTTGGATCCGGCCAGTAGCCCTGGGCGCACCGGTCGTGGGCACGACCGGTGGTCCTGACGGTGACGGGTCGGAGCTGCCCCTCGGCGTACGGTACAACCCCTGTCAGGGGCAGGATCCTCGTCGACAGCGACCAGCTGGCCTCCGGAACTGTCCACCGACGCGGCCGCCCACCGGCAGCAGGCTCGTCCGGCACCTGGCTGGGTGTGCCTCCAGCCGCTGCTCGCGTGTGGACCGCGCTCCACGCAGCTCTGGCTCCCGCCGCTGATGTGGATCCGATGAGGCGGCCGGGCTCGGTGGAAGGGCTCAGCGCAGCGCGTCCAGGTCGTCAAGGGCGCTGGTCACGATGCATCGCGTGGTCACCGATCTCTCGCCATCGGCGGAGCCTGCCAGGTAACCAGGCCGTGATCCCGGTACTGCCGGCCACCCTGCTCACCGACTGGGTCCAAGTCGCGACACCAGAGCCGTCCACCGTGAGCCGACCGACGGGGTGGATCAGGCTCAGGAGAAGGCAGCCACACCCCTTCCGGACCCGGACGTCGCCTGAACCGCTCGCTGCGCCGCGTCGCTGGGCACGCGTGCCAGGATCGGGTGGTGACTTCGACGACAGGCCGGGCGGCTCGCGCGGTGTCCCTCGGGCCGTACACCGCTGCAGGCCTCGTCTTCTTCTCCTCGGCCGGGGTGCTCGTGGTGGAGATCGTCGCCCTGCGGCTGCTCGCGCCGTACTTCGGGCTCACCCTGGAGACCAGCACGATGGTGATCGCCATCGCGCTGGCGGCGATCGCGTCGGGATCGTGGACCGGCGGGCGCCTCGCTGACCAGGTGCCACCGCTGAGCCTCGTCGGGCCGCTGCTGGCGGTGTCGGGAGCGGTCGTCGCGCTGACGCCGGCCCTCGTCCGGCTCACGACGGCCTCCGGCTCCACCTTCCTGCTCACCGTGGTGGCCGCGCTGATGATCTTCATCCCCGGCGCGCTGCTGGCTGCGGTGACCCCCCTGATCACGAAGCTCTCGCTGCACAGCCTGGAGTACACGGGCACCGTGGTCGGCCGGCTGTCCGGGATCTCGACGGCGGGTTCGATCGTCGGCACGGTGGTCACCGGTTTCGTGCTCATCTCGCGGGTTCCGGTGAGCGGCATCATGATCGGGCTCGGGCTGGCCCTGGTCGCGGTCGCCGTCGCCCTCATGGGGCTGAGCCGCCGACGAATCGTGGTGCTGCCCGTCGCGGCGCTCGTCCTGGGTGGCGCCGTCGTCGCGACGGTCCCGAGCGGGTGTGACCTGGAAACGGCATACCACTGCGCCGACATCCGGTCCGACCCCGCACGGAGCAGCGGTCGGACGCTGGTGCTGGACGGAGCATCCCACTCCTACGTCGACCTGGACGACCCCACCCACCTCGAGTACGACTACGTGCGCGGCGTCGTGGCGACGATCGACGGTGCCTTTCCCCCCGAGGTCGCGCTCCGGGCTCACCACCTGGGCGGTGGAGGTCTGACGGTGCCGCACCACCTGGCCGCCACCCGGCCGGGCACGCGCAGCACGGTCAGCGAGATCGATCCGGGCGTGCTGCGGCTCAACCGCGAGCGCCTGGGCCGGGATCCCGAGGACGGGATCGAGCTGACCGTCGAGGACGCGCGGCTGGGCCTGGGCCGTCTGGGGTCGGACAGCGTCGACGTGGTGGTTGGTGATGCGTTCGGCGGCGTGAGCGTGCCGTGGCACCTGACCACCAGGGAGACGGTGGCGGAGATCGAGCGTGTGCTCGACGACGACGGCCTCTACGTGCTCAACGTGATCGACTCCGGCTCGCTGGCCTTCGCCCGGGCTGAGGCGGCGACGCTCGCCGGCGTGTTCGAGCACGTCGCTGTCGCCTCCGAGCCGGCGGTGGTCGACCGGGCCAACGGTCTCGGCGGGGCCAACGTCGTCCTGGCCGCGGCCAACCGGCCGTTCGACGTAGAGGCTGTCGCGGCGCGGCTCCAGCAGCTGGGGACCGAGTGGTCGGTGGTCACGGGAGAGCCGGCAGCGAAGTGGTGGGGGGACGCCGTCAGCCTCACCGATGACTACGCGCCCGTCGACCAGCTGATGGACCCGTACGGCGCCTGACCCTCCGCGCAGCGGCAGGGGAGTCCCCGATCCAGCGCAGGAGCCGACTGGCACCGACGCACCTGCCGGGCCGTCAGTCGGCTCGGTCGCCGCGGCATGGTGGTGAGGGCGCGACCTGCAAGGTGATCGGGAGGCCCCGGCCGCCTGTCGTCCTGGTCCAGGAAGGAGCACGGCGGTTGCCACGCCGGGCCGGCTCAGCCCTCCGCGATCCACGGCTCACCGGAGCGGAGCACCGGTCGGCGGCTGGTGCCCAACTGCTCGACCAGGCTCGCGGCGGTGCCGGCGCCGCCGAGGCCGGCGAGGGACCGCCCGATCTCCTCGGCGCGCGTCCTGAAGCCGGGGTCGTCGAGGACCCGCTGGACCGCGGTCCGCGCCTGGCGGGGTGAGGGCGACCCCGTGCGGAGGTCGAGCCCTGCACCCGACCAGGCGACCCTCCGAGCGATGTCGGGTTTGTCGAGCGTGCCGCCGGCGACCACCAGCGGCACACCGGCGGCCAGTGAAGCGAGGACCCCGCCCCAGCCGCCGTTGGTGACCACCACCGACGTGCGCGGGAGCAGTCGGTCGTACGGCAGGAACGGGGCCTGGTGCGCGTGGGCGGGCACCGCGGCTGCGGGCAGCGTGCCGCCGCCGGTGGCGGCCAGCACCTGCACGTCCAGGGTGGCCAGTCCGCACAACGTGGGCAGCAGCAGGTCGCGGGGGGCGACGTCATAGGTGCCCTGGGTCACGTGGACCACCCGCCGACCGGCTCGGGTGACCTCGTCCCACCACGGCGGCACGGGCGCCCCGACCGGCGAAGCCGACAGCTGGCCCACGAAGTGCACCTGACGGGGGAGGTCGCTCCGTGGGTACTCCAGTGCCGCGGAACCGTGCGCCACGACGAGCTGGGACGACCAGAAGGCGTCCAGCGCGGTGACCAGGGCTGGCGGCAAGCCGAGCGCGGCGCGCACCTCGTCCAGCACCCGGTCCAGCCGCCGCAGCGCCAGTCCGCTCGCCCGACGCAGCGCGCCGTCGCGGGCCCGGCCTGCCCAGCCCCTCATGGGCGCCAGTCCCACCCCGGCCGGCGGGAGATCCCGGCTGGGCATGCTGAGCGGGACCAGCGCCACGGTCGCCACCGGCGTGCCGGTCAGCTCGGCGGCGAGCACCGACCCGAGGGCGAGGTGGTCGGACACGAGGACGTCGAACGGTCCGGCCTCCAGGATGTCCCGCGCCTGCCCTTCCCCGGTGCGCAGGAACACGTGCTCGAGGTTCGTGACTACCGCGCGCGGACCCCGTCCGTTCGTCAGCTGGGGGAAGGTCGCCCGCAGATCGCGGTCGTCGAAGTCCGGGGCGTGCCGCCAGGTCGCCAGCTCGGCACCCGCGTCGACGAAACCGGTGCCGTAGCGACGCCCGGTGCAGGCCACGACCTCGTGGCCCCGCCCGACGAGAGCGCGGGCGACCGCTCGCATCGGGGTCGCGTGCCCGGCGAAGGGCATCGCTGCTACCAGGATGCGCATCTGCCACCGTCCTCACCCTCGGTCGACCGTCGGAGCATGGGACGAGGTTGGCGCTTCGACCTTGCAGGACGCTTGCAGCAGACGGGAGGAGGTCAGGTCTTCGGAGTCAGTCGGCGCACCAGTTCGGCCAGGCGCTCCTGCCACAGGCTAGGCATGCCGTAGGCACGGGCCTGGAGGGCCCCGGCCGCGGCGTCTCGCGCCCGGTCCACCTGGTGCTGGGCGAGCTCGGCCTCGGCCAGCAGGGTGAGCACCACGGGCGTCAGCATGCGAGCTCCGGTCGCGAAGTAGGCCTCGGTGGCCGCTCTCATCGCGGCCAGCACCTCCTCGGTCCCGGTGGTCGTGCCCGTCGCGGTGACGACAGCCCAGGATCCGAAGATGTCGGCGATGTGGCGTTGGAGGTGGAGACCACTCGCGGTGGCGAGCTCGGCGAGCTCGCCGGCCAGGTCACGGGCGGCGCTCCGGTCCTCCCGCGTGACAGCGAGCAGCGCGGCGAACATGACGGCTCCGCCGGCTGCGGCCCAGGCCTCCTGGCTACGGCCGGAGCCCGCCAACGCCTGGGCCAGGAAGCCGAGCACCGGCGTCTGCGGGTGCTCGCGGAACGCCTCGGCCAGGGCAGCACCCAGGCGTACGGCCAGCGCGTCCGCACGCACCAGCTCGGTGGTGGCACTCTGGTCGTCGCCGCGGAACCAGGAGACGGCCCCTCGCGCCATCCGGCCCAGCAGCTCGAAGCGTTGTCCGGTGGGGCCGGCCGTCGTGGCCCGTCCCATCAGGACGTCGCTGAGGGTGAGGGCTGTGTCGAGGTCGGCGGTCACCACGTGCCAGGAGATCCGGTGGTACAGCGCGGCGAACATCTCCTCGTCCGGATCGGCCCGCAGGGCCAGGTGCTGCGCCCGCTCCAGGGCGCGGTTGGCCTCGGCCGCGCCCCAGCCCAGCCGCATCGCCACGGTTGAGCCGATCCGCGCCTGCACGGCGAGCTCCCAGCTGTCGCGCTCACGACCCCGGGGCAGCCGTCGGGTCAGCGCGAGCGCTTGGTGCAGCAGGCGCTCGGCGTGCTCCAGCGCCAGCTGGCGAGCGGCGCGCCGGGACGCCCGCAGCAGAGCCGGGAGAGCAGGGCCGGGTCCCACCACCTCGGCACCGGCGAGCAGGTGCCGCGCGAGCTCGTCGACCGGGGCGTCGTGCCTCCCCGTCGACAGGGCTGCCCCGACGCTCCCGTGCAGCCGGGCCCGGGCGAGCGGCGGGATCTCGTGGTAGACGGCCTCGCGCACCAGGGCGTGCGTGAAGCGGACGCAGGGGACCGGAAGCAGCTGCTCCGTCACGAAGCCGGCCCCGACCGCCTCGCTCAACGCCGCGTCCAGGTCGCCCGGGGGCAGACCGCTGACCTCCTCCAGCAGGCCGACCTGCGTCTCGGCCCCGACGACGGCGGCCACCTCGACCAGACGTCGGGTGGTCGCGCTGAGCGTCGTGAGCCGGCCGCGCAGCACCGCCCGGACGGTGGGTGGGACTCCCAGCTCCTCGGGATCGACGGTCACCGCTGAGGAGCGCTCGCCGAGCAGGCGGGCGAGCTCGATGAGGAAGAACGGGTTGCCCTCGGCCTTGGTCACGGCGGCGTCCACCCACCCGGGGTCCGGGGTGTCCTGCCGCCGCGTGAGGAGGGCCACCGCCTCGTCCGGCTGGAGCCCGGTCAGCTCGATCTGCTCGGTCGGTCCGGTGGCCAGCTGCGCCAGGAGCGAGGTGAGGGCCGGCGCGACCGGGTGGTGCGGTGAGCGCACGGTGGCCACCACCACCAGCGGCGACCGGGAGGCGGCGTCGACGACGGCTCCCAGCAGCTCCAGCGACAACGGGTCGCCCCAGTGCAGGTCCTCGAGGAGGACCACCAGCCGCTCCTCGACGGCGTGGTCGGCGAGCCGCAGGGCGAGGGCCTGGTGCAGCTGCGAGCGGTGGATCGGCGGCGGGCCGCCGATGGCCTCCTGTGCCGCCCCGCCCAGGACGACCTCCACCTCGGGCTGGCCCCACAGCGGGGGCAGCGTACGCAGCACCTGGGCCCACAACCAGTAGGGCGCGTCGCCGGCAATAGCCTGCCCGCGACCCCAGGCCGTGATGTAGCCACGGTCCTGGGCCCGCCGCGCCACGTCGTGGCACAGGGTGGTCTTGCCGATCCCCGCCTCGCCGCTGATCAGCCACACCGAGCCCTCGCCCTGCAGCGCGGCGGTCAGGGCGTGGTCCAGCCGCTGCAGCGGACCCTCCCGGCCGATGCTGAGATCGGCGGCAGGTCGCCGGACAGGCTCCGGGCCGCTGGTCCCGCGTGCGGAAGCGCTCGGCCGCGGGTCCCGGTCGAGCTCGGGGTCCTGCTGCAACAAGCGGGTGTGCAGTCGCCGCAGCTGGGGGCCCGGGTCTGCTCCCAGCTCGTCAGCGATCAGCCGCCGGAACTGCTCGTAGGCCGACAACGCCTCTGCCTCGCGTCCCGATCGGTAGAGCGCCAGGAGGTGCAGGGCCTGCGCGCTCTCGCGCAACGGGTGCTCGGTCAGCAGGTCGGAGGACCGCCGGAGCGCCTCGTCCGTGGCGCCGGTGCGGAGCAGCGCGTCGAGATGACGCTCGCGGGCGTCGAGCACCCGGGCGTTGAGACGACGTGCTTCCGTGGCTCCCGTCGACCCGAGCAGATCGACGACGTCGGCCAACGGCTCGCCCACCACCAGGTGGAGGGCGTGCTCGAGCAGCTCGAGGGCCGCGCACGGATCGAGCTCCAGGCGCTCCTCCGCCGCCGCAGCCAGGGAGAGGAAGCGCTCCGTGTCGACCGTGCCGCCGCTCACCTGGAGGAGGTAGCCCGGCGGCTGCCGCCGGATGCGCAACGACGTCCGGGATGAGGACCCCGTCCCGCTCGCACCGTCCCGGTCCAGCGCTCGGCGCAGCCGGGACACGTAGGCCTGCAGCGTCGCGGTCGCGCTGTCGGGGGGGTCGTCGCCCCACAGACCCCCCACGAGCCGCCCGACGGACACGGTCCGACCCGGTTCCAGGGCCAGCAGGGTGAACAGCGCGCGTGCCTTGGGGGAGGGGAACTCGACGGCCTGTCCCTCGAGCTGAGCGGCCACGGGCCCCAGCAGCCGGACGACCACCGGCTGTGAGCCCTCCGCGAGTCCTGGCGGCGCGGACGTCCGGAGCATGCCGACGGCGCCGGACGTCCGGGCGCGGTCCCCCTCGACGGGCACAACCGATCTTTGCACGACAGCTCCCGCCCTGCGGCGGGTTTCAGCATCGCCGGCGACCGCGACGTGCAAGCGCTTTGCAAGGTCCGGCAACCAAGATCCTGCTCCGAGGACGTCGAGAGGAGTCGTTGTGGGCAGGGAAGGTGACCAGCCGGCGGTGACCGGGGGGAGCGGGACGGTCTCCACCACCACCTCGGAGTGGTCCGGCACGAGCGGGGGAGGACCGGTGTCGCGCGGTCCTGCCGGTCTAGGCCTCGGACTGTGCCTCACGGTGGTCGCCGTCGCTTTCGAGAGCATCGCTGTGGCCACCGCGATGCCGGTTGCGGCCCGGGACCTGGACGGCCTGAGCCACTACGCGTGGTCGTTCTCCGCATTCGGGGTCGGCATGCTGTTCAGCACCGTGGCCGCTGGTCGTGCTTGTGACCGGGTCGGACCGGCCGCGCCGCTGAGGGCGGGGCTCCTGGTGTTCATCCTCGGCCTGCTCGTGGCGGCCACCGCGGAGCAGATGGCTCAGCTGGTGGCTGGCCGGCTGGTCCAGGGCCTCGGCAGTGGCGTGATCGGCACGGCCGTCGTGGTCTGCGTCGCCCGCGCCTACCGGGAGGACGAGCGCCCCCGGATGTTCACCGCCATCTCGACCGCCTGGGTCCTGCCGGCCTTCGCCGGACCACCGGTGGCGGCGCTGGTCACCGAGAGCTGGGGCTGGCCGTGGGTGTTCGTCAGCGTGGTCCCCCTGGTCCTCCTCGGCGGCGCCCTGGTGCTGCCCCGGGTGCGCGGCCTGACCCAGGAGCGGCGCAACCCCGACGACCCGGCGGGAGGGGCCCGGCCAGCTCCCCTGTGGGCGGCCGCCCTCGTCGCCCTCGGAACCGTGGCCTTGCAGGTGGCCGGGCAGCGGCTGGACGCCTTCGCCCTCGTCCTGCTGGTCGTCGGCGCGGCCGCGTTGGTGCTGGGGCTGCCGTCCCTGATGCCGGGCTGCTTCACCAGGTTCGGTCGGGGACTGCCGGCCGTCATCATCACGCGGGGGCTGCTGGCCGGCGCCTTCGTCGGCGGCGAAGCGTTCCTGCCGCTGATGCTGGTGGAGGAGAAGGGTCTCGCCCTGGTCTGGGCGGGAGCAGCCCTGACCGCTGGCAGCGTCGGCTGGCTGGCGGGCTCCTGGCTGCAGGCCCGCCCCTGGCTGCGGCTCCGGCGAGACCGCATCATCACCCTGGGCTGCTCGGCGGTGGTCTGCGGCCTGGCCTCGGTCGCCCTCAACGCGCTCACCGCGTCCCTGCCCGGCGGCTACGTGGCCCTCGGCTGGGTGGTCGCCGGTTTCGGCATGGGCCTCGCCACCTCCAGCACCGCCCTGGCGGTGATGTCGCTGTCCAGGGTCGCCGAGCAGGGCCGCAACGCCTCCTCGCTGAACCTGTCCGACGCCCTCGGGTCCGCCCTCCTCGTCGCCGGGGCCGGGACCGTCTTCGCCGCCCTGAGCCGTGGCGGCAACCTGCCCACCGCATTCGGGACCCTGCTGCTCGCCGTCACGGCTGTCTCCCTGCTGGCGGTGCTCGCCTCTCTGCGGATCGGCGCGCTGTCACCGCCGGGTGCCGCCGTCTCTGACGAGACACCACCCGCCTTCGTCCGCTCGACCGAGTCCTCAGGAGGGACCGCATGACCTGGTTTCGTCGACGTCCTCTCGTCACATTCTTCGTCCTGGCGTTCCTCCTGCCCTGGCTCGTCTGGGTCCCGCGCGCCCTCGGCGTGCCGGTCGGCGTCCTCGACCCGCTGTCCACCTGGTTCGTCGCGGTCGCCGCGCTCGCGGCGGCGCTGCTGACGGGCGGCCGGGCTGCTCTGCGGAACCTGGGTCGCCGTCTCGTGCGCTGGCGCGTCGGGTGGTCCTGGTGGCTCGTCGTGCTGGTCGGACCTGCGGTCTTCTCCGTCGCGGCCGCGGCTGTGGTCGTGCTGCTCGGCGGGACGTGGTCAGACGGCCTGCCCGCCCTGCTCGCGGACCAGGCCTGGGTGCTCCTGGCGACGTTCTTGGTGGTCCTGGTGGTCACCGACGGGCTCGGCGAGGAGGTGGCGTGGCGCGGGTTCGCGCTGCCCCGTCTCCTCTCGCGCTGCACGCCTCTCACCGCCAGCGTGGTGCTGGGCCTCCTCTGGGGTGCGTGGCACCTGCCGCTGACCTTGACCGAGGGGGAGTACCTGCACGGGCAGCTGTTCTGGTTGCTGCTGGTCGACATCACGGCGAAGTCGGTCCTCTTCACCTGGGTCTTCCTGCACACCAACGGCAGCGCGCTGATGGCGGTGCTGTTCCACGCGACGACCAACCTCTTCGCGGTGTCGCCGATCGCCGTCGAGGGCGACGACCTCACGCTCCCGCTGGTCGCCGCGGCGCTCAAGTGGGTCCTGGTGGCGCTGGTCCTCGCCCGGGGCGGGCTCGCGCTGCCGGCCTCGCCGGAGCCGGCCGAGGACCTCTCGCCTGGAGTGCGAGCTGCCGAGGCGTCAGGGGTGGTCGAGCGGTGAGCCAGCCGCCGGCGCGTCCCGCCGGTGTCGGCCCGGCCGGCGCGGTCTTCGGCGGCGGCGGCGGCGGCGGCGGCGGAAGGACGATGACCACCATCGTGCGGTCCACCAGCAGGCAAATGCGCTGCACGAGCCGGCACCAGCGCAGGTCCGAACTGCTGCTCAGCCGGCGGGGGGTGGCGGGAACTCGGGGCCGAAGGGCCTGGCGGCGGTGTGGCCCAGGTCACTACGTTGACCTCAGCATCTGGCTGTACGGTCTCGGCGCGGTCGAGCTCTCCGCACCGGGTGGCTGGCTCCGCGACGGCATCGGCACCGCGACCTTCCCGATGTCGGGCAACATGATCTTGTCGACGTACCCGCTGCGCGTCGCCATCGCCGAGGGCCTGGCCGACGCGAACGGGAACACGACCGACGCGTTCTCGGTCCGGTCCTGCGCCCCGGGGGGGGTCTGCGGCTTCTACACCTACCTCCAGGGAACCTCGATGGCCGCACCCCATGTGACGGGGGTGGCCGCGCTCGTCGTCGACCGGCACGGCCAGCGCACCCGTCACGGCAGCAAGGTGCTCGACCCTGACCGCGTTCGACGCATCCTGGAGCGCACCGCTGTCGACCACGCCTGCCCGGTCGGAGGGACCGAAATCTACACCGACGAAGGACGGGCGGAGGCCTACAACGCCGTTTGCGAGGGAACCACCCGGGAGAACGGTCGCTACGGGGAGGGCATCGTCAACGCCGCCCAGGCCGTCCGCAACTAGCCTACCCGCAGGTCTCGGAGTGCCCCTCGACCTGGGGAAGGACCGGCATCGACACTCAGCCCAGTGAACTCGAGCCAGGTCAAGAGGAGCCCGGACGGGGTGGACGACGTCTACTGGTCGATCACTGGACGGCTGAGGTCAAGCCCGCCACGTCGTCCACGAACCGGTGGCCGGGGGAGCGGTGCTGCTCCCACTCGAGCAGGGTCAGCTCGTGCGAGACCTGTCGGTACCGGTCCTCGACGGCTCTCATCTGCTCGGTGAAGGGCTCGCTGCAGACCATCAGGGAGAGCTCGAGGTTGAGCTGGAACGAGCGGATGTCCATGTTGGAGGAGCCGAGCACGGTGACCTGCTCGTCGACGGACATGTGCTTGGCGTGCAGGATCGCCGGGGCGGGGTAGCGGTAGATGCGGACGCCCGCCTCGAGCAGGTCGGCGTAGTAGGAGTGCTGCGCGTGGAAGACGAAGAACTGGTCTCCGATCTCCCCGATGAAGAGTTCGACGGCCACGCCACGGCGGGCCGCGGTGGTGATGGCCGCGAGCAGAGACTCGTCGGGGACGAAGTAGGGGCTGGTGATGCTGAGCCTGCGCTGGGCGTAGTAGATGAGGGTGTTGAACAGCGCGAGGTTGTTCTCGACCTTGAAGGCCGGACCGCTGGGCGCCACCTGGCAGAGGAGCTCGCCTTGGCGATGTGCCTGGTCGGCCTGCTCACGCGAACTCGTCAGCAGCTCGTCGGTCTCGCTGTACCAGTCGGTCACGAACACCGCGTCGATCTCGTGTGCGACCGGGCCACTCACCTCGGCGATCAGGTCGTGCCACCGCAACCCTCGACGCAGGTTGGCGCGCTTGTGGTAGCTGGGGTGGATGATGTTCAGCGACCCGACGAGAGCCACGTCTCCGTCGGCGACCAGCAGCTTGCGGTGGTTGCGCAGGTCAGGCCGCTGGTAGCGGCCGCGCAAGGGTTGGACGGGCAGCATCAGGTGCCACTCTGCACCCATCTCCGTGAGCGCTCGACAGGTCCTGCGGTAGCCGCGGTAGCCGCGCGAGCCGAGGTGGTCCAGCAGCACCCGCACCTTCACTCCGCGCTGGACGGCGCGTCGCATCGCGGCGAACAACGGTTCGGTCGAGGAGTCGAGGATCAGGATGTAGAACTCGACGTGCAGGTAGCGGTGGGCGGAGTCCGCAGCAGCGGTCAGTGCTGCGATCTGGTCGGAGAAGTCGGTGATCAGCCGGGCGTCGTTGCCCTCGAGCATGGGCATGGCCCCGACCGTCCGGTTGAGCTCCACCACGGAGGGCAGCCAGGGCGGCGTGCTGCGCGTCAGCCGCACCTGCTCGATGTCCTGGCTCCTCTCCTCGATCTGCTCGTTCATGTGCTCCTGCTTGGCGCGACGACTGGCCGGCAGGGAAGGGCTTCCGATCAGCAGGAACAGCAGCACGCCGAAGATCGGCACGAGCGCGATCAGCAGGATCCACGCCAGCGCCGAGGACGGCCGGCGGCCGCGCGGCGCGATGGCCAGCGCCAGCAGCACCACCAGCACCTCGAGTGCGGCGAGCAGCCCGACGCCCGTGACGCTGCTGAGCAACCAGCTCACAGCACGGCCCCGACCCGCTGCCGCAGCCGAGCGGTGCGGACAGCAGCAGCCGGTCGTCGGCCGGCGCTTGGCGGCACAGGTGCAGGTGCAGGCATCGGTCAGTGCGCGTGGAACAGGGCAGACGCTTCACCGGGCACGGGGAAGTGCGGGGCCATCGGACCCGGGTCGGTGGGCGCCTGCGGCCCGGCGACGATCGAGGTGGCCACTGCTGGGCCCGGCGCTTCTGACCGTCTCATGAGTCCTCCCCGACGTGGCTCAGGCCTCCGGCTGCGCGGACGCCGTCACGAGGAGACACTGAGGTGATCTGCTCACCGTAGGCCGGTCCTCCGGGACAGCCGTTCCCCGGGTCACCACCTCGAGCCCCGATCGACCTCGCTCATCACCTCCTTCCGCTACGGGGGCCCGGCATGGCTGTGACGTCGCCGAGCTGACCCAGGCCTGCGAGCCAGCAGTGTTCTCCTGAGAGCAATTCCTAGCCGCGGCCAGGTGTGCACCCGAACATCCACGGAGGGTGAGACCCGTCGGGAGCGATCACCTGGCGAAGCGGCGCTCGGGGCCGGTTCCTCGTTGGACGGTGGGGCCGCCGTCGCCGATCACCCACACGGGCGTCACTGCACGGCCGCTCGCAGCTCGCACGATCGGCCCTGGTACGGGCACGGGGGGGGTGGGGAAGCCGCTCACGCTGCCGACAGCAGCCCTCGAAGCACCCGCCACCAGCGACCGTTGCGCGGGGGCGCGCAAGAGTCGACCGGGCCCCTGGATCATGTCGGTCGGAAGCCGTCGAGGCCGACGGTCCAGCGGCATGCCAGTGGCGCTGCTCCCATCTCGAGGGCCCCGCCCGGGGGTAGAAGTGACCCATGACATCGGGAGACGCGAGCGGGGAAGCTCTGGCCGAGGAGCCGTCGCAGCCCTGCGGCCGCCGACCGGGGCGAGGAGCCGCCGGGTGCTCCTGCTGGGGGCGCTGGCGTGGATGGTGCAGCCTCTTCACGTCGTCGCCGAGCTGGTCGCCGCCGCCAGATCTCGCGCCCCGTACAGCCTGGTCGACCAGACCATCAGCGACCTCGGCGTGACGACCTGCACGAGCATCGAGTACCCCTACGGTCTCGTCGAGGTGTGCTCGCCGTCGCACGCGCTGGTGAACGGCGCCCTGGTGGGCTCCGGAGCGCTGCTGGCCACGGGGGCTGTCCTGCTCCGCCGCTTCCTGCCGCGGCGGCGGTCGACAACGGTGGCGACCTTGCTCTGGGTGGTCGCGGGTCCCAGCAGCATCGCCACCGGCCTCGTGCCCCTGGATCGCGGCGTCGAGCTGCACGCCGTGGTGGCCCTGCCCGCCCTGCTGGCCCAGCCCGTCGCCCTGCTCCTCCTGGCGGCGACCCTCCGACGGGCCACGCCCCGGCTGGCCGGGTGGACGGCCGTCGCCGGGGTGGTGTCGGTCGTCGGTCTCGTCGCCTTCCTCGTCTTCGCCACCAGGCCGGAGCTCGGTGGCGTCTGGGAACGACTCGCCTTCTGGCCCACCTATCTGTGGGTCCCGGTGGTCGCCGCGGTCCTCCACCGCCGGTTTCGTCGTCTGGGTTGACTTTGCACCTACTGGAGGTCTCATGGTCGGGGTATGACCCAGCAGCCACTCCTACCGATCGGTGACTTCGCCCTGGCGACGTCACTCCCGGCGCAGACCCTGCGCTACTACCACTCCGAGGGCCTTCTGGTGCCTGCCGAAGTCGACGAGGACACCGGGTACCGCGCCTACACCTTCAACCAGGTGCACCAAGCCGTGCTGGTCGTCGCGCTCCGCCGCGCCGCGGTGAGCATCCGCGACATCCGCGCCCTGCTGGACGCGCCCGACCTGCTCCCCGGGCTCCTCGCCGAGCACCGCACGGTCCTGGAGCGTCGACGCAGGCAGGAGGACACGGCCATGGCCCAGGCGGCACAGCTCGCCGCGGGGTGGCCGACAGCCGAGGGACGGGACCGGGCTCCGGTCATGGCGGTGTCCCGGCGGGTGCCCGGTGAAGCCGTCGGCTCAGACGGTGTGGTGCTCCCTCAGCACGTCCGTGCCGCAGCGGACGCTTTGCAGCGCGAGCTCGCGGACGCCGGCATGACGACCAGCGGACCGGCCTGGTGCCAGTACGCGCTGGAGAGCACCGAGGACAAGGCGAAGGTGATGACGCCCCAGGGTCCGGACTGGATGGTCGCGGCCGATCTCCGTGGTCTTGACGACGGGTCGGTCCCGCTCCCCGCGGACGCCGAGCTCCAGGACTGCCCGGGCCGTCGAGAGCGCGTCGTCCTCCTACCCGCAACGCCCACGATGGTGACGCTCGCCGCCGCACTGGACCACCTCACCAGGACGTCCCTGGAGCAGGACCTGGTCCCCGACCTCGGGCGACTCCGCTACCTCCTCGGTCCTGACCACGTCGAACTCGCGTTGACGGTCGACCCCCACTCGGAGAACTGACGCAGCAGAAGTGGCATCCGGCGTCCTCGCCAGCAGGTCCCGGCGATCTGGGGCCACGCCGCGTCAGGGACCGTCGTGGGAACCACCCAGTGGGCAACCGACCAACGGGACAGCTCCCGTGCCGCGCAGGAGGTGGTGCGCAGGGCAGGGGAACTGCTCAGAGCCTGCTTCTTGCGGCTGGACCCGGCGTCGTACCTGGGTAGTGCCGGCCTGCACCTACGGCCGCGTCACCGTCCGTTTCGTGCTGCAGCGCTACCGGACGGCTCGCGGCAGCAGTCGGTCGAGCGCCTCGGTGGCGATCTGCTCCGGTGTGGAGTGGTCGGTCTGGATGGTCAGGTCTGAGAAGTCGCCAGCCTGGAGCAGTGCTGCAAAGCGGGCGCTGCGCTCGCCGTAGTCACGGAGCTCTCGGAGGGCGCTGTCGCTGAGCTGGGTCTGCTGCTCGGCTGCCTCGACCACGCGGCGCCGCAGGATGCGGGCTCGGATGGTGTCGGGCTGAGCCTGCAGGAGGACGGTGCTGAGGAGGCAGTTGGCCAGCGCGCCGGCGAACAGGCTGCGGTGCTCCGGGGTGACCAGGATGCCGGAGACCACCAGATGGCGGACGCCCTGCTTGGCGTAGTTGCCCCACAGGGCACCCAGGTTGGCGGCCACCAGGGCGGAAGGATCCTCCGGGCGGGGGTCGCAGAAGCCGAGGTGGTCCGTGTCGACGTGAGCGGCTGGCAGCCCGCGAGCGACGAGCTGGCTGTACGCCTCCCAGCCCACGACGGACTTACCAACAGCATCGGCCCCGTAGAACCAGATCGCACGGGAAGGCATCACCAGGGCATCCTCCCAGTACTCTCAGCGTCAGTTGCTGTCCCCGAGGCGCCGAAGCGGCTCCGCGTCCTCCGTGCGGACCCGGTCAATGCCTGCTCAGAGGGGTCCTGGCGTAGCCGGTTGTCGTCCTCAGCAGGTGGACCACGTCGAGTCGGCTCGTGCCGAGCACCTGGACTCGAGCCTCGACGGGCAGGACAGCAGAACGAACGTCGCGCGGCGCCACCCCGGTAGCCGGCCGACCGACGGAGCAGACAGACGCATCGACAGGGACGGTCGGGCCGCAGTCCAGCGAGAGTCAGCGTGCGGGAGGCCGAAGCCGACCGCGGCTGTACAAGACGATGAGACTGGTCATCACCAGACCCGACATGACAGCGGCAACTCCTGCGGCCGCGGTCACACCCGCCCAGCCGAGGAGTAGGCCTGCACTGCCGAGCCCGACGAGCGCCAGACCGAGTCGGTGGAACAGGGGCTCCCGGAATGCCCAGGCGAAGGGCAGGAAGTGGAGCCCGACGACGCCGGCGACCAGGGCAGGACGCAGGTCAGCCTGGTCGAGGCCGACCAGCAGCCGTGAGCCGAGGCCGATGGCCGCGAGCTCTCCGATGACGCAGCCCCCGTACACCAGCAGTGCTGAGCGGGTGGGTTCGCGGAACGGTCCCAGGGGGGACGGACGGATGTAGAGGTTCAGCAGTGCGACCGCGGTCAAGCAGATGCCGGCCACGCTCGCCGTGATGGACACCGTCGAGCCCAAGGTAGGGCCATAGCTGAGGACGAACACGAGCCCACCGACGAGGCCGATCAAGGCGCCCCAGCGACGCGGGTCGATCAGGACCGGCGGTTCGTCGGGAGGGGACCGGAGGACCCCCGGAGTGGTCTCGGGCTGGGGGTGCTTCGCACGCGTCACGACACCATCGTCGGGGACGGTGGTGACACCGCAGGTGAGGCTGCGGCCAGTTCTACCGTCTGATTCCTCCGGGAGGCGCTCGTCGCCCTGACCTGCCCTTCACGCTCCCTCCATGGGCACCCGCAGCACCCTTGTCCGGGTCGTTCCTCACCCCGACGGTGGTTGGGATGTTCGAGTGCCGGGGAGCAGCAGACCATTCGTGCATGCTTCCTCCAGGGCCGAGGCGCTTCGGCGTACGAAACCTCCGATGCTGAACGGAGGAACAGTCCGCGTGCTCGACGCCGATGGCGCAGTACTCGGAGCACGTGCCGGCGCCAACCAGTCCGAGCCGCCTCTTCATCGTCAGCCAGCTCATGCTCGGCGTCGTGGTGGGGGCCTCTGCTGCCCTGCGCCTCGCCGACCCGACCAGCACCCCGACGCAGGTGACGGACTGGGTCCTCGTGGTGGTGGCACTGGTGTTCGTCGTGGTTGGCGTGGTCATGTTGATCTGGCGGAGGACCGGACCGCAGAGCCCGGGCTCACGGTCGGAGGAGACCGATCGCGCAACGGATCAGCGGACGCGCCCGCTACGGTCACTCGCATGAGCGAGCAGTCGCCGGAGGCCTGGGACGAGGCGGCGGCGTCGTTCGATGAAGCGGCCGATCACGGCCTCAGCGACCCGCAGGTCCGTTCGGCATGGGCCGATCTCCTGGTCCTCCTGCTGCCCAGTGCTCCGGCACAGTTGGCCGACCTCGGCTGCGGAACAGGCAGTCTGGCGATCCTCGCTGCTGACCTCGGTCATGACGTCGTCGGGGTCGATTTCTCCGAGCAGATGCTCGCTCGCGCTCGCTCGAAGGCCGGGGGACGAACCGGCATCAGCTTCTCGGTCGGCGACGTGTCCGCACCGCCGCTGGTGGAGGCCACCTTCGACGCGGTCCTCTGCCGGCACGTCCTCTGGGCGCTACCGGACCCAGAGGCGGCACTCCAGGTCTGGGTCACCCTCGTGCGGCCCCGAGGACGGATCGTCCTGATCGAGGGCCTGTGGTCGACCGGCGCGGGCCTCCCGAGCGAGCGGGTCGTCACCCTCCTGCGCCGGCAGGGCTTCGAGCCAGCAGTCCGGCCGCTCCTCGATGAGCGCTACTGGGGTAGCTCCATCACTGATGAGCGCTACGCCGTGACGGCTCAGAAGCCGGGCTCGTGAGCCGCCTCGGCCAGTGCCCGGGAAGTGGGAGATCGACCGGCACGGCCTTCGCGCTGGCTCTGCGGCCCCCAGACGCTGGGTGCGGAGCTCGGTGACCGCGGTCGTCGTGTCGGGAGCACCACGCCGGGGAAGCCTCCCACCAGTTCCGTTCGGTCATCCCGAGCGCGAGCAGAACGCCAAGCAGAGGAGTCCGTGATCATGGCGTCAAGGAGAGCCGGTCGATGAGGTCCGCTCCGATCCTGGTCACCCGTGCAGTCGGGAGCGCTGGGCAGACCCGGCCTCAGGTTGATCTCCTGCACCGGGTGATCGTGGTGCCACCAGCCAGAGTGCGTTCGTCGGTGATCGTGAAGGGTAGAGGGCGGGCATGGTCCGCGGCGAGAACGGGGATGCCGGCGCCGATCACGACGGGGTAGCGCTTGATGACGAGTTCGTCGATCTCCGCGAGCAGCGCACCAGCCAGGCGGCCACCGCCAGCCAGCCACACGCCGGCGCCGTCTCCCTGCTTCAGCTGATGGACCAGAGCCAACGGGTCGGGAACGATCCGCACTCGTGGGTCGAGGTCGCTGGACAGCGTGGTGGAGACCACGTACTGGTCGAGGTGGGGGTACGGGCTGGTGATTCCCACCTCCAGGGCGGGGGCATAGGTGGCCCGGCCCATCACCACGGTGTCGAACCGGGTACCTGGCGCAGTGATCCCGAGGTGAGTGCGCACGTGCGCGGGCAGCGTTTCGGGGTACTCGGCGGCGATGAAGTCCAGCACCGATGAGTCGACGGGGAAGAAGTCGAAGGAGCCGTCTGGAGCGGCGATGAACCCGTCCAGGCTCACCCCCACGTAGTAGGTCAGCGCGCGCACGTGCATCACCCTTCTCTCTGCGGAGACGACCCTGGAACCGGCGACCACTACAAGTAGAGTGGTGAACCGAGGGTAGACCACCACACTCGAGGCGGTTGCACTCGGGAGGAAGGGGCCGGATGCGCAACCCGCAGCGCCGAGCCGCGCTGGTCGACGCCGCTATCGAGGTCTTGGCTGACCAGGGAGCCCGCGGGCTGACCTTCCGGGCGGTCGACACCCGTGCGGGCGTGCCGGTGGGCACGACCTCGAACTACTTCGCCTCCCGCGATGACCTGTTCACCCAGGCCGGGGGTCGCATATATCAGCGGCTGGCCCCGGACCCGGCAACCCTGGACCGCAGCTCGACCGGGCCCCGGGACCGTCAGCGCGTCGTCGAACTCGTGCACGAGCTGACCGGGCGGATCGACGCCTACCGCACCGGATACCTGGCGTTGCTGGAACTGCGCCTCGAGGCCACCCGTCGTCCAGCCCTGCGCCAGGTGCTCAGCGCCACCGTCCGCGCGGACCTCGAAGCCACCATCGGTTACCACCTGGACACGCACCTGCCCGGGGACGCCACCACCGCGGTGCTCTTGTACCTGGCCATCAACTGGCTGATCCTCGAGCAGCTCACCCTGCCCGACGTCCTCCCGACCATCGCAGGCCCTGACCTCGATGGCGTCGTCGCAGCAGTCGTCGACCGAATCCTCGACGCTGCACCTGGGTAGCGCCAGCCCACCACGAGCAAGCCGACCGTCGTGCGGGAAGCATCCAAGTGGCCGACTGTTGTGCCTGGTCCACGCAGGAGCCGATCGAGACCCGCTCGATACGGTGGAGTCATGTGGTTGTTGATGCGACGCCTTCGCTCACCCGAGCCGGATCTGGCCGTCATCCTGCCCGACCCTCTCGCCGGTCAGGTCCGGGATCTGCTGACCGCGGACCAACGGGTGGAGGCTGTCCGGCTCACCCGCCGTCGCACGGGAGTGGACCTGCTCACGGCGGTCCGTGCCGTCAACGCCATGGCGTCTCCGCCGTCGTCCTCGCCGTCGTCGTGACCTGGTGAGGAGGGCCCAGGCTGTTGAATCGGGTGTGCTTCCTGGTCACCGTGAGCACGGCTGCTGGCGCGACCTGTTCGAGATGGTGGTCCGGAGCCGGCTGGCTGGTTGGCCTCGGTGTGGTGCTCCACCTCCATCCGGCGATGCTGCAGCGCCTGCTACGCGAACGCATCGATTCCCCCGGCGGCCGACGAGGCCCCGATCTGCCGAGCTCAGGCTAGGTTCGTGGCGTCGGTCCGTCGTTCCCGCGCGTCGTCCAGGACGAGCTACCGGGATACCTGCTGGTCGTCAGTCCGGTGCGGTCGACGTTGGCTCCAGGCGACCGCCGCGATGCCGATGACAGCGCCGGCCAGCAGTCCCCAGCTCGCACCCCGGCCGAGGGAGCTCTCGGGCGTCGCCCGCACCACTCCGGCGCAGAAGGCGCCGAGCAGCACCAGGTAGGCCAGCAGGCGCCAGCGCAGCACGGTGATGCCCGCGGCGGCCCCCATCTCCACACCACGCGCCTGAGCGAAGACGATCACCACCCAGGACGTCAGGCCCGAGGCCAGGATCATCACGAGCGCGTAGGGGATGGCGGTGGCGCCGCCGACCCACACCGAGGTGACGGCAGCGACGGGGAGCAGCCAGAGCAGCAGCTGGAACCCGACGGCGCTGGCCTCGTTCCAGACGTCGCGCTGGTGCTCCTCGTCGTAGAAGGGGCTGCCGAGGTCGCCGATCTGCCCCGCGGTGCGAACGAACCACCCCTCGCGCACGTCCGCAACGTCCCCGACTTGCGCCTGGTCCTTCATCTGTTGTCCTCGTTTCCGCTGGCTTCGCCAGCACCAGCGGCGTCGGCCCCTGCGGCCGCGCCGTATCCGAACAGCTCTTCCACGCTGCGCCCCAATCGCTCGGCTAGAGCGAGGGCCAGGTACACCGACGGCGCGTAGTCGCCGGCCTCGACAGCCACGACGGTCTGACGCGTGACCCCGGCGGCCGCGGCCAGCTCGGCCTGCGTCAGCCCCAGGGATGTGCGAGCGCCTCGGACCGCGTTGCTGCGCCCCTGCGCCGACCGTCGTCCCATGGACCGAGTGTCAAGTAAACCGAACATTGATGTCAAGTACCATCGACATCAGGTGGAAGGGGGACCCTGGGGCCGGCCAACCGCAACGTCAGCTTCATGCCCCGCACGGACTCGTGGCACAGCGCCTCACCTAGCACGGGGCACTTCGGCAAGCTGGCGGGTCGATCAGGTCGCGCAAGCGATCCGCGGTGGACGACCGATGGTCGGCGGGCGATCACCAGGCCCAACAGCAGGGTGCCCCTTCGCTTCGCCGTAGGCACCATCTTCGCCTAGCGTTCGAGGTGCTGACCAGGAGAGCAGAGGAGTCCTCGTGGACCGGAACGAGAAGAAGACGGCGTTGGTCGTGGGCGCCTCGCGCACCATCGGGCTTGGTCTGTGCCGAGAACTCGCGCGTCGCGGTTGGCACGTCATCGGCACTGTGCGTGGCAGCGGGAGGACGGCGCTGCACGAAGCCGCGGACACGTTCGGCGGGGATCTCGAGGTGGAGGTCCTGGACATGACTGACCAGGGCCAGCTGGCTGACCTGCGGCAACGGCTGAGCGGTCGCCGCCTGGACCTGGTGTTCGTCAACGGGGCGATCGCGAACGACGACGACGAGCTGCCCCGGGTGTCGACCGAGACGTTCATCGAGGTGATGGTGACGAACGCCCTGTCGCCGATGCGGGTGCTTGAAACCTTGGGCGACCTCGTGCCCGGCACCGGGACGCTGGGGGTCATGTCCTCAACCCAGGGCAGCGTGTCGATGAACGTCAACGGCGGTCACGAGGTCTACCGGGCGAGCAAGTCGGCGCTGAATCAGCTGATGCGCAGCTTCGCCGCCCGGCACGCCGACGACCCGCGCACCTTGCTGCTGGTCGATCCGGGCTGGGTCCAGACCGAACTCGGCGGGGAGGGCGCGGCCCTGAGCGTCGATGACAGCGTGCCAGGGGTCGTCGATGCGATCATGGCCCACGAGCAGGAGGGTGGCCTGCACTTCGTCGACCACCAGAACCACACCGTGCCCTGGTGATCCGTGGCAGCTGAACCTCGGCGCTGATGCGCAAGGACGATCGCTCACCGTCGACTCAGCAACCTGAGCTGCCAACGCGTTCTGCCGGGTCGCCCCCGGCGTGGTGCAGCCCGAGCCACTCGCCGACCCTCGTACGCGATGCGGCAGTGGCCGACGCGTGGGGGCCTCAGCGGGGCGGCGTCACCCGGTAGATCAGCTTGACGACGCCGTTGGCGTAGGTGTCGGAGTCCAGGAGCCGGAGCTTCTGGCGGTCCCGGTCGCCGGAGGTGAAGATCGACTTGCCCGACCCGAGCACGTAGGGGTGGACCAGCAGGTTGTAACGGTCGATCAGGTGCGCCTCGGCGAGCCGGCGAGCCAGTTCGGCGCTGCCGTGGATGTAGATCGCGCCGCCGTCCTGCCGCTTGAGCTCCGCGACCTCCTCGCTCGATCTCAGCAGCGCGGTCGGTCCCCAGTTGTCGGCGAGCTCACTGGCGGCCATGGTGCTCGACACGACGTACTTCGGTAGCTCCTGGTAGGCAGCGTGGTCCGCTGAGGTGCTCCAGACTGGCGCGAACGCGTCGTAGCTGCGTCCGCCGAACATCAGGGCCGAGGTGTCAGCGAGTTCCTCCTCCTTGAGTGAGAAGGCCTCCGGGAGGAACTCCGTATCGAGGACCCAGCCACCGCCGGGGTGTCCCTCGACGGTGCCTCCCGGTGAGTCGACCTTGCCGTCCACGGTCATGAAGCCAGTCCAGACGAGCTCGCGTGACATGTTTCCTCCTCGATGGTCGTTGCTCCATCGACTCCTCGACGCCGACGAAGTCATCGGTCTTGGGGGGACACGCAGAAGTCGACCGTGGTGCGGGACCCGCGACTCAGCAGACCTTCCTGTGGACGCATCCAGGAGCCCCGCTCGGGGAACCGACGACAGGCCGACCACGCCTCCGTCGTGGAAGTCGGTGTCCTCAGCCGCGGTTGCCGACCGCAAGCCAGGCCCTCCTGCCTAACGCGGGCGCGGTCGACCGCCGTCGCAGGGAGGGCATCCAGGTCTCGGTCAACTCCCATTCGTCCGAAGGGGCGGAACCACGTCGGCTACCTGGATCTGCTGACTCGAGCCGCGGGCCCCGCAGGGTGGGTCGGCACGCCGTTGTGATCCTTTCTCATCGGTGCATCGGGGATCCTCATTCGCTGGACGGGTTGAGCCAGAGCGATCTTCCTGGGTATCAGCCGACCGCGCGTTCGGGCACGCGCAGGAGCGGCCGTCGTGCGGCGCCTCGTCCTCGGCGCAGGTCCGCCAGAAGGCCCTCAGACGAGGATTCCAGTCGGGTCAGCCTTCGTGCTGTCCGACGGCGCCGTTCGCGGCCAGTTGGTTGGCCAGCGGCGGTGACTGCCGGTGACCATGGTGACCGCGGCAGCGAGGGCGAGCAGGGCGCTGGTGATGTAACCGGTGCCGGGGGGAACATCCCAGTTCGCCGAGCTGGTCGCGATCATCAGGATGTAGTCACCGGACTGGTGCACGATTCCGAACGCGGTCGCACCCCAGCTGAGGACGAGCAGCCGGATCAAGAGTGCAGAGCCGGCACCAATCTCCCAGCGGAAGACCAGCAGGACTGCAGCCAGTCCGAGAACCTCCACAGCCAGCCACAGGGGAGCGTTGCCCGCGGAGCCGACGATGCCCTGTGCCCCCGGGTAGCTGCGAACGGCTAGCAGCAGCGTCGCCGCTACGGGCAGCAACGCCACAAGTCGACTACGAGCGCGCCATCCGAGACCAAGGGCGACGGGCAACCAGGCCAGCGCGGTCACAGCGATGGCCGCAGCAGCGAACATCGCCGACGCGGTCACGCCTTCACCGAGGGCTTCGGGGCAGGGAAAGGGGGTGCCTGAGTCCATCCGCTCGAGGCAGGCGTCGGAGAACTCGATGCCGCCTCCCAAGCCCAAGATGCTCCCATCGAGCATCGACCCGCGGCACGGCAGCCAGAACAGGTAGGTCGCCACGCCGGCGGCCCCGCCGGCAACCAGCAAGCACACGGCAGAGATGAACCAGGGCCAGCGACGAGACGACGGCGTAGCGGTCAAGGGGGCTCCTCGGGGCGACTCGACTGACGGTACCGCCCCCGCGGCCGATAGGCGCGGCAGCGACGACGCCGGAGTACAGCCGAGCATCAGCCAGCGCCACGACAACGCCTGTGGGGCGAGACGCACGCGCCACTGCCCGACCAGGGCCCATCGTGCGGGACGCACGCAGTGGCGCTGCGCTACTTCGGCGCCTGATCGGGGTCTGCGATGAGCTGTAGCACTTTCTCGCGAGGCAGGTCGATCTCGATCGAGGTGGTGTACCTCATCGCGTGTTCCTCTCGGGAACGTAGAACGCGGTGGTTGCCGCGACCGCGGCTGCGACCTGATCGGGATCGCCGCCGGCAGCCAGGTGAGCTTCGCCCCACGCGGAGGCGCTGCGCCGAGCGAACTCGCGCCCCTCCGGCGGGGTCGGGAACTCCTCGTGGTCGGGCGTCTCGCCGGTGGCCAGGAACTGGGCCAGGGCGAGGAGGTTCAGGTCCCAGCCCACACCGCCGGCACCGGGGCCGTAGGTCGGGAACATGGGCTCCCCGACGGCCGCTGCATGGACCAGTTCGAATTCGGTGCCCCCCGCAGGACCGCGGGACAGGCGAACCTCGACCTCGCTCGTGCCCGGCCACTCGTCGGCGTCCGGTCCGAAGAGCCAGGACACCCGCAGCCGCCGCGGTGGGTCGCACAGGAGGATCTCGCCGTGCTCACCGCCGTCCAGCTCGAACGACCCACCGAGCCGCAGGTCCCCGGTGACCGACTTCAACCAGCGGCCCAGGCGCTCGGGCTCGGTGATGGCGTTCCACACCTCGTCGACCGTCGCGTCGTAGCGACGCCGCAACTCCATCGTGTACGCCTCGCCGGCGGGCAGGGTCGCTGTACCCATCGTCCGGCGCGCGGCGGCCAGTTCGTCCAGTACGTCCTTCATGTCATGCTCCTTTCTCGGGCGGATCAGCCTCACCAACACCTGAGGTCCGGGATGCACGCCTGCCGCGCGCCAACTCAGTTCCCAGGGCATCGAGCCGCTGGTCCCAGAACCTGCGGAACTGGTCCAACCACACATCAACCTCGCTCAGCGGCGAGGGTTCGACGGCGTAGAACCGGCGAGCCCCCTCAGCCCGAACCGACGCGAATCCGCTCTCACGCAGAACGCGCAGATGCTGGGAGACAGCCGGCTGGGACAGTGCGAACTCGGCCCGAATCACCTCCGTGATGGCGCCCGACGTCTGCTCACCGTCGGCGAGCAGTTCCAGAATGCGCCGGCGCACCGGGTCACCGAGGATGTCGAACGCGTGCACGACCAGGAAAGTATCAGGTATCGCTTATAAGCTAGGACTGGTTCTCTGACCTGCTCGCCAACGCCAGAGCTGGCTAGGAGCGTCTCTCAGCGATCGCCCTGGCCTCGAGGTGACTGCCTGGCTGAACCTGCCAGCCCATTATGACGAAGCGTTCCACGAGTTCGCCGTGGTCTTCGTTGGCGGTGGCAACACCTACGACCTGCTCGATCGAATTTGCCGGGCTGAGGTTGCCGCTCCCCCGGCCCGGTTCCTCGAAGCAGGGGTGGTTACGACGGCGGAAGCGCTGGCGCGATCGTTGCCGGGCAGAGTATCGGTCCAGCCAGCGGACTCGACCCGGACCGGCACCACGATCCCGATGACTCGGGGCTCGGGCTGGTACCGGTGGACGTACTGCCGCACTTCGATGAGGCACGGATAGGCCGGTGTGCCTCCCGTCGCGGAAGACGTCGATTGGCTCCGGTCCGAGCACGACCATCCCGCCCCCAGTTCGCCCGACAGCGCCGCCGGCCAGGAGAGAAGACGCGACACACCCTCGAGCATGGGCTCCCACACCGCAGCCTCGTGCACGGCCGAATCACCGCCCGCGAGGTAGATCCCTGACGACACGAGCACCACCCTGCCGTCGAACACCGACGCAGCTGGGTCGCGAGGCCGTGACCTGTTCCCGGTTTCCCGGCACAGGTCACTCGCCCCCTTGAGACCGACCGAGAACCGACGGGGACCGCGTAGGAGGAACCTCGCCGAGGCTGAGCAAGAACTCTGCCGATCCTCCAGTCGGTGCCGCGCAAGGGCCACGCCGGTAGCCCTCCACCCGAGGCTGGCACGGGTGGCGCTGGGGGCGTACCTGCTCCTCTCGCAACGGAAGCTTGCCGGTCTCCACTCACGCGAACAAGGTGCGTTCCGGAGGCGAGTCGCCCGTGCCCCGGGAGCTAGCGCGAGCGGCGGGGCAGGGGTGGAAGCTGATTTCTCATCGGTGGCGGCGTCAGCCATGAGCGAGACGGCGGCCCGGGTAATCTGTCCGGCGTCAGCGCGACCGTCGCGTCCGGGGGGACGAAGCAGACCGAGGTGTTCCTCCATGAGCACGGACGATCTGGACTTCGAGGCGTCAGTGGCGCCTGAACCGGCTGGACGGAGCGCCGGCCGCTTCGAGCAGGGCCTGGGGTTTCCGACGTGCCCAGGCTGGCGCTGGACCAGTTGCTGGAGCAGCTGCGCGACCGCGCGGACGACGTGCTGGCCACCCAGGGTCGTCTTCGGGGATTGCTGCGGGCCAATGCGGTGCTGGCGTCGGACCTCAGCCTGCCGTCGCTGCTCCAGAGCGTGGTCGAGGAGGCCCGCGTCCTCCTCCAGGCGCAGTACGCCGCGATCGTGGTGATGGGCGCGAACGACCGGATGGACGAGCTCGTCCAGGTCGGCATGCCGGCGTCGCTGCTGAGCCGGGTGCAGGCCCACCCGTCGTGGCGCGAGATCTCCGAGATGCTGGGGCCGGTCGCCGCGGCGGGCGAGGAGCAGGCCGAGACGAGCTACGCCGCCGCGATGCCCCACCGGCCTGGCGCGGCCGACCATCTCGAGCGCGTCGTCCGGGTGGGCGACAAGATCTACGGCCGCCTCTACCTGAGGAAGCCGACGGGGGCCGTGTTCACCGAGGAGGACGAGGAGATCGCCACCGCCCTGGCCGCCACCGCCGGCGTCGCCATGGCGAACGCGAGCCTGCTCCGTGAGTCGGAGCAGCGGCACCGCTGGGTGGTGGCGGCCAGCAGTCTGGCCGACGAGCTCGTGGCCGACGAGCCGGAGCGGCCACTGGAGATGGTGTGCAACCACGCTCTGGACGCCGCCCGCGCGGACTTCGCCACGCTGACCCTGCCCGACGACACCCACACCGCCGTGGTGGCCGCGGGCGAGGGTCCGCTGGCCGGTGAGACGATCTCCCACGTCGGGGAGCTGCGGGCCGATGCGCGGCGGACGTTGCGCACGGGCCGACCCCTGGTGCGCAACGACTACGGCGACGACCACCCGCCGTTGGCCGGCAACGTGCGCGTGGGCTCGGTGATGATGGTGCCGCTGATGGCGGGCGATCACGTCGAAGGAGCCCTGACGGTGGGTCGGGTGGCAGGAGAAGCCGAGTTCAGCGAGGCCGACCTCACCATGGCCGCGGCCTTCGCCACCCAGGCCGCCGTGGCGCTGGCCTTCAACACCGCACGTCGCGTCGAGCGGCGGTTGGCGCGACTCGAGGACCGCGACCGCATCGCCATGGACCTGCACGACCACGTCGTCCAGGAGCTGTTCGCGGTGGGCATGGGACTGGAAGCACTCTCCAAGGGCATCGTCGATCCGGAGCAGTCGACCCGCATCAGAAGGCACATCAGCTCGCTGAACACCACGATCGGGATGATCCGGACGCGGATCTTCGAGCTCCAGTCCGACGGCCAGGAGCCTGGTGGGCTGCAGCCGCGGCTCCTCCAGCTGATCGACGCCCAGACCGAGCACCTGGGGTACGTTCCCCAGCTGCACTTCTCAGGACCGCTCGACGGAGCCGCCGGCCAGACCCTCACCGACGATGTCCTCGCCGTCACCGCTGAGGCGCTGTCGAACTGCGCCCGGCACGCGCACGCCACGTCGGTGACGGTGCTGGTCGCCCGCCGCGACGGGCTGCTGACCGTCACCATCACCGACAACGGGGTCGGGATCGGCACCGCCACTCGGTCGAGCGGACTCGGGCACATGCGGCGTCGAGCCGAACGCCACGGCGGCACCTGCACCTTCGACACCCCGAGCGCAGGCGGTACGCGCGTGACCTGGACCGCCCGTCTGGACCTGTCCCCCGCACCCTGACCGCCGCGACGCTGACCGCACCGGGAGTCCACTTCCTCCTGCTCGCTCCGGGTTCCTCTGCGCGGAGACCGACCTCGAGCCGCTGGCCATCCTCGTCCGGGCTCACCGGGAAGGTGGAGCGGCGTCAGCCGTCGGGCGGTGGGCTCGGGGCGGTCATCCGGAGTCGGTCTCGAGGGCGTGCAGGGCGTCCTGTGCTGCTGGGCAGGGGAAGGGCGTGACACCCCCGGTGGGGGCACGGCACCTCCGGCAGCAGAGCTGGCTGGGCTGGCCGGGTCGGGTCACGACCTCGGGATCGTGTCCGTCCAGGACGATGCCCAGCGTCCGGATCAGCTGACCGCCACCAATCAGTGCCTTCTGCAGGGCGGCATCGCGGCGGCGGAGGTAGTCCTGCTGCTCCGCTGTCCCGTGCACGTCGACCAGAGCGGGCCGGGACGGCCCAGCTGCGCCGTTGCGCGGTGGACGGCCGGCGGCGGCCCAGTCGTCCACGTCGTCGAAGCCCAGCGACCAGTCGGGGAACCTGCGACGGTCGGCCAGCCCTGTCCAGACGACGAACAACCCGTGGTGCCGGGGTCGCCGGCGATCCGTGCGTAGAGGTCGCGGACGACGTGCTGCTCACCCTCCAGCAGCTGCATCACCCGGCCGCGGTGGTGGACCAGCAGGCCCGTGACCTCCAGCAGGTCGTTCTGCCTGCGGCACTCGACCAGGAGATCCAGCAGGTCCGCCCCGGTCATCCGCCGCACCATCGTGCTGAGGCAGACAAGGGTGAAGACCACCTGCGCACCCTAGGGTCTGGCCCGTTGCCGGACAACGGGTGACGACTGTGCTCGCCGGGGTGTCAGCGCCGGTGGTGCGCGACCGCGACCCGACCCGCGGTGCGAGCTCCTGGACCTTGCGCGCGGATGGGGCCGGTGGACGGGGCGTCGCGCTCAGCCGGGCAGCCGGTGGGACGACCTGCGCAGGAGTGGTCACGGCCCGCTGGGCGGCGCGGTGTGGTCGGTGAGGCATCGGGCGGCGGCGGAGAGGGTGTCGCCGAGGTAGCGGCCGGGCACGTCCCGGCGCTGCTCGGGGTGGTGGAAGGCCGCGCCGGCGTAGAAGACGGGGACGGCCAGGGCGTCGACCGCGTGCAGGGCGCCGACGGCGGCGGCCCGGTTCTGGTCCAGATGGGAGACCACGACCACGGCCCGCGCCGGTGGCTGCCGGGCGGCCAGCACCAATGACGAGACGGGCGTCTGGGCGCCGAGGTAGCGGCAGTCGTAGCCCTGGTCGGCCAGCAGCACCGCGAAGGCCTCCACCGCGAGGGTGTGCTGGTCGTCGGGGCCGCAGGCCAGCACGATCGTGCCGCCGTGGTCAGGCCGGTCCGTCTGGTGCTGGACGCTCAACCAGCTCTGGACGGCGCCGGCGAGCAGGTGCTCGTGCGCGGCGTCGCTGGTGCCGGCCGCCCACCGCCGTCCGATCTCCTGCAGCGCAGGCAGGACGACCTGCTCGAGGGTGACGACCAGGCCGTGGGTCCGCCGGGACTCCTGCAGCGCCTCGACGATGCTCGAGGTGCGCAGCCGGTGAGTGGCATCCAGCAGCGTGGCCACCAGCTGCTCGGGTGCGACGGTGACCCCGGCCCCGAAGGGGGTGGTGGTCTCCGCGGCGTCCGGTGACAGCTGCTCGTCGCCTGACTTCTGCACCGGGGCTCCTCACGTGGGGATCGTGCTGTCCGGCAGACGCACTCCCGAGGACGTTCCTACCAAGGAGCGGCCGGTGGAGGCGAGCCGCCCCGTGCTCGGAGAGGCAGGTGGCCGCAGGCCCTGGTGCCTCAGCTGGTGGCAGACGTGCTGACTGGAGCCGCCGTCGTCGCCGAACACGTGGTCACCGGCCAGGCTCACCTGCTCCAGGGTCGTGACCGAGGCGGCCTAGCCCTCGGTGGGGTGCACCTGGTCGCAGGCGTCCTGGGGCAGCGCGACCTGAGAGGTGGCGGCGCCTTCGTGGCGTCGGTGACGCTCGCCCGGTCGGGTAGACCTCGAAGTGGACGTGTGGCCAGCGGCCCGTGCAGCAGGCCGGGAAGATGCTGGTCAACACCATGGTGCCCTGGTCGTCGGCGACCTGCACGCGGAGGTAGTTCTCCTCGTGTGACGCCGTCGGAGTTGAGGGAGTAGCCGCCGTCGCGGTCGCAGTGCCACACGTGGACCGCGACGCCGGAAAAGGCCGCTCCTCCTTCGCCAGGTCGACGAGAGGACCAGCCGTCGTCGGTCTGGGCCTGCTCTCGAGGGGGTGCCACGATCACTCCTGCTTGCGTCAGTGGTTGCGGATGACCACGACCGCAGGGAAAGCCGCTGTGCGGTTGGCCGCTGACGGCTGTGCGCGCGCCGTGGGAGCAGTACGTCGCCGACGGGGTTGGTGCGCACCAGCCCTCAACCGCAGTCCCAGCTGTAGGTGACGCTCCGGACGTCTCCACGGGCCAGTGCGGAGGGATCGCCGAACAGCACGCCGATCCCGGAATCGGCCCAGCCGCCGGTCTCGGCAGAGTCGAGCATGACCAGCAGCTGGCCCCCCGGGCTGCCCAGCGGTGGGTAGGGCGGGTACGTGCGCGGGTCGTCCTGGACGAAGCGGGCGTGACCGCCCACCTTGCTGCCCGGCACGTGCTCGGGCAGCGGGGAGTCCTCCCCGGCGGCGTACTCGTCGTAGGCGAGGCCGGCGTCGCCTCTGGTGCCGCGGTGAGCGGCTGCCAGCTCAACCCAGATCCGTTCGCCGCGCACGGCTTCCGGCAGCTCCTCCCACCGGGGGAGGCTGAGGCCTGGTTCGCAGCGGATCCGGCCGGTGCGCTCGACCGGGTAGTACTCCGGCACGTGGGCCCGGTCGGCAGTCGCCGGTTCAGCGCCCGGTGCGCCGATGTCGGCCCACCAGCGCAGGTGGGCCCCGTACGGGTCCGCTTCGGCCCGCGTCCCCGAGTAGAGGCCGTAGGTGTCGTCGTCGGGGACGAACCACTGCAGGAGGCCGGTGACGGGGAAGCCGGGCAGCGGCGGCACCTGGGAGAAGTTGATCTGGGCCAGGAAGGTGAGGGGTTCGCCGTCCCGCGTCGGCCAGCTCTCGCCGGCCGGCAGGTACGGCCGGCAGCCCAGGTTGCTGTCGGTCGGCGCGGGGTCGCTGTCCTCCAGCACCAGACGGGCGCAGGGCGTCGCGAGCTGAGCGAGCCGTTCCCGGATCCGTCGGTGCAGCTCAGGCGAGGGCCGGACGGTGTTGCGGCGGAACCGGTGGAGGAGATCGTGCAGGGCCATGGGCACCACTCTGCCGTTTCGACGGTTCCCGGCCGCAGCTGCTGCTGGTCCTCAGCGGTTCCCCGGCGCTGCGAGGCGGCGGAGCGGCGGCAGGCTCCCGATCCCCTGATAGGGGTGTGACGAGCCGGTGGTGGAACCGGAGCCGCGTCCCGATCTCTGTGGAGACGCTCCTCCGTGCCGATCTCGAGCGGGTGTGCGGGCTCAACCAGGAGACCGACGGCCATCCACGATGAGACCTGCACTCCAGGGCCATCGTCCCGACCGGGACGGCTGCCGAGGGAGCCTCGCGGTTGCGGCTACGAGCTGCACCCGCCGGCAGCGTGGGTGCCTACCGCTGGCTCGGCACCGTGCCGAGCAGCACTCAGCCGGCGGTGCTCCGGCGGTGCTCAGCCAGCCACCAGGGTGCGGACGTGGCCAGCAGGTCGACCGCGTCCTGCTGGTCCTCCGGGGTGGTCGGCGGTCGGTCGGCCAGGCGCCCCCAGCCGAGCCTGAGGCAGCGGTCCAGCTCGTCGGCGCGCTCGGGGTGGTAGGCCTTGACGACCTCGGCGAGGACGGTGGGATCGCTGGTCCAGCCCGGCCAGCGGAACAGGACGCAGGCGAACGCCAGGCGGGCGATCCGCCGACCGATCCGTTGTCGTGCGAGGTCGCGCCGGGCAGCGTTCGGATCGGCCAGAGCGGCACCCAGCCGGCGGAAGGCGCCGGCGGTGCCGCTGGCGATGCCTCGCGCCAGCTCGACCGTCGGGTACTGCTCCGGCAGCTCGTCGGCCAGGTCGGGTCCCCACAGCGGGGTGCAGAGGCAGGAGATGTGGAAGGCCCCGTCGTGCCGCTGGCTCGGCGACAGGTACCGGCGCCGGCCGTCGACGGTGATCCCCACGCCGTCGACGACGTCGGTCTGCTGGTCGAGGTCGGTGGCCAGCTGCTCGACCGAGGCCCGGTCGGCGTCGACGGGGTCGTCCTGGAGCACGACGGTGACGTCGAGATCGGACCGGCCGAGCACGGCCGTTCCCCGGGGCACGCTGCCGTACAGGTAGAGGCTGTGCAGCCGCTGACCGAGGAGGCTCCTGAGCCCGGTCTCGGTCGCCGCCGCGACCGGACGGAACGCCGGGTCGAGCCGCCTCAGGTCGCCCTCCCGCCGGATGCGTCCGTGGGAGTCCAGGCCGTCGTCGAGGTGGTGGAGCCCTGACCTGACGTCACTCGCGGGCTCGTCGGTGGCCACGTCACGGACCTCCCCTGAGCGCCGGAGTCATCAGCGGGCTGGTGGTCACTCTTCGGCGGCCCGCGAGCCCAGTGAACAGCACTGTGGACGAGGACGAGCGCTGGTGCCGCTGCAGGCCCCCGGCAGGTCGCCGCTGACCATGACCCGCGCCGGGGCACGCGCACGCCTTGCGGCCGAGGACCCTGGGCGCGGTCATCAGCTCGCTCTACGCTGTGGGGCGTCGCCGTCCGCGCTGGAGACGGAAGTTCTGAGGAGTGGTGTGCGCAGCTTCTGTCGAGCGGCAGCGGTTCTCGCTGCCGGCGCCGTCATCCTGGCCTTCGCTGCCAGCCCGGCTCGAGCGGCCCCCAGCAGTTACGTCGCGCTGGGGGACTCCTACTCCTCGGGAACGGGCACGGGCACCTATCTCCAGGACGGGACCTCCTGCCAGCGTTCGGTGCGCGCCTATCCGTCGTTGGTCGCCAGCAGCAGGGGGATGGCTCTCAACTTCCGCGCGTGCTCTGGAGCGACGGTCGCCGACGTGACCAGGGTGCAGCTCAGCGCTCTGAGGACGGGCACGGCTCACGTGTCGGTCTCGGTGGGCGGCAACGACGCCGGTTTTGCGGCGGTGCTGACCGAGTGCGCGAAGCCGGCCTGGGCGAGCAACTGCAACGGCGCTGTCGACGGGGCCCAGAGCATCATCAACGCCCGCCTCCCCGGCCGGCTCTCCTCGCTCTACGCCGCCATCCGGAGCCGTGCGCCCCGGGCGCGGGTGGTGGTCGTGGGCTATCCGCGGCTCTTCAACGGTGAGGACTGCAACCTGCTCACCTGGTTCTCCCCGGGTGAGGCGTCGCGGCTGAACGCGACCTCTGACCTGCTGAACACCAAGATCCGAGCTGCGGCTCGCGGCGCCGGCTTCACCTTCAGCAGCCCCACCTCCACCTTCCGCGGCCACGCCGTCTGCGACGACCCCGAGTGGATCAACGGGCTCTCCCGCCCGATCTCGGAGTCCTTCCACCCCAACCGGCTCGGGCAGTCCGCGGGGTACGCACCGCTCGTCGGCACGGCCCTGGCCGGTCCGCCGGTCCTGTCGACTGCGCAGACGACCCAGCAGGCCCTGGCGTCCACCACACGGCTGACCGAGCAGCAGCGCCGCCATGCTGTCGTGGACCAGACGATCCGTCCCCAGGAGTTCCGGGTCCCCGACCTGTCCAGCCCACCGGTCGAACGGGCCGCTGAACGAGCCGGAGTCGATCTCCGGAGCCGCGCCAGCATCGACGCAGTCGACCGCACCTACGCCGCGAAGCAGGCCAGGGCACGGGGGTCGAAGGCCGACCAGTAGCCGCCTGCCGCAGTCCTCGTCTGGTCGCAGGGACAGCCATCCGGGCCCGGTCCGAGGTGAGCCCGGCCAGGACCGCAGCGAGGACCACTACGAGGGCGACCGCGGGGCGGGTGGTGCGACTCCAGTGGGCAGCCAGGAGGATGAGCGGCGCCCAGGTGTGGCCCGCCCGCCGACCGGCTACCGAGACACCACGCGGGCCGGACTGCCCGTACCGTCAGGGTGTGCCGCTCACCCAGGTCGCTGGTCTCGCCGTCCGCACCTGGGGCGACGTCTCGCCCGGGCGGCCCGCCGTCCTCGCCCTCCACGGACTGACCAGCACCTCGGCGGTCTGGGCCGACCTCGCCGCCCGGCTACCCACCGTGCCGGTGCTGGCGCCCGATCTCCCCGGGCGCGGCGGGTCGGTCGCCGTGACGGCCGCCCCGGGCCTGCCCGGGCTGGCTGCGGCGGTGGTGCGCGTGGTCGACGCGCTGGGACTGCGGCGGGTGGTCGTCGTGGGCCACTCGATGGGCGCCTTCCTGGCCCCGCTGGTCGTGCGCCAGCTGAGCGAGCGCGCGGTGGCCGTCCTCCTGCTCGACGGCGGCGTTCCGCCCGAGACCTCGGTCCTGCTGCGTCCCCTGGTCGTGCGCACCCTCTTCAACCTCCAGCTGCGCCGCCTGCTGCGGACCTGGGCCGACGTCGACCGCTACACGCGGGTGGCCGAAGGGGGTGCCGCCGACCACCGACCCGACCTGCACGCCGGGTTCCGGGCCTGGTCCGAAGCCGTCCTCGAACCGGTCGACGGCGGGTTCCGGCCCCGGTTGGACGCCCGCCGGATCGTTGCTGACGGGGTCGACAGCCTCACCCGTCCCGCGCACCTACCCGAGCTGCGGCAGGCCGCCGCCCCGGTCCACCTGCTCGCCGCCGCCCGTGGAGCTGACGACACCCGGCCCGCCTTCCTCTCCGACGCCGCGGTCGCCGCAGGCCGTGCGGTCCTGCCCGGTCTCACCTGGGAGCGCGTCCAGGCCAACCACGCCACCCTGCTGCTCGAGCCCGCGACAGCGTCCGTCGTCACGGATCTCAGCCGGTAGCTCCCGCCCAGCAGGCAGCAACCGCCCTCGGGTGGAGCGCCCCAACCTCCAGGTGGCACGGACGACCGGGGGCGACTCAGGTCACCCCCGGCGCTGTCTCAGCCCCAGCCGGGGTCGCCCGGTCCGTCGCCGAAGTCGGGGACGGGCAGCCGCGCACCACCCTGCCGGGCGGAGTCGTGGGCCACCACGCCCGGGAGGGTGAAGCGGGCGGCCCGCCAGGCGTTCACCGGAGGGTGGGTCCGGGTGGTGACGGCGCGGACGAAGTCGTCGGCGAGGAAGTGGTGGCTGCCCTCGTGGCCGTTGTGGGCGCCCTCGAACTCCTCCGGCAACCGCGAGCGGTCCTGCACCGGGGCGGTGCCCGAGGCGAAGCTCTGCATCAGAGCCGGGTCGACGTCGCCGAAGCCCTCTGGGACCTGCCCGCCGTGGGTGAAGAAGAGATCGCTGATGTCGCGCGTCTCACCCTTGGCGTAGTTCTCACCCTCGGTCTTGACGCTCAACGAGGCGCCGTGGCCGGTCTGCTCGAACACCTGCTCGGTGCCGTAGAAGCGGAAGCGGGACTCGTGGCCGCTCCAGTAGCCGAGGCGGCGGAACTCGTTGTGGCGCATGGTGCCGCCGTCGGCCAGCTCGATCAGCGAGGTCATGTTCGAGAACTCGTTGGCCCACGCGGAGACCTCACGGTCGAACACGCCGTCACCCCGGTCGTCGCGGATCCCGATGCAGCTCACCGAGGTCGCGTAGGTGGGCAGCGCGCCGAGCACCCCGCCGATGGCGTGGGTGGGGTACAGCATCGGCGGGTAGCTGGCGGTGGCCTTCCAGTCGTCGCCACCGCTGTACTGGTAGGCCGCGTAGAAGCCGTTGTCCATGTCGTGGAGGTAGTCGCCCTCGGAGTAGAAGACCCGCCCAAAGGCGCCGTCGGCGATCTGGCTGCGGGCCCACACCACCGCGGGGTTGTAGTAGCTGGTCTCGCCCATCATGTAGATCAGGCCGGTCTCCTCGACCTTCCGCACGATCGCCTCGATCTCTTCGACGCTGATCGCCATCGGCACCGCAGAGTAGACGTTCTTGCCGGCGTCGAGGGCTTGCAGCACGATCGGGCCGTGCGTCCAGCGCTGCGTCATCACCGCGACGGAGTCGACGTCGGAGGCCAGCAGCTCCTCGATGGTGGCGAAGGTCCCCGAGAGGCCGTAGCGCTCGACGTGCTCCGCCGCCCGCTCGGGCACCAGATCGTTGACGTAGACCTCGTCCACGTCGGGGTGGAGCTGCCAGAGGGAGATGAAGCTCCGGGCGAACTGGCCGGTGCCGATGACGCCGATCTTCACGATGCAGACCTCGCTGTCTTGGGTGACGGAACTGCCGACGCTCCCGGGATGGGCTTCTCCGCGAGCAGCCGCACACTCTACAAGCCGGAGCCGGCCAGCCGGCGACCCCCTCGACGGACAGGAGGTGCCACCGCTCCGAACCCGCCCCTCAGAGCTCGCCCCGCCCCGTGCTGCTCGGCGCTGGGCCGGCTGGCCTCAACGTGCAGCCCAGACCTCGAGCCAGAGCTCCTCGGCGGGGCCTTGGACGCGTTCGAGCTGGAGCACGGTCCAGCCGCTCTGCTCGACGACCGCGCGGAGGTCCGCCTCTTCCCAGTAGACGAACAGTCGGGGCGCCGCTACGGAGCCGTGGGTCGACCAGGCCTCGCCCTCACCTTCCTTGACCGAGAAGCGGAGGAGACCACCCGGACGGGTGGCGGTCCGGAGTCGCCCCAGGACCGTCGGCAGGTCGGTCCGCCGGACGTGGAGCAGACAGGCGTTCGCCCAGACGGCGTCATACCCCTCCTGGGGCCGGACGGGATCAGCGAGGTCGTCGTGGAGAGGGTCGAGGACGTCGGCGGCGAAGCCGTCGCGACGCAGCAGCTCCACGAAGGCCGAGGTGACGTCGGTGCGGCGGACCTGCAGCCCGCGCGACTCGAGGTGGGCGGCGTCGCGCCCGCCGCCGCTGCCGATCTCCAGGACGCGCCCGCCGGCGCCCACCGCCGCAGCGAACTTCTCCAGCTCCGAGCGGACGTGGTCGGGCAGGTCACGGTGGTCCCTGCGGTACACGGCTGCGTGGTCGCGGTAGGCGGTGATCGTCTCGTCGGTCACCCCGCCATCCTGACCCGAGGCCCGATCGCTCGGTCCGCCCGCCGATCACCGCGCTGACGGGCTCACTAGCCGACCCGCACGCGCCGGAAGGGCGACAGCACGAGCAGCAGCGCCGAGAAGCCGAAGACCACCGCTGCCGCACCGAGGGCCTGGCCGTAGCCGATGCGGTCGGCGACCAGGCCGGCGACGGGCGAGACGACCACGAGCACCGCTCGGTTGAGCGATCGCATGGTGGTGTTGGTGCGGGCTTGCAGAGCGTCCGGCGTCAGGGCTTGCCGGTAGCTCATCTCGTGGGAGTTGCTGACCCCCATGGCCCAGCCGCGGCCGAGCTGGCCGGCCCCGAGGATGGCCGCCGCGGCCCAGGTCGTGGTTCCCAGACCGGCGAGGATCATGACCCCCGCCGCCGCCGCTGACGCTGTGTACGAGCAGATGATGGCGCCACCGGTACCGAGACGGTGGCCGACGGCCGTGCTGGAGGCGGCCCCACCCAGAGCCCCGGCACCGCCGACGGCGAGCACCAGTCCCAGTTGCAGCGCGGAGAGCTCCAGCTGGAGGAAGGCATAGGCCGGAACGACCACCGCGAGAACGGCTTGACCCGCGAACCAGACGTGGGTGGCGGCGGCGAGCCGGCCGAGACCGGACCGTGCGTACACCCACCGGACGCCGTCGCGCACCTCGTCCAGGAGCCCACGGACTCCTCGGCTCGCGGATGGCTGCGGTGGTGGCTCCGCCACGTGCGGCAGGGTCGCCACCACGGCGGCGGAGAAGAGGAACGTCAGGGCGTCCACCAGGACGGCCACCGGTGCGCCGACGATCCGGATCAGAGCGCCGGCGGCGGCCGGCCCCGCCGTCTGGGCCACAGCCGCCGCCCCGTCGAGCCGGGCGTGCGCACGTTGGAGCTGACCACGCGGGACCAGGCGCGGCAGGAACGACATCGAGGCCGCGTCGTTGACGAGCGAGGCGGTGCCGAACAGGGCGACGAGGAGCAGCAGCAGCGCGAAGCTGAGGGCGTCCAGCACCCAGGCGAGGGGGATGACCGACAGCAGAGCTGCCCGGGCGAGGTCGGTGGCCACCATGACTGGTCGGCGGCGGGTGCGGTCGACCAGGGCGCCGACGACCAGACCGAGCACGAGGTACGGCAGCCAGCGCGCGGAGTTGAGCCAGCCCACCTGGACGGCAGTGCCGCTCAACGTCACCACGACCAGGGTCTGCAGTGCGAGCAGCGTGACCCCGCTGCCGAACCCCGACACCGCCTCGCCCCACCAGAAGCGGGAGAACCCGGGCGCCAGGCCGCCCTCTCGTCCGCGTGGTGCCATCGGCTGACTCTCGCAGGTCCCAGCTCCAGCGCGAGATCGAGCCCTGCTCCCACCAGCCGCGCGCGGACCCTCGTGCCGAGACGATGATGGTGCCGTGATCGACTGGAGCGCGAGCTTGCCCGGTCGGTACCGCGACTTCGCCGGCTGGGCGGCGGGTCAGTCGCCCTGCTTCCAGCAGTGGGCGGAAGCGGTCGCCGACGACGACGCAGTACTGGAGTGGATCGCGACCCTGCCTGAGCCGAAGCAGCAGCCGAACCTGGTCTTCGCAGCAGCGCGCTGGCACGGCGTCCCCGCTCCCGGCCCCTACCAGGAGTTCCGCGAAGCGCTCCTGGCCGACGACGGCGGAATCCGGGGCACGATCCTGAGCCGCGCCACGCAGACCAACGAGGTCGGCAGGCTGGCCACGCTGGTGCCGGCCTTCACCAGCCCGGACGAGGATCGGCCGCTCGCCCTCCTCGAGGTCGGCGCCAGCGCCGGCCTGTGTCTCTACCCCGACCGGTACGACTACGAGTGGCGGCCGGCCGGCACCTTGACCGGCAGCGACGGCCCCACCCTGCACTGCGACGTGACCGGCCCGGTGCCGCTGCCCACCACGCCGTTGCGGGTGAGCTGGCGCGGAGGGATCGACCTGGATCCTCTCGACGTCAGCGACGAGGGTGCGATGGCCTGGCTGACCGTGCTGGTCTGGCCAGAACAGCACGAGCGGCGGCAGCGCCTGACCGAGGCGATCGCCATCGCGCGTCGCGACCCACCGCTGATCAGGACGGGGAACCTTCTCGATGAGCTGGCTCACCAGGTCGAGGAGGCGGCCGAGCACGGCCGGGTGGTGGTGTTCCACAGCGCCGTGATCGCCTACCTCGGCGCCGAGGACCGCAGCACCTTCGCGGCCATGATGTCCGACCTCGTCGCTGCCGGCCGGTGCCGCTGGGTCAGCAACGAGGGTCCAGGAGTGCTGTCCGACATCACCGCCACCGCGCCCACCAGCGACGACGGCAGCAACACCACCTTCGTGCTCGGCGTCGACGGTCAGGCGGTGGCTCGCACCCACCAGCACGGGGCCACCCTGGAGTGGTTCTCCCCCTGAGCGCGCAGCGGTGCGAACTTGCGGGGAGGCAGAAAGCCTGGGTGCGAGCCCCGGAGGTGTTCAGCGCCGAGCCTCGGCCAGCGACGCGTCGCGCCCGAGGCGGCTCAGGAGCTGCACTTGCCGGTCAGCGCCGGGAGGAGTGGGCACCGCTGGTCCGCAGATGCCGTCCATGTGGAGCGCATCGCCGAAGCTGTCGACGCCGGCCTCGATGCGGTCCAGCTCGTCGGCAGTGAAGACCTCATCCCCGCCGGTGGCGCGCGCGACGTCCCAGCGGTGGACGAGCATGTCCCAGACGTAGAACTGGACGAGTGTCGCTCCCACGGTGGTCGGTCCGAAGAAGCCGTCGTAGGTGACGTCGACGACGTCCTGACGAGACACCAGGGTGAGCACCTGCTCGGCGTGGTGGCGGAGTGCGACGGCCGTGTCCGACAGATCGGGCGCCGGACCCAGGTCGTGGCCGTGCCCGGTGAGCAGGTCCCGCTGGGTGTCGATGATGTGGGCGACGACTTCCCGGGCAGTCCAGTCCGTGCACGGCGAGGGACGGCCCCAAGCGTCGGCAGGGACGGCCTGCACGACGGCGGACAGGGGGCGGAGGGCGGCTTCGTAAGCGACTGCGGTCGGGTTCATGTGCTCACCCTGTCGGCCAGGGCACCCTAGGTCTTGATGAAACCCGACAGCGCCGCGCGCCCTCTCCCTGATATCGAACGAGCCCACCTGAAAGTGCCGGGCGACGATTCGCACGTCATGTACCGGTACCCGGCTCCGGAGTCGTTGACCGGGCTGGTCCGCTGGTACTGGATCCCGGTCTGGTCTGTTCCGATCGGCCAGCGCTCGGTGCAGCGCGTGCTGCAGTACCCCGGGTCGCTGCTGGTGGTGACTGCCGAGTACGCCCGTTTCTACGGTGCCTCGACGGGCATGTCGGAGACCGTTCTGGAGGGGGACGGCGGGCCGTCGGCGTGTTGTGCACCCCCGCCGCTGGGTCGCTGATCGCTCGCGGATCCATGGCCGCCTTCACCGACCGGCACGTCGACGTGACCGACGTCCTGGGTCAGGCAGGAGGCGCGCTGACCGACTCCGTCCGCACGGCGATGCAGGGCACCCCGCACTCCGTCCAGGCACATCAGGCTGCGACGGCGGCGTTCGGCGACACGCTGCGCCCTCTCCTGCCCCTCGACCCGGAGGGCGACCTCGTGAACCGCCTGGTCGCCTTGGTCGAAGAGCGGTCCGACCTGGTGCGGGCCGCGCAGCTGAGCGTCGAGACCGGGCTGTCCGAGCGCGCACTGCAGCGTCTGGTGAGCCGCCGGCTCGGGCTCACTCCGAAGTGGTTGATCCAGCGGCGCCGCCTCCACGAAGCCGCCGAACGGCTGCGCGCGGATCCGGAAGGCACCCTGGCCCAGACCGCTGCTGTGCTGGGTTACGCCGACCAGGCCCACTTCGTCCGTGACTTCTCCCGGGTCACCGGGACCACACCGGGCAAGTTCGCCGGTGACCACCGGACAGCACCCTAGAACCGGAGCCGACATCGCGTGGCCGACCTCGTGCGGGCCGCCAGACCCAGGCCACGGACCGCGCCAGCACCGCGCGGAACCGACGCCACCGGCTCAGCCGGCGACGGTGTCGTAGAGCTGGTAGAGGCCCAGGACGACGAAGAACAAGGTGACCAGTCCGAGCCCCACGTTGTGCCGCCACCGGTTGCGCCACCGCTGCGGCACCCGGTCGGAGTTCAGCAGCCAGAACAGCGTGACGGCGAGGAACGGCATGAACAGGGAGCCCAGCACCCCGTAGGCCAGGATGATGGCGACCGGTTGACCGAGCAGCAGCAGCAGCATCGGGGGCAGGGTCAGCCACACGAGGTACAGCTTGAAGTAGCGGCCACCGGTCCGGGTGTCAGGGTGCCCGGGCGGCAGGTGGCGGACGTGCCCGACGAAGTCGGCGAACATCAACGAGACGCCGTTCCAGACGCCGATCAGCGAGGAGAACGACGCGGCCCAGAAGCCGACCAGGAAGAAGGTGCCGAAGAGCCGGCCGTAGCGCTCGGTCAGCACCGCGGAGAGGTCGAGCAGGCCGCGGTCGCCGCCGGAGACCGCGATCTGGGCGGAGTTCAGCAGCTCGGCGCCGACGATCAGCATCGAGACCACGAAGACGCCGGTCATCACGTAGGCCATCCGGTTGTCGAGCCGCATCACCTTCATCCACCGCGGCGAGTGCCAGCCCTTCTCGCGGAGCCAGTAGCCGTAGGCGGCCAGCGTGATGGTCCCCCCGACACCGCCGGCCACGCTGAGGACGTTGATCATGGACCCGTCGGGGATGCGGGGCACCAGTCCGCCGAGCACGTCCAGCAGGTTGGGCAGGGTGACGACGGCGGCCCCGACCACGGTCACGAACATCAGCCCGACCAGGACCGCGCACACCTTCTCGAAGAAGGCGTAGCGACCGAACCAGACCAGGGCCAGCCCGATCAGGCCGGAAGCGATGGCGAACACGGGCAGCGGGACCTGCGGGAACAGTGCCGCCAGCGGGAGGGCCGTCGACGACATCGCGGCGGCACCGTAGACGAAGCCCCAGATGATGATGTAGGGGACGAAGTAGATCGTCGTCCACAGCCCGAGGGAGCGCCAGCCCTCGAAGATGGAGCGCTGCGTGGACAGCGTGTAGCGGCCCGCCCCCTCGACCAGGATGATCTTCAGGATGCAGCCGAGCACGGCCACCCAGAGCAGCGCGTAGCCGTACTTCTGGCCGGCGATCAAGGTGGCGACGAGGTCGGCGGCCCCCACACCCGTCGCGGCCACCAGCAGACCGGGGCCGATGATCTTCCACTTCGGTGGCGGGCCGGAGTCCTCGGCCACCGGGTGCTCCGTCGTGGTGGTGCCGTCGCTCATCGTCGACCGTCCCCTCGTCGCCTCGCTGCTGCCGGGGAGTGTAGGGCAGGCAGGCCCGTTCGACGCCGGCCGCGGTGAGCGGCACCGACCACCACCCTCCTGCGGCCCCGTTCCTCAGCGCGTCAGCCCGGGCAGCGGCGCAGCCGCGCTCAGATCCGAACTCCGCCAGGAGGACGGTCCCGATCGACCTGGTCGAGCACCGCAGGCTGGTCGGAGGCGATCTGGTGGAGATGCCGGCGGAGCTCCGCAGGTCGCCGGAGGCCGAGGCGCCAGGGCAGCGCTTCGACGGCCTGCACGAACCGGGTCAGCTGCAGCTCGGCCCAGGCCTGGTCCTCTGGTCCTGTGAGCCGGCTGGTGGGGGAGAGGTGCCGCAGGTAGTCGCGCAGCACCGACCGCTCCGTCAAGCCGGCCAGCGCGGTCGACGGCGTGAGCAGGTTCGCGAGGTCAGCCAGGCGTGGTCGTCGTCCTGCTGTCGCCAGGTCGAGGATGACCAGGCGCCCGCTCTCGGTCCTCCCCACGTGCTGCGCTGCGAGTTCGCCGTGGGTCAGGGCCGTCGGCAGGTCGCGGTAGCGAACAGCGGCCCGGCGATAGGTGTCGAGCCACGTCGGCGCTCCGAGATCTGGGTGCACCGCGCTGATCTCGTCGAGGGCCTGGCCGAGGACGTGCTCGAACTGGGCCTGCGGGAGGCCAGGAGGAGTCCGGGCGATGGCCTCCGGGACATCGGTCGTCGAGTTGAGGGCGGCCACCAGCCGCAGCACCTCGTCGACGTCGCCCGGGCCCAGACCGACCGAGGGCAGGAACTCGAGCCCGAGAACCTCCTCGCAGCCCCGTTCGACGCACACCACCAGCTGGGGCACGGGGATGCCGCGGTCGGCGAGGAACTGGTGACGCCGTGCTTCCCGGGACTCGTGCGGGTTCATCTTGAAGAACACGGTCTGCCGGCGAGGCTGCCCGTCCGCTGCGTCGTAGGACAGCGTCAGGATCACGGACGGGTGGCCACCCTGGTGCTGGCCGCGCTTGACGTGTGACACGGCGGCGCGGCCACCCGCCGCCGCACCGGGAAGGCCTCGTCCGAGGTCCGCCCAGGTCAGGCCGAACGGCAGGGGAGCCTCTCGCGGCGCGGGCACCCGCGCCGCAGACAGCTCCTCGGGTGAGCTCACACCTCCATGATGGGGCCCACGGACGGCGGTGCTGGCGCCGTCGGGCGACACTGTCCCGATGAGGGGTCGGTTGATCGCGCTCGTCGGTACGTCGAGTGTCGGCAAGACGTCGGTGGCCGAGCAGTTGCAGGTGCTCCTGCCCGAGCCCCACCTGGTCGTGGGGATCGACCACTTCCTGAACATGTTCCCCCAGCACTGGGCGGGACAGCCACGAGGACCCGGACCCGGTCTGTGGTACGAGGACACGATCGACCCGGATGGCCGGCCACGCGCCAGGATCCGCTACGGCTCAGCCGGCGAGCGTCTGCTCACCGGGATGCGAGCCGCCGTGCGGGCCATGCTCGAGTGCGGGAACCAGGTCATCCTCGACGAGATGCCGCTCGACCAGTCGATCCTCCCGGCCTGGAAGCGCGACCTGGCTGGCACCGACGCCGTGTGGGTGCGTCTGTCGGCACCACTCGACGTCGTCGAAGGGCGGGAGGCGGCCCGCACCCGTGGCCAGCACCTCGGCAACGCCCGGGGCCATCTCCACATCGGCGTGGAGGAGGACTACGACCTGCACCTCGATGTGGCGACCAGATCACCCTCGGAGGCGGCCGCCGCGATCCTGGCTGCTCATCTCTGGTGACGGCCTGGGTGTCACGGGGGCTGCAGGGCGCCCTGCTGGTCGTCGTGCCTGTGCCGGCGCCTCCCGGGTGCTCGGATCCTGGTGCACCGGAGTTGCAGGCGGCCGCGGACGTCAGGGGGCTCAGCAGGCGGGGTGGCCGCTGAGCCCATCGCCGGGCGCTGCCCAGGGGGGCGCGCTCATCACAGCGATGTCCTTGATTCGGCCCAGCACCCTCCTGCGGATGCTCCCGCCCACCGGGGATCCGCTCAGCGCGCCGGGTCCGGCGATCAGGTGTGCGCCACCCCCGCCCGGGCCAGGGCGGCCCCACCGGCCGGCACCGGGAGCTCGACGCCGTCGACGACGAAGCCGAGCGCTCCCTCCAGCACGTACCAGGCTTCGTCGTCGCCCCGGTGGACGTGCACCGGGGCCGTCGGCTCGCGCTCGGCCGGGGGCGGGGCCGGCGCAGTCCACTCCGCGACGACGAAGTCCGTCCCTGCGCCGAGCTCCTGGTGGGCCACCTGCTGGCTGACGGAAGCAGTCATGGCCGCGCCGTGGCGACGCCCGACCGGTGGCGGCACCAGCTCCTCCTGACGGCAGACGGCGGTGGTAGTTCCCACTCAGCCAGCGGACCCGTCGGCGACCAGGACGACCTTGCCGACGACCGTGCGCGATCCGGCCAGGGTGAGGGCCGCCGCGGCCCGGAGGGGCAGTCGGGCGGCGACCTGCGCCCGGAGCCGGCCGTCGCGGAGCAGCAGGCGGCCGATCAGCAGCAGGACCGGCAGCCGGGAGTCGCCGCTGTCGCCCTTGGTGGCCGCAGTGCCGCAGGACACCAGCGTGCCGCCCGGAGCCAGCAGCCACCAGGAGTCGACCAGACCGGGGCCGCCGACGTGGTCGAGGGGCTCGGCACCGAGCTCGCGGACCGCGTCGTGGTGGGCGGGGGCGCTGCGGTGCCCACCAGCCCTGGCTCGACGCCTGGGCCGACGGCGGTCACGGTGCCGACCAGGTCGTACCCGGGGACGAAGGGGAAGGGCGGTTGGTCGAAGTAGGTGCCAGCCGCATCTGCTGCTCGGCGAAGGAGACGCCGCTGGCGGACCGCCCGGACTCACCCATCCGGCAACGACGGCCAGCGCTCGCACGCCCACTGCCGCCAGCTGGCGTACCCGGGAGGGACCGGCGGGATCGGGCCGCCCTGCACCTCGGCCTGGTCGGGCGCCTGGAACTGCGTCCGCCACTGCTCCAGCTCGGCGTCGCTCATCTGGAACTGGCCCGGCTCGGTCGCGTAGCGGCTGGTGATGCGTCTGCGCTGCTCCTCGGCGTCGACCGGGAGGTGCACGACCTGGGCGCGGACGCCCAGGGAGCCGGCCATCCACCGCAGCGCGGAACGCTCGTCGGTAGCCCAGAAGCCGAAGTCGAACACGACGTCGACGCCCAGCTGGGCCGCCCGCATCCCGATCTCCACCAGCTTGCCCTCGATCCGGTCCCGCTGGTCAGCACGCTCCTGCGAGCGCCACCGCGTCGGGCTGTCGCGGGAGAAGATGGCCATCTGCCAGTCGTCGGGGGTCAGGCGGAGAGCCGACTCGCTGGTCTCGAGCTCCTTGGCCCGCCTGGTCTTCCCCGATCCCGGCAGACCCACGATCAGGTAGATGGTCACGCCTGGACGCTAGCCCTCCGGCCCGGTCATGGGCACCGCCGGCAGCAGCGAGCGGTGGAGGACCAGCGCGTCGACGTAGGCCTCGCGTCGCCAGTGGAACGCTCCCGGGACCCGGCCCAGCACCGCGAACTCGAGGGAGGTGCAGAGCCGGATGGCGCGCGCGTTCGTGGCGACCACCAGGTCGAACTGCTCGGCCTCGTCGACCACGGAGGCGGCGTTCGCGGCATGGTTGCCGAGACCCGGCTGGTCCGGGTGCATCCTGCAGGCTCCGACCACCAGCCGCCGGACGGTCGAAGGGCCGCTCCCAGGTCGCGTGGCACCTCGACCCGCCGCGGGCCGCCGGTCTGCGTCTGTCGGCCCTGCTCCGGCCCCGCTGTCCTCGACGTGGCAGGCGGGCCGGGCAACGGCCGTCACGAGGTCCTGCCGCGCCGACGGTCCCGAGCTCCTCAACGGCGACCGGCAGCGCGGGCGGGACCTTTGGCCCTACGTGGGCCTCCCTGTCGCTGGCACGGTCGACCCAGAGGTGCACCCAGCACCCCCGGTCGTCCCGGCCGGTGGTGGTGCGCACCATCCGTGCAAGGAGAGGTCTCACCATGAAGGCAGCCGTCGTCACCGCGTTCCGCCACCCGCTCGAGGTCGTGGAGCGGGACGTCCCCCGGCCCGGGGCCGGCCAGGTCCTCGTCCGGATGGAGACCTGCGGCCTGTGCCACACCGACATCCACGCCGCCGGCGGCGACTGGCCGGTCAAGCCCGCGCTGCCGATCGTCCCCGGGCACGAGGGTGTCGGCATCGTCGAGGAGCTGGGCGAGGGTGTGACCACGCGCCACCTCGGCGAGCGGGTGGCGATCGCCTGGCTCGGTGAGGCGTGCGGGGAGTGCCGCTACTGCGTCGACGGGCGCGAGACGCTCTGCGAGCGGCAGCAGAACAGCGGCTACTCCGTGGACGGGGCCTTCGCCGAGTACGCGCTGGCCTCGGCCCGCTACGTCGTCCCCGTCCCCGACGGCATCAGCTCGGTGGACGCAGCGCCGCTGACCTGCGCCGGGCTGACTACCTACAAGGCCCTCAAGATCGCCCAGATCACCCCGAGCGAGAAGGTCGGCATCTTCGGCATCGGCGGCCTGGGCCACCTGGCCGTGCAGTACGCCCGCATCATGGGCGGCAGCGTCGTCGCCATCGACATCGAGCAGGGCAAGCTCGACCTGGCCGCCGAGCTGGGCGCCGAGCACCTCGTCGACGCGTCCCTCACCGATCCGGTCGCCGCCCTCACCGAGCTCGGCGGTCTCGACGTCGCCCTGGTGCTGGCGACGTCGAGCCGCGTCTTCGAGCAGGCCTTCGCCTCGCTGCGACGCGGCGGCCGGCTGGTCTGCGTGGGCATGCCGGCAGACGGAGCGGCGATGAGCATCCCGATCTTCGAGACCGTGATCAAGGGCCTGTCGATCCTCGGTTCGATCGTCGGCACCCGCCAGGACCTCGCCGAGGTCTTCGCCCTGCACGCCGCCGGACGGACCCGGGTGATCGCGGAGCCGCGCCAGCTCGAGGACGTCAACGACGCCATCGCGGAGGTCCTGGCCGGTCAGGTGCCCGCCCGGCTGGTGTTCGAGTACGTCCCCGTGCCCGCGGTCCTCGGCTGATCAGCTCCCGGCCCGGTCCTCGCCGTCGCCGAGCAGTGACGCCACGTGGTCGGGCACCGGGTTCGCCAGACCGCGCGGGGGTCGGCGGTAGCCCGACCCCCGCGGCAGCTTGCGGGGCAGCGTCACGGCCTCGGGTGCGACCTCGGTGTAGGGGACCGTGGACAGCAGGTGGCTGATCATGTTCAACCGAGCGTGCTTCTTCACGTCGGACTCGACCACGAACCACGGGCTGTCCGGCGTGTCGGTGTGGGCCATCATCTCGTCCTTGGCCCGCGAGTAGGCCTCCCACCGGTGGACCGACTCCAGATCCATTGGACTCAGCTTCCACCGGCGGACGGGGTCGTGCAGCCGGGACCGGAAGCGGCGCAGCTGCTCGTCGTCGGAGACGGAGAACCAGTACTTGCGCAGCAGGATGCCGCTGTCGATCAGCATCTGCTCGAAGACCGGCGTCTGCCCGAGGAACTCGGTGTGCTCGGTCGGGGTGCAGAAGCCCATGACGTGCTCGACGCCGGCCCGGTTGTACCAGGACCGGTCGAACAGGACGATCTCGCCGCGGGTGGGCAGGTGGGCGACGTAGCGCTGGTAGTACCACTGGCCGCGCTCGCGCCCGGTCGGGCTGGGCAGCGCAGCGACCCGGGCGACGCGGGGGTTGAGGTACTGGGTGACGCGCTTGATCGTGCCGCCCTTGCCGGCCGCGTCACGGCCCTCGAACACCACGACCAGACGCGCTCCGGTCGTCCGGACCCACTCCTGCATCTTGACCAGCTCCACCTGCAGGCGGAAGAGCTCGGCCTCGTACACCGCCGTGCTCACCTTGCGCGGCCGCTCCCGGTTCGACGTCATCCTCGAACCCTAGGCGAGTGACCGGTCCGAGGTCCCGTCCTCGCTCGTCCGCCCAGAACTGGTGACGAGGTCCCGCGGGCCGGCTGCCCAGGGGGTCAGGTCGGGCCGACCACGGCCGCCGTGCCGCTCTGCGCCGGTCTCGACGACCACGAGGGGGCTCATGAGCCTCCGCAACTGGCACGTCGAGCACCAGAGTTCGCTCACCCCGGGGGCAGCGGGCGGCCGATGCGCTGCGCAACCGCATGGGCAGCTGGGTGTCCACCGGTGTTTTCGTCGCGGCGATGCTGGTGTGGGCCGGACTCAACTCGGTCTGGCAACCGCGCGCTGCCTGGGACCGGTACCCCTACATCCTGCTGAACCTGTTCCTGTCGATGCTGGCCGGCCTGCAGGGGCGATCCTGCTCATCGCCGCGAAGCTCCAGGACGCGATCAGCGCCGCGATGGCGCAGCACGACTACGACACCCTCCTCCGGCGAGTGGACCCCCATTCCAGAGCCTGGGTGCGGGTCTCGCCCGGCCAGGCCTCGACCTGCTCGGACCCCGCCTGGCGACGCCGGCGGTCCAGGGCGACGACCGGCCCGTGCATCAAGACGCTCCAGGCCTGGCCTGAGTCGCCGAGGGTCTCGTCGACCTCGAGGGTCACCTCGCGACCCATCTCCGCCAGCTGGGACAGCGAACTGCCCGGAGTGGTGTCCATCCTCAGGGAGGAACCGGTCGCCCGGATGGTGACCGGGATGATCTGCAGGCCCGTCGGCGTCACGAAGCCGACGCGGGCGACGGTGGCGTGCGCCAGGCGTTCGGCGCACTCGGCGTCGGTCAGGGTTCGGGAGCCGGCCGTGACCGGCACCGAGGTGCCGGTCACGGCAGGGCCCCGATCGGGAGCGGGACGACGGGGTCTGAGGTGGCCGTCGTGCTTGGCGCCGGCACGGACACGACCGGGCAGGTGGCGTGCGCGAGGCAGTAGTGGCTGACCGAACCCACCAGGAGCCGTTCCAGGCCCCGGTGCCCGCGGGTGCCGACGACCAGGAGCTGGGCTTCGGCGGCGGCGTCGACGATCGTGTGGCCGACCGGGCCGTCCAAGAAGCGGAGGCTCCAGGAGAGCTCGGGTGCGGCGGCGAGGAAGAGCTGGTGCAGCAGGTGCTTGTTGGCGTCCACCGCACCGGCGGGAACGGTGTGCGGCGCACCCAGCAGGCCGGGCGCCCAGGCGACCGGGTCGCCGAAGTCCTAGCGCAGGACGTGCACCACCTGCAGCTCCGCGTGGATGGCTCGGGCATGCTGCGCTGCCCAGAGCAGGGCGGCGCGGCTCGCGTCGGAGTCGTCGATGGCGACGACGACCGGACGAGCTGCCGAGGTGTCGATCGGTGGGCTGTTCATGTCGGTCCTCCGGTGGAAGGGGCGGGGGCGAGCGGTCGGATCACCGTGTTCGCTCAGATCGCCTCCTGCCTCAGCCTCGCCCCGCACCGGACCGGACGACAGGGACCTTGGTCCCGGGGGTCCCCGGGTCCCGGCGGAAGACCCCTCAGACCAGGGATCTACGGCCTGCAGGTGGCCCTCGCGGGCGCGACCCGGCCTCGTCGTGCGCACCGGGACGCGGAAGGTCAGACCTGCAGCAGCTCCGCGGCGACGACGTGCACCGGGACGCCCGCCACCAGGGCGCGTCGACGCAGCAGCTCCAGACCGGTGTCCGGGTCGTGGCCCTGCTCCAGGAGGACGCCGACGGCACGGTTGACCGTGGCCAGCTCGTCGAGGCCGGCGATCCCGGAACTGGTCCGGGTCGGGGGGAGGTCGGCGTCCAGCTCGGGGGCGGGCGCGTGCGGAGCGGTGGCCGGGCAGAGGACGTGGCACAGGTCCGCGGCCAGGTCGACCAGCGAACCCGGCGTGGTGCTGTAGAAGACGGCCCTGCCGCCGGCCTCGAGCTCGGCGGAGAGCAGCTGGAGGGGAAGCCCCAGCGAGGTCGTGACGGCGTGGGCCTGACCGGCGCGGACGGTGCTGAGGACCACCGGCTGGCCGCCGTGGACCACGGTCAGCGCGAACCCGGCGTACCCCGACACGGCGTCCTGCACGTCGGCGGAGAGGGCGGTCAGCGTGCCGGTCAGCGTCGCTGGGTGCTCGTCGGCACCGGCGGCGAACCGGTGCAGGTGGGCGACCAGCTCGCGAGGAACGTGCGCGTCGACGGGAAGGGGCACGGGAACATCTCTTCCGAACAGCGGTTCTGCCCGCAGGTGAGGCCTGTCCCAGCTGGGTGCCGACAAGCTCGTGGCGGCCACCGACCGCGAGGCCAGGCCGCCACCCCTGATGGTACGGCCACCGGCAGTGCGCGTCAGGCGCGGTGGTTGCGTGCCCGGCGGACAGCCTCGTCGACGAGGTTGCCGGCGATCGTGAGGAGCTTCTGGTGCTCGTGCTGGCTGAGGGTCCGCAGCCGCTGCAGCGCCTCCTCCTCCGAGACGCCACTGCGGCTCATCACGATCCCCACCGCGCGCTCGACGACCATCCGGGTCTCCAGCGTCGCGGTCAGCTGCGCGGCGAGCCGTCGGGTCTGCTCGAGGACCTGGGCGTTCTGGACCGCGATCGCCGCGGGCGCCGCGAACAGCTCCCCGAGCTCGGCCGCCCGCGTGTCGAAGGCGTCCTTGTGGTGGGCGTAGACGTTCATCGCCCCCACCACGCCGTCCGGGGTGAGCAGCGGGAGCGAGACCGCGCTGTGCACCCCCATGCGCGCGACCCGGCCGCCGAAGCGGCGCCACCGGGGGTCGGCGCCCAGGGATCCGGAGAGGACGGTGCGCGCCTGGGCCGCCGCAGTGATGCAGGGGCCCTCGCCGATGCCGTACTGCACGTCGTCGATCTCGCTCACGAACTCGGCGGTGGCCACGATCGTGTTGCTCCGGCCCTCTTCCAGCAGCGTCAGACCGGCCCCGTCGGCGCCGGGGATCGACCGCACGGCCAGCTCCGCGACCCGGGTCAGCAGCTCCTCCAGCGGCAACCGGACCAGCCCCAGCCGCGCGAGCCCGTCCAGACCTGACCGCAGGTCGTCGTCCTCGACCCCGCGCTCCACCGCGGACCGGTCCAGCGCACCAGCGTCTCCAGCAGACACCCTCCACCCCCGGCCCAGGGCCGACTCGTCCCGCCATCATGCCGGAACGAGGAACAGCCGCCGCCGCTGGGCGGCGGGCGGGCAGGGGAGGAGCCCGGACGCACCCCTCCGGTGCGGCGACGCCCACCCCCGGGCGACCGCCTTCCCTGGTGGCCTATAGTCGGCGGTGCTGCGATCGAGCAGCCGGCCTGGGAACCAGTCGAGCCGCTCGTCGCCCCTACTGGATCGTGCAGTTGGTGCCGCCGCCCAGACGCTGTCCGGGACTCCCGTTCCAAGGGACCCCGTCATGACCCTCACTGCCCCCGCCGACCCGTTCTCGGCCTCCTCTGCAGGACCCGCCTCTCCGCCTGGCAGCCCGTCGCCGCGTGCGCGGGCGACCAGCGACTTCACCGCGCTCACCCGACAGGTCACCGCCGCCGGGCTGATGCGTCGCCGCTACGGCTACTACTGGACGAAGCTGGTCGTCTCCGCGCTGGCCCTGTCCGGCTGGGTGGCCGGGTTCGTCTGGCTCGGCGACAGCTGGTGGCAGCTGGCGAACGCCGCCGTGCTGGCCCTGCTGCTCACCCAGGTCGCGTTCCTCGGCCACGACGCAGCCCACCGCCAGATCTTCGTGTCCGGTCGCTGGAACGACACGGTGAGCCTGCTGCTGACCAACCTCTTCGTGGGCATCAGCCACGGTTGGTGGAAGAACAAGCACAACCGGCACCATGCCGCCCCCAACAAGGAGGGGGCCGACCCCGACATCGATCTCGGAGCGGTGGCGATGACGCCCGCCATGGCGGCCCGGCACCGCAACCGGCTGCTGGCCTGGCTGACCGCCCGCCAGGGCTGGTACTTCTTCCCCCTGCTGTGCCTGGAGGGGTTGTCCCTGCACGTCAGCAGCGTCCGTCGCGCCTTCGGTCCGGGCGCGGCCGGAGAGCGGCGGTGGCTGGAGGCCACGCTCCTGGTCATCCGGCTGGCCGGACTGGTGGCGCTGGTGTTCTGGGTCCTGCCACCCGGGCTGGCGGTCCTGTTCCTGGCGGTGCAGCTGGGGGTGTTCGGCTTCTACCTCGGCGCAGCGTTCGCCCCCAACCACATCGGGATGCCGTTGGTGTCGGCTCGGCTCAAGCTCGACTTCCTCCGTCGGCAGGTCCTGGTGAGCCGCAACATCTCGGGCGGGCCGCTGATGTCGGTGCTGATGGGGGGCCTCAACTACCAGGTGGAGCACCACCTGTTCCCCTCGATGGCCCGTCCCCACCTGCGCAAGGTCGCTCCTCTGGTCCGCGCGCACTGCGCCGCGATCGGTGTCCCCTACACCCAGATCAGCCTGCTCCAGTCCTACGTGCAGGTGACGCGTTACCTGCACACCGTCGGCCTGAAGGGCAACGACCCGTTCCTGTGCCCGCTGGTCGCGCAACGGCGTAGCCTGTGACCGTCGCCGGGCAGGACGCCCGTCGGGACGCCGCCCACCACCAGGTGCTGGAGAGCGGACGTCGACGGGTGGGGTGCGCGGTGGAGCAGCTCTGGGTGCTGTACCTGGGCCTGGATGGGGGCGCCGACCTGTTCACCCTCGAGGCCTTCCTGCACGGCGCGTGCGCGCTGCCGCCCGCCGAGCAGGACATCCTGGCCAACGTCATCAACGAGGAGCTCGACGACCGCTGCCGCGCGGCGCAGGTGCCGTACCTGGTCACCCTGGGCGCCGCGGACACCCGTCGAGACCCCCTGACGGTCATCGACGAGCTCTTCGGACGTCCGTCCCCGGGCTCCGCCGGGCCCGGCTGACCAAGGGCCCCGGGTGCTCAGCGCCGGTGCTGCACCGGTCGGTTGGAGGGCTGGTCGAGCTCGGCGGGAACGGGGGCGTCGCCGGACCTGGCCACCACGAAGCGGCCGGCCAGGTTGGCGAGTCCGAGGACGAGTGCCGGCTGGTCGGCGCCCTGGGCGTCGGCAGCACTGCTGAGGCCCCGCGGCTGGAGCGCGCCGGCGACCCCGACGGTCCAGCCGAACCGCTGGTCGGGGTCGAGGTGCTCGATGCGCAACAGCACCAGCGGAGCAGGGACGAGCCCCGCACTGGCGTGGGCGGTGAGCAGGAGACCCTCCTCGTGCACGCGGTAGGCCGCCGGGACCCGGTGCGGTCGCTGGGGGTAGAAGACCCAGCCTCGACCGGACGGCGGCAGCAGCTGCGAGCACTGCTTCTGCTCCAGAGGCTCCACGTGGCTCAGGCGCTGGGCGATGGGCCACCAGACGGGCAGCGCGGCGGACGCCAGCGGGGCCGGACCGTTGGGGGGGACGGGGGAGAGGGACCGTGCGGGGGAGGGGGACGAAACGGGGGAGGTGATCGTCATCGGTGGTCCTGGCAGCAGAAACCCGGGTGAGAACTGGGCGAAGGCACGTCGCGAGCGGCGGTGGACGGCTCGGCGACTCCCCAGGCGGCTGGTGGTGCAGCACGGTCAAGGTAGCCGAGAACCGGCAGAGCCGCCAGTACGCCGGCCGCGGTGGACCCCGGGGTCCCCTCCTGGTCGGGCGGATGGAGGGCTGGCGTGCGCGCGCAGGAGCGGCTAAGGTCGTGGTGCTGTCACCCAGCCACCTCGGGACCCGACTCGCCGCCCGCACTCCCCGTGCAGCCGCAGGCCACTGGCGTCGCCGACCTCGACCAGAGTCATCCCCCCGCGGTCGGTGCACCCGGCCGCAGGTCCTCCACCTCCCCAGTCAGGTCGACGGAGCTGCCCACGCGCGCCCGTCAGGACTGGGGTTTCGATGCCCGGGACAGGTCTGCGCCGCCGGTCTGGCGATACCCCCGAGTCGACCAGGCCCCACCTCTGGCGGCAGCCTGTCCCGGGCACGACTTCCTCCGTCGTGCTGCCCCCGCCCCGACCTCCCCTGGCGGGGACGCTCGCGGTCGGCCACGCTGGACGGGTGCCGGTCGACGGTCCGGTCGGCCTCCGGGAGGCGGGAGCTGGGCATGGCGAAGACCGACTTCAAGCGGCAGCTGCCCAGCTACACGGCCACCCGCGGGGAGTTCACGCTCGTGCAGGTCCCCGCGCTGCAGTACCTCGTGGTCGACGGCCACGGCGACCCGAACACCTCGGCCTACGTCGACGCCGTCACGTCGCTGTACCCGCTCGCCTACGCCGTGAAGTTCCTCAGCAAGACCCAGCTGGGACAGGACTACGTCGTGATGCCGCTGGAGGCCCTGTGGTGGTCCGACGACATGGCCGCCTTCACCAGCGAGCGGGACAAGTCCCGCTGGGACTGGACGCTGATGACCATGGTCCCGGACTGGATCACCGCCGAGCACGTCATGACAGCACGCGAGGCGGCTGGCCGGAAGGCCGCCCCCGCACGGCTCGACGAGGTCCGGCTGGAGCGCTACGACGAGGGCTTGAGCGTCCAGACCCTCCACCTCGGCTCCTACGACGACGAGGGACCGGTCCTCCGGGCGATGCACGAGGAGTTCATCCCCGCGCACGCGCTGCGGTGGTCGGGCAAGCACCACGAGATCTACCTGAGTGATCCCCGGCGCACCGCAGCCGCCCGGCTCCGGACGATCCTGCGCCAGCCCGTGGACCGCGTCGCCCCAGTCCCGCCGGCCTGACCGGGACCAGGGCCGGCCCGTCTCAGGACCGGGGAGCGCGGCACCGCTCGTTCCCGCCGCGCCCCGCTCGGAGTCAGAGGTGGACGCGCATGACCACCCACCCGGGCGTCGGCCGGTCGACCACGCGGGAGCCGAGCTCGGGCTGCCCCACGGGGCCGCGTGCCGATCGGCGCACCCATCTCGGAAACGCTGGCGCCGGTCGTCGGGCGGCCGGGCTGCCGGGGTGGGCGCCTACTTGACGACCTGCAGCCGGGAGCGGTCGATGGTCAGCACCACCGCGGCGACGATCACCGCACCGTAGAAGATCTGCTCGTAGCTGGGGTCGACGCCGATCACGCTCAGACCGACGCGGAGGACGACGATGATCAGCGCCCCGACCAGGGTGCGCAGTGCCCCGCCGACCCCTCCGGTGATCGCCGTGCCACCGATGACCACGGCCGCGATGGCCGGCAGCTGCAGCGTGTCGGCGAGCGTCGGACCTCCGCTGTGCTGGCTCGCGGCCAGGACGACCGCGGCCAGGCCGGCGAAGAAGCTGCACAGGGTGAAGGCGAGCACCCGGACGGTCGTGGTCGACCCCCCGGACATCAGCAGGGCCTGCTCCGCGAGACCGGTGGCGTGGAAGTCCCGGCCGTGCGCCAGCGTGCGCATGGCCAGCGAGATGACCGCGGCCAGCCCGATCACCAGGACCGCGGCGAGCGGGAGCTGCGCCACCCGCAGGTCGGTGATCCAGCCGATGGCGTCGTAGCCGGTGCTGATCCGGATGGTGCTCGCCCCGGAGACGGCCAGACCCAACCCGCTGTAGAGGCCCAGGGCGCCGAGCGTGGCGATGAACGACGGGATCTGCGCCTTGGCGATGACCAGGCCGTTGACCAGCCCGATCAACGCCGTGGCGGCCAGCACCGCCACCACGGCCAGCACACCGAGGTCGGGGATCCAGAGGGCCAGCAGCACGGTCCCGAAGGAGGCGGTGGCCGCGAACGAGAGGTCGATGCCGCCGGTCAGGATCACGAAGGTCTGGCCGAGGGCCAGCAGCAGGATCGGGGTCATGGACTCCAGCAGCCCCCGGAGACTGGGCAGGCTGAGGAAGGTCGGCTGCTGCACGGTGATCACGAGGGTCAGCGCGACGAGGACCAGGAGGGGGAGAGCAGCGACGACCCGGGCAGAGCCGCCGGCCCGGCGGCTCGGTGCCTGGGCGGGCGGCGTGGGCAGCGGCACCGTGCTGCCGGTCTGGATCTGGGTCATCGCTACACCATCTCCTCGACGAGGTCGACCGGGGTGGGCTTGCGGCCCGGTGAGGCGTCGAAGCGGCGCTGCACCTCGCCGTCACGCATCACCACGATCGAGTGGCTGAGGGCGATGGTCTCCTCCAAGGTGTCGGCCAGCAGGATGATGCCGATGCCCTGACGGCACAGCTGCCGGATGAAGGTGTAGACGTCCTCCTTCGCGCCGACGTCCAACCCGCGCGTCGGGTGGTCGAGGATCAGCACCCGCAGGCGGGGCGAGCTGAGCCACTTGGCCAGGACCACCTTCTGCTGGTTCCCGCCACTCAGGTTGGTCACGTTGGTCGTGCGGCTCGGCGTCTTGATCCGCAGCCGCTGGATCCACTGGTCCGCGGCCTCGACGGCTCGCCGCGGGAGGAAGAACGGCCCGCGAGCCACCGGTCGACGGTCGGCCAGGAAGATGTTCTCCTGCACGCTCATCCCCTGGGCGATGCCCTCGATCCGCCGCTCGGCCGGCACGTAGCCGATGCCGGCGCGGACCGCGTCGACGGGGGAGCGGAAGCGCACGAGCTCACCGCCGAGCCGGATGCTGCCGGCATCGTGCGGCTCGGCTCCGAACAGCACCCGGGTCAGCTCCTCGCGGCCGGACCCCAGAACACCGGAGATGCCCAGCACCTCGCCGCGGCGGACCTCGAGGTCGACGCCGGAGAAGGCGCCGGCCCTGCTGAGCCCCTCCACCGCGAGCAGCACCTCGGCGTCCTCGACCGCCTGCTGCTCCTTCTCCCGGTAGAACTCGGCCGAGCTCTCGCGTCCGACCATCAACCGGTGCAGCTCGTCGGTGTCGGCCGTGCCGGGGTCACGCTCGGCCACGCACCGGCCGTCCTTGAGGACGTAGACGCGGTCGGAGACGCGGAGCACCTCGTCGAGGCGGTGGGAGACGAAGACCACCGAGGCGATCTGCCGGAGCCGCTCGATCTGGCCGAAGAGCTCCTCGAGCTCGTCGCCCTCCAGCACGCTGGTGGGCTCGTCCAGCACGATCACCGGCTCGAACCGGCTGTGCTCCTCCACCGCGAGGGCCTTGGCCAGCTCGACCATCTGCCGCTGGGCGAAGCTGAGGTCCTCGACCCGGGTGCGCGGGGAGATCGGCGACCGGATCTTGTCCAGCTGGCGCTGGGCCTGGTCCCGGAGCCTGCGCCAGCGGTAGAGACCGCCGACGACGGCCTCCCGCTCGGCGCCGAGCAGGATGTTCTCGGCGACGGTCACGCTGGTCACCAGGGACTGCTCCTGGTGCACCATGCCGATCCCGGCCGCCGCCGACTCCCGGGGGCTGCGGAAGACCGTCGGCTGCCCGCTGCGCAGGATCTCCCCCGAGTCGGGCTGGTAGATGCCGGACAGGATCTTGAGCAGCGTCGACTTGCCGGCACCGTTCTCGCCGATGAGGCCGACCACCTCGTGCTCGCGCACCTCGAAGGTGACGTCGTCCAGCGCCACGACGTTGCGGAACCTCTTGGTCAGGTGCCTGACCTCGAGGACGGGCGGGGTGCTCACTTGACCACCCGCACCCGGCGGCGCAGCGACCACCCGGTGGCGACGACGGCGAGGACGATGACCAGACCCTGCACGGCGGTCTGGACGTAGGGGTTGACGCCCACCAGGATCAGCCCGTTGGCCAGGACGGTGATGATGGCCGCCCCGACCAGCGTCCGCAGCACGCTGCCACGGCCGCCGACCAGCAAGGTGCCGCCGAGCACGACAGCGGTGATCGCGGTGAAGAGCAGCCCTCCACCGATGGCGGTGTCCCCGACGCCGAGCTGGGTGGCGGCCATCACCCCGGCCAGACCGGCCGTGGTGCCCGACAGCATGAACGTGTAGATCTTGTAGCGTCCGATGGTGATCCCGGAGAGCCGGGCGACGGGCTCGTCCCCGCCGATCACGTACCCGTAGCGCCCCACCCGGGAGTAGCGCTGCACGAGGTGGGCCAGGACGATGGCGCCGAGCGCCACCACGACCAGGTTGGAGACGCCGAGCGAGGTGCCGACGCCCCACTCGCGCAGACCGGGGTCGGCCAGCTGGGGCGCGCGCCCCCCGAACAGGACCGTGGCGACCCCGAGGCCGATCGCGCCCGTCCCCAGGGTGACCATGAAGGAAGGGATCCCCAGACGCACGTGCAGCAGCCCGTTGACCAGGCCGAACGCCGTCCCCGCGAGCACCCCGAGCAGGACCGCCAGGTAGCCGAGGTCAGCTCCGTTGCGGTCGTTGGCCGCCAGCAGCACGAAGACGAGCGAGCAGGTGGCCATCACCCCCTCCACGGAGAGGTCGATGCTGCCCAGCAGGATGACGAAGGTGAGGCCGATGGCCACCACCAGCAGGATCGAGATCTGGGTGAGCAGCGTGCCCAGGTTGCCCAGGGTCAGGAACGTCGGGCTCGCGACCGTGAAGACGACCCCCAGCACGAGCAGGGCGATGAGCGGGCCGGCGTCGCGGGTCAGGCGTCCGAGCGGTCCGACGACCCGCGGTGGAGCCGGGGCCCGGACCGCGCTGGTGGTGTCCACCACGATGAGTTCCTCGTCGAGTACGTGCCGCACGAGCAGCAGACGGTGTCCAGCCGCTCGTGCGGCGGGCGGGTCAGGTGGTGATCGCGCCCTGGCTGCGAGCCCACGGGTCGTCGAAGTCGGCCTGCAGCATCTCGAGCGTCGGCTCGGCGGTGAACTCGGCCGCGTTGTCCTGGGTGACCACGCTCTGCCGGCCGAAGAACGCGCGCTGCTCCCGGCTGAGCCCGGCCACGTCGACCTTGCCCGTGGCGGCCTGGAAGGCGAGCGAGAGCGCCGCACCACCCTGCCAGTAGGCGTCGGTGGAGACGGTGGCCACGAAGGAGTTCTTGCCGCTCTGGACCTCCTCCAGCGCTTGCGGCACGGCGTCGAAGCCGACGATCGGCACCTCGCCGGCGAGGCCCGCCGCCTTGAGGGCCTCGAGAGCCCCCAGAGCCATCTCGTCGTTGGCGGCCCAGAGACCCTTCACCTTGCCGCGGTGCTTGGCCAGCAGCGTCTGGGTGACGCTGAGCGCCTCCGACCGGCTCCAGTTGGCGGTCTGCTGGTCGAGCAGCTCGATGCCGGACGCCTCGCCCAGCGCGGCCTCGAGCCCGGCGAAACGCTGCTGGGCCGAGGTGTTGTCGAGGATGCCCTGGATGGCGATGATGCCGCCGGAGCCGCCCATGGCGTCGAAGAGTGCGGCGGAGACCTCCTTGCCGCTCACCCGGCCGTCGAAGCTGATGTGGGCGACCCAGTGGTCGCCGATGTCCCAGGGGTTGAGGTCGTCCGGCTTGTTCCACTGGGTGACCACGTACCCGCCGGAGTCGGCCACGGCCCGGACGATCGCCTCGGCGTCGGCGGAGGTGTTCGGGTCGACGTTCAGGGCGAAGACCTTGCCGCTGCCGCCGAGGGACTTGATCTGGGAGAGCTGCTTCTGGGAGTCGGCCTCGTCGGTCACGACGGTGACCTCCTTGCCGACGGACTGCCCGAACAGCTCGCCGCCGGCCACCCAGTTCGCGTGGTAGGAGTTCGACAGGCTCCGGACGCTCTCGACGAGCTGGACGTCCTCCGGCTTCGCCGCCGGGCCCGCCTGGGCCGACTCCTCACTGGCGGAGGAGCAGCCGGCGGCGAACGAGCCCACCCCGACCAGGGCCGCGGTGGACAGCAGTCGGCGTCGGGTGGGACGCCACGTACTCGTCGGAACAGCCATCTGCTGGATCTCCTTCACGCCGTCGTGGGGCGAGCGAAACGTCGCTGACCTGGTCGGAGCCGAGCGAACCGCTCCTGGCCAGCATCCTGTAGTGCGACTACCGGCTTTGGCAAGCATCTCTGGGCAACGGTGGGCATGTCGCCTCCCGAGTGGCCGACCGAGTAGTCCGACTACCCAGTCGGGGCCTGCACCGGACCTGGATGGCCAGCTGTCCGGAACGAGGTGAGCCCCTCCTTCATCTGCCGGATACGGGCCAGGTGCTCCTCGCCCCGCTGGGTGGCCACCGATGTGGCCAGGATGTCGATGACGACCAACCCGGCGAGACGGCTGACGCTCGGGGTGTAGATGTCGGTGTCCTCGAACGTCTTGGCCACGATGCTGACGTCGGACTCGGCCTGCAGCGGCGAGTCGCCTCCGGTGATGCTGATGACCGTGGTGCCGTTCTGCCGGGCCCGCGCCGCGATCTCGATCACCGACGCCGTCCGGCCCGTGTTGGAGATGGCCACCAGCACGGCGGAGGGCCGGCTGGTCGAGGCGGCCATGAACTGCTGGTGGGTGTCGGTCGGTGCGGTGCAGGGCACCCCGAACAGCGACGCCTTCTGCGCCGCGTCCTGGGCGATGATCCCGGAGGCGCCGAAGCCGATGAAGATGATCTCCGAGGCCGTCAGCAGCACGGCCACCGCCGCCTCGACCGACTCGGTGCTCAGGTGGCGCCGCGCGCGGTCGAGACTGGTGATGCTGTGGTCGAAGATCTTGGTCACCAGCTCGGGCACCGAGTCGTCGTCGTCGATGGCCGAGTGCGAGGCCGGTATGCCCAGGGCGAGCGCCTGGGCGAGGTGGATCTTGAAGGACTGGAACCCGTCGAAGCCGAGCGCGGTGCAGAAGCGCATCACGGTCGGCTCGCTGACGCCGGCGGCGTCGGCGACCGCCGCCATCGTCGAGTGCAGGAACAGTTCCGGGTCGACCTGGACGATCTCGGCGACCTTGCGCTCGGACTGCCGCAAGGTGCCCAGCTGGAGGGCCAGCCGCTGCAGCAGCGGTTCGGCGGCACCGCTCGGCAGGTCGCCGTCCGGACCGCTCCCCAGCGCGGGTCGGTGGATCCCGTTCTCAGTGCTCACCACGGTGACGGCCCTCCCAGATCGCGGCAAGAGTAGCGTCGCGGCCACCCATCGCGTCAGCCCTGGACGACGCTCCCGAGCACGGACACGGGAGACCGGGGGCGGTGACGGACCAGGTCTCGACGATCGGCGAGCCGAGCTGGCCGGTGGCACCGGTGGTGGCCGTACGTGTGGTGCACGGTCACCGGCCACGGTGGCGGGCATCGTGGTGCTCCGCGGTCACGTGCGTCGGCCGACGCCTAGCGCGCCGTGCTGGCCGAGTGGCTCGACCGGTCGTTGCGGCACGGGCCGACCTCCTGAGCGGAGGAGGGGGATCAGGGGTCGGCCAGCCAGGACAGCAGGCGGCCCCGCGACCAGCAGCGGCCGAGGACGTCGGGGGCCGCCGTCGACCCGTCGAGCAGGGCCAGGCCGATCAGGCTGTGCCCGGAGGCTCGACGGTCGCCGAGGGTGGGCACCGACGGAGCGACTCCCACCCCCTCGGCCGACACCCAGGCGACGGCCCGGCCGGCGGCCACCTCGTGCAGCCGGTGCAGGAAGCGCAGCCGGGCCTCGGGCCTCCAGGACGACAACGCCCACGTCGTGGTGACGACCGGCAGCGCACCGGCCGGCACCTGGGCGAGGGCCGCCGGTAGCACGTCGACGACATCCCCGCGCAGCAGCGACGGAGCGCTCGTCGCCGCCAGGCAGAGCACCGCCTCGAGGTCGGCGAGCTGCTCCGGCCGGTCCGGGGGCAGGCAGGCGCGGAGCCACCGGCCGTCGTCGGGGTCCGTCACGTCCACGAGGTCCGTGCCCACCGCCACCCGGCTGACGACCGGGGGCACGGCTCGGGCGGGGAGGGATCGGTGACCCACCACGGTGGCCGTCAGCTGGACCGGCGACGACCGGTCGCCCCGGAACTGCCCGTCGGAGCAGGCCACGCCGACACGATCGACCTGGAGGTTGAGTCCGGCCGCGTCACCCACGTCGATCAGCCCGACGGCCGAGGCTCCCGCCCGGTGCGCGGCCTCGGCGATGGCGGGGTGCAGCACGGCGCAGGAGGTCGTACCGCTGCTCGGCAGCTGGCGGCGGGCGGCGGTGGCCTCGACCATCCCGGTCAGCCGCAGCACGGTGTCGACCGCGGCGGCCCCGGCAGCACCGGGATCTGCGGCAGCGTAGGCGGCCGCGAGCGCCGGGGCTCGCCCCGCGAGGGCCAGGTCGTGCAGCACGGCGAGGACGAGGGCCGGTCGGCGCCGGCGGGCCGGTAGCGTCCCGAGGACGCGCAGCGCGGCGCCAGACCCGGCCAGGGCGACGGCGACGTGGGCCTGCAAGGGGGACGCGCCGGCGGTGCCGGACTCCCCGAACTGCCGGTACACCTGCTCCAGGGTGCGGCGCCGTCCTGCGGGCGCGACACCTCCGGCCTCCCGCCCTGGCACGTCGCGATGCTAGCCCGCCGGTCGACTCGTCGCGCGCCCGCTCGTCGACGCGCGAGTGCCGGCTGGGCGGCCCGACGGTGTCCAGGACCGACCCGGACTGGTGCGGACCGGTGGGCGGGATGCGATGCTCGGTCTGCTCCGGGTGCAGCTGGACGCCCCGAGGACAGCAGAGTCGAGGGAGACAGGACCATGGCCACCGTCAAGGTGCAGCTTCTCACCGAGCAGGACTGGCAGAAGTACCGCGACATCCGTCTGAGGTCGTTGCAGGAGTCGCCGGCCGCGTTCGCGACGACGCACGCCGAAGAACGCAGCCGTCCCGACGCCTTCTGGCGGGAGTGCATGACCCGCGTCGAGCGGTTGCTGGCCGTGCGCGACGGGCAGCCCCAGGGAGTGGTGTCGCTGGACCGTGGAGCGCCGGAGGACTCGACGGGCGACATCCAGGACCTGTGGGTGGCGCCCGAGTGCCGCAGCACCGGGGTGGCCTGGAGCCTGGTCGAGGCGGCGACCAAGCGGGCGGCGGAGCTGGGACTGAGGAAGGTGACCTACTGGGTCAGCACCGAGAACGGCCGGGCCATCGCCTTCGCCACCAACTTCGGCTTCCGGCCCACGTCGATGCGGCGGACGGTCCAGGCCGCCAGCGAGGAGTTCGGCGACCAGGAGATCGCCCTGGTCATGACGCTCTCCCACGACTCCGCCTCGGCGCCCAACCCCACGGCGCCGCGGATCGTCTCCGGACCCGGACCGCAGTGAGCCGGCGCCCGGGTTCCTGACCGGGTTCCGGCCTGCCGGGGGACGCCGGGCGTGCGATAGTGGGGAGGCCCCCATCGCTCGAGCAGTCAGGTGACCATCAGCCGGAGGAATCCCATGGTCGAAGCGGAGAGGCGCGTCCCCGAGCCCGTGACGTCCATCTTCGGACTCGGCGGCGAGCAGCGGTTCCGGTGCGAGATCGCCCGGGTCACGGCATCGGCCGGGGTGTCCACGTCCTGGCTCGACGGTCTCAAGCCTCCCCTGCACGGCCTGGTCCCCTACGACTGCGCCGTGCTGGCCCGGTGGGACACCGCGACGGAGCGCTACCTCCCGGTGCTGGAGGACGGCGACACCGAGGCCCTGACGCGCTACCTGCGCACCTCGACGGCGGCCGCGGAGCTGCAGCGGCTGGGCTTCTACCGGATCGCCTGGCCGATGGTGGTGCACCGGGTCGGGGTCACGCTGGCCGGGACCAGCGCCTGGCGGGACCACCTCTGGCCCGCCGGGTTCCGCGACGGTCTCGGCGTGGGACTGTTCACCGAGAACGGTCGGCACGTCGGGTTCTTGTCCCTCCTGACGTACCGCTCGCAGGTCGTCACCGTCACCGCGGCCGCACTGCTGCACGGGGTCAATGCTCTGCTGGGCTCGGCGCTGGAATGCAGTCCGCGGGACGAGCAGGACGGGCGGCCCGGACCCCCGGGGTGAGCCCAGGCTGCTGGCCCGGGCCTCAGCGCCGCCGCCGCCGCCGACCCCGGCGGCCGGAGGAGAGGACGCCGGGGCGGCGGGTGTGCCGGTGCGCGGCTCAGGCCGCCTGCTGACCCGTCATGTCGGCACGGTCGAGGTGTGCCCGGCTCTTCGCCCGGTCCTTGGCCCGCTTGCCCCGCGGCGGCACCCCGTTCACCTCGGCCGTCGAGTAGGCGTACACCCCGACCGTCCAAGCCATCGCGTCCAGGTTGCGGTCGAGGGCGACCCGGTCGACGTTGCCGAGGTCGTCGCAGCCGGCGTGGTAGCACGGGTCGTAGGCGATGCCGGCGGTGCCGCCCCACTTCGCGGCCTGCTCGGCGGTCTTGAGCCCCTCCGCGCCGGTGAACAGCCCGCCGGCGGGGATGCCGTTGAGGATGACCTCGCCGTAGTCCGAGCGTCCGGTGAAGTCGGTGCCCTCGGTGGGCACGCCCAGCCGGCTGGCGAAGAAGTCGGTGAAGGTCTTCTCGATCTGCGCCGAGCCGAACGGACCGGCCCCCGCGCCGGTGGCGTCGGAGTCGTCGCCGTCGTAGACGAAGTAGCCCGCGTTGGGTGAGGCGACCATGTCGAAGTTCAGGTAGGGGGCGATGTCCAGCTGCTGCTCGAAGGTCAGGCTCTGCACGTAGGCCTCGGAGCCGAGCAGACCCAGCTCCTCAGCACCCCACCAGGCGAAGCGGACGGCGTTGCCGGTCCTGGGGGCACCACCGAGCTGGAGCGCCAGCTCCAGCAGCGCGGCGGACCCGCTGCCGTTGTCGTTGATGCCCGGTCCCTCCGGGACGCTGTCCAGGTGCGCGCCCGCCATCACGACGTTGTCCGTCCGCCCCGTCGTGGTCTGCGCGACGACGTTGCGGCTGACGCGCTGCTCGACGTGGGTGCGCAGGTCCAGGGTCACCGTGGTCCCGGCCAGGGGGACCAGCGCGTCCCCGTCGGCCTGGCTGACCCCTCCGGTCGGGATGACGCCAGCGGTGCCCAGCGTGACGTTGCCCAGTGGGCCTGCTGCGTTGTTGGCGATCACCGCGCCGATCGCTCCGGCCGCTGCGGCGTTGCGGTGCTTGACGTCGAAGGTGCAGGTGCCGCGACGGACCAGGGCGATCGCGCCGGCGAAGTCCTGGCCGGCGAAGTCCTCGGTCTCGCACCCGGACGTGGCGTCCTGGGCGACGACCCGCAGCGGGCCGGTGACGCCCCCGACGGGCGTCTGCGGGCTCAGCTCCAGCGGGAGGGCTTCGAACTCCTCGTCGCCCACCTCCAGCGTCGCGGCGTCGACGACCTCCTCCGGGTAGGTGAACTCGGGCGTGGTCACGGTGTAGCCCGCTCCGCGCAGCTTGCCGGCCACGTAGTCGACGCTGGCCTGGTAGCCGGGGGTGTTCGCGGCGCGGTTGCCGCCGTTGCGGTCGGCGATGCGCTGGAAGGCGATCAGGTGGCGGTTGGCCCCCGCGGCGGTGCTCTTCTTCACCAGCTGGCTGGCCAGCCTGGTCGGTTTCGGTGCGGCCTCGGCCGGTGCGGTCACGAAACCGACGGACAGCCCGGCGCAGGCCACGGTGGCCACAGCCAGGCGAATTGCTCGACGCGTGCGTGGGGGATGGGGGGACATCGGTACCTCTGCCCTTCTGGGACGCCGGCCCCGGTGCCGACGCAGTGCGCCCCACTGTGTCCCTGGTCACTTCCAGCGTCAAGAGCTCTCTCTGCTGCCGGCGGATCAGCGCAGGGCGGATCTGCTGCCGGCAGTGCGCTCTGGTGCCCGGCACCCGGCGAGCGGACGGTGGACGCAGACACCGCTCACGGCACCGATCCCCGTGGGCACGACGCACGAGAGGCCGTGACCATGATCATCTCCGATCCGACCGCCCACCGGATGGCGTCCGAGGTGCCGCCGACGGCGGCCTTCGACGACCACCTGTCCGCCCGCCTGCTGCACCAGCGGATCGTCGTGCTGGGGCAAGAGGTCGACGACGCCGTCGCCAGCCGGATCTGCGCCCAGCTGCTGCTGCTCTCCGCCGAGGACCCGCGGCGCGACATCAGCCTGTACATCAACTCCCCGGGCGGGTCGGTCAGCGCCGGTCTCGCAATCATGGACACGATGCGGCTGATCCCCAACGACGTCAGCACGCTCGCGATGGGTCTGGCCGCCAGCATGGGGCAGTTCCTGCTCTCGGCCGGCACCCGGGGCAAGCGGCACGCCCTGCCGCACGCCCGGGTGCTGATGCACCAGGGCTCGGCCGGCATCGGCGGCACGGCCGTCGACATCGAGATCCAGGCGCAGAACCTCGAGCACGTCCGCGACACCGTCCTCGGCCTGATCGCCGAGCACACCGGGCAGCCGCTGGCGAAGATCGAGGCCGACTCGCTGCGGGACCGGTGGTTCACCGCGGAGGAGGCCCGGTCCTACGGGCTCATCGACCACGTGGTGACCTCGCTGGAGGACGTCCGCCCGGGCGGGCGCAGCGCCATCGGGCTGGGGGCGCTCTGATGAGCAGCTACACGATCCCCAGCGTGGTGGAGAAGCGGCCGACCGGCGAGCGATCCCTCGACATCTACAGCCGGTTGCTCAGCGACCGGATCGTCTACCTCGGCACCGAGATCGACGACGGCGTCGCCAACGTGGTGGTGGCCCAGCTGCTGCACCTGGAGTCCGAGAACAGCGAGTCCGAGATCAACCTCTACCTCAACTCCCCGGGCGGTTCGGTCACGGCCATGTTCTCGATCTACGACACCCTGCAGTTCATCGCCGCCCCGGTGGCCACCACCTGCGTGGGGCAGGCGGCGTCCGCGGCCGCAGTGCTGCTGGCGGCCGGCACGCCCGGTCGTCGCTCGATCCTGCCCCACGGTCGGGTGCTGCTGCACCAGCCCTCGACGCAGAGCCAGGGGACGCTGCCCGACCTGGTGCTGCAGGCCCGCGAGATCGTCCGGGTGCGGGCGCAGATGGAGGAGGTGCTGAGCCGGCACACCGGCCAGCCGCTCGAGCGGGTGCGCGCCGACACCGACCGGGACACGGTGTTCCCGGCGGCCGAGGCCGTCGCCTACGGCCTGGTCGACGAGGTGTTCAGCGCCCGCGGGTGACCAGGCCGGTCAGGCCGCCAGCGCGACCGGTCCGCCGGGCCGTCCGACCGGGCCCGGACGGTGGCTGGTGACGTCCAGCGGGGTGAGCCGCCGCAGGACGAGCCGCGTCAGGTCCGCGAGGCTCAGCGCCAGGGCGCCGGTCACCGCCGCGAGGACCTCTGACGACGGCTCCTTGCGGCCCCGCTCCACCTCGGACAGGTACTGCACCGAGACGCCGGCCCGGCCCGCCACCTCGGCGAGGGTCTGCTCCAGCCGGTGCCGCTGCTCGCGGAGCACCTCACCGGCCGCCTCGCGCCAGAGCGGCTCGGGCTGCGGCGGCGGTTCCAGCCGGGCCCGGCCCGGTGCGTCACCGGGGGTGGCCTGGGACGCGGAGCCGGCGCTGTCGTCGAGCCGGCGGAACGGCAGGAGATCACCCATGGCCCGACTCTAGGCCCGGCTCCTCCCGTCGCGGCCCCGTTCTGCTGTCGGCAGAGGGCGCGCGCACCGAGTGCTGGACCGGGGCAGTCGTGGAGACATCGGAGCTGTCCCCGTTCAGCCGTCAGTGCGCCAGGGCATCAGTTGTCCGGACCGGGGCCGACCGGACCCAGAGCCGGTCCGGCGCCGGCCCGCGGACGCGCCTAGGGTGGACCGTGTCCCAACCTGGCGGATCCCCCAGACCCCCCGCGCCCGACCGGCGTGCCGCGAGCACCGTCCTCGGTCCGCTCCGCCGGTGGTGGCAGAGCCGCCGAACGGCCCCGGAGCCCGTCGTCGGCCTGGTGCTGAGCGGGGGCGGGGCGAGCGCGAGCTTCCAGGTGGGGGCGCTGCGCTACCTCTACGACGTCGTCGGCATCAGCCCGTCGGTGCTCACCGGCACCTCGGCGGGCTCGGTGCTGGCCACCCTGCTGGCCCAGGCCGACGACCGGACCGGTCAGCGGGAGATCCTGGACCGGGTCGAGCAGCAGTACGCCAACCTCCGGCAACCGTCCGACATGATGGTCGAGCTGGACTGGTTCGCTGAGCTGCAGAAGCTGGTGCCCGCCCTGCAGCGGGTGGGTCAGGCCCGCGCCTCCCACCTGGAGCCGCAGACCATCACGCTGCCCACCCTGGGGCTCAACCGTGCCCGCCGCCGGGCCGACGAGGGGGCCGCGACGGGCGGTCCGGTGATCCGGCTGCCGCGCTGGGACGCCACCCCGGTGCGGGAGACGCTGTCCGCGGTGTGGAGCGTGGGGCGGGCACGCCCGGACTTCGAGGCCCTGCTGCGCGGCGGCCGCCACGAGCAGTCCCTCTACCGGCGGGGCCCGATCTTCGACGAACTGCTGGGACCGCAGATGTTCGACCCCGACCGGCTGGCCCGGTCGGCGACGGAGCTGAGGGTCGCGGTGGTCGCGCTCGAGTCCGGCGAGCTGCGCTACGTCACCGGGCGCGGGGTGCTCGTCGACCGGGCCGACCAGCCGGTGCCGGGGGAGGGGCCGGTGTCCCTGGTCGACGCCGTGCACGCCTCCTGTGCCATCCCGGCGATCTACCCGCCCGTCCAGCTGGGGGGCGAGCACTACGTGGACGGCGGTACCCGGGAGAACCTGCCGGTCGAGGTGGCCACGACCCACCTCGGGGTGACCCGCTGCTACGCGATCAACTCCTTGCCCAGCGGCGTGCCGGTCGACAGCAGCTACGCCGGCAAGGACATGCTGGCCATCGTGCTGCGGGCTGCCGCCGGGATCATGTCCGACGAGGTGCAGCTCGGTGACCTCGTCCGTGCCCGGGCCGCGGGTGCGGTGCTGATCGCGCCCGAGGTGGACGTGCTCGGGGTGCTGGAGGTGGACCCCGGCCTGCTGGCCATCGCCAAGGACTACGGCTACCTGCGGGCGGCCGAGGCCTGCGAGCAGGCGAGCCCGGCCGAGGAGCAGGTGACCCGGGAGCTGGTCGAGCTCCGCCGGCAGATCTGGAAGGAGGAGCAGGCCTGGACGTCGGACAGCTCGGCCGAGCCGGCTGCCGAGCCGGCCAGCAGCGGATCGCTGGCGGACCTCGCTGCGCTCAAGTGGCAGCTGCGGGACCTGGTCGCCGAGGTGCCGCCGGCCCGGCTGCCTCCCGGGGCGGCGGACTGGTGGCGGACCTGGGAGCGGCACGTCGCTGAGATCGAGGAACCCGTCTCCTGGGTGGCCGACGCGCCGCCGCCCGCCGCCGCTCGAGCCTGACCCGGCCCGCGGCCGGCGGGTCGGGCAGCCCCGTCACGCGGCCAGCCGGAGCTCGCTCCGCGCACAGGGAGTGCCCGGCCGGCAGCACCGCGACCTGCCCCCGGTGCCCAGGAGCAGGACCGCCGTGGTCGCCCTCCGGCTCGCCACGCTGCCGACGACGGGCCCACCGGTGGCTACGTCGAGGACGCCGGGGTGGTCCTCTGGCGAGGCCGGTGGCCTCGAACTGTCTCCCGGAGGAAGCGCTGAAGTGCCGCTGCCGGGCACGGCCGGATCTGCGGCACCCCAGCGCTTCCTTCGACCTCTGACGTCCCCTCGACCGCGGCGGCTAGGCGTCCGGGTGGCGGGTGCGCCCGTCGCTGTCCTCGACGCTGGCCTCGATCTCCTGGGGCGTGAGGACGTGGCCCGGCTCGACGGGGCCGGAGTCCGCAGCGGGACGGTCGGTCACCGGGGTCGCCGGCGTCTCGGTCACCACCTCGGCTGCCGCAGGCACCTCGGTCACCGGAGCCGACGGCGTGGCCGTCTCCTCGTGCCGGTCCTTCCCGCTGGTCGCCGCCGCGACGCCGGCGGCGGCTGCGACGGCGGCCGCGCCCAGACCGGCGGCAACGGCCTTGCCCGACACCCCGGCCTTGCCGCTGTCGCCGCGGCTCTGCTCGGCGTGCTCGACCCCGGGGGCGCCGGCGGTGCCGACCCCGCCCACGGTCCCGCGCCAAGCCCCGCTGGCGTAGCCCTCCGACTCGATGAAGGCCTTGAAGCGGTCCAGGTCAGCCTCCGCGCGGTTCTCCACCACGCCGAGCTTGTCGCCGACGTTCTCGACCAGGCCCTCGGGCTCGTACTCCAGGGACAGGTGGACCGAGGTCTGGCCGCCGCCGACGTCCTCGAAGGTGACCGATCCCGCGTTGGTCGCCCCCTCCGTCGCCGCCCAGGAGACCTTGCGGTCGGGCACCTGCTCGACCACCCGGGCCTCCCACTGCCGACGGATGCCGGCGATCTCGGCGACCCACTGCAGGCGGTCGTCCGCCAGCTGGGCCACCGAGGTGATCCCGCCCATGAACTGGGGGAACTCCTCGAACTGCGTCCACTGGTTGTAGGCGGTGCTGACCGGCACGTTCACCAGGACGGACTTCTCGACCTTCGTCGTCACAGCGTCTCCTTCGACGGGAATCTGAGGTGAGTCGGGGCGGATCCGCCCCAGCCCTGACGATAGCGAGAGCTGCTGGTCCGACGGCCACGGGCCCCTCCCCGGCGGCTCGTCAGCCGTCCGCAGAGGCGGTTGCCGACGCGGTGGGCGGTGCCGGGAGCGTGGGTGGGGGCGGCGGCGCCGAGCTGGCCGCTCCGGTCGGCTCCCCGCCGGCCCTGCTGGGCGCGGGTGTCGGGCTGGCCGAGCCGGTCGTCGGGTCCGGGGTCGGGCTCGGGGTGGCTGACGGCGTCGGGTCGGGGGTCCCGGTCGGGGCCGGCGCGGGAGTGCGGGTCGGCGAGGGGCCGTCGGCGCTCGCACCTGGATCGGTGGCGTCCGCGGCCGTCGGAGCCGGAGCCGGAGCCGGAGCCGGAGCCCACGTCGACAGCTGCCCCGGGCCCAGCTGACCGCCCGGCCGGGGTGCACGTCCGGTCGAGGGGGAGGTGGTGGGTGTGGAGGTCACGGTCGGGACGCCCAGGGGCGAGGGGTCCGGCGGCGTGGACCGGGACGCGGAGTAGACCGCGCCGCCGCTGAGGGTGATCGCGGCGACCGCGGTGACCACGACCGCGGCCACCCGGCGGTGCCGCCGCCCCGCTTCGACCCGGCGCAGGGACGCGGCCGACGGCGGAGCCCCGACGTGGTCCTCCACCTCCTGCGCGAGAGCGCGCAGCTGGGCGTCCAGCGGGTCGACGTCAGCCATGGGCGAGCTCCTCGGGGAGACGGTCGGACAGCAGCACGGCCAGCGCCGCCCGGCCCCGGGACAGCCGGGCCTTGACGGTGCCGGTCGGGGCCCCGATCTCGGCCGCGATCTCGGCGACCGACATGTCGCAGAGGTGGTGCAGGACGATGGCGCGCCGTTGCTCGGCCGGGATCTTCTGCAACGCCTCGACCAGGGCGAGGTGGGCGACGCCCGGCTCGTGCACCTGGTCGCGGGTCAGCGCGCGGTCGGGGGGCCGGAGGGCCGTGCGGGCCCGGCGCCAGCGGCTGATCGCCAGCCGCGAGGCCGCCACCCGCACCCAGGTCTCCGGCGACCGGTCGAGGTCGAGGGTCGAACGATGCCGCCAGGCGCTGATGAACGCCTCCTGCACGCAGTCCTGCGCCTCCGCCAGGTTGCCGCACATCGCGTACACCTGACCGACCAGCCGCCGGTAGCTGCGGGCGTAGAGCTCCTCGAAAGCAGCCTCGTCCAGCCCGACCCGACGGGCGCTCCGCTCGACCACGGCCGCCATGCCGTCTCCGTCCAGGACGAGGTCAACCACGGTGCAGCGCGGCAGGTGCAGCGTCCATCGCGTCCAGCCTCCTCTCGAGGTCCTCCCGCTGTCTACGCACGAGGAGCGGCCGGGGTTGCACGCCGGAGCCGGCCGGTACGTGCACCCCGGCGGGGCAAACCCGACCCGCCGCGGCGCGCACCACCGGCACGCACGACGTGGTGCTGGCCGTGACCGGCAGGAACGGCCGGGGCGCCGATCCGCGGCGGCGGCCTCCCCGGGCCGGACGTGGGTCCGCCGACGCCGGGACGGTCCCCCTGATCTCGGACCTGCCGGACGTCGAGGGCACCCCGCAGGTCCCGGCCGTCCCGCTGGCTCAAAACGCTGCCGGTGCCGCACGCTGCGGCTGGTCGGTGAGCAGCCGAGCCGTGGCGGGCCGAGGTCGCGGCGTGCTCGACAGCGGCCGGAGGCCGACCTACGGTGACGATCCGCCGAACTGTTCGAGGGGGCCGGATGCGCGTCGCGGTGGTGGGGGCCGGGGTCGTCGGGGCGTCGGTGGCCTACCACCTGGCCCGCTCCGGCGCGGAGGTCACCCTCGTGGACGCCGGCGCTCCCGCATCGGGGGTGACCGGCCGCTCCTTCGGCTGGATCGGCGGGCCCGGCGGGACGGACCGGCCCGACGCCAGCACCGCTCTGCGCCAGACCGCCCTGCCGGACCACCGGAGGCTGGAGCAGGAGCTCCCCGGACTGCCCGTCCGCTGGTGCGGGTCGCTGTCCTGGGGGGCCGCCCGGCCGTGGCCGCGCCCCGCCGACCTGGCCCCGGGGGAGCGGTTGGTCGAGGCCGAGGAGATCGCCCGGCTGGAGCCGAACCTGCGGGAACCACCGGCCCACGCTGTGCTGGCCACCACGGACGGGGCGGTCGAGGCGGCCGGCGTCACCGCTGCCCTGGTCGGTGCGGCCCGGGCGCACGGGGCCGCGGTGCACCTCGGTCGGGCGGTCACCGCCGTCTGGGAGGTGGGCCGGCAGCGCGTCGGAGTGGCGACGACCAGCGGTGTGCTGACCGCGGACCGGGTCGTGCTGGCCGCCGGGGCGGCGACCCCGGCGCTCTGCGCGCCGCACGGCGTCGACCTCCCGGTCGCCCCCTCGCCGGCGGTCCTGCTGCGCTTCCTGGCCCCTCCGGGGCTGGTGCGGACCGTCGTCGACGGCCCGGGCCTCGAGGTCCGCGAGGCCGCGCCGGGGCAGCTGGTGGCCGCTGCCGACCACCGTGGGGAGGACACGCCTGGGGAGCTCGACCGGCGGGGGCAGGAGGTCCTCGCGCGGCTGCGGGACGCCTTCGTCGGAGCCGAGGGCGTGCGGCTGGGCGATGTCCGCGTCGGGACCCGGCCGATGCCGACCGACGGACTGCCGCTGGTCGGACCGCTGCCGGGGTGGCCCGAGGTGCACGTGGCCGTGATGCACTCGGCGGTGACCCTGGCTCCCGCCGTCGGCCGGCTGGTGGCCGACGAGCTCACCACCGGCCGCACCGCGCCCGAGCTCCAGGGGCTGCGTCCCCTCCGCGACGGTTCGTCCGGCCTCGCCGGGGGAACGGCAGGGGCATGACGGAGACGACCTGGTTGTGGACCGGTGCGGTGGGCATGGCGCTCGGCGCGGTGACCCTGGCGATCTGGGGCGGCCGGCGGACGCAGGACGAGGAGGGCCACACCCAGCTGCACGTCGTCGTCCTGGTCCTGGCGGCGCTGTCGTACTTCTCGTTGGCCACCGGGCAGGGGGTGCTGACCCTGCCCGACGGGCGCGAGTTCCCCTTCGCGCGCTACCTGGACTGGAGCGTGACCACCCCGCTGCTGCTGCTGGGCCTGGCGATGACCGCGCTGCACGGAGCCCACCGGCGACCGGGGCTGGTGGCCGCGCTGCTGGGCGCCGACGTGCTGATGATCGCCACCGGGACGTTCTTCGCCTTGTCGCAGGTGAGCTCGACCAAGTGGACCTGGTACCTGGTCAGCTGCGGTGCTTTCCTCGCCGTGTACGCCACCCTGTTCGGTCCGCTGCGCCGCGAGGCGCGCGCCCGCGACGCCGCCCACGGGCCGCCTACCGTCACGACCTGGGCCTGCTGAGCGTGCTGTGGCTGCTCTACCCGGTGGTCGACCTGCTCGGCCCCAGTGGCGCGGCCGTGCTGGGCTCCACCGCTGCCACGGCTGCGTTCACCGTGCTCGACCTGCTGGCGAAGGTCCTGTTCGGCGTGGTCACCACTCTCGGCAGCAGGCGGGTCGCGACCTCCGACCTGGCCGTGGCGGCGTCGAGCCCGCGCCGTTGACGACCGAGGCAGTACCGAGCATCGGAGGCCCGCGCCAGCTCGGTTGACCGCGGCCCCGACCTGAGCTGTGGGGCGGCTGCCCAGGTCGAGCGAGGGGAGGAGAAAGCGCTTCCCGGTCTGGTGAAGCCCCCCCGCCCGTGCTCAGCGGAGCGGCGTTCCGTCACGGACGGCTGAGGTGGCTGGACGTCGATCCACGATCGCCGGCCTGGCTCGGGCGACTCTCTGAGGTGACCGGTCCTGCGAACGGAACGTGACCGTTGACACCATGGGAAGCCTCCGTCTAGGGTCCAGAAAGCGCTTTCACATCACCGTTGAGGGGAAGTTCCATGGGCTTGAATCGCAGGCAGTTCCTGACCGGCAGCCTGGCGGCTGCTGCGGCCACCGCAGGGCTCACCGCCTGCGGCGGCAGCTCGGAGAGCGGCGGGAGCGCTGACGGGTCGGCGGATCTCGCCTTCACCTGGTGGGGCAACGACGTGCGCAACAAGAACACCGCGGCCGCCGTCGAGGCCTACACCGCGGCGAACCCGACGGTGAAGATCTCCCAGCAGCCCGGGGAGTGGGCGAGCTACTGGGACAAGCTCGCCACCCAGACCGCGGGGAACACCGCGCCGGACATCATCCAGATGGACGTGGCCTACATCAGCGAGTACGGCAGCCGCGGCGCCCTCCTGGACCTCGAGGAGAACGGGGCGGACGTCTCCAAGTTCGCCGAGGGCACGGTCGACTCCGGACGGGTCGACGGGAAGCTGGTCGGCATCAACGCCGGGGTCAACGCCGCCGTCATCCTGGCCAACCCCCAGGTCTTCGAGAAGGCCGGGATGGACCTGCCGGACGACACCACCTGGACCTGGGACTCGATGATGGAGACCGCGGCGGAGGTCGCCGCCAAGGCCGACGTGCCGACCGGCGTCGCCGCGATGTTCCCCACCGACGTGATGTTCGCCGCGTTCCTGCGGCAGAACGGCAAAGAGCTGTGGCAGGACAACCAGCTGGGCTTCGAGGCAGCCGACGCGCAGGGCTGGTTCGACCTGATGATGAAGTTCCAGGACGCCAAGGCGATGGGGACGCCGTCGGCGATGACCGAGGAGGCCACCAAGCCCGTCGACCAGGCGGCCATCGCCGTCGGTTCGGCCGCCATGCAGACGTCCAACTCCAACCAGCTGGAGGCCCTCAGCGCGGCGGCCGGGACGGAGCTGGTGCTGCTGCGGTTCCCGAGCATGACCGGCCAGGCCACCGACCGCAAGGCCTGGTACAAGGCGTCGATGCTGTTCTCGGCCTCGGCCCGCAGCCAGGACCCCGAGGCCGCCGTGGCCTTCATCAACTGGCTGGTGAACTCGCCCGAGGCCGCCGACGCCAACCTCGCGGAACGCGGCATCCCCGCCAACACCGAGATCTCGGCGGCCATCCAGCCCAAGTTGTCGAAGGTGCAGCAGACGGTCGCGAAGTTCATCGCCGACATCGAACCCGAGCTCAGCGGCACGCTGCCGAACCCGCCGGCCGGCGGAGGCACCCTGGGCGGGGTGATGCTGCGCTACGAGACCGACGTGCTGTTCGGGAAGTCGAGCACGGCGGAGGCGGCCCAGAAGTTCGTGGACGAAGTCAAGTCGAACCTGACGGCCTGACGCCATGAGCGTCATCTCCGAGCTCTCGAGCATCAAGAGCGGCACCACCAGAGCCAGGACGCCGGAGGAGAAGCGGCGGCAGGCCAAGGAGGCCGGCCGCGACAACAAGGTCGGCTACCTCTTCCTGCTGCCCTGGCTCGTCGGGCTGGTGGTGATCACCATCGGGCCGATGCTGGCCTCGCTCTACCTCTCGTTCACCGACTACAGCTTGATCCAGCCGCCGGAGTGGGCGGGGCTCGACAACTACGCCCGGATGCTGCAGGACGCCAGGCTGCACAACTCGATCAAGGTCACCTTCATCTACGTGGCCGTCTCGGTGCCGTTGCAGCTGCTGCTGGCCCTGGGGATCGCCGTGCTGCTGGACAGGGGGATGCGCGGCCTGTCGCTCTACCGGTCGCTGTTCTACCTGCCCTCGATGCTCGGCGCCTCCGTCGCCATCGCCGTGCTGTGGCGGCAGATGTTCGGCGGCGAGGGGCTGATCAACCAGCTGCTGCAGGTGCTGGGGATCAACTCCACCACCGGCTGGATCTCCGACCCGTCCTACGCCCTGAGCACGATCATCCTGCTGCACATCTGGACCTTCGGCTCGCCGATGGTGATCTTCCTCGCCGGCCTGCGGCAGATCCCCGGCATGTACTACGAGGCGGCCGCGGTCGACGGGGCCAGCCGGTGGACGCGGTTCACCAAGATCACCCTGCCGCTGCTGTCCCCGATCATCTTCTTCAACCTCGTGCTCCAGGTCATCAACGCGTTCCAGTCCTTCACCCAGGCCTTCGTCGTCTCCAACGGCACCGGCGGCCCGTCGGACTCGACGATGTTCTACTCGCTCTACCTGTACCAGCGCGGCTTCGGGCAGTTCCAGATGGGCTACGCCGCGGCGATGGCCTGGCTGCTGGTGGTCATCGTCGGGGTCCTCACCGCGATCAACTTCTTCGCCTCCAAGTACTGGGTGTTCTACGATGACTGACCTCCAGACGCGCACGCAGTCCGTCGCGCAGGCCGGCCGACCCCCGGGCGCGACCTCCTCGCACCGACGTCACGTCCTGGTCGGCCGCGGGCACTCGCTCCTCAAGCACGCAGCGCTGATCATGGTCAGCCTGGTCATGCTCTACCCGCTGCTGTGGATGCTGGTGAGCTCGTTCCGTCCCACCGAGGTGATCTTCCGCAGCCCGGGTCTGTGGGTCAACGACCTGATCACCACGAACTACACCGAGGGCTGGAACGCGCTCAACAACCCGTTCGGCCACTACCTGCTGAACTCCGCCATCGTGGTCGTCGGGGCCGTGGCCGGCAACCTGCTGTCCTGCTCGTTGGCGGCGTACGCGTTCGCCCGGCTGAAGTTCCGGGGGAAGACGCTGTGGTTCTCGATCATGCTGGTCACGATCATGCTCCCGGTCCACGTGGTCATGGTCCCGCAGTACATCCTCTTCAACCAGCTGGGCTGGATCAACACCTTCATCCCGCTGGTGCTGCCCAAGTTCCTGGCCACGGACGCGTTCTTCGTGTTCTTGATGGTCCAGTTCATCCGCGGCATCCCGCGCGAGCTGGACGAGGCCGCCCGGATCGACGGCTGCGGGCACGGCAAGATCTTCCTGCGGGTGATGGTCCCGCTGATGGGGCCGGCGCTGGCCACCACCGCGATCTTCACCTTCATCTGGACCTGGAGCGACTTCCTCACCTCGCTCATCTACCTGACCGACCCGGACAAGTACACGGTCCCGGTGGCCCTGCGGTCCTTCCTGGACTCCACCAGCGGCAGCAACTGGGGCGCGATGTTCGCGATGTCCATCGTCTCGCTCGTACCGATCTTCCTCGCCTTCCTCTTCGGCCAGCGGTTCCTGGTGAAGGGCATCGCGACCACGGGCGGGAAATGACCGGCGCACCCCCTCGCCCCACCACCCTTCTGGAGAGAGACCGCACATGACGGGCAGACGCCGCTATCTCGTGGTGGGCACCGGCCACCGCGCGTCGATGTACCTGGACGCGATCGCCGGGGCCCACCGCGACGACGCCGAGCTGGTGGCTCTGGTCGAACCCAACCCGGGCCGGCTCGCCGCCCACCTCGACCGGCTGGCCGGGTCCGGGCTCGACGTCGGCGCGGTGGAGCGGGCGCACCCCGACGAGCTGGAGCAGGTGGTCGGGCGGACGCGGGCGGACCGGGTGATCATCACCTCACCGGACTTCACGCACGCGACGATGGTGGTGCGGGCTCTGGACGCCGGCGCCGACGTCGTGGTGGAGAAGCCGCTCACCATCGATCCCGACGGCGTCCGGGCGATCGCCGCAGCGGTGGAGCGGTCCGGCCGGCAGGTCGTCGTCACCCACAACTACCGCTACTCCCCGCGCAACTCCGGCCTCAAGGAGCTGATCAAGGACGGCGCCGTCGGCCGGCCGCTGTCGGTCACCTTCGAGTGGGTGCTCGACACCGCCCACGGCGCCGACTACTTCCGTCGCTGGCACCGCGACAAGTCGAACTCGGGCGGCCTGCTGATCCACAAGGCGTCCCACCACTTCGACCTCGTCAACTGGCTGCTGGCCGACGCCCCGGTCTCGGTGTACGCGCGGGGCGGGGTCCGGTTCTACGGGGCCGAGGCAGCGGCGGAGCGCGGGCTGGCGCCCCGCCCGCCGCGCGGCACCCACGACGGCGAGCACACCCCCTGGGAGCTGGACCTGCGCAGCGACCCGTGGATGAGGACCCTCTACCTCGACAACGAGACCCACGACGGCTACCTGCGCGACCAGGACGTCTTCGGCGAGGGGATCACCACCGAGGACAACCTGGCGCTGGTCGTCGACTACGGGCAGGGGACCACGCTGAGCTACGCGCTGAACGCGCACGCGCCGTGGGAGGGCTACCGGATCGCCGTCAACGGCACCGAGGGCCGGGCCGAGCTCGAGGTCGTCGAACGGGCGGCCGTGCTCACCGACGGCGAGGGTCGGGTCGTCGTCGACCCCAGCGCGCTGCCCGCGTCCTCCACCCGGACCGGCGGTGAGCGGCTGACCCTGCAGCGGCACTGGGAGGCGGCCCAGGAGGTCGAGATCGCCGACGGTGAGGGCGGCCACGGCGGGGGCGACGCCCTGCTGCTGGCCGACGTCTTCCGCGGCCCCGGGGACGACTGGCTCGAGCGGCCCTCCACCTGGGTGGACGGAGTCCGCTCCATCGCGGTGGGCCTGGCCGGCAACGAGTCGCTGCGGACGGGGCTGCCCGTCCGGGTGGCCGACCTCGAGCTCGGCGTGGAGGTGGCCCGCTGAGTCCGGCCACCGACCTCGCCGACCTGCGAGCCGGGTTCGCCTGGCCGCCCCGCTCGGCGGCCCCGATGGTGCGCTGGTGGTGGTTCGGGCCCGCGGTCACCCGTGACGAGATCGACCGCGAGCTGACGGCGATGGGCCGCGCCGGCTTCGGCGGCGCCGAGGTGTCCTTCGTCTACCCGCTGGGCCCGGTGGAGCACCCGCTGCTGTCCCCGGCGTTCCTGGCCGACCTGCGCTTCGCTGCCGACCGGGCCGCGGCGCTGGGTCTGCGCTTCGACCTCACCCTGGGCAGTGGCTGGTCCTTCGGTGGCCCGCACATCACCCCTGAGCTGGCCGCCCGGCGGCTGCGCTGGGAGCGCCGGGAGATCGGCCCCGGCCCGTTGCGCATCCCGGTCGTCGTGAACTGGCCCGGCGACGTGCTGGTCGGCGCCTACCTGGGCGCCGGATCGCTGCAGGAGCAACCGGAGTCGTGGACGCAGCTCGCCGTCGTCGACGGTGTCCTGCAGGTCCCCGACGGGACGGGCACCCGGCAGGTGCTGCTGGCGCACGCCTCGCACACCGGCCAGAACGTCAAGCGGGCGGCCGTCGGCGCCGAGGGTCCGGTGCTCGACCACTACAGCGCCGCGGCCACCGCCGCCCACCTGCGTGCGGTCGGTGACCCGCTGCTCGACGCGGTGCCCCCTGCGCTGCTGGGCTCGGTGTTCTGCGACAGCCTGGAGGTCTACGAGGCCGACTGGACTCCCGCCCTACCGGAGGAGTTCGCCCGGCGCTGCGGCTACCCCCTGCTGCCGGTGCTGCACGCCCTGGCCGCCGACGGGCCGGACAGCGCCCGGGTCCGCGCGGACTTCCACCGCACCCTGGTGCACCTGTACGAGGAGAACTTCCTGCAGCCGGTCCGGCGCTGGGCGGCCGGCCGGGGGGTCCCGTTCCGCCTGCAGGGCTACGGCACCCCGCCCGCGACCGTCAGCAGCTACCGGTTCGCCGACCTGCCCGAGGGTGAGGGCTGGGGCTGGAAGTCGCTCACCCAGACCCGCTGGGCGTCCTCGGCCGGCCACCTCTACCACCGGCCGGTCATCTCCTCGGAGGTGTGGACCTGGGTGCACTCGCCCTCGTTCCGCGCCACCCCGCTGGACCTGCAGGGCGAGGCGCACGACCACCTGCTCAACGGGGTCAACCAGCTGGTCGGGCACGGCTGGCCCTACTCACCGCCCGACGCCCCCGGCCTCGGCTGGTTCTTCTACGCCGCCGGCGCGATCGACGACCGCAACCCGTGGTGGGCCGCCATGCCCGGGCTGAACGCCTCGCTGACCCGGCTCTGCTGGCTGCTGCGGCAGGGGGACCCGGTCGCCGACGTCGCGGTGTACGTGCCCGACGAGGACCTGTTCGCCGTCCTGGGTACCGCCGCCGGCGGCTCGCTGGACCTGTGGCGGGAGGCGCGCCGGCGGATCGGCGACGCGCTGCCGGCCGCGGTCCGGGAGTCCGGGCTGGACTACGACCTGGTCGACGACGACGCCCTGGCCACGCTGCCGCCCGACCGCTACCGGGTGGTCGTGCTGCCCGCCACGACCACGGTGCCCGCCGCGACCGGCACCTGGCTGGACCACGCGCTCGCCGCCGGCGGCACCGTCCTCCGGCTGGGGTCGACCGTGCCGGTCGGCGGTGCCGTCGACGTCGAGCCCGAGGACTTGGGGGAGGCGTTGGTCGCCGCGGTCGGGCCCGACCTCGCCCTGGACCCGGAGACCCCCGACGTCGGGTTCGTGCACCGCCGGACGCCGGAGGCCGACGTCTACCTGCTGGCGAACAGCGGTCCCGCCGACCGAGCCGTCCGCGTCACGACCCGCGTCGAGCGGGCCTGGTGGTCGCTCTGGGACCCGCGGACCGGGGGCGTGCGCCAGACCGGTCCCGCGGCCGAGCCGGTCGCGCTCACGCTGCTGCCCTACGAAGCCGTGGCGCTGGTGCTGACCGACGTCGAGCCGGCGCCGGCGACCGGGGCGACGCCGTCCCCGGCCGGGCGCACCGTGCCGCTGGAGCGCGGCTGGTCGGTGCGGTTCACCGACGGGCCGGAGGAGCCGGTGACCCTGCCGCACGTCTGGGAGGAGCATCCGGGCCGCCGTCACCACTCGGGCTCGGCCGTGTACCGCACGTCCTTCCGGCTGGCGGCGGTGACGCCGGGAACTCCGGTCCTGCTGGACCTCGGCAGCGCCGAGGTGGCCGACGACGCCCAGCCGGTCCACGTCGGGATGGTCGGCCCCTCCTACCGCGCCGCGGCGCGCCCGCCGGTGGGCGAGGTCGCCGCAGCCCGGGTCAACGGCGTGGACTGCGGCCTGGTCTGGGCGCCGCCCTACCGGTTCGACGTCACCGCCGCACTGCGGCCGGGGGAGAACCTGCTCGAGCTGGAGGTGGCGAACACCGCCGCGAACGCGTTGGCCGCCGACGAGCACGTCGGACCGCGCGCTGCGGCCAGTGAGGAGCGGTACGGCCGCCGGTTCCGGATGCAGCAGCTGGACCGGGCGATGGACACCGTCCGGTCGGGTCTGCTGGCGGTCCCGGTGCTCCGGGTCGACGAGCCCTGAGCGGGCTCAGCCCGCGTCGGCGGGAGCGACCAGCTGCGCAGCCCGGCTGCGCAGGCCGCCGAGGTCGCCGCTGGTCAGGGTGTCGGCGAACAGGGCACCGCTGACGCCGACGGCGACCGCTCCCAGCCGCAGGTACTCCCGGGCCGCCTCCAGGGTCACGCCGCCGGTCGGCATCAGCGCCACGTCGGGCAGCGGACCGCGCAGCTCGCGCAGGTAGTCCAAGCCGCCCAGCGGCCCGATGGGGGACACCTTGACCGCGGGCACGCCGGTCTCCCAGGCCGAGACGATCTCGGTGGGGGTCAGCGCTCCCGGCACGTAGCTCAGGCCGAGCGCGACGGCTGCCTCGACCAGCCGCGGCAGGAAGACCTGGCTCACCGCGAAGTGGGCCCCGGCGTCGGCGGCCCGCCGCAGGTCGTCGGCAGTCCGGACGGTGCCCACCCCGAGCACCGCCTGCGGCATCGCCGCGCGGGCGGCGGTGAGAGCCTCCAGAGCTCCCTCGGTGGTCAGCGTGTACTCGAAGACGTCGAGACCGGCCTCGTGCAGCACCTGCGAGGAGGGCACGAAGTGCCGGGCGTCGGGTGCCCGCATCACCGCGACCACCGCACCGGGCGGGAGCGCGGAGGCGCGGCGGTCGGACAGGTGCGTGCTGGTCATGGGAACCTCGCGCTCAGGACGGGTCGAGAAAACGCTTCCTCGTGCTGCTCGCCGATTTTAGCGGCGCGCTCGCAGCCCCAGCAACGACCCCGTCGCCGCACAGGGCTGACCGGAGGAAGTCCCACGCCTCGTCCTGCATGGGCCGGTCGAAGGCGTGCCCGCCAGACCACGTCGTGCCGCGGTACCGGTCGCCCTCGGCGTGCAGCTCTCGGAGGCGGGCGTGGGCCGCGCGCATGCCGGCGAGCGGGAAGAGCTCGTCGTCCTCCCGGTACTGCACCAGGAAGCGTGCCCGCCCCAGGGCCGTGAGATCGGGCCAGTCCCGCCAGGACGCCAGACCGGGCACGTGCAGCAGCCAGGAGTGGCTGTCCAGGTGGTGGGGGACGAGGGACGCCGAGGTCGCCATCATGCAGCTCACCACGGCAGCACGGACCCGGTGGTCCAGCGCGGCGAGCAGCAGGCCGCGGCCGCCGCCGCCGGAGAAGCCGAAGCTGCCGAGCCGGTCGCGGTCGGTCCCCGGATCGGCAGCGAGCACCGCGAGGGCGGCCAGGTCGTCGGCCAGCACCAGGCCGGCGAAGGTCTGACCGAGCACCCCGGCCGCCTTGGCCAGCGTGTCCTCGTGCAGGTTCGAGAGCACGTCGAAGCGCTCGTCGGCGTCCGGCGGCACGGCCAGCTCGCGCCAGCGGGCCTCGTGGGCGGCGAGCTGCGCGGCCAACCGGGGCGTGGGGTGGCTGAGGTCGAACCGACGGCTGCCCCAGGAGAAGGCGTCGTGCACCAGCACCGCGAAGCCGCGCCGGGCGAGGTCGTTCGCCGGCGCCCGGCCGTCGTACCACTGCGTCCGCAGCCGAGCGGCCCGCGCACCGCCGGCGGGGCCGGCGTCGACCAGCTGCTCACCGCCGACCGACCGGACCCCGCCGTGGCAGTGCAGCCCGAGGACCCCGGGGAGCGGCTGGTCGGGGTCGGCCTCGACCGGGCGGACGAGCCAGCCCGTGGTGTCCGGGCCGTAGCCGACCGACCAGCGCAGCCGTCGCACCGTCACGCCGTCCACGGTCCGGCGGTCCTGCTCGTGCGCGACGGGCGCATCCGACCGGCCCGGCACCCCGAGCAGCCGGCCGAGGGCGGTGGAGTTCTGGTCGGCGCCGTCGAAGGGGTCGGCGGAGCGGGCGGCGGTCGGCCAGTCGGCGTAGCCGGCGAGCGGGTCGCCGCTCAGGACGCTGCCTCGGCCCGGCGGCCCGGAGCGGGGCCGGTGCTGCCGCGCTCCTCCAGCCGGGGGCGGAACGAGATGGCGTGGCCAGGTGCCCGGGAGCCCAGCAGCTCCGCCATCCGGTGCCAGGCCTGCTCCCCGAGCTCGGCCACCGGCACGGACGCGGTGGTGAGCGGGGGCGTGAGGTAGCGGGCGAAAGGGATGTCGTCGAACCCGGTGACGGAGACGTCTTCCGGCACCCGCACCCCTCGGTCGGACAGGGCGCTCATCAGACCCATGGCCACCAGGTCGTTGAAGGCCAGCACGCCCGTCGCGGCGGACCGGACGACGTCGTCGGCGGCCCGGTGCCCGTCGGCGAAGTTCACCCCGCAGGGCACGACCTGCACGGCGACCTCGGGGTGCTCGGCGGAGAAGGCCCGGACGGCGGCCAGGCGTTGCTGGTGCGACGAGCTCTGCGGAGCTCCGGCCAGATGGAGCAGGGTGCGGTGCCCCTGGAGCCGCAGGAGCTCGAGCAGGTCGGTCAACCCGCTCCGGTAGTCGGCCGAGACGGCCGGGGTGACCGAGGACCTGGCCTCGCGGTTGACCAGCACCACCGGCTGCAGCTGGGTCAGCAGGTGCCGCAGCTCCTCCTCCGGCATCCGGGGAGCGCAGAGCACGATGCCGTCGCAGCGCCGCCGGGTCTCCACGGCGAGGATGCGCTCCTCGGCCACCGATTCGGCGGAGTCGGCGACGAGGACGTGGTAGCCCTCCCGTGCCGCCGCCCGGCTCAGGCCGCGCAGCACGCCGTGGAAGGTCGGGTTCTCCAGGTCGGGGACCACGACGGCGACGGTGCTGGTCCGACCCAGGACGAGGCTGCGCGCCAGCGGGCTGGCGGTGTAGTCCAGCTCGGCCGCGGCGGCTCTGACCTTCGCCGCCAACGACTCGTCCACCCGCGCGGTCCCGTTGATGACCCGGGAGACCGTGGACGGCGAGACCCCGGCCCGGGCCGCCACGTCGGCGATGGTCCGTGAGCGTTCCTGCGGTCGGCCGGCCACCTGGTCTCCCTCCGTCGGCTGCTGGCGCACGGGGATGGTTCCTACCCCCGCAGAGCCCCGTCACGCGCTAGCCGTGCGCGCAGCCTATCGTGTAGCGTGAAAACGCTTTCTGCGCCGGGTCGCGACACCCGGTCGACGACCGAGCCGAGCCAGACAGGGACCAGCCATGGACCACCGCGACGCCGCGACGCCTCCTGCACCCGGTCGGGTGCTCGTCACCGGAGGAGCGGGTCGGCTGGGCCGGACCGTGGTCGCGGGGTTGCGGGAGCGGGGGCACGTGGTGCTGTCGGTGGACCGGGCACCGCACGACGACCCGGAGAGCGCGGTGGTCGACCTGCTGGACTCCGCGGCGACCGAGGCCGTGCTGGCCGACTTCGGACCGGACTCCGTGGTGCACCTGGCGGCGATCGCGATCCCGTTCAGCGCGCCGGAGCCGGTGATCCTGCAGACGAACACCATGCTCGCCTGGACCGTGCTGTCGGCGGCGGTCGATGCCGGGGTGGCGAAGGTGGTGGTGGCCAGCAGCCCGACCGTGCACGGCTACGGCGCCCCGACCGGCTGGGTGCCTGCGTCCCTGCCGCTGGACGAGGAGTCGCCGACCCGGCCCTGGAACGCCTACAGCCTCTCCAAGCTGACGGCCGAGCAGGTGATGCGCACGCTCGTCGCGCAGGTGGGGGACCGGGTGCGGTTCGCCGCGTTCCGGCCCTGCTACGTGATCGCCCCCGAGGAGTGGCGCGGAGCCCCCACCCAGCAGGGCCACACGGTGGCCGAGCGGCTGGCCGACCCGGCGCTGTCCGCGCCGGCCCTGTTCAACTACCTCGACGCCCGCGACGCGGCGGCGTTCGTCGACGCCCTGCTGACCGCGCTGCCCGCGATCGCCAACGGCGAGACCTTCCTGGTCGGCGCCGACGACGCCCTGGCCACCGCGCCCCTGGCCGAGCTGCTGCCCCGGTTCCACCCCGGTACGGCCCCGGCCGCCGGGGCGTTGACCGGGACCGCGCCGGCCTTCGCCAATGCCAAGGCCAAGGCCCTGCTGGGCTGGCAGCCGCGCCACAGCTGGCGCACCGAGCTGGCGGGCACGCCGCAGGCCGCGGCCCAGGCCACCCGGTGAGCGGACCGTCCGGCCCCCGGATCACGGAGCTCCGGACCCGGCTGCACGTGGCCTCGCTGCCGCGTCCCTGGGGGCCCACCGTGGGCGTCAACCACGTCGTCGAGGTCACCGTCGTCGACACCACCGGTGCCACCGGCACCGGCTTCAGCTGGACCCCCACGATCGGCGCCGAGGCCGTGCACGCGCTCCTGGAGCACGACATCGCCCGGGCCGTCGTCGGCTGGCCGGTCGAGCCGGAGGTGGTCTGGCCGGCGCTGTGGGCGCACCTGCACGAGGCCGGGTCCGGCGGGATCACCACCATCGCCCTGGCCGGGCTGGACCTCGCCCTGTGGGACCTCGCCGGCCGGCGGACCAACCGGTCGGTGGTCGAGCTGCTCGGCGCCCGCCGGGAGAGCGTGGCCGTCTACGGCAGCGGGGTGAACCTGCACTACCCGCCGGTGGAGCTGCTGGCCCAGGCCCGTCGCTGGGTGGAGGCCGGGTTCGGCAGCGTCAAGATCAAGGTCGGCGGGCCCGACCTCGCCGTCGACTGCGAGCGGGTGGCGGCCGTCCGAGAGGTGATCGGACCCGACCGCGGCCTGATGCTGGACGCCAACCAGCGCTGGGACCTCGACCGGGCCACCACGGCGATGGCCGCCCTGGAGGCCTACCGGCCGGCCTGGATCGAGGAACCGCTGCGCGCCGACGACCTGGCCGGTCACGCCGAGCTGCGTCGCCGGATCGGCACCCCGGTGGCGATGGGGGAGAACCTGCACACCGTCTACCGCTTCCGCGACGCGCTGGACCTGGGGGCCTGCGACGTCGTCCAGCCCAACGTCGTCCGGGTCGGCGGGATCACCCCGTTCCTCGCGATCGCCGCGCTGGCCGACGAGCGCGGGGTGGACCTGCACCCGCACCTGCTGCCGGAGGTCTCCGGCCAGCTGGCGCTGACCCTGGCCCGGCCGTGCCTGGTCGAGGAGGTGGAGGACGCCTCGTTGACCGCGCTGGGCCTGCTGGCCGACCCGCCCCCGGTGGTGGTGCAGGACGGGGAGCTGCGGGCCACCGGCACGCCAGGGCTCGGACTCGACTTCTCCGGGGCCCTGGTCGGAGTGCCGGGAGGGCGGGCATGAGCGGCACCCCCGCCCGGCTGGTGCTCGTCGGCGTCCGCGGCTTCGGCGCGGTGCACGCTGCCCGGATCGCCCGGCTGCAGGAGGAAGGCCGGGTCGAGATGGTCGCCTGCGTCGACCCGCTCGTCGCCCTCGACGAGGCCTCTGCCCACGGTGCCCCGTTGCACCCCGACCTGTCGACGGCGCTGGCGGCCACCGGGCCCGTCGACGTGGTGGTGGTGGCCGCCCCGCTGGGCGAGCACTTCGCGCTGGCCGAGACCGCGCTCCGCAGCGGAGCCGACGTCTACCTGGAGAAGCCGCCGGTCGCCTCCCTCGAGGACTTCGACCGGCTGCTCGCCACCGAGGCCCTGACCGGCCGGGTGGTCCAGGTCGGCTTCCAGAGCCTCGGCTCGGAGGCGGTGGAGAGGTTCGTCGCCGACGACCTCGGGATCGGCCCGGTCACCCGGGTCGGCGCGGTCGGCGCCTGGTCGCGGCCGCTCGCCTACTGGCAGCGCTCGCCCTGGGCGGGCCACCGCAGTCTGGCCGGCCGACCCGTCGTCGACGGGGTGGCCACCAACCCCCTGGCCCACGCCGTCGCCACCGCCCTCGCGCTGGTCGGCGCCCGCACCGCGGACGACGTGGCCTCGGTCGACGTCGACCTCTACCGGGCGAACGCCATCGAGAGCGACGACACCTCGGTGGTCCGGATCCGCACCACCGCGGGCCGGGAGGTCACCTGCGCCCTGACGCTGTGCGCGGCCGAGCAGCGCGAGCCGGTGCTGCACGTCGAGGCGACCGCCGGTGGGGCGGACTACCGCTACACCGTCGACGAGGTCGAGGTGCGCACCGCCGACGAGGTCCGCCACCTCACCCTCGGCCGGGAGGACCTGCTGGAGAACCTGCTCGACCACCGGGCCGGCGGCCGCCCGCTCCGCGTCCCGCTGGTCGCCACCGGGGCGTTCATGCGGGTGCTGGCCGCCGTCGCCGACGCCGACGACCCCGTCCGCATCGACCCGCGCGCGATCCGCTGGACGGGTGAGGGTGACGAGCGGCACCCCGTCGTCGAGGACGTCGAGCGCTGGCTGGAGCAGGCGGCCACCACCGGCCGGACCTTCCGCGAGCTCGGGGTGCCGTGGGCGCACGCCGGCCGTGACCGCGTGCTGGTCCGGGCCCGGGTCGGGGACCGCGAGGTGGCCGTCCACCACGACGGGGGCGGCACGCTGCCCACCTCGACCCCGCGCCCGGTGCTGCACCCCGTCCGCACGCTCGCCGGCGTGGTGCTGACCGCGCAGCACCCAGCCGACCACGACTGGCACTGCGGCGTCGGGGTGGCGATCCCCGACGTCGACGGCAGCAATCTCTGGGGCGGCGGCACCTACCTGCCCGGCCAGGGCTACCAGCTGTTCGACGACCACGGCCGGGTCGACGGCGAGCCGCCGCTGGTGTCCGCCGACGGCTTCCGTCAGCGGCTGGCCTGGCGCGGCCGGGACGGGACCGTCCTGCTGGACGAGCAGCGGAGCGTCGGCTGGCGCTCGCTGGACGACCGCAGCTGGCACCTGCACCTCGGCACGGTGCTGCGCGCCGAGCGTGGCGCGACGCTCGGCTCGCCGGGCAGCAAGGGCCGTCCCGACGGCGGCTACGGCGGCTTCTTCTGGCGCTTCCCGACCTGCACCGACGTCGACGTGTTCACCGCCGACGCCCGGGGCGAGGACGCGGTGCAGGGGACCGTCAGCCCGTGGGTGGCCTGGTCGGCCGACTTCGCCGCCGGGCCCGGGGTGAGCGGTCCGGCGACGGTGGTGCTGGTCTCGGCGTCAGCGGTCGAGGCGGGTGACCCCTGGTTCGTCCGGGTCCGCGACTACCCGGGGCTGGGGTCGGCGTTGGCCTGGCAGCACCCGGTGGTGCTGCCGGCGGGCGGTGAGCTGGCCCGACGCTTCGACGTCGGCGTGGTCGACGGCCGGCTGAGCGCGGCCGAGGCCGCCGCGGTGGCCGACCGGCTCGTCGGGGTGCGGGCATGACCGGGACGGCCACCGCCACGGTCGCCACCTCGGCCGACCACGCGGAGAAGCGCCGCCGGCTGCTCGACGTGCTGGACGCGAGCGGTGCGGAGGCGCTCGCGCTGACTGGCACCACCACGCTGGCCTGGTACCTGGACGGCGCCCGTAGCCACGTCAGCCTGGCTGCCGACCCGGTGCTGGCGGTCCGGGTGAGCCGGGACGCCGACGAGGTGCTGGTCACCAGCAACGAGACCTCCCGACTGCTCCGGGAGGAGCTCCCCGACTGGCTGACCGTCCGCGAGCGGCCCTGGTACGCCGGCGCCCCCGACCTCGACGCGTTGCCCGAGAGGGCCGTCGCCGACGCGCTGCTGCGGGCCAGGTCGCCGCTGCTGCCGGTCGAGACCGCTCGCTTCGCGGGACTCGGCGCCGACGCCGCGTCCGCACTCACCGACGTGATGGGCGCCGCCGAGCCGTCCTGGACCGAGCGCCGGCTGGCCGCCGAGGTCGCCCGGGCCGTGGTGGACCGCGGGGCGGACCCGCTGGTGGTGCTGGTCGGCGGCGAGGCCCGGGCCGACCTGCCGCACCCGCTGCCCACCGACGGGCCGCTGGGCCGGCGGGTGCTCGTGGTGCTCTGCGCGCGCCGGCACGGGCTCGTCGTCAACCTCAGCCGGGCGCTCGCCTTCGGCGCCCTCGACGCTGCCGAGCGGGACGTGCAGGACCGGGTGCTCGCCGTCGAGCGGGCCGCGTTCGACGCCCTGGTCCCCGGCGTGCCGCTGTCGGCCGTGCTCGAGGTGATCGGGGAGGCCTACCGGGCGCACGGCTTCGGCGCCGACCACTGGCGGGGCCACCACCAGGGCGGGGTGGCCGGCTACGCGGGCCGGGACCCGCGCGCGACCCCGGACTGCGACGTCCGGGTCGCCGCCGGCCAGGCCTTCGCCTGGAACCCCTGGGCGCCCGGCGGCAAGGTGGAGGACACCGTGCTGCTGACCGACGGCGGTCTCGACGTGCTCAGCGCCGACCCCCGCTGGCCCGTGACGCCGGTGGGCGGGCTGGCCCGGCCCGTCGCCTGGGAACGCTGAGCCCTCGCCACCACGCCCGACCCATCACGCTGCACGCAGCCGGAAGGAACGACACCCCATGAGCACCATCGCCTTCATCGGGCTCGGCATCATGGGCGGCCCGATGGCCGCCCACCTGGTGCGGGCCGGCCACACCGTGCTCGGCGTCAACCGCAGCCCTGCCGCCGTCCGACGGCTGGTCGAGGCCGGTGGCCGGTCCGGCGGCAGCGTCGCCGAGGCCGTCCGCGACGCCGACGTGGTGATCACCATGGTCCCGGACTCCCCGGACGTCGAGGCGGTGGCGCTGGGCGAGGAGGGGGTCTACGCGCACGCCCGACCCGGCACGCTGCACGTCGACATGTCCTCCATCCGGCCCGACGTGGCCGTCGCCCTCGCGCGGGCGGGCGCGGAGGCCGGCGTCGCGGTGCTCGACGCCCCGGTCAGCGGCGGGCAGGCCGGGGCGCAGGAGGCGAAGCTCTCGATCATGGTGGGCGGCGATCCGGACGCCTTCGACGCGGCCCGGCCGCTGCTGGAGGTGATGGGCAGCACGGTCGTGCACGTCGGCCCGGCCGGCTCGGGCCAGACGGTCAAGGCCGCGAACCAGCTCGTCGTCGGCGGCGCCTACCAGCTGCTCGCCGAGGCGATCGTCTTCCTGCGCGCTCACGGAGTCGACGACGAGGCCGCGCTGCGGGTGCTGGCCGGTGGACTGGCCGGCAGCACCGTGCTGGACCGCAAGGGCGCCAGCATGCTGGCCGGCCGGTTCGAACCAGGCTTCCGCGTGGACCTGCACCACAAGGACATGGGGATCGTCACCGCCGCCGCCCGCGAGCAGGGGGTCGCGCTGCCGCTCGGTGCGCTGACCGCGCAGCTGATCGGGGCGCTGCGGGCGCAGGGCGACGGCGGGCTGGACCACTCCGCCCTGCTGCGCGGGGTCGAGAGGCTGTCCGGACGCCCGGTCAGCGGGGACTGACCGCTCCGTGGCCTGAGCCGACCCCGTGGCCTGAGCCTGTCGAAGGCCCGTCGACGAGCTCAGGGCGCGGGATGACCCCCGTGGCCTGAGCCTGTCGAAGGCCCTGTCTGCAGCGTCAGGGGGCGGTGGTCACCGCCACCTCCACGACCGCCCAGGACAGCGCGGGCAGCCGGACCGCCAGGCCGCCGTCCTCGATCCGGACCCCGTCCCAGTCGACGAGGCCGACCGGGGAGGCCGTGGCGGTGTTGGCGCTGAACCGGTCGCCGCCCTCCGGTGCGGCCAGCACCCGCGACGACACGACCTCGCCGGGTGTCAGCCCGTGCAGCGCCACGGTGACGTCGGCGGACTCCTCCAGGCTCCGGTTGGCCAGGAACAGGGCCAGCCGGCCGCTGCCGGCGTCCCAGGTCCCGGTGGCGTCGACGAGGTCGGCCTCGCCGTAGCGAGCGCTCGGGTACCGGTCGGAGGTGACCGCCAGCCGCAGGATCTCCCCACGGGCGGCGGCCGCCATCGCCGCGAAGGGGAAGAAGATGGTCTGCCGCCAGGCCGGACCGCCCTCGACGGTGCGGATCATGCCCAGCAGGTTCACCAGCTGGGCCTGGTTGGCGATCTTGACCCGGTCGCCGTGCCGCAGCAGCGAGTTCAGCAGGGTCCCCACGACCACCGCCTCGGTGACGTCGTAGTCGCCTTCGCCGATCGGCGGGTGCTCGTCCCAGCTGCGCGTGATCTCGGCCTCGGAGATCACCGGATCGGCCGGATCGTGCCGGTAGGTCACGTTCCACTCGTCGAAGGACAGGTACATCGTCTTGGTGTGCCGGTCCCGGGCCCGGACGAAGTCCGCGGTGGCCACGACCGCCTCGATGAAGCGGTCCATGTCCACCGCGCTGGCCAGGAAGCTGTGCACGTCCCCGTCGGAGTCGCTGTAGTACACGTGCAGCGAGATGTAGTCGACCAGGTCGTAGGTGTGGGTGAGCACCGTCTGCTCCCAGGCGCCGAACGTCGGCATGGACAGGTTGGAGCTGCCGCAGGCCACCAGCTCGAGGTCGTCGTCGAGCATCCGCATCGCCCGTGCCGCCTCCGCCGCCAGTCGGCCGTACTCGTCGGCGGTCTTGAAGCCGATCTGCCAGGGGCCGTCCATCTCGTTGCCGAGGCACCACAGCATGATGCCGAAGGGTTCCTCGGCCCCGTTCCGGCGACGCAGGTCGGACAGCGCGGTACCGCCGGGGTGGTTGGCGTACTCCAGCAGCGCGCGGGCCTCCGCGACCCCGCGCGTGCCCAGGTTGACCGCCTCCATGATCTCGACGTCGGCCTGCCGCGCCCAGTCGAGGAACTCGTGCAGGCCGAACGCGTTCGTCTCGAGCGTGTGCCAGGCGCCGTCGAGGCGTCGCGGACGCTGGTCGACGGGCCCGACGCCGTCCTCCCAGTCGTAGCCGGAGACGAAGTTGCCGCCGGGGTAGCGGACGACGCTGACGCCCAGCTCCCGGGTGAGCTCCAGGACGTCGCGGCGCAGCCCGTCGGCGCCGGCCTCCGGGTGGCCGGGTTCGTAGATGCCGGTGTAGACGCAGCGGCCTATGTGCTCGACGAAGGAGCCGAAGAGCCGGCGCGGTACCGGCCCCAGGGTGAAGTCGCGGTCGACGGTGACGCGTGCCTGGACCAACGCTGGTCCTTCCTGTGGGGGCCGGGCTCCCGACGCTAGTGCCTCGCGCCCCGGTGCCCCTGCCGCGCCCCTTCGTCCCTGCCGCGCCCCTTCGTGACTGCCGCGCCCCGCAGACCGGGCGCGGGAGTGCGAACCAGGCGCAGGAGTGCGGACAGGGCGCGGGAGGCGCGCCGATATGGCGTCGAGCAGCCCGGTCGCTGCGGTCTAGGGTGAAGCCGGGCCGTCTGGCCCGCCATCCCTGCGAGAGAGGTCAGTGCGCAACGTGTCGAGCCTGTCGATCACCCTGGTCCGCGACGACGCCCGTGAGCAGCGTGACGTCGAGACCACGACGACCGGCCTCGACCTGTTCGGCACCGACCGCACCGTCGTCGCCGTCCGGGTCGGCGGCGAGCTGCGGGACCTCGACCGGCCCTTCGCCGACGGCGACGTGGTCGAGCCGGTGCTCATCGACAGCCCCGACGGGCTGGCCATCCTGCGGCACTCGGCCGCGCACGTCGCAGCCCAGGCCGTGCAGGCCCGGCACGCCGACGCCAAGCTGGGCATCGGCCCGCCCATCGTCGACGGCTTCTACTACGACTTCGACGTCGCCGAGCCCTTCACCCCGGACGACCTCCGCGAGCTCGAGAAGGCGATGCAGCGCATCGTCAAGGAGCGGCAGCGCTTCCGTCGCCGCGAGGTCAGCGACGAGGAGGCCCGGGCCGAGCTGGCCGACGAGCCGTACAAGCTCGAGCTGATCGCCGACAAGGGCTCGGCCACGCCCGAGGCCACGGGTCCCTACGGGCTGGAGGGCGGCGGTGACGCGGCCAGCGTCGAGGTGGGCGCGGGCCAGCTGACGATCTACGACAACCTGAAGCGCGACGACTCGGTCGCCTGGCGCGACCTCTGCCGCGGCCCGCACGTACCGCACACCGGCTACATCCCGGCCTTCGCGCTGACCCGCAACTCCGCCGCCTACTGGCGCGGCGACCAGGCCAACGCGCAGCTGCAGCGGTTGTACGGCACGGCCTGGCCGAGCCGGGAGGCGCTCAAGGCCTACCAGACCCGGCTGGAGGAGGCCGCCAAGCGTGACCACCGCAAGCTGGGCGTCGAGCTGGACCTGTTCTCCTTCCCCGACGAGCTGGGTTCCGGGCTGCCGGTGTTCCACCCCCGCGGCGGGGTGCTCAAGCGGGAGATGGAGGACTACGTCCGCCGCCGGCACATCGAGGAGGGCTTCTCCTACGTCGGCACGCCGCACATCTCCAAGGAGGGGCTCTTCCACACCTCGGGGCACCTGCCGTACTACGCCGACGGCATGTTCCCGCCCATGGACGTCGAGGGCGGGAACTACCACCTCAAGGCCATGAACTGCCCGATGCACAACCTGATCTTCCGCTCCCGCGGACGGTCCTACCGGGAGCTGCCGCTGCGGCTGTTCGAGTTCGGCAGCGTCTACCGCTACGAGAAGTCCGGGGTCGTGCACGGCCTGACCCGCGTCCGCGGCATGACGCAGGACGACTCGCACTCCTACGTGACGCCGGAGCAGGCGCCGGGGGAGATCGAGCACCTGCTGAACTTCGTCACCGGGCTGCTGCGCGACTTCGGGCTGACCGACTACTACCTCGAGCTGTCCACCCGCGACGACTCCGACAAGTTCATCGGCTCCGACCAGGAGTGGGCGGTCGCGACGCAGGTGCTGCAGGACGTCGCCACCCGCTCGGGCATCGAGCTGGTGCCCGACCCGGGTGGTGCCGCCTACTACGGCCCGAAGATCTCGGTCCAGATCCGCGACGCCATCGGCCGCAGCTGGCAGATGTCGACCATCCAGTACGACTTCAACCAGCCCGCGCGGTTCGGGCTGGAGTACCAGGCCGCCGACGGCACCCGGCAGCAGCCGGTGATGATCCACTCCGCGAAGTTCGGCTCCATCGAGCGCTTCATCGGCGTGCTGGTCGAGCACTACGCCGGGGCCTTCCCGCCCTGGCTGGCGCCCGTCCAGGTGGTGGGCATCCCGGTCGCGGACGAGTTCGGGGACTACCTCGAGGAGGTCTTCGCGGGTCTGCGGGCGGCCGGCGTGCGGGCCGAGGTCGACCACTCCGACGACCGGATGCAGAAGAAGATCCGCAACGCCCAGAAGGCCAAGGTGCCCTACCAGCTGATCGCGGGTGGCGACGACCGGGACGCCGGCGCGGTGTCCTTCCGCTACCGCGACGGGACGCAGAAGAACGGCGTGCCCGTGGCCGACGCCGTGGCCGAGATCACCGGTGCGATCGCCCGCCGCACGCAGGTCTGAGTCGCGCCAGCTCTCGTCACGGTGCGGTCGAGCGGCGCGGACCGCTTAGGGTCGTCCTCGTGCGTGGTCGTGATCTCGAGGAGGGTGGCAGGGTGGACGAGGTCGAGAACGCCTCCGACCTGCCCGGTCAGCCGGACGGCTTCGAGCGGCTCTGGACGCCGCACCGGATGCTCTACATCGGCGGGCAGGACAAGCCGGCCACTCCGAGCTCGGACGACTGCCCGTTCTGCCGCACCCCCGAGCGGGACGACCGCGCCGGCCTCATCGTGCACCGGGGCGAGCTGGCCTTCGTCGTGCTCAACCTCTACCCGTACTCGCCCGGCCACGTCCTGGTCTGCCCCTACCGGCACGTCGCCGACTACACCGACCTGACCGACGCCGAGACCGTCGAGGTCGCCGCGCTCAGCCAGCAGGCGATGCGCGTCGTCCGGGCCGCCAGCGCCCCGCACGGCTTCAACCTGGGGCTCAACCAGGGCGCGGTGGCCGGCGCCGGCATCGCCGCGCACCTGCACCAGCACGTCGTCCCGCGCTGGGCCGGCGACGCCAACTTCTTGCCCGTCATCGGCCAGACGAAGGCGCTGCCGCAGCTGCTGGACGACACCTGGCAGGTCATCTCGGCCGCCTGGGAACGGCTCGGCCCTTCGACGGGCTCAGGAAACCGCCCGTCGACGGGCTCAGGACACCGCCCTTCGACGGGCTCAGGACACCGCCCTTCGACGGGCTCAGGACACCGCTGATGCTGGAACGGTTCCGCGGGCTGTCCGCGGCGGTCCTCGGGCCCCTGGTCCGGCTGCTGCTGCGGCTCGGCGTCTCACCCGACCTGGTCACCATCGCGGGCACCGCCGGCGTGGTGCTCGCCTCGCTCATCTGCTTCCCGCAGGGCTGGCTGTGGCAGGGCGCGCTGGTGGTCACGCTCTTCGTGCTCTCCGACATGCTCGACGGCCAGATGGCCAAGGTCAGCGGCAAGGCGACCAGCTGGGGCGCCTTCCTCGACTCGACGTCGGACCGGCTGGGCGACGCGGCCGTCTTCGGCGGCATCCTGCTCTACTTCACCTACCAGCAGGGCTCGACGCTGTGGGCGGCCGTCGCGCTGGCCGGACTGGTGTTCGGGCAGTGGACGTCCTACGTCAAGGCCCGTGCCGAGAGCCTCGGTTTCACCTGCTCCGGCGGGCTGGCGGCCCGGGCGGACCGGCTGGTCATCATCTTGGTGGGGACGCTGCTGGCCGGGCTGGGCGTCCCGTACGTGCTGGAGATCGCAGTGGCGCTGCTCGCGCTGGCCAGCATGATCACGGTGGTGCAGCGGATCCTGCAGGTGCGCCGCCAGGCGGTGGCTGCCGATGTCGCCCCCGCCTGAGGGCCTCCCTCGACGGCTCGCCGACCACGCCCGCGACGCCGCCCTGCGCGCCCTGCACCGGACCGGTTGGCGGTTCGCCGCCCGGGTGCCGCGACCGGTCGTCCGGGTCGTCGCCGCGGTCGGTGCCCGGCTGGCAGTCCGTCGCGGCGGGCCCCACGTCGCCACCCTGCGGCGCAACCTGACCCTGGCCACCGGCGGGCACGCTCCCGACACGCTGGTCCGGGCGGGCCTGGAGTCCTACCTGCGCACCTTCTGGGAGGTGCTGGCCCTGCCCGGCTGGGGTCGCGCGGCCCTCCTCGCCCGCGTCCGCACCGAGGGGGAGGAGCGGCTGCGGACCGCCTTCGCCGGACCCGGCTGCGTGGTCGCCCTGCCGCACAGCGGCAACTGGGACCTGGCTGGCGCCTGGGCGTGCAGCACCGGCATGCCGGTCAGCACCGTGGCCGAGCAGCTGTCCGAGGCCGAGTTCGAAGCCTTCCTCGCCTTCCGCCGCAGCCTGGGCATGGAGGTCCTCTCGCACCGCGACCGCGGCGCCATCCCAGCCCTGGCCGCCGCCCTGCGCCGCGGCCGATTGGTCTGCCTGGTCGCCGACCGCGACCTGGACGGCACCGGCGTGCCGGTCCGCTGGGGCGACCTGCCCGTCACGGTGCCCGCCGGGCCGGCGATGGTCGCCCGCCGCACCGGCGCGGTCCTGCTGCCTGCGGTCTGCCGCTACGACGGCGACCAGATGGTCATCCGGTTCGGGCAGCCGGTGCCCGCGCGACCGGGCCGGGACGGGCTGGTGGCGATGACCCAGGACGTCGTCGACTTCTTCGCCACCCAGATCGCCGTGGCGCCGCAGGACTGGCACATGCTGCAGCCGTTCTTCTCCGCTGACCGCGCCGGGGCACGCTCTGCCGGGTGGGGGCCGGCATGACCGCCCGGCCGCTGCGCGTCGGGCTGGTCTGCCCCTACTCCTTCGACCACCCCGGCGGCGTGCAGAACCACGTGCTGGGCCTGGCGCAGCACCTGCGCAGCCAGGGCCACGAGCCGTTCGTGCTGGGCCTCGGTCAGCCCGAGCTGCCGCGCGCGCTGGCTCGACGCTTCACCTCGGCCGGTTCGGCGGTGCCGGTCCGCTACAACGGCTCCGTCGCCCGGGTGCGGTTCGGCCCGGGCAGCGCGGCCCGCGCGCGCCGCTGGCTGGCCGCGGGGGCCTTCGACGTCCTCCACGTGCACGAGCCGCTGACGCCCAGCATCTCCATCTTGGCGCTGTGGGCCGCGGCCGTTCCGGTGGTGGCCACCTTCCACACCGCCACCCCGCGGTCGCGCTCCATGCAGCTGGCCGGCAGCACCCTGCGCGGCACGGTCGCCAAGCTGGCGGCGGGCATCGCGGTCTCCGAGCCGGCGGCGCGGGTGGTCCGCCGCTACCTCGGCCGCGACCCGCAGGTCATCCCGAACGGGTTCCGCTACGCCGAGTTCGGCGGCGGCCACCACCCGACCGGGAGCTGGCGGGGCGGGGACCGCCCGCGGCTGGTCTTCCTCGGCCGGGTCGAGGAGCCGCGGAAGGGCCTGGACGTGCTGATGGCCGCGCTGCCAGCGGTGCGAGCCGTGCACCCCGACCTCGAGGTCGTCGTGGCCGGGCGGGGGCACCGGGCGCTGCCGGACTGGGTGCGCCGCGAGACCTCGGTGACCGACGCCGAGAAGGTCGCCCTGCTGGCCGGGGCCGACGTCTTCGTCGCCCCGCACACCGCGCGGGAGAGCTTCGGCATCGTCCTCCTGGAGGCGATGGCCAGCGGCGCCCCGGTGGTGGCCTCCGACCTGCCGGCCTTCACCTCGCTGCTGGCCCACGACCGCGGGAGCAGCGCGGGGGTGGGCACCCTGTTCCCGAACGGCGACCCCAGGGCTCTGGCCGGTGCTGTGCTCGACGTGCTGCGGTCCCGCGACGCCGTCGGCGCCGAACGAGGCCGCCGGCACGCCCGCCGGTTCGACTGGTCGGTGGTGGGCCCGGCCGTGGAGGACGTCTACCAGCGGGTGCTCGAACCGGAGGTCACCCTGGGCGTGGAAGCGCCCTCGCAGGACGCGGTCCGGGCGCTGACGGTGCCGCGACGGACCGCGTCCTGAAGCGCCGGACACGGCCGTGAGGTCGGCCGTGCCGACCTGAGGCCACTAACCTGGCGTGGTGACCGGGGACCAGCCGGGTGGGCGGACGCGGCCCGCCGACGACGACGGCCTGCCGCTGCCCGCGGCCGGAGCCGTCGGGCTCGTCGGCCCGGCGGACGAGGGTGCGCCCACCTGGGACACCGACCGGGTGTGGACCCTGCCGAACGTGCTCAGCCTCCTCCGGCTGGCCGGGGTGCCCCTGATGGTGTGGCTGATCCTGGGTCCGCACCACGACCTGCTGGCGGTCGGGGTGCTCGCCGTGGCCGGGTTCACCGACTGGCTGGACGGGTTCCTGGCTCGGCGCTGGCACCAGACGTCCCGGATCGGGCAGATGCTCGACCCGGTCGCCGACCGGCTCTACATCCTCGCCGTCGTGCTCTGCCTCGCTGTCCGTGACGTCGTCCCGTGGTGGGTGGTGGCCCTGCTCGTGGCCCGCGACGTGATGATCACCGCGCTGGTCCCGCTGCTGCGCACCCGCGGCTACTCCTCGCTGCCGGTGCACTTCCTGGGCAAGGCGGCGACCTTCAACCTGCTCTACGCCTTCCCGCTGATCCTGCTCGGCGCCGACGACGGCCTCGGCTGGGGGATCGCCGGGGTGCTCGGCTGGGCCTTCGCGCTGTGGGGGGTCGGCCTGTACTGGTGGGCAGGGCTGCTCTACCTCGTCCAGACCCTGGGTCTGCTCCGCGACGGCCGGAGCCGAGCAGGATGAGGTCCCGATGACCGCTCCCGCACCGCCCACCCGCCCTGCAGACGCCCGCCCCGTCGACGCGAGCATGGACCTGCTGCTGCAGGTGATCCGGCAACCGGTCGACCCCGACTACGCGACGGCCGCCGCCCGGGGCACCTCGTCGTCGCGCCGGCACTGGCTGTTCGGCGTCGTCGCGGTCGTGGTCGGCGTGATGTTCGCCGTCGCCTCCGTGCAGACCACGCGTTCGGCCCCGGCCCTGGAGTCCGAGCGCGCCAGCCTGATCGACCGCGTCCAGGCGGCCGAGCGCCAGCAGGACGGCCTCCGAGCCCGGGCCACCGATCTGTCGGAGGAGATCGGCATCCTCCGTGCCGCCGCCCTCGGCGGGGACGCCACGGCCCAGCGGCTGGAGCGGGAGATCGCCACCCTCGGCCCGGTGACCGGCTTGGTCGCGGTGACCGGGCCCGGCGTCGTCGTGGTCGTCGACGACGCGCCCGAGCCGGCCGACGGCTCCGAACCGGGTGACCGGGTGCTCGACCTCGACCTGCAGCTCCTCGCCAACGGGCTCTGGCGGGCGGGTGCCGAGGCGGTGGCCGTCAACGGGCACCGGCTGTCCTCGCTGACCGCGATCCGCAGCGCCGGGGACGCCATCACCGTCGACTACCGGTCCCTGACCCGCCCCTACCGGGTCGAGGCCATCGGCGACCCCCGGACCCTGCCGGCCCGTCTCGCCGAGTCCCCGGCCGGGGCGTGGTGGCACGACCTGGAGCAGAACCGGGGCCTGCGCTACGAGCTGGGGGAGGCCCGCGAGCTGACCCTCCCGGCCGACCCGGGCGTGGCCCTGCGCTGGGCGGAGGTGCCCTCGTGATCCCGCTCCTCGGCCTGCTGGCCGGCATCGTCGTCGGACTGGTGCTGGAGCCGAACGTGCCGCTGGTCCTGCAGCCCTACCTGCCGATCGCCATCGTCGCTGCGATGGACGCCCTGTTCGGCGCGTTCCGCGCCTACCTGGAAGGCAACTTCAGCGACAAGGTCTTCGTCGTCTCCTTCGTCTCCAACGTGCTGATCGCCGCGGCGATCGTCTACGTCGGCGACCAGATCGGGGTGGGCTCGCAGCTGTCGACCGGTGTCGTGGTGGTGCTCGGCATCCGGATCTTCACCAACGTCGCCGCCATCCGGCGGGCCCTGTTCCATGCCTAGCCGGCGTCGGCCCGCGGCCAGCCCGCCACCGGCAGGTCGGCGGCTGCAGGCTCTGCGGCGCAGCCAGCGCAGGCTGGCCGGGGACGACTCGACCGGCGGTCCCGCTGCCTCCTCGAGCGGCGGAGCGCCGGCCGGGGCGACGCCGCCGCGACGGTCGACCGGTCTGCGCCGGCTGTGGCGCTCGCTGGTCTCGCCCGGCCGCGGCCAGATCATCGCCGCGGTCATCCTGTTCGTGGTCGGCATGGGCGGGGTGATGCAGATCCGGATCAACACCGCCGACGACGCCTACACCAGCGCGCGCCGCGAGGACCTCATCCAGCTGCTCGACGGCCTGGGGTCGGAGTCGCGCCGGCTGGAGAGCGAGATCGCCGACCTCGAGCGCACCCGGGCCGAGCTGCAGTCCGGCGCCGACACCCAGCGGGTGGCGCGCTCGGAGGCGCAACGGCGGACTGAGGAGCTGGGCATCCTGGCCGGCACCGCCCCGGCGGAGGGTCCGGGGATCCGGATGCGGATCGCCGACCCCGCCGGCAAGGTGGACGCCGACGTGCTGCTCGACGCCGTCGAGGAGATGCGGGACGCGGGGGCAGAGGTGATCGAGGTCAACGACTCCATCCGGGTGGTGGCCTCCACCTGGTTCGGTGCCGATGCGTCCGGGCTGGTCATCGACGGCCGCCCGGTCAGCCGGCCGATCACCTTCGAGGTCATCGGCGACCCGCACAGCCTGGAGGAGGGCGCCCGGTTCCGTGGCGGTCTGGTGAGCGAGATCACCGGGGCCGGGATCGGCGGCCAGGTGCAGATCGACCGGCTCGAACGGGTGGTCGTGGAGTCCTTGCACCCCGCGCGCGAGAATCAGTACGCTCAGCCCGCATCGCCACCGCCCACCCCGCGGTGACCCCGGCCCCGGCCGCCCTCCCACGAACTCCAGGAGCCCCGACGTCGTGCCCGATTACCCCGAAGACCTCAAGTACTCCGCCGACCACGAGTGGGTGCGCAGCGGCAACGGGTCGACCGTGCGCGTGGGCATCACCGAGTACGCCGCCGACCAGCTCGGCGACATCGTCTTCGTCTCCCTGCCGACCGTCGGCGACCCGGTCGCCGCCGGCGACTCGTGCGGCGAGCTGGAGTCGACCAAGAGCGTGTCGGACGTCTTCTCCCCGGTCTCGGGCACGGTGACCGCGGTCAACGAGGTGCTCGAAGGCAGCCCGGAGACCGTCAACGGCGACCCCTACGGCGACGGCTGGCTGTTCGAGGTCGACCTCGACGCCGACACCGACCTGGAGGACCTGATGGACGCCGACGCCTACGCCGAGCAGGCCGCGGGCTAGCAGCACGGTCCGCCCAGACCTCGACCTCCCCCTTAGACTCGGAGTTCCGGTCCGTCCGCGGACCTCGAGTCTCGATCGAAAGCCGACCCTCATGCCGTTCTGCACCAACTGTGGTCACGACAACCCGGATGGCAGCAACTTCTGCGGTCAGTGCGGCGCCGCGCTGAACGTGCCGCCCGCGCACTCGACCCCGCGTCCGAGCACGGCTGCGCGCCCGGACGCGGGGGAGCGTCCGCCGACCGGTGAGACCACCCGCACCATGCCGGCGGTGGTCGAGGAGCGCGACGCCGAGCCGCTCGCGCCCGACGAGGAGGCGGCCGTCGACGCGCTGCCGACGGGGTCGGCGCTGCTGATCGTGCAGCGCGGCGCCAACGCGGGCAGCCGCTTCCTGCTCAACACCGAGCGCTCGACGGTGGGCCGGCACCCCGACTCCGACATCTTCCTGGACGACATCTCGGTCTCCCGCCGGCACGCGGTGTTCCTCCGCACCACCGGCGGCACCCAGGTCCGGGACGAGGGCAGCCTGAACGGCACCTACGTCAACCGCCAGCTGGTCGACGAGGTGCTGCTGCAGCACGGGGACGAGGTCCAGATCGGCAAGTTCCGCCTGGTCTTCTACGGGAGCGCGCAGGGCTGAGCGCACCGATGTCGTCCGAGCCCAGCAGCAGTCCCGGGGTCTCCCGCAGCATCGGCCAGGTCCTGGCCGCGCTGAAGGCGGACTTCCCCGAGGTCTCCATCTCCAAGATCCGGTTCCTCGAGTCCGAGGGCCTGATCGCCCCCGAGCGCGCGCCGTCCGGCTACCGCCGCTACGCCGAGCACGACCTGGAGCGGCTCCGCTACGTGCTTGCGGTGCAGCGCGACCACTACCTGCCGCTCAAGGTGATCAAGGAGCACCTCGCCCTGATGGACCGGGGGGAGGCGCCTCCGCCGGTGCCCGCTCTGGACCCCCGCGCTGCCGGCCGGTCCGAGGCCGCGCCGGCGGGCGAGACCCGACCGGCAGCGCCGGCCACCCCACCGCCGCCGCCCAAGCCGCCGGTGCGGATGACCCGCGCCGACCTGCTGGAGGCCAGCGGGCTCACCGACGCGGCGCTGACCGAGCTGGAGCGCACCCAGATCGTCCAGCCCCGGCGCGGCACCTACTACGGCCGGGACGCGCTGACGCTGGCCATCGCCGCCCGGCGGATGGCCGAGTACGGCATCGACGGCCGGCACCTGCGGGCGTTCAAGATGTCGGCCGACCGCGAGGTGGGGCTGGTGGAGCAGGCCATCGCGCCGCACCTGCGCCGCGCCGGCGGCAACCGGGACGTCCAGGGGGAGGTCACCCAGCTGGTGATCAGCTTCCACGCGGCGCTCGTGCGCACCGCGATGGAGCGCTGAGCCGAGCCGCAGCCCCCGGTCGAGGCCGGGGGCCGCCGACGTAGGGTTGGGCCATGCGTGAGCTCGATGTGGTGGGTGTCCGGGTCGAGATGCCCTCGAACGCGCCCATGGTGCTGCTGCGCGAGGTCGGCGGCAGCCGGTACCTCCCGATCTGGATCGGCGCCAGCGAGGCCTCGGCCATCGCCAACGCCCAGGAGGGCGTCGTCCCGCCGCGGCCGCTCACCCACGACCTGATGGTGGACACGCTGTCCACCCTCGGGCACCGGCTGACCGAGGTGCACATCACCGAGCTGGAGGGCGGCACGTTCTACGCCGTGCTGCTGGTCGACGGCGTCGAGGTCAGCGCCCGTCCCTCCGACGCGATCGCGCTGGCGCTGCGTGTCGGCTCCGACATCTACTGCGCCGACGACGTCCTGGACGAGGCGGGGATCGAGATCCCCGAGGCCGAGGAGGACGAGGTGGAGAAGTTCCGTGAGTTCCTCGACCAGGTGAACCCTGACGACTTCGTGACCGGTGAGGAACCCACCTCCTGACTCCGGGTCGCCCACCGGCAACCCTCGACCGGCTGCTCGGGGTCGGCCTGCCCAGCCGCAGCTCCTACCACAACGAGGACCCTCACGCCAGGGTCGAGAGTTGGGAATCGGTCCGGGACCCCGGCGGCGTGTCGTTGACCGGTCCGATGGCCTGCCCGTAGCGTTCCCCGGGTAATACCGACGCTGGAATTACGCGCGGGGAACTCGGGGTGTGTTCCCACCCCAGCGCAGCACCGACCGGAGGCCACGTGAGCAGCACCGAAAGACCCGTCGAGGTGTCGGACGCCGCGCCCCAGGGTGACGCGCAAGGTCTGCTCTTCGACGGCGACTTCTCCCCGGTCCCCAGCGACCTCGGCTTCCGTGGCCCGGTCGCCTGCAGCGCGGCCGGCATCACCTACCGCCAGCTCGACTACTGGGCGCGCACGGGGCTGGTCGTGCCCGAGGTCCGCGGGGCCACCGGCTCCGGCACCCAACGGCTCTACAGCTTCCGCGACATCTTGATCCTCAAGGTGATCAAGCGGCTGATCGACGCCGGCATCTCGTTGCAGCAGATCCGCACAGCCATCGACCACCTGCGCGCCCGTGGGGTCGACGACATCACCCAGGTCACCTTGATGAGTGACGGCGTCTCGGTCTTCGAGTGCACCTCCGACGACGAGGTCATCGACCTGCTCCGCGGCGGCCAGGGCGTGTTCGGCATCGCGCTCGGCAGCGTCTGGCGCGACATCGAGGGCACCCTCGCCCAGCTGCCCACCGAACGGGCCGTCGTGGAGGACACCTCGACCCCCAGCACGGCCTCCGACGAGCTCTCCCGGCGCCGTCGCGCCCGCGCGACGGGCTGAGCACGCGCACCCTGAGCTCGACATCCGTGGCCTGACCTCGACGTCGGTGCCCTGAGCTCGTCGAACGTGCCCTGAGCTCGTCGAAGGGCCTTCGACAGGCTCAGGCGACGGACCCGACCCGGCGCGGCCCCCCCGACGCTGAGTGGCCCCCCGCGCCCTGAGCTCGTCGAAGGGCCACCGAGCGTGGTCCTCCTCGGGAGGGCCGGGTAGTCTGGCGCTGCTGAACGACGACGCGGGAGAGCTCACCGGCTCGAGGACGAGGACGGTGGCGCCGAAGGGGCAACATCCCCGGAACCTCTCAGGCACCCAGACCGCGTCCGTCTGGCAACTCTGGAGCCACCGGGTGACAGGGCGGGGAGCGCACACCGGACCGCCGCGCGCGGGTCGGGTCGCACCGCCGGACCGCCTGGAAGAAGCTCCCGCTGATGCCCGTTCCCGCCGCCCCGCCCGCCACCACCCCCGAGCCGTCGAGCTCGGCCGCCTTCGTCACCCGTCACATCGGACCGCAGGCCGACGAGCGCGACAAGATGCTGGCCGCGCTGGGCCTGGGCAGCCTGGAGGACCTCGTCCAGCAGGCGATGCCCGACGCCATCCGGATGACCGCGCCCCTGGCCCTGCCGCCGGCCCTCTCCGAGGCCGAGACCCTGGACGTGCTCCGGAGGCTGGCCGACCAGAACCAGGCCCTGACGCCGATGATCGGGCTCGGCTACGCCGGCACCATCACCCCCTCGGTGATCCGGCGCAACGTCTTGGAGGACCCGGCCTGGTACACCGCCTACACCCCCTACCAGCCCGAGATCAGCCAGGGCCGGCTCGAGGCGCTGCTGAACTTCCAGACCATGGTCTCCGACCTGACCGGCCTGCCCACCTCGGGCGCCAGCCTGCTGGACGAGGCGACGGCGGTCGCGGAGGCGATGACCCTGGCCCGTCGGGCCACCAAGAAGGGCAGCACGCTGCTGCTCGACGCCGACACGCTGCCGCAGACGGTCGGGGTGGTGACCACCCGGGCCGACGCGCTCGGGTTGGACGTCGCCGTGGCCGACGGTCCGCTGCTCGAGGCCCTGGAGGCGCACGACGTGTTCGCCGTCGTCGTCCAGACCCTCGGAGCCAGCGGCCGGGTCACCGGGACCGACGAGCTGCGGGCGCTGGCCGAGGCCGTGCACGCCCGCGGGGGTCTGGTCATCGCGGCGTGCGACCTGCTCGCCCTCACCCTGACCACCGCGCCGGGGGAGTGGGGCGCGGACGTGGCGGTCGGCTCCAGCCAGCGCTTCGGCGTCCCCCTGTTCTACGGCGGCCCGCACGCCGGCTTCATCAGCGTCCGCGCCGGGCTGGAGCGCACGCTGCCCGGCCGGCTCGTCGGGGTCAGCAAGGACGCCGACGGCACCGCCGCCTTCCGGCTCGCACTGCAGACCCGCGAGCAGCACATCCGCCGGGAGAAGGCCACCTCCAACATCTGCACGGCGCAGGTCCTGCTGGCCGTGGTGGCCAGCATGTACGCCGTCTACCACGGCCCCGACGGGTTGCGCCGGATCGCCGAGACCGTGCACGCCCGGGCCACCGGGCTCGCCGGTGACCTGGCCGAGGGCGGCGTCGAGGTCGTGCACGGCTCGTTCTTCGACACCGTGCTGGCCCGGGTGCCCGGGAAGGCCGCCGACGTCGTGGCCGCCGCCCGCGAGGCCGGCGTGCACCTGCGACACGTGGACGCCGACCACGTCGGCATCGCCGTCGGCGAGGACGCGCACGAGTCCGACCTGGCCGCCGTCCGCGCCGCCTTCGGGGTGACCGCGTCGGGCCGCTCCCGCGGCGACCTGGCGGGCAGCGAGCGCGAGACGCCGTACCTGACCCACCCGGTGTTCAACACCCACCACAGCGAGACGGCGATGCTGCGCTACCTCGCCGCCCTGTCCAACCGGGACTTCGCGCTGGACCGCGGGATGATCCCGCTGGGTTCGTGCACCATGAAGCTCAACGCCACCACCGAGATGGAGCCGATCTCCTACGACGGCTTCGCCAACCTGCACCCGTTCGCCCCGGCCGAGGACGCGCAGGGCTACGCCACCCTGATCGCCACGCTGGAGGGCTGGCTGGCCGAGGTCACCGGCTACGCCCGGGTCTCCATCCAGCCGAACGCGGGCAGCCAGGGTGAGCTGGCCGGGCTGCTGGCGATCCGCGGCTACCACCGCTCCCGCGGCGAGGGGGGCCGGACGGTCTGCCTCATCCCGTCCTCGGCGCACGGCACCAACGCGGCGTCGGCGGTGATGGCCGGCATGAAGGTCGTCGTCGTCAAGGCCACCGAGGACGGATCCGTCGACCTCGACGACCTGCGCACCAAGATCGAGGTCCACCGCGAGACGCTGGCCGCGATCATGGTCACCTACCCGTCCACCCACGGGGTGTTCGAGGAGGGCATCACGGAGCTGTGCGGTCTGGTGCACGACGCCGGTGGTCAGGTCTACGTCGACGGTGCCAACCTCAACGCGCTGCTCGGCCTGGCCCAGCCGGGCCGCTTCGGCGCCGACGTCAGCCACCTCAACCTCCACAAGACGTTCTGCATCCCGCACGGCGGCGGCGGTCCGGGGGTCGGTCCGATCGGGGTGGGGGAGCACCTGGCGCCGTTCGTCCCCGGTCACCCGTTCCTGCCGGGCGGTGACGACGTCGGGCCCGTGTCGGCCGCCCCGTTCGGCTCGGCCGGCATCCTGCCGATCAGCTACGCCTACATCGCCATGATGGGCGCCGACGGCCTGACGGCGGCCACCCAGCACGCGCTGCTGGCCGCCAACTACGTCGCCGAGCGGCTGCGGGCGCACTACCCGGTGCTCTACACCGGGCGCAACGCCCGGGTGGCGCACGAGTGCATCCTCGACCTGCGACCGATCACCAAGGCCAGCGGAGTGACCGTCGACGACGTGGCCAAGCGGCTGGTCGACTACGGCTTCCACGCCCCGACCATGAGCTTCCCCGTGCCCGGGACGCTGATGGTGGAGCCCACCGAGTCGGAGAACCTGGCCGAGCTGGACCGGTTCTGCGACGCGATGATCGCCATCCGTGCCGAGATCGAGCAGGTGCAGGACGGCACCTGGCCGGCCGAGGACAACCCGCTGGTGCACGCGCCGCACACCCAGGCCCGCGTCACGGCCGACGAGTGGACCCACCCGTACAGCCGGCGGGTGGCCGCCTTCCCGGCCGGCCTGCACCAGGGGCCGCTGTACGCCACCGGCAGCGACAAGTACTGGCCGCCGGTCGGCCGGATCGACGGCAGCTTCGGCGACCGCAACCTGGTCTGCACCTGCCCGCCGCCGGAGGCGTTCGAGTAGTCGTCGCAGGGCCGAGCACGTCGGACCAGTGCCGCAGGAGTTCGGGGGAAGAGCGGGAGCGATGTGCCGCGCAGTCGCGGCACATCGCTGCACGTTCCGCTCGCGGTGCGGTTTGGCCTCCAGCTCAGCTGGTGGCCGGCACCAGCAGCCAGTCGAGCTCTCGGTCCAGCAGCACCCGGCGGCCCTCCGCCTGGTAGGAGTTGGCGTCGTGGCCGAGGGCGTCGGCCACCAGCCGCGAGGCGCCCCAGGTCCGGGTCCAGCCGAGCGCGTGCCGCTCGCCCTCCTCCTCGTGCTCGAGGAAGACCGCCGAGCCCTCGTCCACCCGCAGCCGGGTGTACCGCTCGTCGAGGATCGGGAGCCGGTCGAGCCCCGCGGTCAGCGGGTGCTCCGGCCGGGCGAGAGCCACCCCGTCGTCGTAGTCGGGGTGGTGGGTGGTGCCGTAGGTCCAGCCGCCGCCCACCACGTCGCGCCAGAGCGGCCAGTCGGGGAAAGCGGTCAGGGTCGAGTGCGCCAGCAGCGTCGGCAGCCCGGTCCGCAGCGCTGCGACCAGGCCCGCGGCGGCCGGCTCGGCCAGCTGGTCGGGGCCGTACCAGCCGATGTTCAGGACCAGCACGGACGGCAGGCTGCCGCTGGCCAGCCGGGCGAGGGCCGCGTCAGCGTCGTCCTCGACGTCGACGTCGCAGCCCCGACCGCGGAGGGCGTCGGCGAGCGCTCGGGAGGTGGCGGGGAACGGGTGCCACGGGTCGCCGTAGCGGCCGGCACCGGAGACCACCAGGGCACGGGGAGGAGTCACCGGGCCACTCTCCCGGAGCCCCGGTCTGGGGAGGTGACCGGGCCGGTCAGGACTGGGGGCGGTCCACCCCGGGCCGCAAGACCGCGACCTCCCAGGCGTGCGGGCCGGCGACGACCCGGACCGTCTCCACCAGCTCGAGCCGACGGCGCAGCCGCCGCAGCAGGTGCCGGGTGGGCCAGGTGCGGGCGTAGCAGGAGACGACGACGACCCCGCCCGGGGCGAGCAGCCGGGCGTACCGCTCGACGACCCGGACGGGTCGGGGCAGGTAGTAGAGGACCTCGTTGAGGACCACCGCGTCGGGCGCCTCGTCGGGGACGAAGCTGCTGGCGTCGGCCGCCAGGAAGGTCGTGCGCGGCGTGCCGGCGCCACGGGCCCGCTGCAGCGCCGGCGCGTAGCGGTCGATGCCGAGGTAGCGGCGGTAGCGCAACCCCTCCTGCAGGATCCCCTGGGAGCAGCCGACGTCGAGCACGAATCCGTCCGCCGCGTACCGCTCGACCGCGGCCCGCACCGCACGGTACCGGTCGGCCTCGGCCGCGTCCCGCAGCCGGCCCCAGCCACCGCGGGCATTTTCGACCGCGTTCTCGACCAGCATCAGGATGCGGGCGAGCGCCAGCGGGACGGGGACCAGGTTCAGCAACGAGACGCCGGCGCCACCGAGCACGCGCTGCACCAGGGCGGGCTGGTCGGTCACCCGCCCAGTCTGCCCGAACCCTGCGGGGCCTCCGACGACCCCGGCGCCGTCCGGACGGCGGCCTGGGTAGCGTCGCCCCGTGCCCGAGTCGACCGAGCCGACGACGACCGCCACCCCGGCCCTGCCGTCCGGCGTCCCGCACCTGCTCCGCGCCGTCGAGCGCTACTTCAGCAGGCTGGGCATCCAGTTCGCCGGTGCCATCACCTACTTCTCGGTGCTCGCCGTGATCCCCGTCCTGATGTTCGCGTTCGCGGCGGCGGGGCTGGTGCTGACCGTCACCCGGCCGGAGCTGCTGCTCCCGCTGGCCGACGCGATCGCGAGCACCCTGGGCACCGCCGACCCGGCCGTCCGGCAGCAGATCCTCGACCTGGTCCGCAGTGCCCTGGGCAACTGGCGCAGCGTCGGCGTGCTGGGACTGGTGTCGGCTCTCTACTCCGGGGCCGGCTGGATGGGAACGCTGAAGGACGCGGTGCGCGCTCAGTGGCGGCCGGAGTTCGACGTCCAGCCAGCCGTCGGCAACGTCGTCCTGGCGACGCTGCGGCTCTACGCGGTGAACCTCCTCCAGCTGGCCGCACTGCTGGTGGCGATGGCGGTCACCTTCGGCCTGGCGGCCCTGTCCACGAACTTCGCCGGCACCGTGCTCGAGTTCTTGGGGCTGGCCCAGATCGGCTGGTTGAGCCCGCTGCTCCGGCTCGTGCCGGTGGTGTTCTCGATCGGCACGGGGTTCGTGCTGTTCCTGTTCCTCTACACCGTGCTGCCCGAGACGAAGGAGTCCCGCGCCACGGTGCGTCGCGGTGCGCTGATCGGCGCCGTCGGGTTGGCGGTGCTGCAGTACCTGAGCACGTTCCTGGTCGGGCTGCTCTCCGGCAACCGGGCCTTCGCGGTGTTCGGCTCGGTGATCGCGTTGATGTTGTTCCTCAACCTGTTCGCCCAGCTGATCTTGTTCATGGCCGCCTGGATCGCCACCGCCGACCACCCGGCCACGCCGGTGGGCGTCGTGGGAGAGGAGGAGGTCAGCCCCGTCCCGCTGGTCGTCCCGACGGCGGCGGCCGAGTCCGCCGGGGTCGCCGCGGGGCGCCGGTCAGGCTGGCTGCTCGGCGCCGCGACCGGGGCGGGGGTGGGTGCCGCGCTCTCCTGGTGGGTGGCCCGTCGGCGCCGCTGAGTCGTCGGAAACCGCTGACGGGTCGCGTCTGATCGGCGAGATCGGCGCAACCCGCCAGCGTTTCCCTGCCTTGCGGTGCCTCAGTGGGCCTCGGCCGGCTGAGGCGCCGGCTGGCCGATGCCGGCGAGCAGTTCGCCGTACCAGTCCTGGGTGATGTCGAAGGGCTTGCCGCCCTTGATCCGCTCGAACTCGATGGCCCGGAGCTCGTCGCCCCGCTCCTCGTCGTGACCGATCACGCCCGGCTCGCCGCGCAGGGCGGAATCGACCGCGAGATCGGTCATCGAGCGGATCAGCGCCAGGTCCGCGTCGTTGGCGGCGGCGGAGCGGGAGAAGTAGCCCGACTTCTGCACCAGCACCTTCTCGGCGCCGAGCTTCTCGGCGAACTTCGAGGCGAACCAGGCGCCGGGGTTGATCTTGTCGATCTTGACGTGGCCGAACGGGTCCCGGGCGACCTCCTCGCCGGAGCGCTCCAGCTCGGCGACGATGGTGTCCAGCCCGGCGCCCTCGGAGACGAACAACGTCACCGACCCGACGGTGTCCATCACCTCCTTGAGGCGGGCGGCCTCGGCCTCCAGGTCGAAGACGGCCTCGGGCACGTAGACGCCGTGCACGTCCCACGCCCCCCGGCTCAGCCCGATCTCGGGCAGCCACTGCTGGCTGTCCAGCCAGTCGCGGTAGGCCTGCGCCGTGGCGGCGGTCAGCCAGCCGCAGTGCCGGCCCATCACCTCGTGCACGATCAGCATCCGGGAGCCGGAGTTGTGCTCGGCGACGACGTTCTGCGCGAACCGGGCGCCCTGCTCCGCCGCGGTCCAGGCGCCCAGGGACTGGCGGATCGGGATGACGTCGTTGTCGATGGTCTTGGGCAGTCCGACGACGGTCAGCGCGTAGTCGTTGCTGGCCAGGAACGCGGCCAGGTCTGCGGCGGTGGTGTTGGTGTCGTCGCCGCCGATGGTGTGCAGGACGTCGACGCCGTCGGCGGTCAGCCGGTCGGCCGCCGCCTGCAGCGGGTCGACCCCCTCGGCCACCAGGCCCCGCTTGACCAGGTCGGCCGCGTTGGTGAGCTTGACCCGGGAGTTTCCGATCGGCGAGCCCCCGAAGCGGTGCAGCAGCCCCGCCTGCTCCCGGATCTGCGGGGTGATGGTGATCGAGTCACCGGCCAGCAGGCCCTGGTAACCGTGCCGGTAGGCGATGATCTCGACGTCGGGGGCGACGGCGCTGTAGCGCTCGATCAACCCGCCGATGGCGGAGGAGAGGCAGGGGGCGAATCCGCCGGCGGTGAGCAGGGCGACCTTGGTGACCATGCCCGAGATCTTAGGGGAGCGGCCGTCGGCGGCCGCAGTCCTGGTCAGGGCGTGGGAGGGTCAGCAGCGGGCCGGGCACGGTGCCGTCCTAGGCTCGGGGGCATGGCCCGGTACTTCGACGTCCACCCGCAGAACCCGCAGGCGCGGACGATCGGCAAGGTCGTCGACCTGCTGCACGCCGACGGGCTGATCGCCTACCCCACCGACTCGTGCTTCGCCCTCGGCGCGCAGCTGGGGAACAAGGACGGCCTGGACCGGATCCGCAGCATCCGCCATCTCGACGACTCCCACCACTTCACCTTGGTCTGCGCCGACTTCGCCCAGCTGGGCCAGTTCGTGCACCTCGACAACAACGTGTTCCGGGCGGTCAAGGCGGCGACGCCGGGCCAGTACACCTTCATCCTGCCCGCCACCAAGGAGGTGCCGCGGCGGATGTCGCACCCCAAGAAGCGGACGGTGGGGGTGCGCATCCCCGAGCACACCACGGCGCTGGCCCTGGTGCACGCGCTCGGCGAGCCGCTGGTCTCCAGCACGCTGCTGCTGCCCGACCAGGAGGCGCCGATGACCCAGGGCTGGGAGATCAAGGACACTCTCGACCACGTCGTGGACGCGGTCGTGGACTCCGGCGACTGCGGGGAGACCCCGACCACCGTCGTCGACTTCTCCGACGGCACCGCGGTGATCACCCGGGTGGGCGCCGGCGACCCGGAGCGCTTCGAGGCCCTGGCGGCCTGAGGGCCCTTCGACAAGCTCAGGGCACGCGGGCAGGCTCAGGGCACGCCGGGCACAGCCGACCCCGCCGCCTGGGCTTGTCGCAGCCCTGCCCCCGCTCCTAGGCTGGCGCTGGCGTGCAGGGCGCCTCCGGTCCGCGGGCAGGGCAGAGCCCACCTGCGAGGTGCGGTGCCCATCGTCCACCTCCTTCCGTCCCTGGCGTCGCGGACCGCAGGGGACGCGGAAGGAGGCCGCCGTGGCCACGACCCTGCCCGACCGCCCCGACCTGGACCAGCTCCGGCGCCGAGCCCGCGAGCTGCAGCGCGCGGCCAGCGCCGGAGGACCTGACGCCGTCGCCCTGCTGACCCGCCACCTCGGCGCCCTGCCCGCCGGACCGGTGCCGCTCCACCTCGCCCAGCTGGCCCTGGCCCGAGACGCCGGGTTCCCCAGCTGGCCACGGCTGGTCACCCAGCTGCGGGCCGTGCAGTCCGCGACGCGGGACCCCCTCCGGCCTCCGCCCACGGCCCCGGACCCGCTCAGCGACCTGCTGCGCTCGGCCGTGCTCCGCTTCGGATCCGACGACGGTCCGGCCTCCTGGGAGCACGCCGCCTCGGTGCTGAGCGCTCACCCTGAGCTGCCCGCGGCCGACGTGCACGCCGCCGCGGTGACCGCGGACGTCGACGGCCTGCGCGGGCACCTGCGGCGCGACGCCCGAGCCGCGAAGGCCGAGGGCGGCCCGTTCGGCTGGCCGCCGCTGCTGCACCTGGCGTTCAGCCGGCTGGCGCTGGTCGGAGTGCCCGGCAACCCCGTCGCGGCCCTGGACCTGCTGCTGGCCGCCGGCGCCGACGCCGCGGCCGGCTACTGCTGGCAGGGCTTCACCCCGCCCTTCACCGCTCTGGCCGGTGTGCTCGGCGGCGGCGAGGGCGGCCAGCCGGCGCACCCCCAGGCGCCGGCGCTGGCCGAGCGGCTGCTCGTCGCCGGGGCGGACGCGAACGACGGGCAGGCGCTCTACAACCGGATGTTCGGTCCCGCCGACGACCACCTGGACCTGCTGCTGCGGCACGGGCTCGGCCGGGGTGACGGCGGTCGGTGGCGTCGTCGGCTGCCCGACCTGGTCGACGCCCCGGACGCCCTGCTGGCCACCCAGCTCGCCTGGGCCGTGGTGCACGACCGGCGGCAGCGGATCCGACTGCTGGCCGCGAACGGGGTCGACCTGGACCGCCCGGTCACCGGCCGGCTCCCCGCGGCCGCCGGCCGCACACCCCTGCAGCTGGCCCGCCGCGCCGGCCGACCGGCCGTGGTCGCGCTGCTGACCTCGCTCGGCGCCCGGGCCGACGACGACCCCGAGGGGGAGCTGGTCCTCGCGCTGCTGACCGGCGACGAGGCTGCCGTGAGTCGACGGCTCACCGCGGACCCGGACGCTCTGCCAGCGCTGCGGACGACCGCCCCGTCGCTGGTGCTGCGGGCCGCGGTGGCCGACCAGCCCGGCGGCGTCCGGTTGCTGGCCCGGCTCGGCTTCGACGTCGACGCGCTGGGTCGCCAGGACGTGCCGATGGAGGAGCCGTGGGAGACGGCTCTGCACCACGCCGCGGGGGCGGGGAAGGAGGACCTGGTCCGGCTGCTGCTCACGCTGGGCGCCGACCCGGAGATCCGGGACCGGCGGTTCGACGCCACGCCGCTGGAGTGGGCGCGCCACCTCGGCCGCCCCGGCACGGCCGACGTGCTGGCGCGGGTCACCCGGGTCGAGGAGCCGACCGGACCGTCCTCCCCGGGCTGAGCCGGCTCAGGCCTTGGTGAGCGAAGACTCCTTGTGAGCAGCCTTGGCGCCCGACTTCTCCGACTCCACGACCCAGTAGGGCTCGTCCTCCGACGCCTTGAACTTCTGCCCGTCGAGGGTGAACTCCTTGGTCTTCTTCTCGACCGTCTTCCCGGTGGTCTTGCCCTGGGAGGTGTTCCAGTGGACCTTGTCGCCCTTGCTGAGTGCCATGACCCGATCTTAGGAAGCACGCCCACGGGTCCGCTCCCGGGTGGAGCTACTGCAGGTAGCTCTCCACCTCGGGCACCGGGCGGGCCGTGGCCGCGTCGGGGTCCTCGCCGAACTCCTCGCGAGCCCGACGCTGCCGCAGCAGGTCCCAGCACTGGTCCAGCGACTCCTCGAGCTTGCGCATCCGCGCCCGCGTCTCAGCGGCGTCGGCGGGGTCCTCGGCCAGGTGGGCTCGCAGCTCCCGCTCGGTGTCCACGATCTGGTGGATGCGGTCCAAGATCTCGGCGTCGTCCATGGCGGGAGCCTACGACCGCCGGCGCCGGGACCTGCCGCCTGGTCCCACCGGAGGTCAGTCGGTGACGGCGAGCACCGGAGCCCGGTCGTCCTGCCGGAACAACCACTCCAGGCGCTCGCCCGCGTGCCCGTCGTCGAGGTGGGCGAACAACCGCTGGAACTCGGCGTACCGCTCACCGTAGGCCGCCTGGACGTGCTCGAGGTCGCCCAGCGCGGCGACCACCTGGTCCGAGCTCTGCAGCACCGGCCCGGGGGCCAGCGGCTCGAGGTCGAAGTAGAAGCCGCGCAAGGTGTCGCGGTAGCTGTCCAGGTCGTAGGCGAAGAACAGCAACGGCTTGCCGGTGATGGCGAAGTCGAACATGGTCGAGGAGTAGTCGGTGACCATGGCGTCCGCGGCCAGGTACAGCTCGTGCACGTCCGGGTACCGCGACACGTCGACGACCCGGTCGTGGGTGCCCGCGGTACCCCGGCCGGTCATCTTGTAGTGGAGGCGCGGCAGCAGCCAGACGTCGTCGGGGAGCTCGCGGACGAAGGACGGGACGTCCAGCGCGAGCTCGACGTCACCCTCGGCGTAGAACTCGTCGTCGCGCCAGGTCGGGGTGTAGAGCACCGCCGTGACGTCCTCGGGGATGCCGAGCGCGGCCCGGACCCGGGCCCGGACGGCCGGCGCCTGCGGGCCCACGAGGACGTCGTTGCGGGGGTAGCCGACTTCGAGCACCTCGCCGCGGAAGCCGAAGGCATCCCGCAGTCGCGGGGTGGAGATCGCGTTCGGGGAGAGCAGGTAGTCCCAGCGCGCGACGTCGAGGTCGAGACGGGGGAGGACGCCCTCGGGGGCCCAGAGGACGTCGTGGTGGATCCGCTTGAGGGGGGTGCCGTGCCAGGTCTGGAGGTAGACCGCACCGGGCTTCTTGTCCCAGGGGAAGTCGAGGTGGCTGTTGGCCACCACCAGGTCGGCGTCCTCGAGGGCTGCGCGAGCCGCCCGGCTGCCGAACCGGACGGTGTGCACGTCGGCGGGGAAGCCGTCGGCGAAGCGGGGGTCGCAGAGCCAGGTGTGGCTGCCGTGCGGGTCCAGGTGCCGCATCCGCTCGTACAGGGCTCGGGGGTTGTCGCTGTAGCGTCCTTCGAACGCGTCGTAGACCACTTTCATGTGAGGGCACCGTCCTTCCGGTCCAGGGTGGGTCGGGTCGACCGGCTGCGGCGGAGGAGGTCAGCCAGGTCGGCCCAGGAGTCGAGCAGCGCGTGGACGCCCACCCGCTGCAGCTCGAGCACCCGCTGGGCGCGCTCGGCCGGCGGGACGAAGCAGAGCAGGCCCACGGTGTAGAGGCCGGCCGCCACGGCCGACTGGGCGCCGGGCACCGCGTCCTCGACGGCCAGCGCGGTCCCGGGCGCCAGACCCAGCTGCTGCACGGCCAGCTGGTAGACGGCAGGGTCGGGCTTGCTGGTGGGCACGGGCAGCGAGTCCTGGGCGCTGAAGCGCCGCGCGGCGGGGAACAGCTCCACCAACCCGGAGCTCTTCAGGCTGGCGTCGATGCGGGTGAGCGCGCTGGAGCTCACCAGAGCCAGACCGAAGCCGGCCTGCAGCGCCCGGAGCGGCTCGCGCACGGACTCGTCGGGCCGCAGCACCGCGGCCAGGTGCCGGGTGACGACCTCGTTCTCCTCGGCGACCCAGGCCTCGAGGTCCCGGACGAAGGCCGGCGACGTGACGGCGACCCCGTGCGCGCGGGCGAGCTCGGTCACCGTCAGCCGGAAGCTCTTGCCGTTGGCGGCGAGTCGCAGCTGCTCGGCGGTGAAGCGCTCGGCGGCGCCCATCCGCTCCAGGCAGGCGTTCACCACCGCGACCGAGGCCTCGAAGGCCGGTTCCTCGGAGGCGAACAGCGTCCCGTCGGCGTCGCACAGCAGGGTGCTGACCGCGCTCAGGTCAAGGTCGGGGTGCGGCATCGTCCTACCTCCGGTCGTGGGTGCGGACGAGCCGCGTCAGGGCAAAGGGAGATCTTACGCCTTGGAGGCCAGTGCCGACGAGACAGCGGCCCGCCACCCCTGCTCGGCGAGGACGGCCAGCTGGCGTTCGAGGGTGACGCCGAGGTGGCCCCGCTGGCCGAGGTCACCGAAGACGTCGTGAACGGCGAGCACCGACCGCAGGTCCGACCTGCCCTCCGCCGCCAGGGCTTGCAGCTCGGCCCCGCGGACGTCGGCCAGCCCCAGCCCGTCGGGCTGGCGCAGGCAGTGCAGCCAGGCGGCGACGGCCAGGGCCAGCAGCTGGTGCGGTCGGCCCTGGTCGGCGGCTTCGCGCAGCGACGGGAGCAGGTAGGCGGGCACCTTCGTCGAGGCCCGGCCGGCCAGCCGGGCCAGCGGGTCGACCAGCACCGGGTTCGCGAGCCGGGTGAGCAGCGTCTGCTGGTAGCCGACCAGGTCCAGGCCCGGGACGGGCGGCAGCAGCGGGGCCACCTCCTCGGCCATCAGCGCCGAGACGTAGGCCCGCAGCAGCGGGTCAGCCATCGCCTCACCGGTGTCGCGGTAGCCGGCCAGCACCCCGAGGAAGCCGAGCGCGCAGTGCGTCCCGTTGAGCAGCCGCGTCTTGGCCCGCTTGTGCGGAGCCACGTCGGCCACGAACTGGACGCCGACCTGGTCCAGCGGGGGTCGCGGCCCGGCGAAGGCGTCCTCCACCACCCACTGGCTGAAGGGTTCGGTGACCACGGGCCACCGGTCGCGGAGGCCGAACCCGTCGGCCAGCAGCCGGCGGTGGCCCTCGTCGGTGGTGGGCGTGATCCGGTCGACCATGGCGTCGGGGAAGCTGACGTGCTGCTCGACCCAGCGGACCAGCGCCGGGTCACGACGCTCCGCCAGGAGCAGGACGGCCGCCCGGCTCGCCGCCGCAGCGTCCGCCCGGTTGTCGCAGGACAGCACCGTGAGCCCCGGCGCGTCCTGCCGGTGGCGCTGCTCCAGGGCGGCGACCAGGAAGCCGAAGGCCGTCCGGGGCTCTGCGGGGTGGTCCAGGTCGTGCTGCAGGTCCGAGCCGGACACCTCCCCGGTGACCGGGTCGACCGGGTAGCCGTCGCCGGTGAGGGTCAGCGTGACCAGGGCGGTCCGGCGCCGGGCGAGCGCGGCCAGCACCGCGGTCGGCTTCTCCGGGGCGTAGTGGTAGCGGCGCAGCGCGCCCACGACCCGGGCGCGGGCGCCGTCGGCCCCCTGCTCGAGCACGGTGTAGAGCAGGTCCTGCGGCGGCAGTGCCTCCTGGATCCGCGGGCTCCGCAGGCCGACGCCGGTGATGCCCCACCGGGTCAGCCCGAGGCGGGCGAGGTCGTCGAAGTAGACGCCCTGGTGGGCGCGGTGGAAGCTGCCGACGCCGAGGTGCACGACACCGCTGCGCAGCTGGTCGCGGCGGTAGAGCGGCACGTCCACACGACCGCGGAAGCGCGGGAGGTTGCGCTCACGCAGGGCCCAGGACCGGGTCCCGGGGTCGACGACGCGCGCGCGGCGACCACTGGGCGAACCGAACGGGCTCGCCGGGGCGATCTGGTCAGGGTGCAGTCCGGCCATGGAGACGACCTTTCGGAGCGGTCGGCCAGCGGGACCGAGGAGGGGCTCAGCGCGACCGGGGGGAGGGGCGGCGCTGCACTGCCGAACGCTGTGCTGATTGTGCACCCGGGCTCGCCTTCCGGCAAACGGCCGCGGCGGCTCAGCCGCCGTCGGCGGCTCGCCGCGCCGCTGCCACCGTGCGGGCCGCCTTCTCGACGAACGCCGCCGGATCGGCCTTGCGCTCCAGGCCGGCGGCATTCATGTAGCGGGTCTTGCCGAAGACGGTGCGCTCGGTCCAGCCGCGGTCGTGCTGCCCGAACACCCAGGCCACGTTGGCGTAGGAGTTCGCGTCGCGGCCGTCCACGAAGTAGGTGTTGTTGAGCCGCAGGGTGGTGGCGTGCGCCTCCTCGGGGCTGGCCGACCACTCCAGGATCTTCTTGCCCCAGTACATCCGCATGTAGTTGTGCAGGTAGCCGGCGTAGCGCATCTCCTCCATGGCGGCGTTCCAGTAGGGGTCCTCCGTCTGCGCGTCCTCCAGCTGCTGCGGGGTGTACTGCGGATCGCGCCGGTCGCCCGCGTGCTCGGCGAGGGTCTGCCGCGCCCACGCCGGCAGAGCCTCGTAGCTGTCGTAGCGCGGCTCGTAGAACACGAAGTTCATCGGCAGCTCACGGCGGACGATCAGCTCCTCCAGGTAGGTCTCGACGTTCTCGTCGACGCCGTCGGCGTGCTCGCGGACCTGCAGCGCGATGAATACGGGGGACAGCTGCCCGAAGTGCAGGTACTTGCTCATGTGCGAGACGTGGTCGGTCTGCGGCTGGTTGCGGTGGGTCGCGTACTCGGCGAACCTCGACGCCAAGAAGTCGGCGAGCACCTGCCGGCCGGCGCTGGTGCCGCCCTCGAACAGCAGCACCGGAGGCACCGTCCGGTCCAGCGTCAGCCGGTCCAGCAGGGCGTCCGGGTCGCGGAGGTCCTCGCCCGGCACGCCCGGGTCGGTGGTGTCGTGCAGCTGCGCCTGCGGCAGGTCGACGAGGAACCGCTCGAGGTGCCGGGTTATCTTGGGCCGCAGCGTCCGGGCCGCGGACTCCAACTTGCCTGAGGCCAGTTCGACCGGGACGACGACGTCGCTCTCCACCTGGACCACGGCGCAGCCGGCCTCGGCGGCGACCCGCTCCCGCCAGGCCCGCTGCGGGCGCAGGTAGCCGCGGTCGCAGACGACCAGGGCGGCCTCGGCGGCCAGCCGCATGGCCACCTCGTCCGGGGCGCCGCGCTGCACGACGAAGGGGATCCGCCGCCGCTGCAGCGCGGCGGCGACGTCGGCGAGCCCGTGCACCATGAAGTGGTAGTGCCGCAGGTTGGCCTCGGGGTAGTCGTCCATCAGCCCGAAGGCGACCAGCAGCGGCAGGCCGAGCTCGTTGGCGCGGTGCACGGCGTGCTCGAGGGCGTGGTTCAGCTCGCTGCGCTGGGACTGCTGCATCCAGTACAGGACGTAGCGCCCGCTCGCCCGCACCGGGTGGTCACCGAGCACCTGCACCCGCTCGGCCTGGATGCCGGGGTGGACGTCGGCAGGCGGGTCGGGGAGCCGCGACTTCGAGGTGACCATGCGCCGAGGATAGGCGGGGCCTGCCGACAGTTCCTACCGGCCCAGCATGCATGCACAGATGTTGTGCAAAAGATCTCTGCAGAACTACTCTGCGACCATGAGCGGATCTGAGCACTACACGGGCCTGCGGCTCGACGCCGTCGCCCTGCGCGTCCTCGCCCACCCGCTGCGCTCGCGCCTGCTGTCCCGGCTCCGGGTTGACGGACCCGCCACGGCGACGGAGCTGGCCGAGACTCTGGGCACCAACACCGGCGCGACCAGCTACCACCTGCGCAAGCTGGAGTCGGTGGGGTTGGTCACCGATACCGGGGAGGGGGAGGGCAGGCGGCGGCTCTGGCGCGCCTCGACCAGCTACCACAGCTTCGACCCCTCCGACTACCGCGACGACGACGAGGCCTCGGCCGCCGTCGGGTGGCTGCAGCGGGACTACGTGAGGCAGATGGCCGGCCGGGCCGAGGGCTGGTTCGACGCTGCGGACCGCTGGCCGGACGCCTGGGTCGATGCGGCGGGCTACGGGGACACCCACCTGATGGTCACGGCCGAGCAGCTGCGCCAGGTGCAGGCCGAGCTGTGGTCGCTGCTCGACCGGTGGCGCACAGCGGGGGAGGGTGATCCTGCGGCCCGGCAGGTGCTCGTCTCCCTCGTCGTCCACCCCCGCGACGTCACCGACCCGCCCCGGCCCGGACCGGAGCAGTCGTGACCCCGCTCTCGGCGGCGTCGGCCCGGAGGCGGTTGCTGCTGCTGACGGCCACCCGCTGGCTGCCCGTCGGTCTGGTCTTCGGCCTCACCACGCTGCTGCCGCTGGAACGTGGTCTGAGCCTGACCCAGGTGACGGCGGTGCTCGCGGTCCAGGGCTTCGTGGTCCTCGCGCTGGAGCTGCCCACCGGCGGCTTGGCCGATGCGGTCGGGCGGCGTCCGCTGCTCGTCCTCGCTGCGCTGGTCGCCGTGGTCAGCGGCGTGCTGTTCCTGCTGGCCACCGACGTCGTGGCGTTCGCGGTGGCCATGGTGCTGCAGGGGGTCTTCCGCGCCCTGGACTCCGGCCCGCTGGAGGCCTGGTACGTCGACACGGCCCAGGCCGCCGACCCGGACGTCGCCGTCGAGCGGACGCTGGGCCAGGCCGGGGCGGTGCTGGGTGTGGCCATCGCCGGTGGCGCGCTGGTCTCGGGCGGCCTGGTGGCCTGGCACCCGGTGCCGGGGTCGAGCGCGCTGGGACTGCCCTACCTGCTCTCCACCGTGCTGCTCGGGATGCACGCCCTGCTGGTGCTGCTGCTGGTCCGCGAGCCGCGGTCCGGCTCCCGGGCCGCCAGCCGGCGGACGGCACTGGCCGCGGCCCGGGAGGCGCCTCGGGTGGTGCGCCAGGGGCTCGTGGTCGTCGGTCGGAACCCGGTGCTGCGCGGGCTGGTGCTCGTCGAGGTGTTCTGGAGCGTGGCGATGATCGCTTTCGAGACGCTCAACCCGGTGCGCCTGGCCGAGCTGGTGGGCGGCGAGGCGCGGGCAGGGGCGCTGTACGGCCCGGCCTCCGCCGCGGCCTGGGCCCTCTACGCCGCCGGCTCCGCGGTGGCCGGGCTGGCGGCGGGCCGGATCGGGGTCGCCCGGACGGCAGTGCTGGCCCGGCTGCTCAACGGCTGCTTCGTCATCGCCATGGGCCTGGTCGCCGGACCGGTCGGCCTGGTGGCGGCGTACTGGCTCGCCTACCTCACCCACGGCGCGGCGAACCCGGTGCACAGCACGCTGCTGCACCGCCAAGCCGAGCGCTCCCACCGGGTCACCGTGCTGTCGGTCAACTCCATGGTGGCCGGCGGGGTCTACAGCCTCGGGCTGCTGGCCCTCGGCTCGCTCGCGCACGGCACCTCGACCGCCGCGGCCATGGTCGTGGCCGGCGTGCTCAGCCTCGGTGGCGCGCTGGCCTACCGTCCTGCCCTGCGGGAGGAACGAGCTCAGCGGCTGACGTCGCCGGTGCCAGAGTTCAGCCAACCCAGCAGTTGAGCCCCCAGCCGGACCGCCTGCTCGACCGCGGCCACCGGCGGCGGCAGCAGGGCGAACAGCCGGCTGGCGGACACGGCCTCCGAGGCCACCGCCGGGCCGAACCCCAGCAGGGCCGCGGCGCCGAGCCAGCACAGCACGGCCGTGCCCAGCGCCGAGGCCAGCGCGCCCAGCAGCCCCCGTCGCGCCCGCAGCGCACCCAGCAGGGAGGCCAGCACGGCCACTCCCACCACGAGGTCCACCAACCCCAGCTCCCGCAGCGTCTCGGTCATGTCCTCGAGAGTGCCACGCGCTCCTGTCAGCCCGCCGCCGTCGCGCTCAGGAGCGGGCGCTGCGCGCCCAGACGAAGCAGATCAGCCCGAAGGCGGCGAAGCCGACGGCCGGCACGGTGAGCAGCAGCAGCTTCTCCTCCCTGGCCGAGCAGCTGGCCCACGACGACGCAGTGGTCCCCGGGCGGGCAGCTGCGCAGCGAGCCGGTGACGCCTGAGCAGATGTCCTCGGGGACGGCGCCCCGGTTGAACCGGAAGTTGATCTCCCCGAGCGTCCAAGCGGCCGGGGTGCGCCGCAGAGCTGCGTTGGAGCAGTCCGGGCCTCGCCACCCCAGGACGCTCATTCTCGTCTAAGGTGTGTCCGGAGTCTCCCCGGGGGCGCGGCAGCGTGCCGGCTCCGGCTCCTCATCAGTCTGTCCGGATGTTCGCGGCCACCGAGGCGATACCGACCAAACCAGCACGGGGCCGCTGCAGGACAGGTGCTGGCATGTGGACGCTGATTCGATGGTGGTCTGGAGCAAGATGTCGTTGAAGAAGTACGTGGCTGCGGCCGTGCCGCCCAGCCTCTTGACGGTTGCGGTCCACAGGGAGCTCTACGCGCCCCGGCTGCGCCGACGCCCGATCGCACTGGTCTACGGCAACTGCCAGGCCGAGGCTGTTCGGCGCATCCTCTCCGCCCATGCGGGGTTTGCGCGCGAGTACCAGTTGCTGCGCGTGCCCGCAGTGCACGAGATCACTGGACGACAGCTGGCCCTGATCAAGCGCCGGCTACCCGTGGTGGACGTGCTGATCGCGCAGCAGGTCAAGGACGGCTACAGGGACATGGAGCTGGGGACCGACCAGCTCGTCGAGCATCTGCGGCCGGACGCGAAGGTAGTCAGATGGCCGGTCGCCTACTACGAGGGCCTGCATCCGTTCCTCGCCTACATCAACCTCGGCTCGCCGCTTGCCGTCTCCGCCCCGATCACGGCCTACCACGACGTCCGCATCATCTATGCCGCCCAGCAGGGCTGGGACGTGGAGCGCACCGTGACGTTCCTGCGCGAGTTCCACGTCGACCCGGCCTGGATCTGCGACACGGCCGAAGGCTCGCTCGCCGAGCTTGCCCGGCGCGAGGAGCGGCTCGACGTCAAGCTCTCCGGCACTATCGCCGACCCGGCCGTCCACCCGCACAGCTTCATGACGGTCAACCACCCGAGCAACCGGCTGATCACCGAGGTCGCCGAGCAGACCCTCGACCAGCTCGGCATAGCCGACTCCGAGGTGGTTCGTGAAGCCCGGCAGACCTATCTCGACCACCTGCTGGCACCTCGCGAGCCCCAGGTGCTGGCCGCGCTGGGCCTGGACGAGTCCTCGACCCAGCCAGACTGGATCGTGAACGGGACTGCGGTACCGCTACGTGACGTCGTCGAAGCACATCTCGCGCAGTTCGCCGAGACTCCCGAACTCGTCCCAGCTGGCATGAGCAAGCACGGGGACCGGCTGCAGGCCCTAGGGCTGGTGGCCGCCTGACCCACGTCACCGGGCCGCGCGCCAGACGGCGACTGGCTGGAGTGAGCGTGAAATCAGTGTGGTAGTCGCAGAAACGCCGCGGCGTGGCAGTCCCGACGGCCGGGCCTCGAGCTCGGTCGTCTCCACGCGATCAGCAGGCGGACGACGCCGGAGCAGACGAGCCGACCGCGACGAGGACGTGGTACCCCCGGTTGCTGCGCAGCTGCTGGCTGGCGTCCCGGGCGCCGTCGGCGGCCTGGCCTGCCATCGAGTTGGTCGTGGTCACATCATGCGGCGCGCCGAGAGCGCCATCGCCGCAACGGTGACCCGCGGGCGCGCCGATACTGGCCCGGTGCCCGTCGTCGAGTCCCAGGTCGTCGTCCCCCTCGAGCCCGAGCTCGCGTTCTGGGTCTCCCAGACGACGGCGCCGGAGCGGTACCGCTGGGACCCGTTCGTGCGGTCGCAGCACCTGCTGGACGGGGCGACGCGACCGGCCAACGGCGTGCGGACCGCCACCACCTCCCGGCACGGACTGCGGATGGTCAGCAGCTACGTCTCGTTCGCCCCGCCGAGCAACGTCGGCATGACGATGCTCCGCGGGCCCTGGTTCTTCGCCCGCTTCGGGGGCGGCTGGCGCTTCGCCCCGGGCGAGCAGCCGGGTACCACCCGGGTCACCTGGCGCTACAACTTCGCCACCCGGCCACCCCTGCTGCAGCCCCTCGCCGACCGCCTCGGGCGCTGGCTCCTGCAGCGCGACATCGACCGGCGGATCGCCGGCTACGCGCGCGGCTGCACCGATCTCGTCGTCCTCGGGGCGGCGCGGGAGGCGGCCGCGGCGGGCTAGGTTCTCCGGGTGTCCGGAACCTCTCAACCCCTGCGGGCGCTCTGGCGCCACCACCGCCGCCACCGTCCTCGCGTGGTGGCGGCCGCCACCTTCACCACGCTGAACACCGCGGCCGACGTCGCGCCGGAGCTGCTCCTCGGGGTGGCGGTGGACGTCGTGGTCCGGGGGGCGGACTCGTTCGCGGCGTCGCTGTTCGGCATCGAGGGCCGGTTCGGGCAGCTGGTGGTCATCGCGCTGCTCAACATCGCCGTGTGGGTGGTCGAGTCGGCCACCGACTACGCCGCCGCGGTGCTGTGGCGCGGGCTGTCCCAGGCCGTCGAGCACGAGCTGAGGGTGGAGACGTACGCGAACGTGCAGGACCTCGACGTGTCCTGGCACGAGGGTTCGGCTCCTGGCCGGGTGCTCTCGATCATCAGCGACGACGTCAACCAGCTCGAGCGCTTCCTCGACGTCGGGGCCCGGGTCATCCTGCACACCTTCTGGACGGTGGTGTTCGTCGGCGCCGTCTTCGCCGCGTCGTCGTGGCAGCTGATGCTGCTGGCCTTCATCCCGGTGCCGGTCATCGTCTGGGGCTCCATCCGGTTCCAGAAGCTGCTGGAGCCGTTGTACCGCCGCGTGCGCGAGGCGGCCGGCGACGTCAGCGCCACCGTCTCGACCAACCTGGGCGGGCTGACCACCATCAAGGCCTTCACCGCAGAGCGGCGCGAGGTCGACCGGGTGCGCGCGGTCTCCCAGGGCTACTGGGACGCCAACAAGGCGGCCATCCGCTCGTCGGCCGCGTTCGTGCCGTTGATCCGGATGGCCATCTTGGCCGGTTTCACCTCCACGCTGCTGCTGGGCGGCTGGTTCGTCATCGAGGGCCGGCTGGAGGTCGGCCTGTACACGGTGCTGGTGTTCATGACCCAGCGGCTGCTGTGGCCGCTCACCGACCTCGGCGAGACCCTCGACCTCTACCAGAGGGCGATGGCCTCCACCCGGCGGATCTTCTCCCTGCTGGAGGAGCGCGGCCACCAGGTGCCGGGAGAGCTCCGGCTGGAGGCCCCGGTCCGGGGCCGGCTCGAGCTGCAGGGCGTCCGCTTCGGCTACGCCGACGGCCCGGACGTGCTCCGCGGCCTCGACCTCGTGGTGCCGGCCGGCGAGACGCACGCCGTCGTGGGCGCCACCGGGGCCGGGAAGTCGAGCCTGCTGCGCCTGGTGCTGCGGTTCTCCGACCCGCGGGAGGGACGGGTGCTGCTGGACGGCGCCGACGTCCGCGACCTCTCGTGGGACTCGCTGCGCGGCGCCATCGGCTACGTCAGCCAGGACGTCTTCCTCTTCCACGGCTCGGTGCGCGACAACCTGGCCTACGGCCGGCCCGACGCCGGCGAGGACGAGATCCGGGAGGCCGCCCGGCTGGCCGAGGCGCACACCTTCATCGAAGCCCTCGCCGACGGCTACGACACCGTGGTGGGCGAGCGCGGCCTGACCCTGTCCGGCGGGCAGCGGCAGCGGATCGCGCTGGCCCGGGCCATCCTGCGCGACCCGGCCCTGCTGGTGCTGGACGAGGCGACCTCGGCCGTCGACAACGAGACCGAGGCGGCCATCCAGCGCTCGCTGGCCACCGTCACCGCTGACCGGACGGCACTGGTGGTGGCCCACCGGCTCTCCACCGTCCGGGACGCCCACCGGATCTGGGTGCTGGCCGAGGGCCGGGTGGCCGAGGCCGGCACCCACGACGAGCTGGTCGACGGCGGCGGGCTGTACGCCGCGCTCTGGGCCGTCCAGACCGGCGAGGCGGCGCACCAGCCGCAGCTCTGAGCCTGGTCCGGCAGGGTCGTTGTTTACGGCGTACACCCTCGGGTAGGAATGGCTGGTGCACGACCGGAACGGGCACACCTCATCTGCCCGACCGCCACAGCCAGGAGTATCTGCCGCATGGACGCACACGGATCCCGCACGCTGGGCTCCACCCCCACCCGCCCTGGCCCCGTCGACGCCGCCCTGACGGACGGGCAGGACCTGGCGCCGGCCGGTCGTGGCCGGCTGCTGAACCAGCTGTCGCCGTTCCGGATCGGTTTCGCCGGTGCCGTCGGCGTGATCCTGGCCTACGCGCTGGCCCAGGCCGTGGTGCAGGCGCGCTCGGTGATCATCCTGGTCGTCGTCGCCTTCTTCATCGCGCTCGGGCTGAACCCGCTGGTCCGGGCCCTGACCCGGCGCGGGGTCGGGCGGGGGCTGGCCGTGCTGCTGGTGCTGGTCGGAGTGGTGGTGGTGTTCGCCCTGGCCGCCCTCGCCGTCGTCCCCGTCTTCGTCGAGCAGATCGGCAACCTGGTGCGGTCGGGACCCGACCTGCTGCAGGACACGCTGCGCAACCCGCAGGTCAACGCCCTCAACGAGCGCTACCAGGTCGTCGACCGGGCCCAGGAGGCGCTCAGCTCCGGCGGTCTGGTGTCCGCTGCGTTCGGCGGCCTGCTCGGCGCCGGCGCCGCGGTGCTGAGCGCCGTCGTCTCCAGCTTCACGCTGCTGATCCTGAGCCTGTACTTCCTGGTCGCCCTGCCCGCGATCAAGAACGCGATCGTCCGGCTGACCCCGGCCTCGCGCCGCGACCGGTCGAGCTACCTGTCCGAGCAGATCTTCCTGCGGATCAGCTCCTACATCTCCGGCACCTTCGTGGTCGCCCTGATCGCCGGGGTCCTGTCCTACGTCTTCCTGCTCGTCATCGGGCTGGGGGAGTACGCCCTGGCGCTCGCGGTCCTGGTCGCGGTGCTGGACATCATCCCGCTGATCGGCGCCACCCTGGCCGCCGTGGTCGTCGTGGTCATCGCCTTCAGCCAGTCGGTGACCGTGGGCATCGCGGCGCTGATCTTCTACGCGCTCTACCAGCAGTTCGAGAACTACGTCGTCCAGCCGCGGGTGTTCAAGAAGGCGGTCGACGTGCCGGGCGCCCTGGTCGTCATCGCCGCGCTGGTCGGCGGCAGCCTGCTGGGGATCGTGGGCGCGCTGCTCTCGGTCCCGGTCGCCGCCGTCGCGCTGCTCATCCTCCGCGAGGTCGCCCAGCCGCGGCTGGACGCCGGCTGAGATCCTGCCACCCCTCCGGCCCCGACGGCCGGGACGTTCCCGATGACGACGACGACGACGAAGGAGTCGCAGATGCGCATCAGCAAGAGCGAGGTCGTGGCCCTGCTCCGGCTGGCCGGCCGGCACGACGAGGTCGGCCGGTGCGAACGGCTGCTGCCCGAGAAGGTGGACAGCGGCGAGCACGGGAGCCTGCTCGACGAGCTGGGTCTGGACCTGCCCGAACTGCTCCGGCCCACCGGCGGCCCCAACCTCAGCGACCGGCTCGGCGGCCCCTGACACCGGTCCCCTGCCGACGCGGGTCCGGTCCGATCAGCCCAGGTCGAGGCGGGGGACCAGACCGCTGGCCGGAGCCAGCTCGTACCGCTCGAGGCCCTGGCGCAGGTGCTCGGCGGCGTCGATGTTGAGAGGACCGCTGGTCCACATCGCGTAGGGCAGGTCGAGGTAGCGCTCCTCCTGCACGGCTGGGAGGTCCCGGGTGGCCGGGTGCTCCGCCAGCACCTGCCGCTTCTGCGCCAGCGTCTGGCCGGGGTAGTCGACGAAGACGACCATGTCCGGCCGGGCCGTGGCCAGCCGCTCCCAGCTCACCTCGGTCCAGGTGTCGCGCAGATCGGCCAGGGCGTTCCGCCCGCCGGCCGCGTCGATGATCGCCTGCGGCCCGCCGAACCCGCCCGAGGAGAAGATCGCGTCGGTCCCGCTGTCGAAGACGAAGACGACCGGCTCGCGCGCGGGCTGCGGGGCGGCGTCGAGGGCGGCCAGCCGGGCGTCGGTGTCGGCCACCACGGCGGCCGCGGTGCCGGGGTGCCCGGTGATCGCGCCGAGGTTGGCCAGGTCGGTCCGGAGCGCCTCCCAGGGGTCCATGGTCCCGCGGGCGCCGTCGGCCTGCCGACAGCTCTCGCTCAGCACGTAGGCGCCGATGCCGCGGTCGGCCAGCGTCTGCGGGGTGACGTCGGTGGACTCGCTGAAGCCGTAGTTCCAGCCGGCGACCACGACGTCGGGCTGCGCGGCGACGAGGGTCTCCAGCGCCGGGTACTCCGGGGCGACCTGGCGCAGTCCGCCCACCACGTCGCCGTAGGCGCGGGTCAGCACGTCGACGTCGTCCTGCAGGCTGGAGACGGCGGTGATCTGCCCACCCGCGCCCACGGCCAGGGTGAGGGCGACGAGGTTGCCGTCGTTGACGAACATCCGTGAGGCGGGCGAGGGGAAGCTCCGCTGCTCCCCGCAGTTGGTCACGGTGACCGTGCCGGGTGCGCTGGGGTCGCCGGCCCCACCCTCCGGTCCGGGCGTGGTGGACCCGCAGCCGAGCAGGGCCAGGGTCAGGGCGCCGGCCCCGAGAGCCGCGAGGCGGGAACTGGGACGGGAACGGTGGTTCATCGGGGCTGCTTCCGGTCGGCAGGACGGGGGAGTGGGGTGCGGAGCACGAGGTGCTCCCGACCGGTGACGGGGTCGGGCAGCAGGGTGGCCGCGACCCCGAAAGCGGTGCGGAGGACGTCGGGCACCAGCACCGCGGCGGCGGGGCCGGCGGCCAGCGCGCGGCCGTCGTGCAGCACCACGGCCTGGTCGAAGCCGTTCCGGGCCAGGTCGAGGTCGTGCAGCGAGGCCACCACGGTGCGGCCGCTGGCCCGCAGCACCGCGACCAGCTCCTGCTGGTGGGCCACGTCGAGGTGGTTGGTCGGCTCGTCGAGGACCATCAAGCCGGTCCGCTGGGCCAGTCCGCGGGCCAGCATCACCCGCCGCCGCTCACCGCCGGAGAGGTGGTCGCAGCGCCGGTCGGCGAGGTCGGACAGCCCGACCTGGGCCAGGGCGGCGGCCACGGCCTCGCGCTCGCCGGTGCCCGCGCCGGCCCAGGGCCGCTGGTAGGGCACCAGCCCGAGCGCGACGGCCTGCCACACCAGCAGCTCCTCGGCCGGCGCGTCCTCCTGGCCCACCCAGGCGAGCAGCCGGGCGCGGTCCCGACCGGGCAGCGTGCGCAGGTCGGTGCCCTCGACGGCCACCCGCCCGGCGAGCGGCCGGGTGAGCCCGGCCAGCGCACGCAGCAGCGTCGACTTGCCGCTGCCGTTCTCGCCGACGACGGCGACCAGGCTGCCCGGCGCGACGGCCAGGGTCACGCCGGCGACCACGAGGTGCCCGTCCACGCCCGCGTCGAGGTCGGTGGCGGTGAGCGCCACCCCGACCGGCGTCACCGGCTGCTCCCGAAGCGGTACTCGGCGCGGCCCATCAGCAGCAGGAAGACGGGGGCACCCACCACACCGGTGACCACCCCGATGGGGATCTCCAGCGGCCGGAAGAGCATCCGGGCCAGCACGTCGACCCAGACCAGGAACAGCGCCCCGCCCAGCGCGGCGACGACGACCAGCGACCGGTGCCGGGCGCCGACCAGCCGCCGGGCCAGGTGCGGCAGCACGAGGCCGACGAAGCCGATCCCGCCGGAGACCGCGACCAGCACCCCGACCAGGACGGCCAGTCCGCCGAACAGGGCCCGGCGGAGCCCGACCACGGGCACCCCGAGGGAGGCGGCGGTGTCCGGTCCGGCGGCCAGCGCGTCCATCCAGCCGCTGCTGGCCAGCAGCAGGGCGGTGGCCGCCACGACGACGACCGCGGGCAGCCACAGCTTGGCCCAGGTGGCGCCGGTGAGGTTGCCAAGCAGCCAGAACAGCACCGACTGGGCGGCCCGGCTGTCCTGGGCGGCGAAGACCAGGAACGAGGCGACGGCGCTGAAGGCCGAGGACAGCACGACGCCGGACAGCACCAGCCGCAGCGGGGTCAGCCCGCCCTGCGCGCTGGCCACCAGGTAGACCACGATGGAGGCCCCGAGCGCACCCAGCAGCGCCCCGCCCGACAGCGCCCACGTCCCCCAGGCGCCGAGCAGACCGGTGGTGATCACCGCGGTCGCCCCGACACCCGCGCCGGAGGAGACCCCGAGCAGGTACGGGTCGGCCAGCGGGTTGCGGACCAGGGTCTGCATGGCCAGGCCGGCCAGCGTGAGACCGGCCCCGACGACGGCGGCCAGCACCGCACGGGGGGCGCGCAGCTCCCAGACGATGACGTCGGCGGTCGGGTCGGCGCCGCGACGTCCGGCGAGGTGCTGGAGGACCACGTCGACCACCGCCGGCAGCGGCACGGTCTCGGTCCCCAGGGCCAGCGAGCCGACCAGGCTGAGCAGCAGCGCGACGGCCAGCACGACGGCGGTGGGCGCGGGACGCCGTTGCCGGGCGTCACGCAGATGGGTCACCGGGCGGGCCGGTGGCGCTGGAGCGGGGGGTGCGGCGGGGCAGGAGGGTGCGCAGGCACGAGGGTCTCGATTCGAGCAGGAACCCGGTCGCGGGGTTCTGGGCGGACGACGACCGAGCCGGCAGGTTTTCGGACTCGGGGTCAGCCGGAGGTAGCACCTTCCCAGGACCTCGTCGGTCCCAGTGGTCTCACGCCACCGCCGTCACCCTCACCGCTGCGCGCCAGTCCCGGAGTTGCACCGGGTTCCCTGTCATCCTCGCGGATGCACGACCGACTCGTGCCGCCGAACCTAGCAGGGTCTGGACAGCGGCGGCGGCCGTCACCACTCGGCGAAGCTGCCGTCGGGGTGCTCCCAGACCGGTGAGCCGGGCGGCAGGGGCCCGTCCACGGCCAGCGCCCGGACGGCCTCCTCGTCCACCTCGATGCCCAGTCCCGGCCCGGTCAGCCGGGGGACCGCGCCGTCCACCGGGCGCAGCACCTCGGGGTCGAGGAGCAGCGAGAAGTCGGGGGAGCCCGGGTCGTCCCAGCGCAGCACCTGCTCCTGGGCGAGCACGTTGGGCAGCGCGAGGTCCAGCTGCAGGCAGGCGGCGAGCGCGACGGGACCCAGCGGGCAGTGCGGGGCGAGCTGGGCGTCGTAGACCTCGGCCTGGGTGCCGATCCGGAACACCTCGGTGATGCCGCCGGCGTGCGAGGGGTCGGGCTGGACCACGGCCACCCCGGCCTCCAGCACCGCGCGGAACTCGGTCCGCGCGTAGAGGCGCTCGCCGGTGGCGATCGGCACGCTGGAGCAGCGGACCAGCTCGGGCAGCAGCGCCGAGTGCTCCGGCCGCAGCGGCTCCTCGACGAAGGTCAGCAGCAGCGGCTCGAGCAGCGGCAGCACGCGGCGGGCCATCGGGGCCGAGAGCCGGCCGTGCAGGTCCAGGGCGAGGTCGACGTCGTCCCCCACGGCGGCCCGCAGCTCGGTGAGGTCGGCCACCAGCCGGTGCACCGTGGCCGGGGTGTCGAGGAAGGCCACCGGCCCGTCGACCGCGACCTTGAGCAGGTCGTAGCCCTGCGTCACCAGGCGCCTGGCCAGCTCGGGATCCCCGGTCCGGCCGTCCGTGGCGTTGGCGTGGGCGTACATCCGGACCCGCTCCCGGCAGGCTCCGCCGAGCAGCTCGTGCACCGGCACCCCCAGGGCCCGGCCGCGGAGGTCCCACAACGCCTGGTCGATCCCGGCCAGCGCCGAGTGCAGCACCGCGCCTCCGCGGTAGAACCCGCCGCGGGCCAGCACCTGCCACAGCTGGGTGATCCGGCGCGGGTCCCGGCCGAGCAGGTGCTCAGCCATCCGCTCGACCGCGGCCACGGTGGTCCGCGCCCAGTTCTCCAGCACCGGCTCCCCCCAGCCGACCAGGCCGGTGTCGGTCTCGATCCGCACCAGCGCCCGGCGGTTGCTGAGCACGAAGGTCTCCACCCGCGCGACCCTCATCAGGGGAACACCAGCCCACCGTCGCGGCCGCGGACGCCCGCGGCCCAGGCGTCGTGCGGGGAGAGCGCGGCCGGGTAGCGGGCGGCGGCCCGCTCGTCCAGCTCGATGCCGAACCCCGGCGCCTCGTTCGGCACCAGCCACCCGCGGTCGGCCACCAGGGTGCCGGGGAAGACCTCGTGCACGGCGTCGGCGTACTCGTGGCCCTCCTGGATGCCGAAGGCGGGGGAGGAGACGTCGAGGGCGACGTTGGCGGCCGCGCCCACCGGGGAGGTGTCGCCCGGCGCGTGCCAGGCCGTCCGGACACCGGTCAGCTCGCACAGCGCGGCCAGCTTGCGGGCCGGGGTGAGTCCGCCGATGGCCGAGACGTGGCAGCGCAGCAGGTCCACCCCGCCGCCGCTGACCAGCCGGGCGGCGTCGGACACCGAGGTCGCCAGCTCTCCGACGGCCAGCGGCACGGGCGAGGACTGCCGCACCTGCGGCAGCTGGTCCCAGTGCTCGGGCGGGAGGACGTCCTCGAGGAAGAACGGCCGGTACGGCTCGACGGCCCGGGCCAGGGCGACGGCCTGCTTCGGCGTCAGCCGGGAGTGCACGTCGTGGCAGAGCTCGACGTCAGGGCCGAGCCGTTCGCGGGCGGCGGCGAAGAGCCGGGGGACGGTCGTCAGGTACTCCGTCAGGCTGATCCCGTGCGGATAGGGGTCGCCCTCGAAGGTGCCGGGGATGCGAGGCGAGCCGTAGGTCCCGACGCCGTGCTGGGAGGTCTGCAGCCGGACGTGCCGCCAACCCCGGTCCGCGATCGCGGCGGCGGCGTCCACCGTCGCCGCCACCGACGGCCCGCTGGCGTGCACGTAGGTGTCGGCGGCCCAGCGCACCCGACCTCCGAGCAGCTCGTGCACCGGCGCCCCGGCCCGCTTGCCGGCGATGTCCCACAGGGCCATGTCGAGGCCCGACAGCGCGTTGTTCCCGACCGGGCCGTCCCGCCAGTAGCCCGAGAGGCGAGCCAGCCGGACCAGGTCCTCGATGTCGCCGGGGTAGCGACCGACCACCAGCCGGGCCAGGTGCTGCTCGACGAAGGCGACGACGGCGTGCCAGCGCTGGGTGAAGGTGGCACAACCGAGTCCCGACAGGCCGTCGACGCTGGTGTCCACCTTGACCACGACGAGCGGGATGCCCTCCGGAGCGGTCACCACCGCCCGCACCCGGGTGATCCGGACGTCGTCGCGGGTCGGCCACGGCTGGGCCAGGGTGTCGAACGGCTGCTCGGGCGTCGGCAGCGTCTGGCTGGGATCGGGGCCGGAAGGATCGGGGGCCATGCCTCATCCTCACCGGAGCGGCTGCAGCGGCCCTCACCGGGCCGGGACGGTCTCCAGGACCGGGGCGTCGACAGCCGGCCGGGCGGAGCGCCCGCTCAGCACCCCGGCCGCGGCGACCACCACCAGGCCGGCCAGGGGCACGACCAGCAGACCGACCCGCAGCGAGGCCGCGTCCGCGACGGCTCCCACGACCGGTGGGGAGAGCAGGAAGCCGAGCCGCAGCAGCCAGCTGACGACCGTGAGGCCCGTGCCCGGCGGCAGCCCCGGGAGGGTGTCGGCCCCGTGCATCGCGGCCGGGATCAAGGTGGCGATGCCGAGCCCGGCGAGGCCGAAGCCGACGACCGTGCCGGGCAGCGTGGGGACGAGGAGGGCTGACCCCATCCCGACCAGCGCGACCACCCCGCCGGTCCGGGCCACCGCCCGCTGCCCGAACCGGTCGACGAGCGGGTCACCCAGGAAGCGGCCGATGCACTGCATCCCCTGCAGGGCGATGAAACCGGTGCCGGCGACGAAGGCCGAGGCGCCCAGCACGTCGGTCAGGTAGATCGCCGACCACGAGTTCCCGGAGTCCTCGATGACCCCGCCCGCCGCGCCCACCAGGACGAGCGCGCCCAGCACGGCGCAGACCCGGAGCCGTCCGGCGGTGACCCGACGGCCCGACGTCGGGGCGGAGGCGGCCGCGGGGGAGTCCGGCTCGTCAGGTTCGTCATCGTGCAGCATCCAGCGGAAGACCACCACCGCGACGGAGCTGAAGACGAGGGCTGAGGCGCCGAGGTGCAGCCCGCGGGGGAGCGCCACCTCCGCCGCCAGCGCGCCGAGAACGCCACCCACAACGGCACCGACGCTCCAGATCGCGTGCAGGGAGTTGAGGATGGAGCGTCCGTACCGCCGCTGGACCCGCAGACCCTGGGAGTTCTGCGCCACGTCGGCCAGGGCGTCCATGGCTCCGGCGAGCAGCAGCCCGGCCGCCAGCAGGACGCCGACCGGCGCGACGCCCGCGGCGAGCTGGCCCAGAGCCGCCACGACCGTGGCCCCGACGGCCAGCCGGTCCGAGCCGACCCGTCGGATCAGCACGCCGGCGGCGAGCCCCGCCAGCATCGCACCGACGGGGAAGCCGGCGACGGCCAGCCCGAACTCGGCGTTCGTCAGGCCGAGGTCGGCCTTGACCTCGGGGTAGCGCGGCACCAGGTTGGCGAACAGCGCGCCGTTGGTGAAGAACAGGGCACCGGTGGCCGCCCGCGCCCGACGGGCCGCGGTGGCGGGGCGCGGTTTCGTCACCGGCGACAGCCTAGGGAGATCGCGTCGCTGGATCGAATCAGAGCGAGGGGCGCCCGTTTGCCTCCGCCCGTCCTGGTGCGTCAGGCTGCGGTATGACGACAAACGGTCCTCGGGCCTCGACGGTCCTGCTGGCGCTCGGAGCCCACGCGGGCCTGACGGCGCTCGTGTGGCGCGACATCGCCACCCGCAGCCGGTCCGAGCTGCGCGGCAGCCCGACCTTGTGGCGGGTGCTGACCGCGCTCAACACCGGCAACCACCTCGTGTACCTGCTGGTCGGACGACGCTCCCGCAGCTGAGCGGTGCGTCGACTGCGCGCCCCAGCAGGCCAGCGGCCACGGGGGACCTGCTGAGGTGCGCACGCGACGAGTCGCCTACCGCTGTTCTGACATAATGTTACTTATCGGACAGGTCTGCAGGAACGTGGGGAAGGCCGGGATCAGGCTTCCCGGTGCCTCGTCAGCCGCGCGAGCCCGTACAGCACCACACCCACGACGAGCAGGCCCAGGCCGTAGAGCCAGACCGTCGCCTCCTGCCTGGTCAGCAGCAGCACGCAGGACGCGACACCGAGCACCGGGAAGACCGCCGGCACGGTGAAGTGCGCGTGCTCGACGCGGTCCCGGCGCAGCACGAGGACGGCGATGTTGGTGCTGATGAAGACGAACAGCAGCAGCAGCACCACGGTGCTGGCCAGCACGGACAGGTCGCCGACCAGGGTCAGGGCCATGGCCAGCACGGTGGTGGCGACGATGGCCACCACCGGGGTGCGACGGCCCGGCAGGATCCGCGACAGCACGCCGGGCAGCAGGCCCTGCTCGGCCATGCCGTAGGTCACCCGGCTGGCCATGATCATGGTGAGCAGGGCGCCGTTGGCCACCGCGACCAGGGCGATCAGGCTGAAGACCCAGGCCGGGATGCCGACCCCGGTGGCCTGGACCACGGCGAGCAGCGGGCCGCTCGAGGCCGACAGCTCGGCGGCGGGCAGGGCGATCGAGCTGGCCAGGCCGACCAGGACGTAGACGAGACCGGCCACCAGCAGGGAGCCGAACAGTGCCCGCGGGTAGACCCGGCTGGGGTCGCGGACCTCCTCGGCCACGTTGGCCGAGGTCTCGAAGCCGACGAAGGAGTAGTAGGCGATGACCGCGGCGCCGAGCGTCGCGGTGGCCGGGCTGACGCCGGCCGGGAACTCGGTGACCCGGGCCACGTCGCCGCCGCCGCGGCCCAGCAGCACGGCCACCGTGGCGATGACGATGAGCAGACCGCTGACCTCGACGACGGTCATCACCAGGTTCGTCTTGAGCGACTCGCTGATCCCGCGGGCGTTGAGCAGGGCCACCAGGCCCAGGAAGACGACGGCGGCGGGTGCGGCCGGCACGTCCAGGAAGGTGCCCAGGTAGTCACCGGCGAAGGCCAGGGCCAGGCCGGCGGCGCTGGTGACGCCGGCGGCCAGCATGCTGAAGCCGACCAGGAACGCGACCAGCGGGTTCTTGAAGGCGCGCTCGGCGAAGATCGCCGCCCCGCCGGCGCGCGGGTACTTGGTGACCAGCTCGGCGTAGGAGCCGGCGGTCAGCAGGGCCAGCAGCAGGGCCACCGCCAGCGGCACCCAGAGCGCACCGCCCACCTCCTGCGACAGCACCCCCATCAGGGCGTAGATGCCGGCGCCGAGCACGTCGCCGAGGATGAACACGAAGAGCAGGGGTCCGGTGATGCTCTGCCGGAGCTTCGACTCCCCCGTCGCCGTGACGGGGGTGAGCTGCGTCGCCATAGAGGTGCCTGTCGCTGGAGGGATCCGGGGCCGCACCGTCGCGGGCCGAGCCAGCATGCCACCCCGCACAACCCCCTGGCCGGCGGGCGTCAGCGGGGAGCGCGGCGCCCCTGCTCCTGGCCGGGCAGCTGCCCTGGCTGCTGCGGCCCGGGCTGGCTCCCGAAGGCGCCCGGCCGGTCGGCCGTGGTCGAGCCGTCGCCGCGCACCAGAGCCGCCGGCGGGGCGTCGAAGCGGGTGGCCGGCTGGTCGTCGAGGTAGGACTCCATCGCCGGCTTCCAGATGCGCACGCCCGCGTCACCACTGCCCGAGCCCTCGAGCACGTCGCCGGTCGAGGGCACCACGAAGTTCTTCAGCCCGGAGCGGCGGTAGCCGGCCCCGTCGGAGACGAAGGGCTTGCGGGCGTTGTCGACCGAGATCATCGCGGCGCCGGCGGCTTCGGGGGTGTAGCCGACGAACCAGGTGGCGGCGTTGCTGTCGATGGTGCCGGTCTTGCCGGCCTGGGGACGGCCGTCGCTGGTCGCCACACGGCCACCGGTGCCCCGCGTCATCACCCCGGCGAGCATCGCGTTCACGGCGTCGGCCACGTCTTCGCTCAGCACCCGGGTGCAGTTCCCGTCCGGGACCTCGAGCTCGGCGCCGGCCGGGTCGGTGATGGAGTCGAGCACCACCGGGTCGCAGTGGATGCCCCCGGAGGCGAAGGTGGCGTAGGCGGTGGCCATGGACAGCGGGTCGACCTCGACCGTACCCAGGGTGAAGGACGGCTTGTCGTCGTAGGAGCTCACCGGGGCGTCAGCGGTGCTGCTCTGCACGCCGAGCTTCTCGGCCATCCGGGTCACGTCGCACAGGCCGACGTCGAGGGCCAGCCGGACGAAGTAGGTGTTCACCGACCGCTGCGCGGCGAGGTTCATGTCCATCACGCCGTTGGTCCCGGTGGAGTTGCTGACCTCCCACTTCCCGTTGACCTGCTCGGTCCCCTCGCAGCTCTCGAAGGTGGCTCCGGAGAAGTCGATCGTCCGGCGCGCGTCGTAGCGGGTGGAGAGCGGGATGCCGTTCTCGAGCGCGGCGGCGGCGGTGAAGGCCTTGAAGGTCGAGCCGGCCTGGAAGCCCTGCGCGCCACCGAGGGCCGGCGGCACCGAGTAGTTCCAGTACGTCTCCCCCGCCTTCGCGTCGGAGCCCATCACCGGCCGGCTCTGCGCCATGGCCAGCACCCGCCCGGTCCCGGGCTCGACCATGTCCATCACGGCGATCAGCGGGTCGGTCGGGCCGACCACGTCGCTGACCGCCTCCTGGGTGGCGGCCTGGGTGTCGGGGTCCAGAGCGGTCTCGATGGTGAGGCCGCCGCGGAGCACGGCCTGCTCCCGCTCCTCGGGGCTGGCCCCCAGGCTCGGGGTCTGCAGCAGGGTCTTGTAGACGTAGTCGCACAGGAACGGGAAGTCGCTCACCGTGCACCCGCTGGTGGTGGTCTCGACGTCGTCCTCGTCGAAGCCCGCCTGCTGCGCCTTCTTGGCCTGCGCCTGCGTGATCGTGCCCAGCTGGGCCATCCGGGCGAGCACGACGTCGCGGCGCTGCAGGCCGGCGTCCTCGTTCTCGACCGGGTTGAAGGCGGTGGGGTTCTGCACCAGGCCGGCCAGCATCGCCGCCTGCGGCAGGGTCAGCTTCGCGGCGGTGGTGCCGAAGTAGTGCTCGGCGGCGGCCTGGACCCCGTAGGCGCCGTCCCCGTAGTAGGCGATGTTCAGGTAGCGCTCGAGGATCTCGTCCTTGCTGAGGTTCTGCTCCACCGAGATGGCGTAGCGCAGCTCCTTGATCTTGCGGGTGTAGGTGCCGGCTCGGGCCTCCTCGACCGCCTGCTCGTTCCCCGCCTTGGCGGCCTCCTCGACCTGGACCATCTTCACGTACTGCTGGGTGATGCTGGAGCCGCCCTGGGTGACGTCGTCGGCGGCGGTGTTGCGCAGGAAGGCGCGGAGCGTGCCGACCGGGTCGATGGGCCCGTGCTCGTAGTAGCGGTGGTCCTCGATGGAGATGATCGCCTCCCGCATCACCGGGGCGATCTCGTCCAGGCCGACGTAGACCCGGTTCTCGGCGAAGAAGGTGGCCAGCACGTCACCGTCGGCGTCCAGCACCTGGCTGCGCTGGGACTGCGCCGGGGCGTCGAAGGCGACGGGCAGCGTCTCCAGCTCCTCCTCGGCCGCTCCGGTGGCCCAGCTGGCCGCCGCGACCGCGGGCATCACCAGGCCGGCCGCCAGCAGCCCGGCGACGGCGCTGACCGCCACGAAGACGAGGGCCGCGGTGGTGCGGCGAGGTCGCGAGGACAGAGGGGGCATCCTTCCACCGTAGGAGCAGCACCGGCCGGAACCCAGGTTCTGCGGGGCTTCTCACACCGGGAACAATCCGCGCTGACCAGGCGTTGCGGGCCGCCGACGAGGCGCACGGCGCGCGGTCAGGCTGCGGCAGCCGTGCGCAGCGCGCGGACGTAGCGTCTGGCCATACGGTGCTGCCCGGCCTGCGCGACCGGTGCACCCAGGATCGTGAACCAGCGACCACCGCGGGAGAAGGCGACGAGCTCGAAGGACACGGCACCGTCGTCGGCCAGCCCGACGGTGAACGACTCCTCGCCCCGGGCCGGGTGGCCGGGCAGCGTGCCGTAGACGAAGCCGCGCCGGTGCGCGTCCTCGACCACCTCGACGACCCGGACGGGGATGCGCAGGGCGAGCGGACCGAGGCCCAGCCGCAGCTCCGCCACCGTGCCGATCCGCACCCGGCGGTCGGACACCTGGGCGGAGAGGCCCGCCCCCTCGTGCATGCCCCAGGTCAGCAACGAGTTCGCGGCGGCCTCGAACGCCGCCCGGCCGCTGCCGACCCGGGCGGAGAGGTGCTGGTGGTTGTAGCCGGTGGGCAGGGGCCCGCGGGTCGCCCCGACCTCGGGGTAGGTGAGGTCGGCCCGCTGCAGGGCCAGCGCCCGCTGCGGGGCCAGCAGCTCCACCACGTCGCCCTCCCCTCCCCCGTGCTCGTCGGCCGCCCGCGATCCTGCCACGGGGCGGTCGGGCTCAGCCGCCGGCGGTGGCGCTCGTCGCCGGCCGCGGCTGACCGGACGCACCGGCGGACGCCGGTGCGTCCAGGCGGACGGCCACCCGTGGCAGGAACAGCTGCGTCAGCGGCCCGATCCCGACGGCGTAGAGCACCGTCCCGACACCGACGGTGCCCCCCAGCAGGAAGCCCGCGGCCAGCACCACGACCTCGATCCCGGTCCGGACCAGGCGCAGGCTGGCGCCGGTCCTCCGGGCCAGGCCGGTCATCAGCCCGTCGCGGGGGCCGGGACCGAACTGGCTCCCGATGTACACCGCACCGGCCAGGCCGTTGGCCACCAGGCCGCCGACCAGCAGCAGCACCTGCAGGACCAACGAGGACGGGGTGTGCAGCACCGCGAGGCCGACGTCCACCGCGACCCCGACGACGAAGACGTTCGCGATGGTGCCCAGACCGGGACGCTGGCGCAGCGGCACCCACAGCAGCAGCACCACGACGCTGACCAGGATGGTGATGGTGCCGAAGCTGAGCGGGAGCCGGTGCGCCAGACCCTCGGTCAGCACGTCCCAGGGGGCGAGGCCGAGGTCGGAGCGCAGCATCATCGCCATCGAGAACCCGAAGAGGGCCAACCCGGCGAAGAGCTGGGGCAGCCGTCGGGCCAGCCGACCGGCGCGGAGCTGCTCGAGCGGCCCGTGCACGGTGAGCGAGGCGGAGGGGCGGGACGACGTCACCAGGCCATCGTGCAGCGTCCTGACCCGGGCCACCAGGGCCAATCGGGGACCAGTGGCCTGGTCTTCCCCGGAGGGTCCGGGATTGGTACGGTCGCGGCAGTCCACCTCAGGAGCAGCATGACGCCCACCCGCTGGCTGTCCGCGGCGGGGCTGCACGCCCTGCTGGGCGCCCACCGACTCCGCACCCCCGCCTACCGCGATCTGGCGGAGCGGATCCGCTACCTCGTCGTCGACGGCCGGCTCGCCGTCGGCACCCGGCTGCCCAGCGAGCGCGAGCTGGCCCGCGACCTCCAGGTGAGCCGCTCGACGGTCACCGCCGCGTACGCCCAGCTCGGCACGGCGGGCTACCTCCGGGCCCGGCAGGGAGCCGGCAACTTCGTCGTCGTCCCACCGGGCCGGGCCCTCGGAGGGCTGCCCGGCGTCGGGCTGGCCGCGGAGGCCGGGACGCTCAACCTCACCTTCGGCGCCCCGGCCGCCCCGGCCGGCGTGGCCGAGGCCTACGCAGGGGCACTGGAGCAGCTGCCCGGCCTGCTGCGCAGCCACGGCTACTCCGCCGACGGGTTGCCGGTGCTGCGGGAACGGATCGCGGCGTGGTACACGGCCCGCGGACTTCCCACCGTCCCCGGGCAGGTGGTGGTCACCAGTGGCGCGCTGGCCGCGCTCAACGTCGTGACCGCCGCGCTGCTCGGTCCCGGCGACCGGGTGCTGGTCGAGGCACCCGGCTACGCGAACGCGCTGGAGGCCCTGCGCCGCCGGGGCGCGCGGCTGCTCCCCTATCCGCTGGGACCGGACGGCTGGGACGCGCCGGGCTTCGACGCCACGCTCCGGCAGACGGCCCCCCGGGCGGCCTACCTGGTGCCCGACTTCCAGAACCCGACCGGCGCCTGGTTGTCGAAGGAGCTGCGGCCCGAGCTGGCGGCGGCCCTGCGGCGCGCCCGGACGGTGGCCGTCGTGGACGAGACGCTGGTGGAGACCCGGCTGGACGGCCAGCCACCGCGAGTGCCGTTCGCGGCCTCCCTGCCCGACGCCGTCACCCTCGGCTCGGCCAGCAAGGCCTTCTGGGGCGGCCTGCGGGTCGGGTGGGTGCGGGCTCCTTCCGAGCTGGTGCGGACGCTGGTGGAGCACCGCGCGACCCTCGACCTGGGCACCGCCCCGTTGGAGCAGCTGGTCCTCGCCACCCTGCTCGAGGACCCCGAGCCGGTGCTGGCCGACCAGCGCCGACGGCTGCGGGAGCAGCGCGACCGGTTGGTGCAGCAGCTGGCCGAGCACCTGCCCGACTGGCGCTGCCGGGTGCCGGGCGGCGGGTTGAGCCTGTGGGTCGAGCTGCCGACGGAGTCCTCGAGCCGGTTGGCCGCTGCCGCTGAGCAGCAGGGCCTGCTGCTCAGCGCCGGGCCGCGCTTCTACCCCGGCGCGGGGGGCGAACGTCGGGTGCGGCTGCCCTACGCGGCCTCGCCGGAGGTGCTCGACGACGCCGTCCAGCGACTCATCAGGGCCTGGGCCACGGTGCAGGACGAGAGCTGCAGGGCGCCGGCCCTGCCCCCGCTGGAGCTCAGCGCCTGAGCCGGCCGCCTCCGCGGCGGGTCGTCGGAACCGCGCCCCGAGGGAGGTCCTGCCTCACACGCGCCCGGCACCGCAGGAGACGGCTTGGATGGACGGCCGCCGAGCACCCCGCTCCGGTGCCCAGCCGCTCACTCGTCGCGGACGAGGCCCTCCCGCGGCGAGCCCGTCGGCCGTTCCGGCCGGGCACGCGGCACCGCGACCTCCACCGAGGTCGGCTCCGGTCCGGTGCGCTCCCCCGGCTCGTGCAGGTCGACCTGGTCGGTCAGCGAGCGGTTGATCGCCACCCGGAGCGGACGGGCGAAGGGTTTCTCCACGCCGGTGTGGATGAGCCAGGCGACGGCGAAGCTGGCCACCATGGCCGCGGCCAGCACCAGGTAGCTGTTCCGGCCGGCGTGCAGCACGTCGATGACGAAGAAGCCCAGCTGGCCGTGCACCAGGTACACCGGGTAGGTCAGGGCGCCGACCGCGGTCAGCCAGCGCCACTCGATCCGGGACAGCCAACCGTTGCTGCAGAGCAGGACTGCGGCGAACATCGCGGTGACCAGGGCGGCGACGACCACCCCGCTCATCTCGGTGCCGGTGATCTCGGGGGAACGGTCCCGGGCGTACTTCACCGCCTGCAGCACGCAGAGCACGTAGTTGACTCCGATGCCCAGCCAGACCAGCAGGTTGTGGCCGTGCCGGTGGGCGACGTACATCAGCATCCCGGCCGCGAAGTACGGGGCGTGGGACGGCATCAGCAGCGACACCAGGACCGCCGAGTCCGTGGCGTCGGCGATCTTGGCGAGCAGCGGCCAGAGCAGGGCGAACGCGATGACCCGCTGGCGGGTCATCCCGACCACCACGAAGAGCCCGATCAGCAGGTAGAACTTGAGCTCGACCCACAGCGTCCAGAAGGCGCCCTGGACGCCGGGGACCCCCAGCGCCCCCTGGAGCATGGTCAGGTTGACCAGCGCTTGCAGCGCCGTGGACTCCCGGTCCCCGTGCCAGAACGACTGCAGGAGGAAGGTGCCGACCACCGCCACCCAGTAGGCCGGGAACAAGCGGGAGACGCGGGACGCCACGAAGTCCTGCACCCGGCGGCCGTACGCCGTCATCAAGATGACGAACCCGCTGATCACGAAGAAGAGCTGCACCCCCAGGTACCCGTAGCGGGTGAGGAGGTTCATGGTCGGGAACTCCAGCCGCGACGGGTTCCCCCACAGCAGCTTCTCGGCGGCGGTGTAGTGGAAGAGCATCACAGCCCCTGCGGCGACGAAGCGCAGCCCGTCCAGCGCGGCGAGGCGTGGGAGCCTCCGGGTCGTGGGCGCCGAGTTCACCGGCCGAACCTAGCCGACGGCCGGGCACCCCGCCGTGCCCGGCCAGGGGCGGGTGCCGTGTCGTCGCGCGGATCACTCGTAGAGGACGTACTCCGGTCGCGGGTCCAGCGCCAGGACCTGCTCCGGGGTCATCAGCGGGCCCGCCTCGGCGTCCTCGGTGTAGAAGAGCTTGAAGCCCGGGTGCACGTGCTCGGGCGTCGTGCGGTTCACCAGCCGGTAGGTCTCGACCTTGGCGGCGGGCACGCCGATGCCGTCGACCGACTTGACCAGGGCGACCCCGCGGTGCCTCCGCAGGCCCGACTCGCTGCGGACGATCGAGGGGGCGAGCTGGTGGTAGACGAGCACCTTCTCCGGTAGGTCCCCCGCCTCGACCACGTCGGCCAGGTAGCGCGCGACGCCGTCCAGCTCCTTCCCGGTGGTGCGCCCGAAGACGCGCCCCGGGACCTGCCCGGGACCCATCGCCCACTCCGGGTCGAGCGCGAGCCCGACGTCGGGCTCGTCCAGCCAGCGGCGGTAGGCCTTGGCCTCGTCCATGAAGTCGGCGCGGCCCGGCTGGATGTTGAGCAGCAGCAGCGCGTCGCGCTTGCGAGCGGCCGCCAGGTAGACCGAGATCTGGTCGTCGCTGATCCGGCTCCGGTAGGTGCCGTCGCGGCCCGGGTCGGCCTGCACGATGGTGGCGATCACCTCCAGGACGGGCAGGATCTCCCGGCCGGCGCGGTAGGGACGCGCCCGCCGCTCCATCTCCCGGACCCGCTGGTCGAGCGGCCCGGTGCCGAGCCGGCCGAGCGTCGGAGCGCCCGTGAGCCCGGCGTAGCCGACCAGCCGGTACCGCGGGAAGACGGTGCGACCACCGCGCGGCAGCTCCTGCGCGGCCGGGGTCGGCGTCGGTGCCGCTGTGGCGGTGCCCGGGTCCGCCGTCGGGGCGGGGCTGCCCGGCGCCGCGGTCGCGGTGGCCGTCGACGAGCTCCCCCCAGGGGCGGGGACGGGGGCCGGGTCGGGGGTGCAGGCCGTGGCGGTCAGCAGCCCGGCCACCACCAGGGCGGGCCAGGTCCGGGTCGTGGTGGGCACGGGGTTCTCCTCGCGTCGGTCGACGTCGTCCGCTGGTGCCCGGTCAAGGCTAGGGCCCCCCGTCGTGCCGACGGTCCCCCAACCGCCAGTGGGGCACTGAAACCCCTGACCAGCGCCCGATCGCGGTGTAGGTTGACCGGCATGTCGACGGACGCGGGCCCGCCCCGCGACCCCGCTGTGCGGGCCGGCAGCGGCGCCACGCTGGACGCCGGGATCCGCCCCGTGCGCGGCCAGCCGACGCTGGAGATGGTGGCGGCGGTCTCCGGGGTCAGCCGCTCGACGGTGTCGCGGGTGGTCAACCACTCCCCCAACGTCCGTCCCGAGGTCGCCACCGCGGTGCAGCGGGCGATCGAGGAGCTGAACTACGTCCCCAACCGGGCCGCCCGGTCGTTGGCCGGCCGGCACACCTACGCCATCGCGCTGCTGGTTCCCGAGGACGCGAGCCGGTTCTTCGGCGACCCGTACTTCGCCTCCATCGTGCAGGGCATCACCGGCGCCCTGGAGGCCAGCGACTACGTGCTCAACCTGCTCGTCGCCCGGGACGGGGCCGGCGGCAAGACCCGGCGCTACCTGCAGGGCGGCAACGTCGACGGCGCCCTGGTCGTCTCCCACCACCCCAGCAACACCGACTTGAGGGACATCAACGCCAGCCTGCCCGTGGTCTTCGGCGGCCGGCCCGCGCTCCCCGACCTGGATCCCTGCTACAGCGTCGACGTCGACAACGTAGGCGGTGCCCGGCTGGCCACCGACCACCTCGTCGGGCTCGGCCGGCGGCGGATCGCGACGGTGACCGGCCCGCCCGACATGCCCGCCTCGGTCGACCGGCTGGCTGGGTGGCGGGGGGTGCTGGCCGACGACGGACGGCCGACCGACGCTGTGGTGGCCGGCGACTTCACGACCGTCGGCGGAGCGGCGGCGATGCGGGAGCTGCTCGCCCGGGTGCCCGACCTCGACGCCGTCTTCGTGGCCAACGACCTGATGGCGCGCGGCGCCCTCAGCGTGCTGGCCGAGCACGGGCTGGACGTGCCCCGCGACGTCGCGCTGATCGGCTACGACGACAGCCCGGCCGCGACCGCGGGCGGCCTGCCGCTCAGCACGGTGAGCCAGCCCTCGATCGCCATGGGGGCCCAGATGACCGAGATGCTGCTGGGACTGCTGGCGGGCCGGGAACCGGAGAGCCGGGCCTGCGTGCTGCAGACCCGGCTCGTGCTCCGTGCCACTGCCTGACCCCGGAGGGTCAGGCCGGCGTCAGAGGTTGATCATGTGGCCCGAGATGCCGTGCGCGGCCTCGAGCAAGCCCTCCGACAGGGTCGGGTGCGCGTGGATGTTGCGGGCCACCTCGTCGGCCGTCAGGTCCCACAGCTGGGCCAGGGTGAGCTCGGGCAGCAGCTCGGTGACGTCCGGGCCGATCATGTGCACGCCGAGGATCTCGTTGTGCGCGCTGTCGGCGATCAGCTTGACGAATCCGACGGCGTCGCCGAGACCGTGCGCCTTGCCGTTGGCGGTGAACGGGAACTTCGCCACCTTGACGTCGTAGCCGCGGTCCTTGGCCTGCGCCTCGGTGTAGCCGAAGGAGGCGACCTGCGGCTGGCAGTAGGTCGCCCGCGGGATCATGTCGTAGTTGATCGCCATGGTCTCCGCCCCGGCGATCGTCTCGGCGGCCACGATGCCCTGCGCCTCGGCGGTGTGCGCCAGCAGCAGCTTGGCGGTCACGTCTCCGATGGCGTAGATGTGCGGCACGTTCGTGCGCATGTGCTCGTCGATGGCGATGGCGCCCCGCTCGGTGAGCTCCACGCCGGTCTTCTCCAGCCCGTAGCCGCCGGTCCGCGGCACGAAGCCGATGGCCTGCATGACCTTGTCGGCCTCGAGCACGGTGGAGTCGCCACCGGCCGCCGGGGAGACGGTGACCTTGACCTTCTCACCCGAGTCGTCGATCTTCTCGACCTTGGTGCTGGTCATCAGCTTCACGCCGAGCTTCTTGTAGTGCTTCTGGAGCTCGGTGGAGACCTCCGGGTCCTCCAGCGGCAGCATCCGGTCCAGGAACTCCACGATGGTGACGTCGACCCCGTAGTTGGCCAGCACGTAGGCGAACTCGGTGCCGATCGCACCGGAGCCCGCGATGATGATCGACCCCGGCAGCTCCTCGGTGAGGATCTGCTCCTCGTACGTCACCACCCGGTCGGTGACCTCGGTGCCGGGCAGCAGCCGGGTGGTGGCGCCGGCCGCGATGATCAGGTTGTCGAAGCTCACCGAGGTGGTGCTGCCCTTCGGCCCCTCGACGCTGACGTTGTGGTCGTCGGTGAACGTCGCCCAGCCGTCGATCTCGGTGATCTTGTTCTTCTTCATCAGGAAGTGGACGCCCTTGGCCATCCGGTCAGCCACGCCCCGGCTGCGCTTGAACGCGGCGCCGAAGTCGAAGCTGACGTCGCCGCTGATGCCGAACGTCTTCGCCTCGTGGTTGAAGATGTGCGCGATCTCGGCATTGCGGAGCAACGACTTCGTCGGGATGCAGCCGACGTTGTTGCAGACGCCGCCCCAGTACTTGAGCTCGATGATGGCGGTCTTGAGGCCCAGCTGGGCGGCGCGGACGGCGGCCACGTAGCCGCCCGGTCCGGCACCCAGCACGACGACGTCATAGTGATCGGTCATGGCCTCAACTCTAGGGGTGGGCCGCGCCGAGCGGACAACCGGCCGGAGCCTCGCCCGCGGTCCCGGCTCCGAGGGCGGAGTGACCAGCGACACGCCGACGATCCGGAACAAATCTCACATGTGAGTTATTGTCCTCCGCGTGACTGACACCTACGCAGACCGGATCGGGGGCCTCATCCGTGATGCCCGCAAGCACCGGGGGCTCACCCAGACCCAGCTCGCTGACGTGCTCGGCACCAGCCAGAGCGCGGTGCACCGCATCGAGGCCGGCAACCAGAACCTGAGCCTCGACATGGTGAACCGGATCGCCGAGGCGCTGGAGTCACCGCTGATCTCCGTGGGTCCGAACGGCCCGCTGCACCTGCGGGTGCAGGGCGGGGTCAAGCTGTCGGGCAGCATCGCCGTCCGGTCCTCCAAGAACGCCGCGGTGGCCCTGCTGTGCGCCAGCCTGATCAACCGCGGTCGCACCGTCATCCGCGGGATCGCGAAGATCGAGGAGGTCAACCGGATCCTCGAGGTGCTGACCAGCATCGGCGTCCGGGCGACCTGGCTGAACGGCGGTGACGACCTCGAGCTGATCCGCCCCGACGAGCTGGACCTGGCGGCGATGGACGTCGCCGCGGCCCGTCGCACCCGCAGCGTGATCATGTTCCTCGGTCCGCTGCTGCACTCCTACCCGTCCTTCCAGCTGCCCTACGCCGGTGGCTGCGACCTCGGGGCCCGCACCATCGAGCCCCACCTGCAGGTGCTGCGCCGCTTCGGCCTCGACGTCGTCCCGACCGAGGGCTTCTACCAGTGCTCCGTCGACGAGTCGGTCGAGCCGACCCGGCCGGTCACCCTGACCGAGCGGGGCGACACCGTCACCGAGAACGCCCTGCTCGCCGCCGCCCTCTCCCCCGGCGTCACCGTGCTGCGCAACGCCAGCCCGAACTACATGGTCCAGGACCTCTGCGTCTTCCTCACCCACCTCGGCGTGGAGATCGACGGCATCGGGACGACCACCCTGCGGGTGCACGGCGTGGAGAGCATCAACACCGACGTCGAGTTCGCCCCGTCGGAGGACCCCATCGAGGCGATGAGCCTGCTGACCGCGGCGATCGTCACCCAGTCCGAGCTGACCATCGAGCGGGCGCCGATCGAGTTCCTGGAGATCGAGCTGGCGATCCTGGAGGAGATGGGCCTCGACTTCACCCTCTCCGACGAGTACGTCGCCGACAACGGCCACACCCGGCTGGTCGACCTGACGGTGCGCCCCTCGACGCTGCGCTCCCCGATCGACAAGATCCACCCGATGCCGTTCCCGGGGCTGAACATCGACAACCTGCCCTTCTTCGCGGTCATCGCGGCCACCGCCGAGGGCAAGACGATCATCCACGACTGGGTGTACGAGAACCGGGCGATCTACCTGACCGAGCTCAACCGGCTGGGGGCGCGCGTCCAGCTGCTCGACCCGCACCGGGTGATCGTCGAGGGCCCCACCCGCTGGCGCGGCACCCAGGTGGTCTGCCCGCCCGCCCTGCGCCCGGCGGTCTGCATCCTGCTCGGCATGCTCGCCGCGCGCGGTGAGTCCGTGCTGCGCGACGTCTACGTGATCAACCGCGGCTACGAGGACCTCGCCAACCGGCTCAACGCCCTGGGCGCGAACATCGAGGTCTTCCGAGACTGAGCTGTTCGTCCTCGCTCCGCTCGGTCGCGGATGACGCTCTGACCCGCCGGCTTCGTCGTCGCCGGTCAGACGAAGAGCGTGTCTGACCGGCTCCTCTTCACTCCGGCGGCGCGTCATCCGGTGCGGGTCGGGATCCGCGGCCTGAGCTGGTCGAAGGCCCCTGAGCCGCCGTCGCCCCTGGGTACCCCATCACCCCTGTCGACCGGGGCACCGGGAACCCAGGGGCGAACTTCCCCCTCGTCCCGCGTTCTCAGCGCAGCCGCGTCGCCGCGAAGGACCGCGTGGGTGCGGCGATCTCGTCCTGGGCGGCGACCAGCTGCAGCTCGGCCTGACCCGAGGCGACGGTGACGTCCAGGACGCCGTGCACCACCGCTGCGGTGTGCGCCACCGAGGCGGCGACGTCGCGCGTCCGCAGGTAGCTGGCCAAGAAGGTGGCGGCGGTCAGGTCGCCCGCGCCGGTGAAGGTCCGCGGCAGCAGCGGCGTCGTCACCTGCCAGGCCCCCTCGCCGGAGACGGCGACCATGTCGATGGTGCCCGGCGCCGCGTCGGTGTGCACGACGCTGGTGACCAGCACGATCTCCGGTCCCAGCGCGCGGGCGGCGTCCGCGGCGGCGAGCACCTCGGGCAGCGTGGAGGTGCCCAGGCCGGTGAGCAGCTCGAGCTCGAACTGGTTCGGCGTGATGATCTGGGCGGCCGGCACCACCCGGTCGCGCATCAGCTCCGGGATCCCGTCCCGGACGTAGACGCCGCGGCCGACGTCACCGAGCACGGGGTCGCAGCAGTAGAGGGCCGACGGGTTGCGCGACCGCACCAGGTCCACCGCGTCGAGGATCACCGCGCCGACGTCCGCGCCGCCCTGGTAGCCCGACAGCACGGCGTCGCAGCGCTCCAGCACCCCGCGCTCGTCGATGCCGCGGATCACCTCCGCGACGTCCTCCGCCCGGAGCAGCGGGCCCCGCCACCCCGGGTAGCCGGTGTGGTTGGAGAAGTGCACGGTCAGCACGGGCCACACCTCGACCCCCATCCGCATCAGCGGGAAGGTGGCCGCGCTGTTGCCGACGTGGCCGTAGGCCACCGAGGACTGGATGGACAGGATGGTGGTCACGTCGGCCATCCTCCCGCACCGCCGAGGTGCTCCCGGTCAGCGGCCGGGCGGTGGGGCGGCCCGGTGCGTCAGCCGGCCCAGCATGCTGCGGGCGGCGTGGGCGACCAGGTCGCGGTCGTGGGTGAGGACGTAGTCGAACTCGCGGTCGCGCTGCCGCCGGGCCGGGGTCCGCAGGTCCGACGCCGCCAGCATCACCGACAGGGTGGGGGCCAGCACGAGCACGTTCCACTCGCGCACCAGCGGGTCCGAGGGGTCCAGCGACGTGGTCGAGACGCCGGGGGCGCCGGTGCCGTGCAGGTCCTGCGCCGCGGCCATCACCAGGGTGCTGTGCCCGGCGAGCCGGCGGTAGCGCTCCTGGGTGGCGGGGGTGAACTGCTCGGCGGTCTGGAAGGCGGCGAGCACGAGGCTCGACGTCCCCGCCGGCCCGGCCACCGCCTCGAGCCGCTGGCTGAGCGCCACCAGGACGGGTTTCGTCGCCCGCCGGGTGGCGTACCGGCGCGCCGCCAGCTCGAACGGGCTGCGGTGCGGCACCGGTGCCGCTGCGGTGGGCACCCGGAGCACGTCGGCGACCTGCCGCGCGGGTGGACGCGTCGGACGGCCGTGGTACCGCGGTCCGCAGGCGAGGGTGGCCCCGGCGGCGACGGCAGCCGCCTCGGCGCGCTCGTCGGCGACGTCCTCGGCCGCGACCACCGCGCCCGAGGAGTGGCTGAACGCCGTGGTGGCCTGGATGGTCTCCACCGTCAGCGGGCTGGTCGGCTCGTCCAGCACCCGGCGGCTGAGCACCACCAGGACGGGTTCGATGACCGCGACCGCGGCCAGGCTGGCGGCGCTGCGGCCCACGTCGCGCAGACCGACCTCCCAGCCGAGCCCCCGTGCCGCGGCCACCAGCCGGAGCATCTCCGCGGGCCGCTCCAGGACGTCCCCGCTGTCGACGACGAGCACGACCTCGAGGGAGTCGGCGATGGCGGTGAGCTGGCTGAACGAGGACAGGTGGGCGTCCAGGACCAGCGGGGCCCGCGGCAGCAGCGGGGCCGACCGGGCCTCGGCCAGTGCCCGGGCCCGGGTGGCTTCGTCGAGGAAGGCGGCCTGCTCCGACGCCGCCACCAGCGCCCGGACCCGGGCGGGCGGCACGCCGTCGTCGTCGCCGTGCGCCAGCAGCCGGACCGCCAGCGGCTGACCGCTCGCGATCTCCACCAGCGGCGTCTGGGTGACCCGCAGCCGACCCTCCCGGAACAGCTGCTCCAGCATCTCGTCGGCGCCGAGGTCGGGGGCAGCGTCGCCCCGCCCGTCGGGGTGCAGGGCCCCGTCCTGGGTCACGGCAGCGTGGTCGTCCAGCACGGTGTCAGGCTATGCAGCCCGACCGAGCGGGTGCCGCGGGGTGGCCGGCACGGGTCGGCTGTGGGGTCGCTGAGAATCCTCGACCGGGCCCGTCGCGTTTGCCCGAGGACCTTAAGGTGGCGGCATGTCGCCCGACGTCGAGCAGTCTGTGCCGCCCGGCGTGCGCAGTCGGCCCGAGCGTCACCCGCCGGCCGGCCCGAGCGGCCCGCAGCGCCCCGTCGAACCCCGCGCGGAGGTCCGAGCCGACGAGCCGGCGCCACCCCGTCCGCCGGCGTCCGGGCACGCGGGCCACCACATCCTGCGCGACTCCCCTGTGGACCGCTGGCGCTGGCGGGCACAGATCCGGCAGAACCCCCACCAGCTGCGGGTCTACCGCTTCGGGGTCGGCATCGTGGGCACCCTGCTCGTCGTCCTCGGCTGCCTGACCGGGCCGCTACCGGGTCCGGGCGGCATCCCGCTGGTGCTCCTCGGCCTGGCCGTGATGGCCAGCGAGTTCGTCTGGGCCGAGCGCCTGATGGAGCTGTTCAAGCGGCAGCTGCACCGCTTCCGCTCCTGGTCCCGGGCCCGCCAGACCGCCGCCTTCCTCGTCTTCTTCGCCTGCTGCGGGCTGGTCGGCTACGGCTACCTGCTCACCCTGGGGCCGCCGGCCTGGCTGCCCGGACCGGTGGAGGGTGTGCTGGCCCGGCTGCCCGGCCTCTGAGCCGTCCCTGGTCCCGACCGGGTCCGCTGCTGGTGTCGCGGCCCGGGCTGACGTCGGGGCGTGCTTCGATGAGCGCATGAGGGCCGACGACTACGCGTTCTTCCAGGCCCCCTTCCTGCCGTTCGCCCACCGCGGCGGCGCCCGCTACCCGCCGAACCTGCACCGGGAGAACACCCGGCACGCGTTCGAGCAGGCGGCGGCGCTGGGCTACCGCTACTTCGAGACCGACGTGCACGCCACCGCCGACGGCGTCCTGCTCGCCTTCCACGACGACCGGCTGGACCGCGTCACCGACCGCACCGGGATGGTGGGGGCCCTGCCCTGGGCCGAGGTCCGCCAGGCCCGGATCCACGGGCGCGACCCCATCCCCCGGCTCGCCGAGCTGCTGACGGCGTTCCCGGAGGCCCGCTTCAACATCGACGCCAAGTCAGCGGGCGCGGTCGACCTGCTGGCCGACACGGTCGACGAGCTCGAGGTGTGGGACCGGGTCTGCGTCAGCTCCTTCGGCGTCCGGCGGCTCCACCGCCTCCGGCGACGGCTCGGTCGCCGGGTCGCGTCCTCGGCCAGTGCCGCCGGGGTCGCGGCCAACCGGTTCCTGCCCTGGTTGACCCGGGTGCTCAACACGTCAGCGCCCGCGCTGCAGATCCCCGTCCGGCACCTGCTGGCCCGCCGCGACGTCGCCCTGCTCACCCCGGCCCTGGTCCGGTCCGTGCACCGGGCGGGCAAGCAGGTCCACGTCTGGACGGTCGACGACGCACCTTCGATGGAGTGGCTCCTGGAGCAGGGGGTGGACGGCATCTTCACCGACCGGGTGGACACGCTCAAGGACGTGCTGACCGCGCACGGGCGCTGGTCGTGAGCGCCGCGACCACCGGACCGACGCCGACCGTGCCGGTCGGGCCCGGCCCGCTCGGCGTCCGCCGACGCGCCGTGCTGGCCTGGGGGCTCTGGGACTGGGGATCGGCGGCCTACAACGCCGTCATCACCTCCTTCGTCTTCGGGCCCTACGTGGTCCGCGGGGTGGTCGGCGACGCCCAGCCCGGAGGGCTGTCCGCCAACACCTGGCTGGGCATCTCGGGGTTCGTGGCCGGCCTGCTCGTCGCGCTGATCGCCCCGATCACGGGGCAGCGGTCCGACGCCGGCGGTCACCGGCGCCGCAACCTGGCGATCTGGACCGGGCTCGTCGTCGCCACCATGCTCGGGCTGTTCACCGTCCGCGACGACCCCGCCTACCTGTACGCGGCGCTGGTGCTGCTGGCCGCGGGTGCGGTGTTCCAGGAGTTCGCCGGCGTGTCCTACAACGCGATGCTGCCGCAGGTCTCCACCCCGGCCACCCTCGGCCGGGTGTCCGGTTTCGGGTGGTCGATGGGCTACTTCGGCGGCATCTTCCTGCTGCTGATCTGCTACGTCGGCTTCATCGCCCCCGACGTCGGCTGGTTCGGCGTGACGTCCGAGGGCGGTCTGAACATCCGGGTGGTCGCGGTCTTCTCCGCGGTCTGGTTCGCCGTCTTCGCCCTCCCGGTGCTGTTCGCGGTGCCGGAGCTGCCGCCGGGACCGCCCAGCCGGCGGGTGTCGGTCCCGCAGTCCTACCGGCTGCTGGTCGCCGACGTGCGGCGGTTGTTCGCCCGCGACCGCAACGCCGTCTGGTTCCTGCTCGCCTCCGCGCTGTACCGCGACGGGCTCGCGGCGGTGTTCACCTTCGGCGCGATCCTGGCCGTCAGCGTCTACGGCCTCGACCAGGCAGGCGTGCTGGTCTTCGGGGTGGCCGCCAACGTGGTGGCCGCGCTGGGCGCCCTGGGCCTCGGGTTCGTCGAGGACCGGGTGGGGCCCAAGAAGGTGATCATGGTCTCCCTGGTCGGGCTGCTGGTCTCCTGCACCGTGCTGCTGTTCGTCTCCGGGCCCACCATGTTCTGGATCTTCGGGCTGCTGCTCTGCCTGTGGGTCGGACCGGCCCAGGCCAGCTCGCGGTCGTTCCTGGCCCGGGTGGCCCCGCCCGGTCGGGAGGGCGAGATGTTCGGCCTCTACGCCACCACCGGACGGGCGGTGTCGTTCCTCGCCCCCGGCCTGTTCGCCCTCTTCTCCGGGTTGTTCTCCGACCGGGTGGGTATCGTGGGCATCGCGCTGGTGCTGCTGGCCGGGGCGCTGGCCCTGGCGCGGGTAGCCCCTCCCCCACGGACGCGGGAGGTGCCCGCCGGGCCGGCCTGACGGTCCGGGCGCAGGAGGGCGATCCGGAACATCCGGGGCGCGTGGGAAGTTGTACAGACTCGGGAAGACAAGCATTGTCCAACGGAGGTAAGTCATGGCTGATCGTTCACTGAGGGGCACCGGTCTGGGAGCCAAGAGCTTCGAGGACGAGGCCGGCGTCGAGTTCGCCGCACGCCAGGAGGTCGGTTACGACTGCTCCCGCTCGCACCACTTCACCCTGGTCTTCTCGGCCGAGGCCGAGATCCCCGCGCTGTGGGAGTGCCCGCGCTGCGGTGCGGAGTCCCTGCGCTCCGACGGGCAGCGCCCGGAGGCCAAGGAGGAGAAGGCTGTCCGCACCCACTGGGACATGCTGCGCGAGCGCCGCTCCATCGCCGAGCTCGAGGACCTGCTGGCCGAGCGGCTGACGCTGCTGCGGGCCGGCGAGCTGGGCTCGACGGCCTGGTCGCGGACCGCACCGTCGAAGAAGACCGCCTGACCTCGCGGTCAGCACTGCAGAACATGAGCCGCCTCGTGCGGGTCCGACCCCTGGTCGGCCCGCGCGGGGCGGTTATGCCGTCAGCGGTCGGTGACCTCGCCGCGGATCACCGTCGGGTCGTCCGGTCGCGGGGCCGGATCGGGCACGGTCTCGCCCTCGATGACGTCGCCGCCGCCGGGCCGCGCCGGGGAGGGCACCCCGATGCGGTTGAGCCGGCGGGCGATGAAGAAGGCGACGAGCTTCCGCGCGGCGGGCCGGGTCATCGGCAGCAGGAACAGGAAGCCGATGATGTCGGTGGCAAAGCCGGGCAGCATCAGCAGCAGACCGCCGACCAGCACCAGGGCCGCGTCGGCCAGCTCCCCGCTGGGGACCTTGCCCGTGGCGAACGCCTCGGTCAGCGCGGTCCAGGCCCGACCGCCCTCCCGACGCATCAGCCAGCCGCCCAGGACCGCCTCGGCGACGAGGATGCCCAGGGTGAGCAGCCCGCCGATCTGGTCGGCGACCTGCAGCAGCAGCCAGACCTCGAAGATCGGCACCGCGACCAGCAGCACCAGGAAGACGGCCAGGGGCAGGCCACCGCGCAACCTCACCGCGACACCGCGGGCGCCCGCCGGCGCAGCGACCGCAGCTGCGCGGTCCGGTGCTTGATCCCCCACAGCGTGGTGAGCAGCAGCGCCTCGACCACGATCCGCTGGCTCATCTTGCTGACGCCGTGCTCCCGCTCGATGAAGGTGATCGGCACCTCGACGACCCGGAAGCCCGCCTTGAGGGCTCGCCAGGCCAGGTCCACCTGGAAGCAGTAGCCGGCCGACACGACCCCCTCGAGGTCGAGACCGCGCAGGGTCGCGGCCCGGAACGCGCGGTAGCCGCCGGTGGCGTCCTTGAGCGGGACGCCCAGCATCAACCGGGTCCACAGGTTGCCGCCCCGGGAGAGGATCTTGCGCGACAACGGCCAGTTGACCACCGTGCCACCGGCAACCCAGCGAGAGCCGAGCACGAGGTCGGCGCCAGCCAGCGCGGTCAGCAGCCGGGGCAGCTGCTCGGGCTGGTGGGAGCCGTCGGCGTCCATCTCGACGAGCACGTCGTAGCCGGCGTCCAGTCCCCAGGCGAAGCCGGCGAGGTAGGCCGCGCCGAGGCCCTCCTTGCCGGCCCGGTGCAGGACGTGCACGTGGTCGTCGTCGCCCGCGAGCCGGTCGGCCAGCTCCCCGGTGCCGTCCGGGGAGTTGTCGTCGGCGACCAGCACGTGCGCGGAGGGGACGCTGCCCCGGACCCGGCCCACGATGAGCGGCAGGTTCTCGAGCTCGTTGTAGGTGGGGATGATCACCAGCGTGCGCTGGTCATCGGGCTGGCCGCCGGGTGCCGGCGTCGGCTCGCTCACGTTCGATCACTTCCGTTCGTCGGCGTCGGCTCCCGGACGGGGCTGACGGGGTCGGGGCGGGGCCGGGGTGACCGGGCCCCGACGAGGGCCAGCGCGCAGCAGAGCACGGCCAGCAGGGTCAGGCCGCGGTCCAGCCACGGGGCGAGGTGCACGGCCGGTGTGAGAGCGGTCCGCAGCGGCATGGTGACCACCCGGTCGTCGGCGGTGAACTCGGTGGTCCGGGTGACGACACGGCCGTCGCGGTCGATGAAGCCGGAGACGCTGTTGGTGGTGGCCACCGCGATCTCGCGGCGGGACTCCATGGCGCGCGCCCGGGTGATGGCGAACTGCTGCTCGATCTGCCCGGTGCCGCCGTAGGTGGCGTTGTTGCTCTGCACCACCGAGACCTGGGCTCCGGCCGTCAGCGTCTCGTAGACCGTGGCGTCGTAGGCCAGCTCGAAGCAGATGACGTCGCCGACCAAGACCCGCCGGCCGTCGACCTGGACGTCGAGCACGCCCGGGGCGGTGCCGGGGATCGACTGGGCGCCCACCTGGGCCAGCACCGGCACCAGCGGCAGCAGTGCGTCGCGGAAGGGGATCCACTCCCCGAACGGCACCAGGTTCCGCTTGTCGTAGCGGGCCAGGATGCCGGCCTGCGGGTCCCACCACAGCGCCGTGGTCTGCCGTTCGTCCTCGCCCGGTCCCTGCATGACGGCGCCGACGAGGATGGGCACTCCGGCGATCTCGGCCGCCGCCTGGACCGTCCTCCCGGTGAGGGCGTCCTGCGTCGGGTCGATGTCGGTGGAGTTCTCCGGCCAGAGCAGGAAGTCCGGCGTCGGGACCTGGCCGAGCCGCGCCCTGGTCATCAGGTCGACGCTCACCGCGAGGTGGTTGTTCGTCACCGAGCGGGCCCGGCCCATCGCCTCGATCCCGCGGCCCGGGACGTTGCCCTGGACGATGCCGACGTCGACGCTGCCCGAGCGACCGGCGGCCGGCTCCACCTGGAACCCGCGCAGCGCCGTGCCGGCCACCACCAGCAGCACCACGGCGCCGGCGACGACCAGCAGCGGGCCGCGGCGCAGCCGCCCGGCGGCCGGCGGTGCGGTCGGGGTGCGACGGCGGAACCGCAGCACCAGCCAGGCGACGAGCTGGCCGACCAGGGCGACCACGAAGGAGACCCCGGCGACGCCGACGAGGGGGAAGAAGCCGGCCACCGGGGTGTCCACCGCGGCGTAGGCCAGCCGGACCCAGCCGAAGCCGCCGAACGGCAGCCGGGAGTAGGCGAACTCCACCGCCACCCAGCAGCAGGCGGCGGCCAGCGGCCAGGCGCGCAGCCGCAGCACCAGCGTCAGGGCACTGGCGAGCACGCCGAAGAACAGCGCCTCGAACACGATCAGCAGGGCCGCGACCCAGACGCCGAGGACGTGCAGCCAGCTGATGCTGACCGCCAGCAGGCCGAGCCCGAACAGGTAGCCCAGCCCGAACGAGCGGCGGGGCTGCTGACCGCGGACCAGCAGGGTGAGGGCGGGGACCCCGACCAGCAGCAGCGGCCAGAGCCCGTAGGGCTGCCAGGCGAGGCCCAGCAGCGCGCCGGCGGCCAGCGCCCCGAGGGTGCGCAGCCGGTGGGCTCGACGTCCGGGCCGACCCGGCGCCGGCGCGGGCGCACGGCCGGAGGCGGAGGGGGTGACGTCTGCGGCGGGAGCAGAGGTCAGAGGCGTCGACACGGAGGGAGTTTACCCAGGGCGCCCGGTGCGGAGTGGACCACGCGACCCGCCACCAGCGTGGCGGCGCAGCTGGGCAGCGGGTCGTCCGGGTGCAGCCGGGGCAGCCCCGACGCCGCGTCGACCAGCTCGGCGGGCACGTCCCAGATTGCCAGGTCGGCCGGCCGGCCGACGGCGAGGACGCCGGACGTGTCGTCCCGCGCCGCCCGGTGGGCGCCACGGGTGGCGGCGTCGAAGGCGACGGCGAGCGGCAGCCGCTGGTCGGGCCGGACGTGCTGCACGGCCGCCCGCACCGTCGCCCACCCGGCCAGCGGGGTGACCGGCGCGTCGGTGCCCAGGGCCAGCGCGACGCCGGCCCGGTGCAGGTCGCCGAACGGGTTCATGGTGCCGGCGCGACGGCCCAGCCGCTGCTCGTACAGCTCCCCCGGCCCACCCCAGGCGGCGTCGAACCCAGGCTGGACGCTGGCCACCACCCCGAGGTCGGCCAGCGTGGCCAGGTCCTGCGCCGCCACCATCTCGACGTGCTCCAACCGGTGGCGGGCGGCGCGGACGGCGTCGGCGCCGAGGACCTCCGCGGCCCGCCGCAGGCCCTGGACCGCGGCGGCGACCGCGTCGTCCCCGATGCAGTGGAAGCCCGCCTGCACCCCGGCCCGGGTGCAGGCCAGCAGGTGCGCCGCGATCTGGTCGTCGTCGAGGTAGCGGACCCCGCGCGAGTCCGCGTCGGCGTAGGGCGCGAGCAGGGCCGCGGTGTGCGAGCCGATCGCCCCGTCGATGCAGAGGTCGCCGGCCAGCCCCGCAGCGCCGACGGAGCGGGCCGCGGCCAGGGACTCGTCGTCGGCCAGCGCCCCCCAGTAGGTGACGGCGCGGACGCCGAGGGTGACGGCCTCCTCGGCCACCCGCACCAGGTCGGCCAGCGGGCCGAGGTGCGTCCCGCCGAGCTCGTGGACTGCGGCGACCCCCTGCGCGGCGGCCCCGGTCAGGGCCGTCCGCACGGCGGCCCGGCGCTCGGCGTCGGTGAACAGCTGACCCATGGCGCCCCGGCACGCGTGGTGCGCGTCCTGGGTCAGCCAGCCCTCCGGGGTGGATCCGGGCAGCTGGTCGAGGGCGGGCAGCCGGTCCAGCAGGCTGCTGGAGACCAGTGCGGAGTGCACGTCGACCCGCGCGAGGTACACCGCGACGCCGGGGGCCGCCCGGTCCAGCTCGGCCCGGGTGGGCGGCACCGGCTCCGGCCAGCCCCGCTCGTCCCAGCCCTGACCGACGATCACCCGGATGCCCGGTCGGGCGCGGACGTGGGCCTCGACCCGGTCCAGCACGTCGGTCCGGCTGACGGCGTCGTGCAGGTCCAGCCCGTCGGCGACCTGGCCGACCTGCACGCAGTGCACGTGCGCGTCGACGAAGGCCGGGGTGACCGACCGCCCGGCCAGGTCGACCTCGAGCGCGCCGGAGCCGGCCGAGCGGGCGCCGTCGTCGGAGCCGACGAAGGACACCCGGCCGGCCTCCAGCACCAGGGCGGTGGCGTCGGGCACGGCAGGGCTGACGACGCGGCCCCCGGTCAGGACCAGGGGGGCGACGGGTGCGGGAGCAGGCCGGGCGGGGCCGGGGTGCACGCTCAGATCTGCGGTCGGTCCTCGTACGGCACCGAGAGCACGGTGGTGGTGTGGGTGGAGACCTTGCCGTCGGCGCGGATCCGCGCCAGCAGGGACTCGAGGTGGCTCATGGTCGGCACCTGCACCTTGAGCAGGTAGCTCGGCTCGCCGGCCACCGAGTAGCAGGAGATGATCTCCTCGATGTGCTGCAGCCGCTCGGGGGCGTCGTCGGGCTGGCCGGGGTCGAAGGGCTTGATGGCCACGAACGCGGTGACCATCAGGCCCAGCTCGGCGGCGTCCAGCACCGCCCGGTAGCTCTTGATCACCCCGCGCTGCTCGAGGCGGCGGACCCGCTGCTGGGCTGCGGAGGTGGAGAGGCCGGTCTCGCGGCCGATGTCGGTGTAGGACATCCGGCCCTCCCGCGCCAGCAGCGCGAGGATGCGGCGGTCCAGCTTCTCCATGGCCGTATCGTGCCAGGATTGCCCGCGTGAGCACGCAGCGCCTGCTACTTCTGGACACGGCCTCGCTGTACTTCCGCGCCTTCTACGGGGTGCCCGACTCGCTCAAGACCCCGGACGGCCGGCCGGTGAACGCGGTTCGCGGCCTGCTGGACTTCATCGCCCACCTGGTGACGACCTACCGGCCCAGCCACCTGGTCTGCTGCTGGGACAACGACTGGCGACCGGAGTGGCGCGTCGACCTCATCCCGTCCTACAAGGCGCACCGGGTGGCCGGCGGTGGCGACACCGTCGTCGCCGAGATGGCCTCCACCATCCCCGGGGAGTCCGCGCCCGACGCCCTGGCCGCGCAGGTGCCGATGATCCTCGAGGTGCTCGCCGCGCTGGGCCTGCCCGTGGTCGGGCTCGACCACTACGAGGCCGACGACGTCATCGGCACCCTGGCCAGCACCGCCCCGATGCCCACCGACGTGGTGACCGGTGACCGCGACCTCTTCCAGCTGGTCGACGACGCGAAGCCGGTGCGGGTGCTCTACATCGCGCGCGGGGTCGGCAAGCACGAGGTCGTCGACGACGCCTGGATCCGCGCGAAGTACGGGGTCCCCGCCTCGGCCTACGTGGACTACGCCACCCTGCGCGGGGACGCGTCGGACGGGCTGCCCGGGGTGGCCGGGATCGGGGAGAAGACGGCCGCCTCCCTGCTGACGAGCTACGGCGACCTGCACGGCATCCTCGAGGCCTCCAGCCGCAAGGACAGCCCCGTCTCCGGCGGCGTCCGCTCCAAGCTCGGCGCGGCCATCGACTACCTGGCCGTCGCGCCCACCGTGGTCGCCGTCGCCCGGGACCTGGACCTGGGTGTCGGCTGGGACGACCTCACCCTGCCGTCGGCGCCCGCCCACCCCCGCACCTTCACCCGGCTGACCGAGGAGCTCGGGCTCAGCGGCAGCGCCGCGCGCGTGCTGGCCAGCCTCTTCCCGTGAGGGCTGGTCCTGCGCCGAGCACCGGTCCTGGCGACCCGAGCCGCTGGACGGCCGTCCCGGCCGCGGTCGCGCTGGAGGACGACTGCCCGCCTGGACGGCTGGTCGCCCGGCTCCGGACCGCCGACCGACCGGCGGTGCTCAGCGGGGACTGGTTCGGGGGCGGGGTGCTGGTGCTGCGACGGCCGCTGCTGGTCCGGGAGCCGGCTGAGGCCGCCGACGCCTACGACGACCTGGCCCGCGTCCCCGCCCTCGCCCCCGGCAGGGCTGGTGGCGGTGCCGAGGCCGACGAGGTGGTGGGCGGCGGCTGGGTGGCGTCGCTCGGCTTCAGCTCCGGCCGCACCGTGCTGGCCTTCTACGGGTCGCTGCTGCGCTGGCGGCCCGGGCGCGGCTGGACCTTCGAGACGCTCGGCCTGCCCGGCCAGGAGCACGCGGATGCCGCCGAGCTGCGCGGCTGGCGGGCGGAGCTGGCCGCTGCGGCCACCGCGACAGGACCGGAGCCCGACGAGCCCGGGCTCGGCCTGGTCAGCACGGTCGAGCCCCCCGCTGCCACCCGGGACCGGCACCTGGCGGCCGTCGAGGAGGCGGTCGGCCGGATCCGGCGCGGTGACTTCTACCAGGTCAACCTCTGCACGCGGGCGCGCGGCCGCTCTGCCGGTGAGCCGGCCCGGCTGTTCGCCCGGGTCGTCGAGCGCCTGCAGCCCGACCGGGCGGCCCTGGTCACCGGGCCGGGCGGCCGGTCGCTCGCGGGCTTCAGCCCGGAGGTGTTCTGGACCTTGCACGAGCGCCGGGTGACCAGCTCGCCGATCAAGGGCACCGCCCCGCGCACCCCCGGCGAGACCGACTCCCCCGCCCTCCGGGCCTCGGCCAAGGACGCGGCGGAGAACGTGATGATCGTCGACCTGGTGCGGCACGACCTGGCCCAGGTCAGCGTCCCGGGCAGCGTCACGGTCCCCGAGCTGCTCGCCCTGCGCCCCCACCCCGGGGTCTGGCACCTGGTCTCCACCGTGACATCCCGGCTGGCGGACGGGGCCGACGTCGCCGACCTGCTCCGGGCCACCTTCCCCCCCGGTTCGGTGACCGGGGCGCCCAAGGCGGCCGCACTCAGCGCCCTGCCCGCCCTGGAACCGGTGCCGCGCGGGTCGCACACCGGGGCCGTCGGCCTGGTCAGCCCCACCGCCGGTGCTGAGCTGGCCGTGACCATCCGCTCCTTCGAGCTGGCGGACGGGCAGCTGGAGCTCGGCGTCGGCGGCGGCATCACCACCGACTCGGTGCCCGTCCTGGAGTGGTACGAGTGCTGGCACAAGGCAGCACCCCTGGTCGAGGCCGCCGGCGGCCGGCTGGACCCGGCCCTGCGGCGCGCGGCGCAGCCGCCGACCGCCGAGCAGCGCGCCGCCGGCGTCTTCGAGTCGGTGCTCGCCGTGCACGGCCGGCCGCTGCGGCTGGCCGCACACCTCGCGCGGCTCGACCTGTCCAGCCGGGAGCTGTACGGACACGGCCTGCCCACCGACCTGCCCAGCCGGGTCCGGCGGGCTCTGGCTCACGTGGAGGTCGAGCCCCGGGTCGCCGTCCGCGTCGTCGTGAGCCCGGCGAGCGGCGCCGGGTCCCAGGGTCCACCTGAGGTCGAGGTCGGCGTGCGGGTCCTGGGTCCACGCCTGCAGTCCTGCTCGTTGCGGCAGGCCACCCGCCCCGAGGTGTCCTGGCGGCACAAGTGGACCGAGCGCAGCGCGCTCACCGCTGCGGAGGCTGTCGTCGCGCCGGCGCTGCCCTACTTCGTCGGCGACCAGGACGCCGGGGTGACGGAGTCCTCCCGGGGCAACCTCTTCGTCTGCGGCGCCGACGGGGTCTGGCGCACGCCTCCACTGGACGAGCAGCTGCTGCCCGGGGTCACCCGGCGGGAAGTGCTCGACCTGCTGGCCGAGCTGGGCGTCCCGGTCCGGATCGAGCGGGTCACCCCCGCCGCGCTGCGGTCAGCCCGGGCCGTGGTCTGGACCAGCAGCCTGAGCGGCGTGGTGGCCGTCGCCGCGGTCGACGACCAGCTGCTGCCCGCGCCGCCCCCGCTGGTGGCTGTGCTCAACCAGCGGCTCGGCCTCTGACCACGCCCGCGGGGCAGCCTCGTCGCCCGGGGAGCCCGTCGTGCTGTGGGAAGATGCCTCGACCCGACGGACGGAGTGCACGATGACCACGGTGCTGGTGCTGAACGGGCCCAATCTCAACCTGCTCGGCACCCGCGAGCCCGCGGTCTACGGCAGCGCCACCCTGGCGGAGGTGGAGGCCGGGTGCCGGGCGGTCGCGGCCGAGCTCGGTCTCGAGCTCGAGTTCCGGCAGACCAACCACGAGGGCGAGCTGGTCGACTGGCTGCAGGAGGCCGGCCGGCGCCAGGCGGACGGCGAGGTGGTCGGGGTGGTGCTCAACCCCGCTGCCTACAGCCACACCAGCGTCGCCCTCGCCGACGCGATCAGCGGGACCGGTCTGCGGCTCGTCGAGGTGCACCTGTCCAACGTCCACCGCCGCGAGTCCTTCCGCCAGCACTCCTACGTGTCCCCGGTCGCCGTCGGCGTCATCGTCGGTCTGGGGCCGACGGGTTACCAGCTGGCCGTCCGGGCTCTGGCCGCCACCGGCGGATGACGCGCCGACCGGCCTGGCGGGGGTGACCGCGGTCAAGACCATCCGCGGCGCCCAGGCCGCGGCCGTGAGCGGCTCGAGCCTGTACTCGGCCGCGGCCGCCTACGTCGTCCTGCTGGTGGCCGCCCACCGGCTGACGCCAGCCGACTACGCCTCCTTCCTCGTCTTCTGGTCGGTCCTGTTCGGCGGGTTCGGCATCGTCAGCGGCCTGGCGGCCGAGGCCTCCCGGGCGGCCTACGACGGCGACGCGCTGGACCGCAGCGCTGCGTCGACGCCCCTGCGGCGAGCCGGCATCCTGACCACCGGTCTGCTCTTCGGCGGCCTGGTGGCCCTGGCGCTCGGCGGTTCGGCGGCGGGCTGGGGACCGCTCGTGCTCGGCGGTCACTGGCTCCTCGCGCTGGTGGCAGCCGGGGCCTGCCTGCTCTACAGCGGGCACATGACGCTGTGGGGCATCACCGCGGGACTGCAGCGGTGGCGCGCCTCGGTGGTGATCACGGTGGTGGAGGCCAGCGCGCGGCTGCTGGCCCTCGGGGCGGCGCTGGCCCTGGACGCCGGTCTGGCGGGGCTGGCGCTGGCCAGCGCCGCGCCGGCCGCGGCCTGGCTGCTCCTGCTGCTCGTACCGGCGGTCCGCCGGCACGGGCGCCGTCGCAGCGACGTCCCGGTACCCGCGCAGCTCCGCCTCGACCTGAGCGCCGCCGCGGCCAGTGCCGCCAACGCGGCCCTCGTCGTCGGCTTCCCCGTGCTGGTGTCCCTCACCTCGCCCCGGGCCGATTTCCTGGCCTCGGCCGGCCTGCTGCTGGCGATCTCGCTGACCCGGGCGCCCCTGCTGGTCCCGTTGACCTCGCTGCAGGGGGTGGCCCTGACCCACTTCCTGCGGCACCGCGACCGCGGGCCGGCCGCCTTGGTGCCCATCGCCGCGCTGGTGCTGGCCGTGGCGGCCGGAGCCGCGGTCGCCGCCGGGCTGGTCGGTCCGGCCCTGTTCTCCTTCCTGCTCGACGGCCGCTACACCGTCAGCGGCGGCGTCCTGGCGGCCTTGACCGCCTCCGCCGGGCTGCTCGCGCTGCTCACGCTCACCGGGGTCTGCTGCCTGGCTCTGCACGCGCACGCGTGGTACGCGTCGGGCTGGGCGGGGGCCACGGCGGCCGCCGTCGCCGTGCTCCTGGTGCCGGGCGACCTCACGGTCCGCGTGGTCGTCGCCCTCGCCGCGGCGCCGGTGGTCGGGGTGGTGCTGCACCTGTTCGGGCTGCGGTCGGCCGTCCGGACCCCGCGCCACGGTCCCGCCGGCTCAGCCCAGCCGGCGGAGCACCCGTGACCAGTACCGTTCGAGAGCGCGGTTGAGCAGGCCCATGCCCGGAGGTGGGGCGACCATCGGGGGCTCGATGCGGGAGACCATCAGCCGGGCCAGCACGCCCGGACCTTCGGTGACGCAGGCCTGCACCCGCCGGCGGCGGGCGCGGACGAGCCGCGCGTGCCGCAGCAGCCACCACCAGGCCCGCAGCTTCTGCCTCCCCCACCCCTGCAGGAGCGCGGCGGCCAGCAGCGGCAGCTCCACGAGCAGGAGCACGGGGAGCACCCGCCGCAGCAGCGGCGCAGGGTAGTCCCCCAGCACGGTGAGCCAGCGGTTGCGCTCGAGCAGGTACATCTTCCGGGGGTGGCGGGAGAACTCGTAGTGGTGGTCGGCCACCGCAGCCGGCTCGTAGCGGACGGTCAGGCCGGCGAGCCGGGCCCGCACGCACAGGTCGGTGTCCTCGTGGTAGGCGAAGTAGGCCTCGTCGAAGCCGCCGAGCTCGTCCCAGATCTCCCGCCGCAGCGAGCAGAGCCCGCCGGTCGCCACGGCCACCTCGCCGGGCACGCGGTGGTCGGCGGCGGGCTCGCCGCAGTGCCCCGCCCAGGTCACACCGAGGTAGTGCAACGGGTTCCCGGCCGAGTTCACCAGGTCCGGACGGTCGGCCAGCCGCAGGCAGCCGCCGACGACCCCGGTGCCTGCCGTCCGTGCCGCGTCCACCAGGACGTCGACCGCCCCGGGCCGCACCACGGCGTCGGAGTTCACGAAGACCAGCACCTCGCCGCGGGCGATGCCGGCGGCGGCCCGGCAGCCTCCCGTGAACCCCGCGTTCTCGCCCGTGCCCAGGCGGCGGACGGGTGCCCGCGTCAGCACCTCCGGCAAGTCCACCGCGATGCCGTTGTCGACCAGCAGGATCTCGTCGGCCGGCCCGGCGTCGGCGACCAGCGCCCGGAGGCAGTCGGCGAGGTGCGGTTCCGGCCCGAAGCCCAGCACCACGATGCTCGCGCGCACGGCGTCCAGCTGGTCCTCGCCTCCGGTCGTGTGGCGGCACGCCGATTCCTGGCGTCCCGGGGTACTTTGGGCGTCGCCCTGGGCCTGGGAAGACTACCGGAGCCGGTGGCCGGGCGGCTCGCCCGTGAGGAAGTGAGGTGCCCGTGCACAACGACGACGTCTGGGTCGTGGTCCCAGCGTTCAACGAGGCGCCCGTGGTGCGCGGCGTCCTCCTCGGTCTGCGCGAGCACTTCCCGAACATCGTGGCCGTCGACGACTGCAGCACCGACGCGACGGCCCGCGAGATCGCCGCCGCCGGCGTCCGCCTGGTCCGCCACCCGGTCAACATGGGGGCGGGTGGAGCCCTGCAGACCGGCGTCGACTTCGCCCTGCTGGACCCGGCGACCCGCTACGTGGTGATGTTCGACGCCGACGGTCAGCACCGCGCGGCCGACGCCGCGGCGATGGTCGAGCACCTCCGCGCCGGCGGGCACGACGTGCTGATCGGCTCGCGCTTCCTCGGGGGCGCCGTCGGCATGACCCGGTCCCGCAGGCAGCTGCTGCTGCTCGCCCGGTGGTTCGAACGGCTCTCGACCGGGGTCCGGCTGACCGACGCGCACAACGGGCTGCGCGTCTTCACCCGCGAGTTCGCCGAGGTCCTGCGCCTGCAGATGACGGACATGGCCTGGGCGACGGAGTTCTTGGAGCGGGCCGCCCGCAGCGGGCAACGCATCGGGGAGTTCCCGGTCACCGTGGAGTACACCGACTACTCGCGCGGCAAGGGTCAGCACTCGTTGAACTCGATCAACATCGGTGTGGACCTGCTGCTGCACCGCATCCTGCGAGGACCCCACTGATGCAGACGATCAAGCCCCTCCTGATCCTCTCCTTCGTCCTGATCCTGGTGGTGGTCTTCCGCTACCGCTCCCGGGTGGGGATGCGGGCGGGCGCCCGGCTGCTGGCCGTCCTGCTCACCGTGGCCGCCGTCGTCGCCGTCGCGGACCCCGACATCCCGCAGGCCGTGGCCGAGCAGCTGGGGGTCGCGCGGGGCACCGACCTGGTGCTCTACAGCCTCGTCGTGGTCTTCGTGCTGACGTCGCTGGGCCTGTACTTCCGGCTGCGCCAGGTGGACGTCGCGCTTCAGCTGCTGGCCCGCCGGATGGCCCTCGCCGACGCCGTGCACCAGGGCGGACTGCCGGGCGCGAGCGCCCCCGGTGAGCTCCCCGGGCCGGTGGAGACACCGTCACCTCCCCGGTCCGACCCCGGGTGAGCACCCTGCTCACCGGGGCGACCGGGACGACCACGGCGACCGCCCCGCGGCGCGACTGGTTGGCCGGGCGCGGTCCCTGGACCCGCCGCGACGTGCTCGCCGCCCTGCTGGTCGGGGTGGTCGTCGTCGCCGTCGTCGCCGTCTTCCGCTCGGCGATCGTGCCCACGGACCCGTGGCGCTACGTCTTGTACGCCCGTGCGTTCCCCTACGAGAGCGCCGCACCTCTGGGACCCAGCCGCTACGGGATGGTGCTGCCCCTGCTGCCGCTCGTCGCGGTCTTCGGCGACGCCGAGGTCGTCTACTACGTGTGGCCGCTCCTGGGGGCCGGGCTGCTGGCCGCCAGCGTGCACCTGGTCGGGGTGCGGTTCTGGGGTCAGCTGCCCGCCGCGCTCGCCGTCGTCCTGGCGCTGTCGGCGCCGATCACCTTCATCAACCTCTCGCGCGGCTACCCCGACGTGCAGTCGACCGGGCTGCTCGCTCTCGCGCTGGTGCTGGCCCTGGTGGCGCGCGACCGGCACCGCCGGGGACCCGCCGCCGTGGCGCTCCTGCTGGCCGTCGGGTTCCTGCTGGGCTGGGCCTTCGAGGCCCGGGAGACGACCGTCCTGCTGTGGCCGGTCATCGCGCTGGTGCTCTGGCGCCGCGGTCAGGTGCTGCGGCGCGCCGGCTGGGTCATCGCGGCGATGGCGCTGTGGGCGGTCGCCGACGTGGTGATCAGCGGGATCGCCTACGGTGACCCGTGGCTGCGGGTGAACGCCTTCGCCCGGCAGGACCTCGCCACCGGCACGCTGCCCGCCGACGACCGGGCCAGGGCCACCTACGTCGGCCGGAGCCGCTGGTTCTACCTGGCCGCCATCCCCCGGTTGCTCTGGACCACGGCACCCGGGGGCGCCTGGACGGTGGTGGTGATGGCGGTCGGCGCGCTCGGCGTGCTCTCCCGTCGGGGCGGGACCCGGTTCGTCACCCTCGTCTTCCTGCTGGCCTACCTGGGCTTCGTGGCCATCACCGGTTTCCTCTCACCCGACCACCCCTCCGGGCGGATCGACCTGCAGCGCTACTGGATCAGCTTCCTGCCCTTCGCGGGTCTGGCCGCCGCCGCCGTCGTGACCGACGTGGCCGACGCGCTCGGTCCCCGCACCCGCAGCCGGCGCGGCTGGGAGCTCCGACTGGTGGCAGCCGTGCTGGTCGCGGCCGGTCCGCTGGTGACGCTGGGTGTCTACCTGGCGACGGCGCCGCAGCTCGTGGTGAACGGCGCGCACCAGCTGAGCGAGCTGCGGAACCACCTGGCCACCAGCACGGACGGTCCGGTCCGGATCCACACCGACGCCTACACGCAGCGGCTGCTGCCCACCTACCGGCAGGGCCCGTTCGGGGGGGAGGAGCGGTGGTCCGGGACCGTCCACACGCTGAGCGCCGGGAGCGCGCCCGCGCCCGGAGACCTGGTCGCGCTCCGTCCGCCCACCGATCCGACCTGCGGTGCCTGCGCCGGCGCCACCGCCCGCTGGTACGTGGCAGGCGGTGCTGTCCAGGCCAGCTGGACCGAGGTCTGGGCGGCCGAGGGTCGACGGCTGGTGCTTTACCGGGTGGGATGACCGCCGGGACGGCTCACCTCACGTGCGCGAGCAGGCAGAACTCGTTGTAGGTGAAGAACCGGCCCGCAGCCCGGGGCAGCGGGAAGCTGGACCAGGCCTCCGGCTGGAGGCCCAGCTCGACGGCGAGAGCGGTCAGGTGCGCACCGTCGGCGAAGAACACGTGGCTGGCGTCGCTCGCGTACCCGCTCTCCTGGGGGCAGACGAAGAAGACGCGGCCCCCGGGGCGCAGGTAGGGCAGGTACTCCGCCACCAGATCCCGGCCCGCCTCGGGACTGAGGTGCTCGACCACGTGGGCGAGCAGCAGGCCGTCGAACGTCCCCGGTCGTCGGAGGTCGCTGGTCCGCCACTCATCGGGGGTCAGCGCGGTCAGACCCCGCTCACGGCACAGCGCGACCGAGTCGGGGTTGTGGTCGATGCCGATGGACCCCTCGTCGAGGCCGACCAGGTTGCGCCCGATGCCGCAGCCGAGGTCGATGGTCCGGCCCAGCCCCTGACGGCGGAGGTTCCACCGGTAGGGCGCCTGGACGGGCAGCACCCGCTTCCACCAGACCTCGCTGCGGGTGCGCAGACGCCGGGTGTACCCGGCCGAGGTGGTGTCGCGCACCGTCTGCTCGTCGTCCTGCATCGCCATGCTGTCCTCGCTCTCCCCCGCTGTGCCGGGTCCGGCGGTGCCGAGTCTCCCAGACCGACCCCGGGACGACCACGTCCGCGCCGGGTGCGCCGCACTCAACCCCCCGACGGGTGGGACGCGTGGTGCGCAGCCTCCGCGGTCGCGTAGCGACCCTCGATGACGTCCCGGGCGGCGTCGAGGAATCCGTCCGCGTCGCGGCCGGGCGCGAACTCACCCAGGTAGTAGACCCGGGTCTCGCGTCGGACCGCAGCCGCGGGGTCGGTGACGAGCAGCTCGTCGAGCACCGTCTCGAGGTTCGACAGGTCCTCGCGCAGCACGTAGGCGGCCCGGGCGGCCGGCGCCTCGACCAGCAGCTGCTCCGGTGTCCGGCCCATCGACACCATGGCGAAGGGCTTCTCCGAGCGGAGGTAGTCCGAGACGACGGCCGACACGTCCGCGACCATCGCGTCGGAGAGGTTGAAGCAGTCCTCCACGCTGAGCTCGGACTCCGCCGCCGGGCCCCACAGGTGCTGCCGCCCTGTCCTCCCGCGGTCGGCGTCCAGCAGGGCGCCGACCCCCGCGATCATCGCCCGGCACTCGGCGTAGCGGTAGTTGAAGGGGTGCGCGCGGAACACCACACGGGCGCCACGGGCCAGCAGCGCGCTGACGATCTGCTCCCCGACCGGCAGCGAGAACACCCGGCTGTCGGCGTAGGGGCCCTGCCAGGTCGGCGCGTACAGGACGGTCGGTGGCTGCTGCTCGGCCACCGGTCCGCGGGCCGGCTCGATCTGCTCGACCTGCGGGCGGCCGACGACCACGAACTTCTCGGCCGGGATGTGCACGCCGTGCCGGGCGTAGCGGTCGATGCCGGCCTGGCCGGCGGCGAAGATCAGGTCGTAGATGGCGTGCACCGGGTTGTAGCAGGCGGGCTTCTCGGAGTCGCCGTGGTTGAGCCAGACGTGGGTCAGCTCGCGGCGCTCGATGAAGTGGGTGTTGCGGACCGCGTTGTTCACGTAGAACGCCGACGTCATCGAGGGCACGATGACGTCCTCGAGGCTGCGCAGCGTCGGCCGGTGCACCACCGGCACCACCACCCCCTGCTCCTCGCACAGCCGGGCGATCTCGTGGAGCATGGGCAGCGTGCGGGTGACGATGACGAAGGGCCGCCCCGTCCGCAGGAAGTACGGCAACCACATCCCGACCTGGTAGGCGGCTCCCACGGTCGAGGCGAAGTAGACGGCGAACTCCGGGGCCCCGGACTCCAGGGCTGCCCGGAGGCGGGCCTCGCCACGGCCCGCTTCGGCTGCGTTGCGCAGGGCCAGCACCACCACGAGGACCACCGCGACCAGCAGAGCCGCGGCCAGGCCGAGCAGGGCCAGCTCGAGCACGGGTCGCGCCCTCGGAGCCGCCGCGGCCACCGGACCGAGCAGCACCACGCCCGCCAGCACCACCAGCACCCAGGCCCGGGCGGGCCACTCCCGCGGCACCAGTTCACGGACCGGACGCACCGCCTCCGGCAGGTTGACCGCCTGCAGCCCGGGAGCCCGCCAGCCCGCCTCCGCCGTGTGCTCGGCGGCGAGTGCGCACCCCAGAACCAGCAGTGCCGCCGTTCCGGTCCCGCTCGCACCGTCGCCGGTGGCCAGCACGGTCAGCGTCCCCAGCAGCAGGACCCGGACGACCGGGGCCCGGTCGAGGAACCGTACCCGCCGTCCCTGCCCGCCGCGCCGGGCGGAGACCACCTGGAGGGCGGTGGCGACCACGGCGAGCGCGGCCGGCAGCCAGGCCGGGACGTCGAGCACCGTCGTGAGCAGCGCGGCGAGGGCCACCCCGACCGCGAGCAGGCCGACGCCGACGCCGAGCAGCAGACCGGTGTAGCGGCGCAGACCCGCCGCGGCCTGGGACTGCTCGGCCTCGTCCTCCGCCCCTGGGCGGGCGTCCTCCGCGCCGGGTGCCTCCTCCGCCTCGAGGTCGCCGCGGTCCTCGGTCTCCTGGTCGTCGCGCGCCTGCCGCGTCACCTGCCGCACCGCGTCGACGAAGGCGTCGGCGTAGTGCTCGGCCGGGAAGTCGCCCAGGTAGTCCGCGCGCAGCGCCAGCCGCTGCTCCCGCAGGGGGTCTGCGCCGAGCAGAGCGCTCAGCTGGACGTCGAGGTCGCCGAGGTCGCCGCGCACCACGTAGGAGGCGGCGGCCACCGGGAACTCCGCGACGAACTCCTTCGGGGCCGCGGGCACCGCGACCATGGCGAAGGGCTTGCCCGAGAAGAGGTAGTCGACGACCACGCTGGAGACGTCGGACACCATCGCGTCGGAGGTGTTGATGCAGTCGAGTATGCCGCGCTCGGACTCCGCCGCCGCCCCCCAGAGGTGGGCCCGGCCGGTCCGGCGGGCGTCCGCGGCCAGCAGGTCGTGGATGCGCCGGATGGTGGCCGCGTCCTCGGCGAAGTCGTAGCTGAACGGGTGCGGCCGGAAGATGACGGTCGCCCCCCGCTCCAGCAGGGCCGAGACGATCCGCTCCCCGCCGGGCAGGGAGTACAGCATCGTCTCCTCCACGTGCCCGCGCCAGGTGGGCGCGTAGAGCACGACCGGCTCGGTCACCGAGCCGATCGGCCGGTCGACCTGGTGCACGTCCTCGACCTGCGGTCGACCGACGATGCGGAACTTCTCCGCCGGGATCCGCACCCCGTGCGCGGCGTAGCGCCGAGCCGCGGCCGGTCCGGCCGCGAACACCTGGTCGTACATGGCGTGGGTGGGGTTGTAGGACGGGGGCTTGTCGGAGTCGCCGTGGCCCAGGTAGATGTGGGTCAGGTGCTGGAAGCGCACCATCGCCCCGTTGCCGGAGGAGGCGTTGACGTAGAACGCCGCCTTGAGGGACGGGACGACCAACCCCTCGACGTCCGCGGTGCTCCGGGCCTCCACCACGGGCACGTCGGTCTGGCCGGCCAGGGCGGCCGCCGGCACCGCGTTCCGGGTGACGACCAGGAAGCGCAGCCCGGCCCGCTGCAGGTAGGGCAGCCACATCAGCACCTGGTAGGACGCGTCGTCGGGACGGGAGGTGTAGACGATGAACTCCGGGGCGTAGTCCGCGACGGCCTGCGGCACGAGGGCACGGCGCCGCCGGGCGGCGAGCACCTTGGCCCGCCCGGTGAGCGCGAGCACCGCGTAGGGCACCGCGGCCAGCAGCGCGCAGCCGAGCCACCACCAGGGCGACCAGCCCAGCAGCGCCACCAGCACCCCTGCCGCGACGGCGACCGACGCCCCGACGACGGCGGTCGGACCGAGAGGCGGTGAGGTCGGGGCCGGAGGCAGCCCGGGCAGCCGGACGGCGACCGGGACGGTGAAGCGGGCGGCGCGGGCCAGGACGGGCTCCAGGGTGAGGCAGCCGAGCAGGACGCCGGTGGCCGCCAGCGCGGTCACCTCCCCGGCCGTCCCGGGAGCGCGCAGGGCGAGCAGGGTGCCCAGCACGACGGGCAGCAGGGCCCGCAGGGCCAGCAGCCGGCCCAGCGGGCTCCAGCCCGGGGCCCGGCCCCGGGCGAGCAGCCCGACCCGCAGGGCCACGACCAGCACGGCCGCCAGCACGGCCAGCGCGCCCGCCGGCTCACCGGCCCGGTCCAGGAGCAGACCGCTGAGCGCCAGCAGCGTGGCCAGCACGTCGAGCAGCAGCTGCCAGGTGCGACGCCAGCCGGGGAAGCGTTGGTCGGTCTCCACGGTCACTCCCCCGTGCTCAGCGCGGCCGCCTGCTGCCGCTCGACGAGTATGCGCGCGTCGATGACGTCCCGGGCCGCGTCCAGGAAGCCGTCGGCGTAGCGCTCGACCGGGAAGTCGCCGAGGTAGTACTCCCGGGTCTCGGCCCGGACCGCGGCCAGCGGGTCCCGGCCGAGCAGGTCGTCCACCACCTCGGCGAGGTTCGACAGGTCCTCGAGCAGCACGTAGGCCGAACGCGCCGCCGGGACCAGCTCCACCAGCTGCTCCGGTGCCCGGCCGACGGCCACGATGGCGAACGGCTTGCCCGAGTGCAGGTAGTCCGTGACCACGGCCGAGACGTCGCTGACCATGGCGTCGGAGACGTTGAAGCAGTCCTCGACCGTCATCGCCTTCTCCGCCGCCGACCCGTAGACGTGCTCCACGCCGGTCTCCCGGCGGTGCCGGGCCAGCAGCCGGTTGACCTTCTTGATCATGGTCACGCACTCGGGGAAGCGGTAGTTGGTCGGGTGCGGCCGGAAGACCACCCGAGCGCCCGCGTCCAGCAGGTGCTGGACCATCGGCACGGCCACCGGGAGCGAGAACAGCCGGGTGTCGGCGTAGGGGCCCTGCCAGGTGGGTGCGTACAGCACCGTCGGCTGGGCCACCGCGCTGACCGGGCCGCGGGCCGGCTGGATGGCCTCGACCTGCGGGCGGCCGACGACCCGGAACTTCTCAGCGGGGATGTGCACCCCGTGCCGGGCGTAGCGGTCGATGCCGGCCTGGCCGGCGGTGAAGATCAGGTCGTAGATGGCGTGCACCGGGTTGTAGCAGGCGGGCTTCTCGGAGTCGCCGTGGTTGAGCCAGACGTGGGTGAGCTCGCGGCGCTCGATGAAGTGGGTGTTGCGGGCGGCGTTGTTGACGTAGAACGCGGTGGTCAGCGAGGGCACGAGGACGTCCTGCAGCCCGCCCAGCGTGGGCCGCAGGATCACCGGCGCGTCCACGCCGTTCCGGGTCAGGGCCTGGCTGAGCTCGGTGAGGGTGTCGGCGGACCGGGTGACGACCACGAACGGTCGTCCGATCCGCGCGAAGTACGGGGCCCACATGCCCACCTGGTACCCGGCGCCGACCGTGCCCGAGAAGTAGACCGCGAACTGGGGCGCCAGCGCCGTCAGCTCCTCGTGCAACCGGTGCTCGGCACCGACCACCCGGGCCGCGCGCGCCAGGGCGCGCACCGCGACCGCGAGGAACAGCGTGGCGGTGGCCACGGCGACGGCGACCAGCAGCGCCGCAGGTACCGGCACCAGGACGGCGAGCAGCACCAGCAGCACGGCGAGCCCGCCCAGCAGCGGGAGCAGGCCGCGCGGGATCCCCTCGCTCACCTGCGTGCGCATGGCCGGGAAGTTGCGGACCTGCAGACCCAGGCGGCCCCAGGCCCGCTGCACCGCCGTCTCGCCGACCACAGCAGCGCTCAGCAGCACCAGCACGACCAGCGCTGCCTGGGCGGGCAGCCGTTCCGCCGGAGCGGCCACCACGGCGGCGCAGAGCAGGACGACGCGGACCCCGCGGGCCTCCCCCATCAGCCGCGGCCACCGCTTGCGGCGGTGCACCGAGGGGAAGACCGAGCCGTAGACCGTGGCCAGGGAGGCCACGCCCGCCAGCACGGGCAGCACCCTGGGTGCCCCGACCAGAGCGGCGGCCAGCGCGAGCAGGGCCAGCACGGCCGCGGTCTGGCTCCAGCGGCGGGGCTGGACCAGCCGCCGACGGAGCCGGCGCAGCCGGCGCCGCATGCGCGACCGCGGTCGCCGCACCGGGGTCCGGGCCGGTCCGACGTCGGGCACGGGGAGCAGCTCGTCCTCGCCCAGGCCGTCGTCCGCCCCGCCGCCAGAGGCGCCCGTCAGGGCCTCGTCACCGGTGTCGTCCACGTCGGCACGGAGCCGCCCGCCACTGGCCAGCGAGTCGACGGCCACCACGAAGGCCGAGGCGTAGCCGTCCACGGGGAACGGGCCGAGGTAGTCCACCCGCTGCTCGCGCCGGACCGGAGCCAGCGGGTCCTCGCCCAGCAGCGCGTCGAGGGCGGCCCCGAGGCCGGTCAGGTCGCCGGGGACGACGTAGGCCGCCCGCGCCACCGGGTAGGCGTCGCGGAAGACCTGCGGCTCGGCGGGCACGGCGACCATCGCGTAGGGCTTGCCGGAGAACAGGTAGTCCGACACGACGCTGGAGACGTCGGAGACCAGGGCGTCGGAGAGGTTGAAGCACTCGACGATGCTGCGTCCGGTCTCGGCCTCGGCGCCGAAGAGGTGGGCGCGGCCCGTCCGCTCCCGGTCCTCGGCGAGCAGCCGGTGGATCCGCCTGATCACCGCTGCGTCCTCGGCGAAGCCGTAGCTGAACGGGTGCGGACGGAAGAGGACGGTGGCGCCGGCTCCCAGCAGACCCCGGACGACGCCCTCGCCGACGGCCAGCGAGGACAACGAGGTCTCCTCGACGTGGCCGCGCCAGGTCGGTGCGTAGAGGACCACGGGCGAGCTGCCGCCCGGGCGCGGGCGCGCGGGCTCGATCGCCTCCACCTGGGGTCGGCCGACCACCACGAACTTCTCGTCGGGGATCGCGACGCCGTGCTCGGCGTAGCGGCGCACGGCCGCGGGCCCGGCGCAGAAGATCCGGTCGTACATGGCGTGCGTGGGGTTGTAGGAGGTCGGCTTGTCGGAGTCGCCGTGGCCCAGGAAGACGTGCGTCAGCTGCTGGTAGCGCACGAGGACGCCGTTGCCGGAGGAGGCGTTGGGGTAGAAAGCGGCCCGCAGAGACGGTGTCACGAGCACGTCCAGGTCGGCGGGGCCGCGGGCCTCCACGACGGGCAGGTCGACGAGCTGGGCCAGCGCCCGGGCACTGGCGCTGCTCCGGGTGATGACGATGCAGCACCGACCGGTGCGCTGCAGGTACGGGAGCCACATGGTCACCTGGTGCACGCCGTCGGCGCCGGGCCAGGAGGTGTACAGCGCGATCTCGGGCTGCAGGGCGGCCACGGCGCCGGGCAGGTCCCGCTCGTAGCGCCTCAGCGCGGCGGCCCGGCTGGCGTTGTCCCGCGACACCCCGGCCCGGGTGGCCACCGCCAGCACGGCCGTCAGCGCCCACCACCAGGCCGACAGGCCGGATGCGGCCACCACCAGGCCCACCACCACCACGACCAGGTCACCGAGGAACAGCCGCCGGCCGAGATCCGCAGCGACGGGGGTGGGCGCGACGCCGGGCAGGTTGGCGACGACGGGGACCTTGACCTGCAGGCCCGGCCGCAGGTAGGGCTCGTACAGCAGGGCGCCAGCCAGCAGGACACCGCCGACCGCGGCGAGGACCGCCTGCGCGGGATGGAGCAGTGCGAGGGCCGACGCCGTGCCGGCGGCCAGGAGTGCCCGCTGGCCGAACTGGGTGGTGAGCAGGTTGGCCGCCGGGCTCCGACGCCGCAGCGCCACGGCGCGTCCGCCGACCGCCAGCAGGGCCAGGGCCAGCAGCAGCAGGCTCCAGCCGGACCGGTCCAGCGCGAGGGCGACGCCTGCCGCGGCCAGAGCGGTGGCCCCGACGTCGGCGCCGAGCCTTCTCAGCCGGCCCGCGGTCCCGACGTCGCGCCGTGCGCGACTCACCTTCGTCATCTTCCCCTCGACCCTGTTCACCACAACCAGGTGCCCCCGGGGCAGCACCGGGGACGCGGGGCCCCTCCTGGACGAGCCTGGAGTATAGCCACCGCGCTCCCCGGTCCCGGTGAGCAGCGCGACGGCGCGGCGCCGTCCCAGCGCTCGCCCGGGCCCGGGCCGGGTGGTCTAGCATCGACCTCCCACCCCAGCACCAGGAGCGGTGATGTTCCCTCGCGCGATGGCCAGGAGCGGTGCGCGGATGGCGCGTGGACTGGCGGGCCGGCTGCGCGGACTCGGCCGCGAGGAGCCGGGCGCTGACGAGGTGCAGGAGCTGCGGCGCCGCCTGCGGCAGGCGCGGAAGAAGCTCCGCTCCCGCGAGGCCGAGATCGCCCGGCTGAGCGAGGAGCTCGAGCACCGCACGGAGGAGATCGCCGCCATGCGCACCTCGCTGCGCGACCCGGACCCCTCGGTCGAGCTCCCCCCAGCGGTGGTGCAGACCATCCGACGGGTCGAGGAGGAGCACCTCAGCTACCTCTCGCCCGCCGACCTCTCGATGCTGGCGCGGCTGGTGGTGACCCTCGAGCGGGACGGCCGGCCCGGGCTCGTCGTCGAGACGGGCACCGCGCGCGGCGGCTCGGCCATCGTGATGGCGGCGGCGAAGGCGCCGGAGAGGTCGATGAAGGTGTACGACGTGTTCGGCATGATCCCGCCGCCGTCGGAGAAGGACGGCGAGGACGTGCACCGCCGCTACCAGCGGATCCAGGAGGGTCGCTCGCGTGGCGTCGGCGGGGAGCTCTACTACGGCTACCGGGACGACCTCTACCGCGAGGTGCAGGAGTCCTTCGCCCGGTGCGGCGTGGACGTGGCTGACCACCGGGTCGAGCTGGTCCGCGGGCTCTTCGCCGACACGCTCCACCTCGACGAGCCGGTGGCGCTGGCCCACCTGGACGGCGACTGGTACGAGTCGACGATGACCTGCCTGGAGCGGCTCGCCCCGTTGCTCGTGCCGGGGGGCCGGATCGTGCTCGACGACTACTACGCCTGGTCGGGGTGCAAGCGCGCGGTCGACGAGTACTTCGCCGACCGCCCGGGGTACCGGCTGGAGCGCCGGGCGAAGCTGCACGCGGTCCGGCTCTGACGGCCCGCCCGGTCGTCCGGGCTCAGCCCGCCCCTGGTCCCCGCAGCAGGTGCGCGGTCCCCTCGCCGTCGAACGCCAGCTCCAGCGGCGGCCGGCGCGACGTCGGTCGCCGGAGCGTCGTCTCCCAGCTGGCGTTGGCCAGCACGAGCCGGAGCCGCAGGGTCACCGCGTCGTCACCGGGCGCCCGCCCCCGGAAGGCCTCCGCCAGGTCGACCGCCGCGCGCACGCGGTACCGCCGCTTGGTCCGGCGCACCCGCACCGGCAGCCGGGTGACCTGCTCCGAGGTGGCCGAGACGGCGTCGAGGGTGACCTCCGCACGGTCCAGGGCGCCGGCCGGCCAGCGGCCGTCGACGTCGAGGTCCACCGCGACGACCAGCTCCCGCGGACCGGAGAAGGCACCGGAGCCCCGCTGCAACGGCTGCAGCCGTTGCCGCGCCCGGGCCGGCAGCCGCTCGGTCAGGGCGGTCGGCAGCGGGCGCCGGTGCCCGATCCGCACCACGGTGCACCGGACCTCGGCCAGGTCCACCCGCTCGGGTCTGCGCTCGACGGCCCGCGAGATGACGTCCCGCCACTGCCGCAGGAAGGCCCGGTGGTCGTGCTCAGCGGCGCGGGCCTCCGCGGCGACGCTCATCCGCGCGACGAGCGTCGGGTCGTCGATCATGGTGATGATCCGGTCGGCCATCCTCCGCTGGTCACCCGCCGGCACCAGGTAGCCCTCGACGCCGTCGGTGATCTGCTCCCGGGGCCCGTACTTGATGTCGTAGGAGACCACCGGGCAACCTCGGCTCAGGCTCTCCAGGGTCGCCAGCGGATAGCCCTCGAAGTTGCTGGTGACGAGGAACCCCGTCGCGCTCCAGAGGGTGTCGCGGGCGTGCGGGTCCCAGCCGCAGAAGGTGATGTTGTCCGCCATGCCCAGCTGGGCCACCAGATCGGTCAGGGACGCCTGCAGCGATCCCTGGCCGTAGATGTGCAGCCTGGCCTGCGGTCGCTCCGCGACCACCAGGGCGAAGGCCCGGATCGCGTGGTCGAGCCGCTTCTGGCCCTCGAACCGGGACACGATGGTGAACTGGGCCTGTTCGCGCGCCGGTGGCGTCGCCGGACGGGCCGGCAGCTCCACCGGGTTGGACACGGTGTAGAGGTTGTCCCGGTTCCCGAAGCGTTCGGCCACGTCCTGCCGCTGGCGGTCGCTCAGCGTGACCAGGCCGTCCAGGTCGGGCAGCCGGGCGAACAGCGGCCCGTAGGTCGGCGAGAGCGCGGAGTTCCAGCGGCGTTCGCCGGCGAGGTGGATGTTGTGCATCAGGTGCAGCACGTGGAACCGCTCGTCGGTCAGCGGCAGCAGCGGCAGCAGCGCGTCCCGGCTGTCGCTGATGACGACGGCGCGGGGGGCGGGGCCGACGAGGTGCTGCAGCCAGTGCTGGCCCCAGCCCCGCTTGGCGTTCCAGGACCGGGTGGGCCGACCCTGCCGGTCGACCAGGGTGAACGGCGCGCGTTTGCCCTTGGCCGCGGGCGCAGGGGTGCGGACGTAGACCGACCCGTCGCTGCGCCGGTAGTCGCGGACCACGTCCTGGTCGGTCTCCGGCTCGCGGTAGGCGGTGTAGTGGACCGAACCGTCCGGGTGGCCGACGTCGACCGCGTCCAGCCCGGTCAGGACGGGCAGCGCCTCAGCCGTCGGTGCACCCAGGTCCAGCTCCTGCTCCCGGTAGTACTCGTAGAGGTTGAGCAGCCGCATGCCCGGCACCAGCTCGCCCCGGGCGGTCAGCCGCTCACGCTCGAGGGGGTAGAGCGGGTGCGGGTCGAAGCAGCAGATCGTCGTCTCGACGCCGGCGTGCTGGGTGAAGAGGCGGTTCCGCATCAGGTGCGCCCGGGTCTGCCCGCCGAAGCGGGCTCGGACCACGTTGGCCAGCGAGAGGTAGACGCCGCTGGGCAGCTCGAATTCGGGCACGGTCGGGAGTGTAGCCACGGGCTGCACCGCGGGCGTGTCAGTCGAGGGCCGGTGTCGGCGGCGTCGGTAGAGTGCCAGGGCCGACCGGCGCGGAGACTACCGAGGAGCACGTGGATGCCCAGCCTGGCCCGACGACTGGCTCGCCGTCACCTTCCCCACCGGGTGCGGCGGGCGGGTCTGGTGCTGGCCGGGCGGGAACCGGCCGCGGCGCCCGCGGCTGCCCAGCGCAAGGCCGTCGCGGCGGCCGCGCGGAAGGCAGCGCTCGCCGAGGCGAGGAAGACCACCGCCGAGCAGGTCCGCAAGGCCGTCGCGGCGGCCGAGGCCCGCGCGACCAACGCCCAGAAGGCTGCCGGTGCACCGGCCCAGCCCCTGTCCGACACCCTCCGCCGGGGCGGCAGCCTCGAGCAGGCGGTCAGCGCCGAGGTCCAGCACCTCCTGGCCGCCGGCGACGCGGACGGCGCACTGGCGCTCGGCACGGCGCTGGGCGAGCACCCCGCCACGGCGACCGCCGGCGACCTCGCCGTGGGGCTGGTCGCGGCCTCGCGCCGCGACCACGCCCTGGCCTGGGACCGGTTGGCTCCCCTGGCTCCGGAGGTCTGGAGCCGGCACGCCGCGCGCGCGTGGGTGGTCAGCGGGCTCGACCGCGACCCGGCTGCGACCCTGACCCAGCTGGAGGCGCTCGCGGCCCAGGCCCCGGACTGGGTGCCCACCCGGACCTGGCTCGACCTCCTGGGGCCGGTCTTCGGGCACGGCGACCACGACCTGGCGCGGGCCCTGCACGGGGTGCTCGACCAGCGGGTCGGCTCGGGCGACGGCGTCGAGCACGACCTGGTGGTGCAGCGCGACTGGCTGCGCCGCTGGGTGGAGGCCGACCCCACCGGCCCCGTCGCCCCGCCGCCACCCGACGGTGCGGTCTCCTTCGCGATCATGGCCTACGACCACCCCGGCCGCAGCCGGGCCTCGGCCAACATCGGCGACCACGTGCAGAGCCTGGCCTCGCTCGGCCACGTCGTCCGGCACCAGGACCTGGAGTACGACGGGCCGCAGGACCTGCTCGACCTGCTGAGCCAGCTGCGCGGCCGGGTCCGGCCCGAGCTGGCCCGCCACGGGGTGCGGGGGCGGGTGCAGCTGCTGCAGATCGACCGCGACGCCTCGATGTACTCCGCCGTCCCGCCGGACACCTGGACGCTCGCCTTCGGCTGGTACATGCACGCCATCTTCGAGGCCAGGTACGGGTTCCCGTTCCATCCGGCGCTGCGGCCGATCTTCGTGTCCTTCCACGCCAGCAAGCGCGATCTGCTCGTCCCGGAGGCGGTGGAGTACCTCCGCCGCTACGCCCCGATCGGCTGCCGGGACTGGACGACGGTGGACATCCTGCTCTCGGTCGGGGTGCCGGCGTTCTTCTCGGGCTGCATGACCACGACGGTCCGCACGGTCTTCCCGGACCAGGTGGAGCAGCCGCCGGCCCACGCACCGGTCGCCTACGTCGACATGCCGGCCGCCGGGGTGCCGGAGGGTGCGGTGACCTACGCCCACAGCAACGACAAGATCCGCTTCCGCAGCTTCGCCCGCAACGTCGGCGACGCCGTGTCGCTGCTGGAGACCTACCGGCGCGAGCACCCGGCCCTGGTGACCACCCGGCTGCACTGCTACCTCCCCGTCCGCGCCCTCGGGGTGCCCGTCGACTTCCAGCCCAACAACCGGTCCGACCCCCGCTTCGCCGGTCTGATCGACATCACCGACGACGAGTTCACCGCGATCCAGGAACGCGTGGACGGCCGGCTGGAACAGGTGCTCGGCGCCGCTCTGCGCGGGGCGCCGGTCGAGGAGGTCTACGCGCTCTGGCGCGAGCTGAACGCCGACGACGTCGCCCTGGCCGAGCAGCGGCGGGCGGCCTCCCACCCGCTGCCCGCCGCGCGGTCCGACCTGGCGGCCGAGCTGGCCCCGGTGCGCTCGCGCCTGGCCGACGTCTCGCCGGACGCCCTGCCGGTCGCCGTCGCCGTCGGCGCCGGGCAGGGCGAAGCCGCCCGCGTGCTGCTGTCCTCGGTGGCGGCGCACACCTCCCGGGTGGTGCACTTCCTGCTGCTGAGCCGGCACCCGGACGAGCTGGTGCTGGCTGAGCTGAGCGCTGCGGCGCCCGGCCACCACGTGCAGGTGGTCGACACCCGCACGGTGGGGGACGACCTGCGGGCCGCCGGGCGCAAGCTGCCGGCGGGCGACGTCGACCGGCTGCTCCTGCCGCACCTGCTGCCGGACGCCGCACGCGTGGTCCTGCTGCCAGCCGAGGCCGTGGTCGAGGGCGACGTCGCCGAGCTGGCCGACGTCGATCTCGGCGGTCAGGTGCTGGCCGCCCCGCAGCCGGCCGGGACCGGTTCGGCCAGCGGTTTCGCGGTGCTCAACACCGCGGCCAACCGGCTGCGCGACCAGACCGCCCCGGCCACCGAGCTGCGGCGCCGCGCCTACGGGCGGCACGCCTTCGACTTCGAGGCGTTCGACGTCTCCGTGCTGGTCGTGGACCTGCGGTCCTGGCGCGAGCACGAGGTGCTGGCGGAGGCGCAGAGCTGGATCGAGGAGTTCGGGCTCGGGTTCCGCGAGCTGCTGCACCTGGCTGTCGGACCTGCCCGGGCTGTCCTGCCTGCACGCTGGCACCAGGTGCCCGGGCGCGACGTGGTCGAGGGTGCCGCCCTGCTGCACTGGGCCGGTCGGACCAAGCCCTGGTCGGCCGAGGTGGTCTCCGCCCGAGCACGCTGGTGGGCCGCCGCGGCCCAGGCGGGGGTCCGGGCATGAGCGCGCAGCTCCGGAACGTGGCGGTCGTGCTGGCCGGCGGAACAGGGACCCGGGTGGGTCTGAGCATCCCCAAGCAGCTCATCAAGATCGCCGGCAAGCCGATCATCGAGCACACCATCGCGGCCATGCAGCAGTCGCCGCTCGTCGACGAGATCCTCGTCCTGATGGCTCCGGGCTACCTCGACGAGGTGCGGGCCATCGTCCGCGGCGGCGGCTACGACAAGGTCAGCCAGATCCTCGAGGGAGCCGGCACCCGCAACGACACCACGGCCGCCGCGCTGGCCGCGCTCGGCGAGCAGGAGTGCAACGTCCTGCTGCACGACGCCGTCCGGCCCCTGGTCTCGCAGACGATCATCGCCGCGAACGTCGAGGCCCTGCAGCACCACCGCGCGGTCGACACCGCCATCCCCTCGGCCGACACCGTCATCCAGGTCGGGGTGGCTTCGGAGACCATCGCCGACGTGCTCCCCCGGCACCTGCTGCGGCGCGGTCAGACCCCCCAGTCCTTCCGGCTCTCCACGATCCGCGAGGCCTACGCCATCGCCGCGCAGGACCCGGACTTCACGGCCACCGACGACTGCACCGTGGTGCTGCGCTACCTGCCCGACGTCGACATCGCCGTCGTCCCCGGGCACGAGCGGAACATGAAGGTCACCGAGCCGATCGACGTCTACATCGCCGACAAGCTGTTCCAGCTGACCTCGGCCGACATCCCGGCCGCGCTGACCGAGGAGCAGTACCGCGCCGGCCTGGAGGGGCGCACCCTCGTCGTGTTCGGCGGGTCCTACGGCATCGGGGCCGACATCGCCGCCCTGGCGGCCCGCTACGGCGCGGACGTGCGGACGTTCTCCCGCTCCAGCACCGGCACCCACGTGGAGCGTCGGTCCGAGGTGGCCGCCGTCGCCGCCGAGGTGCTCGCCGACACCGGCCGGATCGACTTCGTCGTGAACACCGCCGGCGTGCTGCCGCGCGGCGAGCTCACCGAGACCAGCGAGGAGACGATCTACGCCTCCACCGACGTCAACTACCTGGCCCCGATCTTCATCGCGCAGGAGTTCCAGCCGCACCTGTCTGCCAGCCACGGCTCCCTGCTGCTGTTCACCTCGTCCTCCTACACCCGCGGCCGCTCGGGGTACTCGTTGTACTCCTCCGCCAAGGCCGCGGTCGTCAACCTCACCCAGGCCCTGGCTGATGAGTGGGCCGGCAGCGGCATCCGGGTGAACTGCATCAACCCCGAGCGCACGTCGACGCCGATGCGCACCAAGGCGTTCGGCGAGGAGCCGGCGGGGACGCTGCTGACGTCGGAGGCCGTCGCCCGCCAGTCCCTGGACGTGCTGCTGTCCGGGCAGACGGGCCACGTGATCGACATCCGCCGTGAGGACGGTCCGGCCGCCATCGCCAACGGCTGACCCTGGACGCAGCAGGACCCGGGGCGGCTGTGGCCGCCCCGGGTCCGGTGCTGTCCGAGGAGCTGAGCTCAGAGGACGACGTCGGCCACGATCATGTTGTGGTCCGACGGCCGGGTGGCGTCGACGGTCTTCATCACGTTGACGAAGCGCTTCGCGCCCTTGCTGCCCTTGACGGTGATCACGTCGATCCGCGAGCCGAAGCCGTTGGAGCCGGGGGTGAGCTTGGTCCTGAAGTGGTTGATCGTCGGGTACTGCAGGTTGACCCGGGTCTGGGCGTTCGCGGTGTCGAAGTAGCCGGCCTTGACCAGGTGGGCGTGGGCCACGTGCCCGCCCTTGTTGTTCTGCCAGGTGTTGATGTCGCCGGCGATGACCACCCGGTCGCCCGCGGTGTTCACCTTGGCCAGCCGGGAGGTGACTGCCGCGATCTGGCGGGCCCGCAGGGCCTCGTAGGACCGCTCCTTGGCCAGGTTGCCGCTGTGCCGGGCGTCCAGGTGCACGGAGGCGACCCAGAGCCGGGCGCCGGTGCGGCGGTCCTGGAAGCGGGCGTAGGCGGCGCTGCGGATGGTGCTGCGGGCGTCCCCGGCGAGCTTGGGCAGGTCGAGGGAGCAGCTGCTGCTGTAGTTGCGCTTGCCGGTCCTCTCCGAGCACGTGCTGATCAGGCTGTAGCGGCTGGTGTCGTAGAGGATGCGGGTGCCCTGGCTGCCGTGCTTGATACCGGGCTTGACGTAGGGGGTCTCCCGGACCAACCGGTACTTGGGGGCGCCCGCGCTGCGCATGGCCTTGACGAGGCTGGTGGTCTGCCGCGTGGAGCCGGTGGTGCTGGCGTTCTTGCCGTCGGCCCGACCCGGGCTCAGCTCCTGGACGGCGACGATGCCGGGGTTCTGGCTCTTGATCTCGCGGGCGACGTCGCTGGCCCGACGCAGCCACTGCCGGCTACCGCCGAGCTTCGCCGAGCGGACGTTGAAGGACGCCACCCGGAGGTCGCTGCCCTTGGCCCTGGGGACCACCGCCTTGGGCAGCACCGCCTGCAGGTAGGGGTAGGCCCGGACGGTGGAGCCGTTGACCGCGGAGAGGCGGAAGTAGAGGTGGTTCGCCGAACCGACCGAGGCGCCGGCCGCGCTGGCCTGCGCCGCGCTCATCGTCCAGGACCGCCGGGCCTTGTTGATCGTGAAGACCCTGGCGCCCCGCCCGGCCGTCGGCAGGGAGGAGGACTTGCTCTTGCTGAAGCTGGTGAGGCCCGTCTCGATCTTGAAGGCCGAAGTGTTCCTGCCCTCGGTCGACCAGCGGAAGGTCACCTGGCCGGCTCCGGGACCCGCGGTGGCCTTGACGCTGGTGATCTTGGACGGTGTGGCCGCTGCCTGCGCCGGTGCGGCGGCCAGCAGGCCTCCGACCAGTGCGAGGGCGGCAGCAGCAGCCGGAAGTTTGCGAAGCACGGGATCTCCTCGATATGAGAACTGTCAGGAAATTCGGGGGCGAATTCCCTGCCTTGGACCCCGCCGGTACCCGATCGGTGGTGGTCTGGACCGAACTCTAGAGTTCCGGGATTGCCAGCCACAATTGTCGTTGGACCCGGTGGATCGGGACTTCTGCGAGTTCTGATCAGGCAGAAAGTCCCTTCCACGCCTAACCGCCCGTGATCACACCGTGATTGCGCTGTGATAGGTGTGACCGAGATCACCCGGCGCGAACCCGCGGTCCCACCGCGTCATCCGGCCTAGGGGCAGTGTGACGACGGAGTCCGTCTTCTCGTGACAGAACCGTGACGCTTCGGCGAGCGGACTGCGAAGCCTGGACAGCGGCGCCCACTTGTGCTCGTGGCGGTCGAGAGGTGGAGTCGGTGGCCGTGGAATCCTCTGGACAATGTGCGGCGCGCGGTATCGCCTCAGCTGTTAGCGCCCGCTCGAGGAATAGGTCTGCGTACCACTGGGGTTCCAGACCGCCGTCGCCCCGAGGTCGCCGACCCGGTAGACCCAGAACGCAGCGAGCGCGGCCACGACGAGCAGCAGAGCCAGCAGCGCGGTGTCGCGGCCCCGGTGACCCCGTCGCTCGGCGGTGCCGCCGACGCGGCTCACCAGCACGGCAGACAGCACGGCCAGCACCGCGAGCACCAGGGTGATCCAGAAGAGCTGGTCGGCGAGCTGGCTGTGCTGGACCACCAGGTCGAGGGCGTCACCGCCGAGCGTCTCGTTCTCCAGCAGCACCTGCATCAGAGCCGCGCCGCTGGCCCGGGCCACGAACACGGCCACCAGGGACCCCACGCCGGCCACCGCCAACGGCCAGCGGGCCCAGGCCCGGGTCCGCGGCACGGCGAAGAGGATCGCGAGCAGCAGCGTGACGGGCAGGCCCAGGACGGCCGCGTGCAGGACGAGCGGGTGCAGGGGCAGATCACCGATCGAGCTGAACACGCGTTCTCCTTCGTCCGGACGGCAGAGCCGCTCACCCAGGGCTCTCGTCCGTCCCAACGAGGAGGGAGGCCCGAAGGTTCGCTTGACACGTCAACTTTCTCACGGCCGCGCGGACGCCCGGACGGACGCGCCGTCCGACTCGGCCAGGACGAGTCGCCCCGTTCGCGTCGACCCGTCGCACCCCCTCAGGGGGCGACGGCGGCCGCTGCCGTCCGCAGGTCGGCCACCAAGCCGGCGAAGGCCTCCTCGTGCTCCGGTCCGCCCTGGGTGCGCAGCACTGCCGACGGGTGGATGGTGGCCAGCACGGGACGCGGACCGAAGGGGGGCGGGAGCTCGAGGACGGTGCCGCGCTGCTGGGTGATCCGGAAGGCTGGGCTGATCATCGCCTTGGCCGCCGTGGCGCCCAGGGCGACGACCAACCTCGGGTCGACGTCGGCGACCTCGGCCTCCAGCCAGGGGCGGCAGGCCTTGATGTGGGTGGCTTGCGGGGTGGCGTGGATGCGCCGCTTCCCGCGCTCGGTGAAGCGGAAGTGCTTGACGGCGTTGGTGACGTAGACGTCGGACACCGCGACCCCGGCCTCGGCGAGGGCCCGCTGCAGGAGCTGGCCGGCCGGACCGACGAAGGGGATCCCCCGGCGGTCCTCGGAGTCCCCCGGCTGCTCGCCCACCAGCATCAGCGGCCCGCGCGGGTTCCCGGCGGAGAAGACCACCTGGGTGGCGGGCTCCCACAGCTCGCACCCCCGGCAGGCGGTCGCCGCCTGCCGCAGCTCGTCGACCCCGGCTCCGGCGGGCACCCAGCTCTGCGCGGTCATGACGCCACGGTAGTGAGCCTCAGCGGCTCGCCTCGGTCGCCCCCGCCCAGGACCCGGTGTCGCCCGGATCCTGCTGCGCCTCCATGCGGATGACGTGCATGACCGCGTTGATCAGCGCGAGGTGGGTGAACGCCTGCGGGAAGTTGCCGAGGTGCTGCCCGGTGTGCGGGTCGATCTCCTCCCCGTACAGCTCGAGCGGCCCGGAGAAGGACAGCAGCTTGGCGCAGAGCTTGCGGGCCCGGTGGTACTCACCGATCTCGCAGAGTGCGGAGACCAGCCAGAACGAGCAGATGGTGAAGCTGCCCTCCTCGCCGGAGAAGCCGTCGTCGGTCTCCTCCACCTTGTAGCGCAGCACCAGGCCGTGCACGGTGAGCTCGTCGGCGATCGCCATCACCGTGGCGCGGATCCGGGGGTCGTCCGGCGGCAGGAAGCGCAGCAGCGGGGCCAGCAGCAGGGACGCGTCCAGGGCAGTGGTGCCGTAGTACTGCGTGAGCACTCCGCGCTCGTCCACGCCGTGGGCCAGGATGTCGTCCTTGATCTCCTGGGCGGCGAGCTCCCACTCCGCGGCCTTGTCCGTCTCCCCGGTCTCGCGCGCGAGCTTGGCACCGCGGTCGACCGCGACCCAGCACATGATCTTCGAGGACGTGAAGTGCTGCAGCTCACCGCGCACCTCCCAGATGCCGGCGTCCGGCTCGCGCCAGTGCTTGAGGGCCTGGGTGACCTGCTTGTCCAAGATCGGCCAGATCCGGCCGTCGAGGTGGTCTGCGGCCTTGGAGTGCAGGTAGACCGAGTCCAGCAGCGCCCCCCAGACGTCGTGCTGCTGCTGGGCGTAGGCCGCGTTCCCGATCCGGACGGGCCGCGAGTTCGCGTAGCCCGGCAGGTGGTCGAGCTCGTGCTCGGTCAGCTCCCGCTCGCCGCCGATGCCGTACATGATCTGCAGCTCGTCGTCCCGGCTGGCGATGTCGGCGATGAAGGAGAAGAAGTCCACCGCTTCCCAGTCGAAGCCGAGGGAGTACATCCCCCACAGCGCGAACGTGGCGTCCCGGATCCAGGTGAACCGGTAGTCGTAGTTGCGGTTGCCGCCGGGGGTCTCCGGCAGGGACGTGCTGCCGGCGGCGGCGATGGCACCGGTGGGGGTGTAGGTCAGCCCCTTCAGGGTCAGGGCGCTGCGCTGCAGGTAGCTGCGCCACGGGTGGTCGGGGAAGTCGCCCCGGGCCAGCCAGTGCTGCCAGTGGTGCGCGGTCCAGACCTGCCGGTCATAGGCCTCCGCGTAGCTCATCGGCGGCTCCACGCCGCCCCAGCTGAGGGCGATGTAGCGGACGTCCCCCTCCTTGAGCAGGGTCCGCGCAGCCGCTCGCCCGCCCTCGAAGCCCAACCGCAGGTCGGAGGTGAGCACCAGCTCGAGGTCGGAGCCCTCGACACGGCCGACGCCCTGGTGGTACCCGTGCTCGGTGTAGCTCCAGCTGATCTGGTCGCGACCGTAGTCCAGCACCGGTTCGCAGTCCACGATGGTCTGCACCTCGCCGGAGACGCAGCGGATGGTGCGCAGCAGGACGTGCTCGGCCTCGTAGTCCACCGGCGTCCGCTGGTGGGTGCGCGACCGGTTGTCGTCGTGGCGCCAGGGACCGATCAGCAGGGCGTCACGCACGATGATCCAGCCGGTCGGGGTGCCCCAGCTCGTCTCCAGGATCATCGTGCCGGGCAGGTAGCGGCGGTCGCCCGGTACGGTGACCTCGTCCGGCGCGACCTTGAACGACCCGGCCAGCTTGCCGAGGATGCGCCCGAAGGCGCTGGGCGAGTCGAAGCGTGGCAGGCACATCCAGTCGATGCTGCCGCCGGGTGAGACCAGCGCCAACACCTCGCCGTCGCTCAGGAACCCGTAGTCCCCGATCGGGACCGATCGGGTGTGCGCGGGCTGGCTCGCGACGTGGGCTCGGAGCTTGGTCCTCTTCTTGGCCATGGCCTGAGCATGGGCCCCTGCCCACGCCACGGCAAGGACCCCGGCGCTCAGCGCAGGCCGCGGCCGAGCTCTCGGGCCTCCCGGCTGGCCGCACGGGCCCCGCGCAGGTCCCCACCCCGCATCCGCAGGCCCGCCAGCTCCGACAGCACCTGCTGCAAGAGCGGACCGTGCCGCCCGGGGTCGGCTGCCGCCAACGGCCGCAGCACCTCCACGAGCCGCTCCGCCGCCGCCCGGGTGCCGCGCCGGTCACCGGCCCCACGGGCCTGCTGCCAGGCCTGCCGCGCCAGGTCGAGAGGGTCGACGACGGCCGGCTCGGGCTGCGGAGCAGGTTCGCGGGTGAGCGCTGGCTCCGGCTCGGGGGTGGCCTCCGGCTCGGGGGTGGGCTCGGGCTCGGGGGTGGGCGCTGGCTCCGGCTCGGGGCTAGGAGCTGGCTCGGGCGTGAGCTCGGGGGTGGACGCTGGCTCGGGCTCGGGCTCAGGCTCGGGCTCGGACTCGGGCTCTGGGGTGAGCTCCGGCTCGGGCGCCGACGTCGGCTCGGTGGTGACCTCGACGACCGGCTCGGGGACGTCGTCCGCTCCGGCACCGGACCCGACCAGCTGGTCCCCTGCAGCCTCGGCCGCGGCCTGCTCGGCCGCACGCCGCTCGACCTCCAGCCGGTAGGCCTCCAACCGCTCCTCCCGCCGGCGCTTGATCTCCTGCCGCTCGGCCTCTTCCGCCGCCGCGCGCCGGGCCTCCTCGGCCTGCTGCTCGGCCAGCCGACGGGCGCGGGTCCGCTGCTCCTCCTCGGCAGCGAGCCGGGCACGCTCGCGCTCCTCCTGCTCGCGACGGGCCGCCTCCTCCCGCGCCTGGGCGGACCGAGCCTCCTCACGACGGCGGGCCTCGGCCCGCTCCGTCTCCAGCCACCCGGCGGCGTCCTCCTCGACGACCGGCTGCTCGCCGACGGTCACGGCGACGGCCTCGGGCGCCAGCCGGTCCCAGACCACCGGACCGGTCGCCGGCCAGGAGATCGGTTGCTGGCCGCGGCTGACCACACCGCGAACCCGGTCGACCAGCTGGTCGGGGGTCTGCAGGCCCAGCTGCTGGACCACCCCGGCGAGCGCCCCCGCCGCTTCCTCGGCCTCGTGCTGGTCGCCACCGGCCCGGTACGCGTCGGCCAGGGTCTGCTGGACGATCCCGGTGATCGCCTGCGGCTCGGCCGGCAGGGGCCGGAGCCGGAGCAGGGTGACCGCCTCGGCGGCTCGACCGGTCTGGACCAGGACCCGAGCCCGCACGACCAGCGGCCATCCCAGCTCGGGGGAGCTGCCCAGGGCGGTCAGCGCGTCGGCCGATGCGGCGTCGGCCTCCGCGGAGCGGTCCGCGGCCAGCAGATCAGCCGCCAGGTCGGCGAGCGCGGTCGCCAGCGGCCGCGAGGCCGGCGCCCCTGACCGCCCGACGAGCCGCTGCAGCAGGTCCACCAGGGCCCGGCGGGTGACCAGCCCGAGGTCGACCTCCCCGGTGGCCAGCAGCCGGTCGGCGAGGTCGCGGTGCAGGGCCGGCGCGGGTGCCGCCAACCGACCGACCAGGGAGGGGCTGAGGCCGGCCGGGGCGTCCAGCCGGCCGTCGACCACCGCGGCCCAGCGGTCGCGGGCCCGGTGCAGGACCGTCAGCGAATCTGCCGGCCGGTCCGCGGCCCAGCGCGTGTCCGCCACCAGCTGGTCGACGTCGAGGGCCAGGAAGGCGGTGTCGGGGTCGGTCTGCAGACCTGCCGCACCGAGCCGCCGGAGGGCCTCGTCCGCCGTCGCCCCGGCCGCGGGCACCTCACCCGCGGCGAGCGCGCCACGGGCGGTGCAGAGCAGCGCGCGAACCACCACCTCGGGCTGCAGGGGCAGCTCGAGCCGCAGGGCCTGGAACTGCTCGAGGAGGTCGTCCAGCGACGCGACCGTCCGACCGGCCGCCTCGGCCAGGCCCAGGCCGGCCTGGACGGAGGCGAGCTGGACGACGGCCGTGACGTAGCGGCCGGCGTCGGCAGCTTCGGTGTAGGCGCCGACCGGACCCGGCGCCGTCAGCAGCTGGGCCGCCTGCTTCACCGCGTCCTGCGCGTCGGCCCCGGCGGCGGCGAACTCGTGCCCGCGCAGCCGGTGACCGGTGAGCGCGACCAGGGCGTCCCCCAGCTCGGGCAGCCGGGACGGGTCCGACCCCACCCACCCGCGCAGCCGCTGCACCGCGGAGGTGAGCTCCTTGCTGCGCTGGGCGTAGGGGTCCTTGGCCTGTCGGGGGGCCTTCTGCTTCTGCGCCATCCTGCCTTCCGGTCGGGCCAGAACCCGGGCCGCTGGGACGCGGCCGGGGTGCTCCGGCGGGGCTCGTCAAGTTCCCAGCATGCCCGCAGCGCCGTCTCCGGGGAGGTCCGGCATCCACTGCTGGTGTCGATTGGGGCTCGCCGCGACCGGTGCAGTACAGTCTTCCCTCGTGGTCGTGCCGCTCCGGCGGCCGATCCGCGGGCTGTGGCGCAGCTTGGTAGCGCACTTGACTGGGGGTCAAGGGGTCGCAGGTTCAAATCCTGTCAGCCCGACCGACGAGGCTCCGACCAGAACACCTGGTCGGAGCCTTTCTCATCCCACATCACGGCCACCCTTCAAGACGGTCAGCGTCGGGGACTTTGGACCAGTCTTGGACCACCAGGCCGAGAACGCCGCCCCGGCCTGGATCATCGCCTGCACATCCGGGTGCAGATAGCGCGACGTCACCGCCGGGTCCTGGTGCCCCGCCACCCGCTGCAAGATGTGCAGGTCCACCCCCGCATCGGCCATCCAGGTCAAGGCGGTGTGGCGCAGCCCATGCCTCACCAGACCGGGCTGACCCAGCTCGACCACCAGCTCGTCCCACCGCGTCGCATCGCGCAGCGTCGCCGTCGTGATCACCCCACCCCGCGGACCGAGCAACAACCGATCCTCCGGCTGCCGACCGGCCACCAGACGGGTCAGGGTCGGCACCAACGGCTCGATGATCGGCACCGTGCGGCGGCGCCGGCCCTTCGTCTCCTTGGTCACCAGCCCACCCCGACCGGGGTAGATCTGCCGCGACACCTCGAGTAACCCACGGTGGAGGTCCACGTCGCCGACCTGCAGACCGGCGACCTCGCTGATGCGCAGAGCCGTCGTGGCCAGCAGCGTCACCACGTCACCCCAGGACTGGTGTTCCCCCGCCGCCACCACCCGCGCGACCAGAAGCTGCAGCGTCGCCACGTCAGGCAGCGCCAGATCGCGAGGGCTGGCCGAGGTGCCGGTGTCACTTACCCGGCCGACGGTCCGTCGACGAGCTCGGTCCTTCGCCGGGTTGCGCGAGACGATGCCGTCCCGCACCGCCTCGTCGAGCACCAGCACCAGGGCCGCCACAGTGTTCTTGACCGTCGAGCGGCCGTACTCCGTCTCCCACCGGTCGATGGCCCGGTCGACCAGTCCCGCCGTGATGAGGCCGACCGGCAGGTGGCCCAGCGTCGGAATGACGCGGCGGCGCAGTCCCGCGGAGTAGGGGTCGTACGTCGACGTCGGGTCGATCGCCCGCGTCCACCGTTCGCCGATGAAGTCGAGGTACTCGGCGAGCGTCTGGCCACGGTCGACCCCGGTTCTGGCCGTGTGCTGCATCCGCTCGATCCACTCCAGAGCCGCTTCCTCGCTGTGATGAGTTCGCTTCACCAGCTCGCGTCGACCCGTGGACGGATCGTGCCAGCGGACGCGTGCCCGCCACACCGTCAGACGAGGTCCCTCGAACCGCTCGACGTCAACGGTCAAACGCACACCGAGCGGTGGCCGCTTGCTCTCCGAACTTCCTGCTGTCATCTGTCGCCTCTCCCTGCGGTCGGAGTGATGCCTGACTGCTGCCGCTGCGCTGCCCTCTCCTGGGCGTACTCACGAGCGCGCGCGGCGGCTGCGGTGGCGAGGGCGGTCTCGCCGTCGTCGGCCCAGCCAGAACCGAGGTAGGACCAACGCCCGATGACGAGGGTGGTCTCTTCCTCGTCGGCCAGGAGATCGGCTTCGAGGCTGGCGAGGTCGAGAGGTGTGCCAGCGGCACGGCTGGCGGCGATCCGGGCCTGCGCACGCTGTCGGGCCCGGCGCAGCTGGCCCAGGGTGACCGAGTAGCGGCGGGACTTGGTGGCGAAGTGACCGCGGAACCCGAGCATCCGGCCCCAGTGCCCCAGCAGCCGGTACGGGCTGCTGTCGTCACCGAGGGCCGCGACCTGGGCCCGGAGGTGCAGGTCGGCGATGGTCGCCTGCAGCCGCCGATGATGAGCAGTGGCAGCGACGTCGTCGCCGGCGGACTTGGTCGAGTACTTGGCCAGGTAGCCGGCGACCTGGGCGCCGGTCAGCACCTGGTCGTCATCGGGCCGGTGCGAGCGGACGACCCGGACGTCGAGCTGACGGCCGAACACCAACCGCCGGGCCACATCGAGGTCGTCGACCGCGGGCACCTGCAGCTGCACCGACGACGCCGCCTCTGTAACCATGCCGGCCAGCAGCTCGGCCGTCATCGCAGCGGGCGGATTGCTGATCCCACCGGGGATCCGGGGGCCGTCGAGGCGGATCAGGGCGTGGAAGTGGACGGCCCCGCGGCGCTGGAACTCCGCCACCTTGGCGTACTGCAGCATCGCCACCTCCGCCAGCCCGGAAGCCGGCAGCCCGAGGTGGTGGGCCAGGCTGCGGTGCAGGGCGATCGTGAAACGGCGCCACAGGTCCGGGGCGAACCACTGCCACACCACGTGCGAGGCGTAGTCGTAGCAGTCCGCACACAACGGCTGCCCCAGCAGCCCAGCAGACCTCTTGCCCTCCGCACCCTCGGCGTGCACCACTCCGCAGTGGAGCTGGCGGCCATGGAGGCAGCGACGGGCAGGATCGCCCGGGTGGCAGCGACCGCCGGTGTGCACCCGCCCGAACGATGGAGCGGTGAGGGTGACGAAAAGCAGCGGATGGTCGACGACCGACTCAGGGAGCGTCTTGCCGCCGGTCACCCCGGCCCGGATCAAGTGGAACATGTCCGCCGCGTACAGCCTGGAACAGGACGGGCACTCCGACGCCCGACGGTTTCCACACCGCACGTGCACCACACCCAGCGGGTGGTCGGCGCTGGAGAAGCTCGACAACACCTCACCGGTCGCCGCGTCGATCCGCTCAGAGGTACCGCGGAGGCGGACGGGGCGGACGCAGTTCCCGACGCGGGCCAGGGTCTCGGCCCAGGCGCCGAAGTCCTTGGAGACCAGTCGGTTGACGACCAGCTGCGACACCTCGGGAGACAGGTCGTCGAGCTTCAGGACCCCACGGTCGGCGTCTTCGTCGTCGCGATGACAGGCCTGGTCGTGGTCGGCCGCCGGACCGGCGTGCAGTGCTGCAAGGTCCACGGTGACGATCACCACCCCAGAGGGTGTGCCGCGCGGTTGGTTGGACCCCGCCACGCGGCACACCCGGCCTAGGGTGACCAACAACCGCCCACAAAAGTGGGCGTGGCTATCGGTACGGGGGGTCCACAACCGTACCGAGACACAACAGTGCTAGGAGTGTTGGCAGCCAGCGCAGCAAGTGGTGTGTTCTGTGCGGCGAGTGTGTGGACCCGTAGGCCAGGTGGGGAGCCGACCCCCAGGCATTAAGCCGTCGTTTAGAGGCGCGCGTTCAATCTGCTGCTACCAGCATGACACATCGCAATGACAAGACTCGCAGCTCGACGAGCCGAAAGGGCCGAAGCCGCCAGATCGCACCCCAGAAGCTGCACCGCAAGCGACCCCACGTACGGGACGACCGCCGGTACAAGGCGGTCGGTACGTTGCAAAGACATCTATGCACAGATACCTTTGCACTATGTCGTAACTCCGATCCTCAGCGCGGTCATCCTCGAACGCGCCCCGATCGCCCTCAGAGGCCGAGTCGTCTCCCTGATCGGAGCCGCAAGCATCGCGCTGACGCCCTTCGGCGGACTGCTCGGCGGCCTCGCGGTCGACCACGCCGGACTCGTCGTCGCCCTGACCGTGGCCGGTATCGCGTACTTCGTCGTGACGATGTTTCCCGCGACACTTCCCGCCTTCCGCGACTTCGGACGACGACCTGAGCTAGCGGCACCTGAGCCAGCGGCCACAGCGTCCTAATCCCCACTTGGGCAGGCCGGACGGCCGAGGCAGTCGGAGCCGCACATCACTCGACACCTGCAGCAGTCCCGAGTAGCGAGGAGCGGTTACGACTTTCCTTACTGGTTCAAGAGCCTCGCTGCGCTCGGCTGCCCGGCTCCGCGTGTCCTCGCTGCGCTGCGGGCCGCTACGCCGGGCGACATGAACAAGCAGGCGGGTGAGAGTCAGCATCGGCACGCCCCGCGCCCAAGTGTCCTTCCTCCGCGGCACACGTCAAGGTCGCTACGCGTCGCTGCGCGATCGGGCAAGCCCGAACCTTGACGCGCACCACTCCGTCAGGATTTGGCAGCTATGGGCGAGCCCGAGAGGTAGGACAACCTTGGACCAGCTTTGGACCAAAGGGGTCGAGAACAGGCAACATCCAACGGACAACGACCGACACTGGTGGACACTCCCCCGGCTCAGCCCGACCCCCATCTGCCAACCCTGCCGATCTGGGGGTCAAGGGGTCGCAGGTTCAAATCCTGTCAGCCCGACCAGTAGATCGTTGGTCGAAGACCGGTTGAGGTGCCTGGGTCGACCGGCCCAGGTACCTCAGTCAGCCCTCTGACAGCCGGATCGACACCCACCTGAGGTGGGAGTGACCGCCAGGGCACCGCTTCCACCGACTGCGCGGACCGCATCTGAGGCCCTCGGCCTGTCGGATCCGGCCTACGCTGGCTCCATGCGCGACCTGGAGCCCGTGGACGAGACCTGGACCCGAGCGTTGTGCGTCGTGGCGCATCCCGACGACCTCGAGTTCGGCACGGCAGCGGCGATCGCGCGCTGGACCGACCAGGGCAAGACGGTGCTCTACGCCATGGTCACCAGCGGTGAGGCCGGAATCGACGCGCTCGACCCTGATCAGTGCAGAGTGGTCCGCGAAGCTGAGCAGATCGAGTCCGCACAGATCGTCGGAGTTGACGTCGTCGACTTCCTCGGCCTGCCCGACGGGGTCCTCGAGTACGGGGCAGCGCTTCGCTCGGTGATCTGCGCAGCGGTCCGCCGGCATCAGCCGGAGATCGTGATCACCAACAACTTCCGTGCCACCTGGGGCGGCCAGTCGCTCAACCAAGCGGACCACATCGCCACCGGTATGGCGACGCTCGACGCGGTGCGCGACGCCGGTAACCGCTGGGTCTTCCGTGACCAGATCGACGGAGGACTCGAGCCCTGGGGCGGGGTGACCGAGGTCTGGGCGGCCGGATCACCCGATGCTCGACACGGGGTGGACACCACGGCCACCTTCGACCGAGGAGTGGCCTCGTTGGTCGCGCACCGGGCCTACATCGAGGGCCTCGGCTGGGAGCACTTCGACCCGGAGGAGTTTCTCGAGGGCGGTGCCCGGCAGGCTGGCGTCCGGCTGGGCGTGCCGAAGGCCACCACCTTCGAGGTCTTCCCGATGGGTTGGGGCGCCTGAGGTCCGGTCGGGGTCGATGCGGACCTGGGTCCGCCCGCCACGGAGGTACCGGATACCGCCGACGCGATGGGATGGGTCGGACCACTCCTGTTCCCGTGACCGCCAGGATCCGCCGCTCGCTCTGGTAGGCACCGACGAACCCGTTCCGGGTGGGCCACCGGGTGGACGGGCCCCGCGGTGGCGGGTCGCAGGTCGCGGCCACCCTGCGGGCGAACGGGTACTTTCGCGACATGAGGACTCCGTGGGAACTGGCCGTGGCCGTGGCCGTGGTCGCTCTGCTCGGTGGCTGCGCGGTGACGCCGTCGTCCAGCGAGACGCCGGTCGGCACACCCGCGCCGACCGGCACATCGACGACGAGCGCACCACCGACCGGCGCCGACGGACGCCCGTTCGTGATCGAGGAGATCGCGGAGCTGGACGAGCCCTGGGCGATGACCTTCCTGCCGGACGGTCGAGCCCTGATCACCGGTCGAGGCGGCGAGCTGACCTTGCGCGCCGCCGACGGCCAGCTGGTCGAGGTGTCCGGTGTGCCGGACGTGGTGCACGCCGGCCAGGGCGGGTTGGGTGACGTCGTCGCCGCACCCGACTTCGAGTCGACCGACACGGTCTACCTCAGCTGGGCCGAGGCCGGTTCGGGTGGTTCAGGGGCGGCTGTGGGTCGGGCGACGCTGGTCGACGACGGCGGGTCGGCACGTCTGGAGGACCTGAGCGTGGTCTGGCGGCAGCAGCCCAAGGTCGGCGGCAACGGCCACTACGGGCACCGTCTGGCGTTCGCCCCGGATGGGGACCATCTCTTCGTCTCCTCGGGTGACCGGCAGCAGATGGAGCCCGCCCAGGATCTGAATTCCGGCCTGGGGAAGATCGTCCGTCTCCGACTCGACGGCACCGCCGCCGACGGCAACCCGTTCGCCGATCGCGGTGACGTCGCGTCCGAGGTGTGGAGCTACGGACATCGCAACCCGCTCGGCCTCGCCTTCGACCCGGACGGCAACCTGTGGAACTCCGAGATGGGACCGCGGGGCGGCGACGAGCTGAACCTGGTCCGCGACGGGGCCAACTACGGGTGGCCGGAGGTCTCCAACGGCTCGCACTACAGCGGTGAGGACATCCCTGACCACGCTGGAGGCGACGGCTACGAAGCTCCCCGGGCTTGGTGGAACCCCGCCATCTCGCCGAGCAGTCTGATGATCTACACCGGTTCGATGTTCCCCGGGTGGCGGGGCGACGCCTTCCTCGGCGCCTTGTCGGGCCAGGCTCTGATCCGCGTCGACCTCGACGGCACCGAAGCCGTCGAGCGCGACCAGTGGGACCTGAGCCAGCGGATCCGGGAGGTGGAGCAGGCCCCGGACGGCAGCATCTGGCTGCTCACCGATGAGGGTCAGGTGCTCCGGCTGACCGCTCCTTCGTGAGACCTGGGGCCATCGCGGCCACCGCGCGGGACTGGTGGCTGGGGCCCAGAGCCCCTGGCGCGCTCCGAGCACCGCGGCATCGGCTGCTCCCGCAACGCCCGCCATCCCGCACCAGTCTTGGCCACTGCAGGCGTCCCCGCAACCGTCACTCACAGTCTGGGGTGCTGTCTGGTCCTTCTTGATGAGGCTTTGTCAAGGAGGAGGTCCTGATGCCGAAGGTGTTGGTGGTGGGTGACGGCTCTGCCGGGTTCTACGCGGCATGGCACCCGGAGAAGCGGTTGCGGCCCGGTGAGGCGGAGGTCGTGGTCGTCGATCCGCGGCCCTCCATGACCTACCAGCCATTCCGGCCGGGCGGGTTGATGCACCGCGGCTACCGGGTTCTCGCCGTTCCGACCTGGGAAAGCACAGTGCGGGTGCTCTCCCTCTGGCTGCCCGCCCTTCTGTTCGGGCGCGACATCGTCTCCCTGCAGTCGGTGCAGCACCCCCAGGACGCCTTCCTCAGCGGCGGAGTCTCCGGTGCCCACCGTTGACGACCGCCCGCGCTCCTCATGGTCGGAGCGCTCGTCGTCCTACCTGAGGGAGCGGAACCCGGTCAGTCACCGCGTCACCGATCTGATCGAGCGGTTGCGGCACCGGGCCTCACCGAACCACTGGTCGAGCCTGTTCGGCGTGATCGCAGGCGCGAGCCTGGTCGTGCTCGTCGTCACCGGTCTGGTCCTGATGCTGTTCTACGACCCGTCGAGTGCGTTGATCCGCTACCAGGGCAGCTACGGGCCGCTGCAAGGTGTGGAGGTCTCGGAGGCGTACGCATCCACCCTGCGCATCTCCCTGGACCTGCGCGGCGGGCTGCTCGTGCGCCAGGCTCATCACTGGGCGGCGCTGGTCCTGCCAGCCGCCCTGCTCCTGCAGCTGGCAAGCCTCTTCTTCACCGGCGGGTTCCGGCGCCCCCGGCACTGGGGCTGGGTGCTGCTGGTGGGGGTCCTCATCCTCAGCATGGCGAGTGGTTGGAGCGGCTACGCCCTGCCCGACGACTCCCTGTCGGGCACCGGCCTGCGGATCGTGGAGGGCGTCGCGCTCGGCATCCCGCTGGTGGGGACCTGGGTGACCTCGGTCCTGTTCGGCGGTGAGTACCCCGGCAGGATCATCGAACACCTGTACCTGGTCCACCTGGCGGCGCCCGCCCTGCTCGTGGTGCTGGTGATCCTGCGGCTCCGGCTCTCCTGGAAGACCGGGCCAGCCCAGTTCCCCGGTCCCGGCCGTTCCGAGGCGACCATCGTGGGCTTGCCGGTGTGGCCGGCTGCAGCGGTGAGGGTTGCAGGCCTGTTCTTCAGCACGACGGGCCTCCTGGTGCTCATGGGGGGCACGCTCACCATCACTCCCGTCTGGTCGTACGGCCCGGCGTCGCCGGGCAACGCCTTCGCGGGCAGCCAGCCCGACTGGTACATGGGCTTCCTCGACGGGGCGCTCCGCCTCGTCCCGCCGGGCTGGGAGTTCTTCTGGCTCGGACGGACCTGGACCCTCGCGATCCTGGTGCCGCTGGTGGCCGTCGGGTTGTTCTTCGCGCTCCTGACGGCCTATCCGTTCCTCGAGAGCTGGGTGACGAAGGACCGGCTCGAGCACCATCTGCTGGACCGACCCCGCAGCACCCCGACCCGAACCGGCATCGGGGCCGCCGGTGTGACCTTCTACGCCGCACTGTGGGCGGCCGCCAGCGCCGACGTGATCGCCACCCAGTTCCAGGTCTCCTTCGAAGGCGTCATCTGGGTCCTGCGCGCTGTGGCCCTGATCGGCCCTCCCCTGGCCTACCTGATGGCCCGCCGAGCCTGCATCGCCCTGCAAGCCACCGAAGAGGAACGGGTGTTGCACGGCGCCGAGAGCGGCCGGATCGACCGAGACCCCGATGGCGGTTACAGCGAGGAACATCATCCCCTCGACCTCGAACGCCGTCAGCGGCTCATCCCAGCCGTTCAGCCCCCACCCCCGTCAGCACGAGGAGACGAGCGGGGACGAGCCGACCGACGCAGCGCAGCGGAACCCGCACCGCCAGCCGATCGTGCCGGAGCCCAGGAGGTCGACTCCCACCGAGCGCTGCACTGACCGGTGCAGATCATCCCCACGGCGGGCTGATCACCCCAGGATCGGCGGGCTCTCCACCGACCTCGCGCAGTGTGCAGAGCCCGCCCGAGAACGACGGGGGGCGATCGAGGATGGCCAGGTGACCGGATGGACCGCTCGCGCCTGCGCACACGACGACTCGACGCTCGACGAGCTGCAGATCCGCTCGGTCGCACCCGCGCACTGGCGGGCAGCTACCGGTCGCCAGCTCCATCCAAGCCCTCCCGCTGACCTCTGGTCGTGGCCCTCTCCCAGATACCCGGGCTGACCCTGCCTTGGCAGTCCAGTGCCCTGGGGGCCAGGCAAGTTCGGGTGCGATGCCCGTACAGCTCGAGCTGATGTCCACGGCAGACGTGCAGGAGGCCGGTCTGGCCTCCGCTGGAACATCAGGTGCGCCGACGGCGCACCGATGGCAAGGGTCGTCCGATCCGCTCTCGCCCACCGCATGCCGGAACGGCGAGGGCACGGCATCAGACCGTGCCCCCGCCCTTCCGGCTCGGCCCGCGCGCTAGCGGCGCGGGAAGCCCTCTCGCCACGAGGGGTACTGAGGCACCCAGCCTGCGGCGCGCGCCTTCGCGTTGGACACCCCGCGACCGCCATGAGCCCCCTCGGGGAGTTCAGCGGTGCTGGGGGTGGGAGCACCGAGGCCGTCAGCGAAGGCAGGCAGCCACTCAGTCGCAGGGGCCGGCTCGTCGTCGACGATGTTGTAGGCGCCGTCAGGCCAGTCGATCGCCTGCACGGTGGCGGTGACCACGTCGTCGATGTGCACGAAGGAGGTGATCGTCGGCGTCGCCGACACCAGACCCGCCGAAACCGCGTTCGCCATCCTCGCTCGGGGTGCGTACCAGGTGTCAGGACCGTAGAGCAGGCCGTAGCGGAGCAGGATCGCGTGCGGCATCCGACGCACCAGGCGCTCCATCGTCTCGATGGCGGAGCCGGGTTCGATCGGGTCGTCCTCGACGGCGAAGGCGTCCCCGGCGGTGTAGGCCCCGGCGCTGCTCTGCACGATCATGCGTTCCACCCCTGCGGCCTCGGCTGCCGCTACGAGGTTGGCAGTCCCTGCGCGTCGGATCCGCGCGTTGGCCTGTGCGTCGAAGTCGCCCAGGTCCGTCAGCTCGTGCAGAACGAGTTCCGGTCCAGCCTCCGCGATGACGGTCGCGAGATGCGGGGCGTCGTAGACGTCGACCGCCACCCCCTGCGCGCCCCGCTCGCGGAGGTAGTGGAGGTTCTCAGCGTGACGGGTCGTCGCCGTGATGTCATGACCCGCCTCTGCGAGCTCGGGGATGAGCCGGCTTCCGATGGCCCCGGAACCGCCGGCGAGGAAGATGCGCATGATCGCCCCTCTCGTGGGTTGTCAGTGGATGTCGGCGACCTCGTGGCCGCCGACCAGTGAGGACCCCTCTGCCGGTTCGCGTGGTGAGGGGCTCGTCGAAGGTCCGGGCAGCGGCACCTCGATCACAGCGCGGGTCTGGCTGATCGCCGTGCTGGTCGCCGCACGAGGTCGGCCATGTTCTCCTCGCAGGGCCGGGGCGAGGTCAGGCGCGAGTCCGCGCGGGTCACCGGAGGCGATCGCCACGAACTCGGTGGCACCTCGGCTGCGAACGGCCGGGCGCCCGGCGGTCGGCCCGCGTCCATCCCCTGGCCCCCAGGAGCGCCGGTCGCGCCGACGACGATCGTCATCGTGCTACGCCTCGGACCCGGTCTGCGCGGGCGGGGACTGCAGGAGGGTGGGGAGATTGGGTGTGCTCACAGCCTCCATGACCTCGCTCCGGACCCGGATGTGAGCCACGACCTCACATCTGGACCGGCTGTGCGGTCTGATGGACGAGGAGGACACCCATGACACCCGACGAGCGTGAATCCCTGCAGGCGGAAGTGCTCGGCGAGCGACGCCATCTGGTCTCGCTCGCGTTCCGGATGCTCGGCACCGTCGCCGAGGCTGAGGACGCCGTGCAGGAGACCTACATCCGCTGGTACCGGATGAGTGAGGAGGAGAGAGACGCCATCGAGGTGCCGCGGGCCTGGTTGACGCGCGCAGCGAGCCGGGTCTGCCTCAACGTCCTCGCCTCCGCGCGACGCCGGCACGAGCGGTACATCGGCCCGTGGCTCCCCGAGCCCATCCCCGCCTACGCGTTCGGTGGGTCGAGCTCGCCCGCGGACCCGGTCGAGCAGATCACGCTCGACGACTCGGTCAGCACGGCGCTGCTCGTCGTCCTCGAGTCCATGACACCGGCACAGCGCGTCGCCTTCGTCCTGCACGACGTGTTCGCCATGCCCTTCGACGAGATCGCTGAGGTCGTCGGTCGCACGCCAGCAGCGTGCCGACAGCTCGCCACAGCCGCCCGCCGCCGCGTTCAGCAGAGCCGGAGCCACAGGGCCTCCCGCTCAGATCACGACGAGATCGTGCGGGCGTTCGCGGCCGCAGCACGCACCGGCGACATCGCCAGGCTCATCTCCGTGCTGGATCCCGACGTCGTGCTGCGCTCTGACGGTGGTGGCATCATCACCGCTGCCCGCAACCCGATCTTCGGGGCGGAGAAGGTTGCCCGCTTCGTGTTCGGCGTGATCAGGAAGAACCCCACGGCCACGGTCCTGGAGCAGGAGACTCCCGACGGGCTCGGCTTCGCGCTGTGGGACGAAGGACGCATCATCGGCGTGGTCACCCTCGACGTCTTCGCCGGTGTCGTCACCGACGTGCGCATGATGATGAACCCCTACAAGCTCTCGCTGTGGAACTAGGGCGCGAACACCGGCTGATCGTGGCCAGCGCCTGAGGACGGGCCTCTGGTCTTCTGCTCGTCGCTGGTGGCCCACGGAGGCTCGTCTCGCCCGCGCGGGCTGCAGGCCAGGTGTCCCGACCCGCCGATGCCGACGACGGCGATCCGCCCGCCGGGCTCGGGTGACGTGCTCTGCCTGCACAGCGTCGACGGTGACGCCTGCCCGGACGGCGCGGCGCGCTGCCCCGCCGTGACGACGCCGAGGGGTCGGCCACCGTGGCCCCAGGCACACCGCCCGCAGGACTCCCGCAGGTGGTGGCGCCGGCACCGTCCCCGGGAACTCGGGTGGCGCTACGGCGCACCCAGGGCGTTGATGGTGGTGGGTAGCACGGTGTTGTCCCTCGCGTCAGCCGACCCGGCGTTGGAGACCGCGGCCACCGAGGAGGTGTCGGGTCACCCGGGTGACCCGGGCGCCGGCGTACCGGGTGGACTCGCGGGTCTCGTCACTGAGCGGCACCGTGCCCTGCCCGTCGATGTGGGACGGGCCGTACGGCGTGCCCGTCACGAACTGGATCGGGTCGGTGTAGCCGGGGGTGACCAGGATGCCGCCGAAGTGGTGGACGGTCTGGTACATCGCGAGCAGGGTCGACTCGCGGCCACCGCCGGTCGAGGTGGAGGTGAACCCGGAGTAGACCTTGTCGGCGAGCAGGCCCTGTCCCCACAGTCCGCCGAGGGTGTCGATGAACTGCTTGAGCTGTGAGGCGACGTTGCCGAAGCGGGTCGGGGTCCCGAAGACGATGGCGTCGGCCCACAGGGTGTCCTCCGGCGTCGCCTGGGGCTGGTCGGCCATCGCGTCGGCGTGGGCCCGCCACGCGGGGTTGGTGTCGATGGCGGCGACGGGAGCCAGCTCGGCCACCCGGAGCAGGCGGACCTCGGCACCGGCGGCGGTGGCGCCGGCGGCGTACTCGGTGGCGATCTCGTGGACCGTGCCGGTCGCGCTGTAGTAGATGATCGCGACCTTCGGCCGGGTCAGGGTGTCGTCAGTCATTGTCGTCCTCTCGGTTTCGATGATCAGAAGTGATCACTGAAAGTGACACTACGCGACCTGGCGTGAAGCGTCAAGTTCAGTGATCGGCTACGATCACCCAAATGAGCACCCGCAAGTACGAGTTGCGCCAGCGCGCTGCCGACATGGACGCGACCCGCGACCGGATCACCCAGGCGGCGATCGACCTGCACGGCACGGTGGGCCCGGCTCGCACGACGATCTCGGCGATCGCCGCGCGCGCCGGGGTGCAGCGGATCACCGTGACCCGGCACTTCCCCGACGACGCCGACCTGTTCGCGGCCTGTTCGGGCCGGTACTGGTCAGACCACCCGCTCCCGGACCCGGAGGGCTGGGCCGTGCCGGGCCAGGACGCAGCGCGCACCGGCTTCGAGGAGACCTACGGCTTCTACGCCTCGGTCGAGCCGATGCTGGCCAACGTGCTGCGCGACGCCACGGCCTCCCCCGCCATCGAGGTGTCGCTGGATCCCTACCGTGCGTTCCTCGACGCGGCCTCCGCAGCCCTCCTCGAGACCGTCTGCCGCCCGGCTGGGCCCGACGCACGGCGCAGTGCCCTGCGGTGGGCCATCTCGTTCGAGACCTGGTTCCGGCTGCACCGTCTCGAGGAGCTGCCGAACGACGGCGCCGTGGCGCTCGTCCTGGAGCTGCTGGTCCCGGCCTGACCCGCACCGCCGCCCCTGTCCGCGTCCGGGTCCGACCACCGGGCTGAGACGTGCACATCTCGGGGCGCCAGGGTGCAGCAGTACGTCGCTCAGGAGGCCGCAGGGAGGTGTGGCGACGGCATGGTGCCGGTCCGCTCGGGCCCCCTCGGCGTCGTGTAGGACCCCGGATCGAAGGCCTCGTCCCGCATCCACTGGAGGGTCTGGCGGCACACCCGCTCCTTGATGAAGGCGCCGGCCCGACCCCCGACGTAGAAGTTGCGGGGCGTGTCGTCGCTGCGCTGCAGCTGGACCGTCCCCCCGTCGCGGCCGAGGCTGATGCACTGCGCGTACATGGCCACGCGCACGTCGGCGACGGGGAGGTTCCCCCACCGGGCCAGCACCGTGTCGCCCGCTCGGGCGCCCAGCGGCAGCCCTGCCTGACAGCTCATCCGGAACGGCATGCCGGACGGTGACGCGGCGTCACCGGTGGCGACGATCCGGACGTCGTCGACGCTCGTCAGTGTCTCGTCCGTCAGCAGCCGGCCCCACGAGTCGGTGGTCAGGCCGCTCGTCGCGGCGAGCGGAGGCACGCCGAACCCTGCCGTCCACACCGTGACCTCGCTCGGCAGGAGCGAGCCGTCGGCAAGCTCCACGTGGGCCGCGGCGACCGCAGCGACGGCGGCACCGGGCCCTTCCACCACGGTCACCCCTCGCTGGGCGAGCTGCCGGGCGACGGACCGGCGGCCAGGCTTGCTCAAGGTCGGTGCGATCTGGTCGCTGACCAGGGTCACGCTCCGCCCAGCCTCAGCGAACTCGGACGCGGCCTCGATACCGGTCAGACCACCTCCGACCACCACGATCGGGGCCGACGGAGTCAGGTCTGCGAGCCGGGTCCTGAGCCGCTGGGCCTGCTCGAGCTCACCGATCGGATACGCGTGCTCGGCAGCCCCGCGCACGGCTGCGGGCACGTGGCCGGTGCTGCCGACGGCGTAGACGAGGTAGTCGTAGCCGAGGGCCGCACCGGAGGCGAGGACCACGTGGCGCTCGGGCGCGTGGATGCGCGCAGCTGCGCCGACCACGAGCCCGACGTCCGGGTTGAGGATGGTCGAGTACTCCTCGACGGCGTCGTCGTTGTCGACGGCGAGCTGGTGCAGGCGGATCCGTTCGACGAATCTGGGTCGAGGGTTGACCAGGGTGACGTCGGCCTTGCCGCTGCCCTGCAACCGGTTGGCGGCCATGACACCGGCGTATCCCCCGCCGATGACCACGACTTGACACACGGTGGTGTCCATGGAGCTCCTTCCTCGCGCAGCAGTGACTGCTGCCTGCTCCGACCACCCTCAGCACCGGGGTGTGAGGTGGGAGGGCAGGGAAGTTCCGGGTCAGGGGCAGGGCCGGCCCGACCTCCGCTCGCTACTCGACCAGCTTGCCCACCGTGGACACCTCGCGGAAGTGCTCGGAGATGTCGTCCGGCACCGGGGGGATGGCCTCGCGCACCACACCTGTGCTCGGCGACCAGACCAGGTTGACCTGCAGCTCCGGGTCGAGGTCGGGATGGTCGCTCCTGTTGTGGCATCCGCGCGACTCACGCCGTTCGAGCGCTGATTCGAGGGTTGCGCGTGCCGCCAGCAGGGATGCCTTCAGGTCGAATGCGTGCGCGAGGTCGTGGAATCCGGCGATGTCCGGGTGGATGCCGAGATCGACGGCCCGCTCGTCGATGCGGTCGATCTGCGCCAGACCGTTGGTCAGGCCCACCTCGTCGCGCACCACGCCGGCGTGCTCGGTCATCGTGTCCCGGATGGCGCGCTGCAGGAAGCGGACGTTCTCGGGACCTCGCGCCGCGAGCAAGGCGTTCACCTCCACCCGCGCCTCCTCGACAGCCGATGGCGAACGGCGTGACGTCGCCAACCCGGCGACGTACTGCGCGGCAGCCTGACCCACGATCCGCCCGTACACGAGGAGCTCGATCAGCGAGTTGCCACCCAGCCTGTTCGCCCCGTGCAGACCGCTCGCCGCCTCACCCAGGGCGTAGAGCCCGTCGACGTCGGTGCCATGGTCACGGGGGCGGACCCACACCCCGCCCATCGAGTAGTGCGCAGTGGGCGCGACCTGCATGGCCTCGCGCGTGACGTCGAGCATCTGCAGCTCGAGCATCGTCTGGTAGACCCGCGGGAGCCTGCCCATGATGACGTCGCGCGGTAGGTGCGAGATGTCGAGCCACACCCCGCCCTTGGGTGTGCCCCGCCCTTCCTTGATCTCGGTGTACGCGGCAAGTGCGACCCGATCGCGGGTGGAGAGTTCCATCCGCTCCGGGTCGTAGCGTTCCATGAAGCGCTCGCCCAGCGCGTTGCGCAGGATTCCACCTTCGCCGCGCGCTGCCTCCGAGATCAACGTCCCGGCCACGCTCTCCGGCTCGATGATCCCGGAGGGGTGGAACTGGACGAGTTCCGCATCACGCAGACGCGCGCCGGCATCCACCGCCAGGCGGAAGGAATCCCCGGTGTTCTCGTCGCGACGGGACGAGCTCCGACGCCAGATCCGGTTGTGGCCGCCGGCGGCGAGGATGACGACATCGGCCTGGATGACGAAGCGGGTGCCGGTCGAGACGTCGAACGCGTAGGCGCCGAACACCGCGTTGTCCTCGACGAGGATCCGGGTCATGTACAGGCCATCGAGTATCGAGACGTCCAGCTGCTCAGCGCGCGCGACCAAGGCCCGTTGGATCTCCAGACCGGTGTAGTCGCCGGCGAAGGCGGTGCGCCGCCAGCGGTGTGCGCCGAAGAACCGCTGTGAGATGCGGCCGTCGTCCTCGCGCGCGAACGTCATGCCGTACCGCTCCAGGTCCCGGATCCCCTGCTCGGCGCCGCGCGCGACGATCTCGACCGTGTGCGGGTGTGCGAGGTGGTAGCTCTCCTGGATGGTGTCGGCCGCATGTTGCTGCCAGGAGTCCTCCGGGTCCATCGTGCCCAGTGCCGCGTTGATGCCGCCGGCGGCGAGCGCCGTGTGGGCGTCCAGACGGTGTCGCTTCCCCACCGCGACCACGTCGAGACCTTCCTCGGCGACCTCGATCGCTGCTCGAAGACCGGACCCGCCGGTGCCGATGACCAGCACGTTGGTCGCCAGCCGACGTTCGGTGTTGCTCAAGGCAGTTCTCCTTCTCCACGGGGGATCTCCTGATCTCCTCCCGTATGACCGTTCGTCGACCCCGGGTGTGATGCGGCCGGTCCGTCTGCCGGCACCGGCGCGCAGAGACGTCCGGGGTGTGCCGGGGGCTACTGCCTCGGGGACGACGAGCTCTTCTCCGCCGACGTGGAGCTCGAGCTCCAGCCCGGAGCCCGCGTCGAGGCCGTGGACCTGCTGAACTGCGAGAGCGGCGCCTGCGCGCCGTCGACGCCACGCGCGTGACCGAAGTACATGAGCTCCCAGATCGCCTCGTCGGAGAACACCTCGACGAGCTCGCTGCCACGCCAGCGTGCGATCCTCAGGTCCCCGATGAAGCGGAGGTACGCTCCGTCGAACCGGACCAGTCGTGCGGCCCACTTCCGCCACCCTCGCATCTCCTCGATGAAGGTGTTGGCGACGAGTGCCTGGCGCTTGGTGAAGGTCACCACGTAGCGGTCGGTCCCGTCGTCATGGACGTACTCGGTCACGCCGGCGACCGGCTTCCCCGTCGCGGTGTCCGTGTCGACGTCCGTGGCGCGGAACGAGACCGAGGAGGCGTCGTCAGCGACGATCTGCCCGTTCCTGGCCAGCATGAAGATCGGGATGGGCTCGTAACCGTACCTGCGGTGAGAGGTGATCTGGGATGTGATGACGGAGTAGGGCCCTGCCTGACCGCGCGCCCAGTACCAGTCATGGATGATCGAGGTCATCGCTACGTTCCCCCAGTTGTGGTCGTGATAGCCGACGCCCGTCACCTCCGTCCGCAACCCCGCGACGTCGTAGGACCCGGTGACCGTGCCCTGCGGGACCGCAGGGAGCCACGAGAACTCCAGATCACGCTCGGCACCGAAGACGAGGTAGCCGGTGTGGGGACGCCATGGCTTGATCTCCGCCTCGAGCGTCACATCGACCCTGACGTCGTCGATCTCGACATGGATGTCGTAGCGGGAGAGCCGACCTTCGAAGCGGTTGCCCGCGATCCGCACGTCGGCTTGATCCGTTGCAGCGGAGAACGCCTCCGCTGGATGCTCTCGGATGAGGTCGTAGCTGCGTCCGTCGGGCAGGTCGAGGTTCATCCGGATCATGGGGCTCAGGGGCTTGTTCGGCGCAGCCAGGTCCTTCGTCATGAAGATGACCACCAGCTTCGCGCCCCCGTCGAGATGGGCGTCGAAGTACCACCACTCGTAGGTGCCCCGGCGGCCATCGGTGCGGGCTCCGTCCTCCCACACCGCGACCTCGCCCCGCTCGATGCCGATGCGCTGGTAGTCCACGTCCTCGTCCGCGATGCTCGCCGTGTGCGTGCCCGCCTGCTCGGCGAACTCGCGCTCGTGGAGCAAGCCGTGCCGAGCTGTCCAGGTGTTCGTCAACGTGCCTCCTGAGTCATCTGAGGCGACCGCCCCACCCCTGACGACCGGGGCGAGGGCTCGGCTGTGAGGTCGGTGGACCGCTGCGGCTCCGTCCCGCGATCTCAGTTCCACAGCGTCAACTTGTGCGGGTTCATGACCGTGCGGATGTCGGAGATGAGGCCGCCCACGACCTCGAGGGTGACCACTCCGATGACTCGTCCGTCGTCCCACAGCACGAAACCGAGGCCGTCCGGCGTCTCCTGCTCGCGCACGGCCGCGTGCGGGTTCTTCGCGAGCAAGGTCATGAAGAAGCTCACGACGCGGTCGGCGCCGATCACGGGCTTGCGCGCGGCGGTCACGACACCGCCTCCGTCGGACCTCCAGACCACGTCCGGGTCCAGCACGGCCACCAGGCCGGCGATGTCTCCGTCGCGGGCAGCCGTCGCGAAGGCGGTCACGACCTCGTCGTGCTCAGCACGTGAGACCCGGCGGTCGCGCCCCTGTTGGACCCGCCGGCGGGCCGAGGTGGCGAGCTGTCGACAGGCGGCCGGACTGCGTCCGACGATCTCGGCGATCTCGTTGAACGGGAAGGCGAAGATGTCGTGCAGGACGAACGACACGCGTTCTGCCGCCGTCATCGATTCCAGGACGATGAGCAGAGCCGTGCTGACCGAGTCGTCGAGCGTGACCTGGTCGAGGGGGTCCGTGCTCGACACGGACAAGCCCTTGACTGCATGGGCCGGGATGGGCTCCGGCAGCCATGGTCCGACGTAGGTCTCCCGCCGCCACCGCGCAGAGCTGAGGACGTTGAGGCACACGCGGCTGGCCACGCGAGTCAGCCACGCCGCGGGCACCTCGATCGCGTCCCGCTCGTCCTGGCTCAACCGGTACCAGCGGATGTACGTCTCCTGGACCGCGTCCTCGGCTTCGGCCATGGTCCCGAGCATCCTGAACGCCAACGAGATGAGGTGCCGTCTCTCCTCGAAGGCTTCGACGCCTGGGTCCGCTCCGTCCGGACCACGCAGGCCTCGACTCGTCTCATCGGCACCATCGGTCATCTTGGGACCTCCTCTGCTCACTCGACCAGACGAGCCCGTGAGATGTGAGGTCGCTCCCTCACATCTGCAGTTCTGGGCAGCTCATCGGCAGAAGGCTCGCGCCCCGCACGCCGAGGCTGCAGGCTGGATACCGACCTCCACACCGGACGCTCCGGCTGCACCGACCGGCTCCGAGACTGATCGGGGACGCGATCCGGTCCTGGGCGAGCACGCCGGGACGGGCGGCCGGGAGCGGCCGCACGCGCACCGGGTCAGCGTTCCCACGGGATGACGGTCCAGATCGGGGCCAGGTCCTGATGCCAGTCCAGCAGGTCGTCGCGCGTCAGCGGTGCCGACACCGGAGGCTCGTCGGCGGCGGGCAGCGACGGCTCACTGAGCCGCATCGGCTCAACCCCGACCAGCAGCAGCTTGATGAGGAGCTCGCCCCCGATCCGACGGGACGCGGGGAGTGCACATGACGGGCACAGGTAGAGCAGCTCAGCCTCAGCGCTCGGGGTGACGTCCATGCGCAGGACCGCCGTCGCCATGTCGACGCTGACGTCGGCATCGCACCGTGTGCAGGTGGTCAGTACCTCGATCACGAGAACCTCTTCCGCAGATCTGGATGTACCTCTACGACCAGCTGGCCCGCGGATTCGTGAGGGCACCAGACGTGTCGACCACCACGCGGCATCACCGTCGCCAACGCGAGGACCGGCGGTGCGCACGACGAGGGAGCGAAGCCACCACATCGGCGTGCGATCGGCAGCGCGATGAGCCCTCTTCTGCTGGCGATCCGGCGGTCGAGGCCGTGACGAACCCGTCGCCATCGAGGCGGGGGGCGACCCGACCTCGAGGTCCACGGCGTGCACGCACACCTCGCGGACTCGCAGCGGTGAGATCTCACGGGCGCGACCAGTCCGCCCCGGGCTGTGTGACGTCCGGCCCGGCCTCGGAGGCGTGCTCAGGCCAAGATCGTCCACGGCTGCTCGAGCAGGCCCGTGAGCGTCTGCAGGAACCGTGCCGCCAGAGCTCCGTCGATGATCCTGTGGTCAGCGGCGAGCGAGAGGCGCATCCGGTGCCGGATGGCCACGCCATCCCCGACCGCGACCGGCTCCCGCACCGTCGCTCCGACCGCCAGGATCGCGCCTTGCGGCGGGTTGATGATCGCGGTGAACTGCTCGACGCCGAACATGCCCAGATTGCTGATCGTGAACGTCCCACCCGACATCTGCTCAGGTGTCAGCTTGCGCGCGTTGGCCGACGCCACCAGGCGCCTGGTCTCCAGCCCGATGTCCGTCACGGTCTTGCGATCTGCATCGTCGATGACCGGGACCACCAACCCCGTCCGCGACGCCACGGCAACACCGACGTGGACCCGCCGGTGGACGAACATCGTCGCAGCGTCGTTCGACCGGAAGCTCGCGTTGACGTGAGGATGTGCGCGCAGAGCTAGAGCGCACGCGCGGACCAGGATGTCGTTGACGCTGACCTTCTCGCGGTCGGCGGCCTGCAGACGTTGGTTGAGCTCTGCCCGCATCTGCACGAGCTCCTCGACGTCGGCGACAGCGGTGACGACGAAGTGCGGCACGTCCCGTGAGCTGTCGCTGAGACGGTGGGCGATGACCCGGCGGACGGAGTCGAACGGCACCTCCTCCGGTTCGCGGCGGTCGTGGACGGGCGAGGCCTGCCTCGAGAGTTGTCCGACGGGGACGTCGGTCGCGACGGCGAAGTCCGGAGCCACTTCTCGAGCGGCGGGTCCGGCGCTCTCCCCCACGACAGGCTGCACACCGGTGACGAGCAGGCGCTCCACGTCGGCGCGGATGATGCGACCTCCCGGACCGGAACCAGCGATCTCGTCCAGCACGAGACGGTGCTCCCTCGCGAAGCGGCGAACCAGCGGGGTGGCCAGGAGCCGGTCCGGTCGTCGAGTCCATGCCGCATCGGACACCGGTTCGTCATGAGCAGGTCGATCGGGAACGGGCTGGTCCGCGGCGGGCTGAGCAGAGGTGGGCCGGGCAAGGGCGGGCTGCGCAGCGGATTCCTGCTCATCGGCGCCACCGGCCACCCCGTCCGTGGCCGCTTCCTCTGGCGACGGTGCCATTTCCCCCGGCTCCAGGAGCTCGGCGATCACCGTCCCGATGGCGACCCGTTCGCCTTCCTCGACCAGGACTCTGGACAGGACACCCGACTCGTAGGCCTCGAACTCCATCACCGCCTTGTCGGTTTCGATGTCCACGAGCGCTTCGCCGGCCTCGACGGTGTCCCCTGGCCGCTTGAGCCAGTTGAGGACCACGCCCTCCTCCATCGTGTCGGACAGCCGCGGCATGGTGATGTCAATCATGGTGTCCCCCTGCAGAGGTGCGGTGGCCCACCGCTGCGAGCGTGGCCCGGATGGCGTCCACGACGTCCTGACGCGACGGCAGGGCGGCACTCTCCAGGGGTTTCGAGTAGGGCAGCGGCACCTCAGCCATGGCGACGCGACGAACGGGCGCGTCTAGGTGGTCGAAGGCGCCGTCCGATATCGTGGCGGCGATCTCAGCGCCGATGCCGTAGGTCAACCAGTCGTCCTCCAGCACCACTGCTGCATGGGTCTTCTTCACCGATTCCACGACGGTCTCTCGATCCAGCGGGCGGAGGCTGCGCAGGTCGATCACCTCGACGTCCAGCCCGTCACTCTCCGCCAGCTCCTCGGCGACCTCGAGGGCGACCATGGCCATGCGGGAGTAGCCGATCACGGTCAGATCGCGTCCAGGGCGAGTGACCTTCGCCCTACCGATCGTGGCCGCAGGGAGGTCGTCAGGCACCTCTCCCTTGGTGTTGTACAGAGCCAGGTTCTCGAGGAAGAGGACGGGATCGTCGTCCTGGATCGCGGCGAGCAGCAGCGCTCGCGCGTCGGCGGGGGTCGAGGGGGCGACCACCTTGAGCCCGGGCACGAAGGCGTAGTAGAGCTCGATGTTCTGCGAGTGCGACGCCCCCAGCTGCTGCCCTCCCCCACCGGGTGTGCGGATCACCATCGGCACACTCATCTGACCACCGAACATGCCGTGGATCTTGGCCGCGTGGTTGACGATCTGGTCCAGGGCGAGGAGTGAGAAGTTGATCGTCATGATCTCCACGACCGGACGGAGTCCCAGCATGGCCGCTCCGATGGCGGCGCCGGTGAAGCCCTCCTCAGCTATGGGGGTGTCCCGCACCCGGCGAGGGCCGAACTCCTCCAGCAGCCCCGCCGTGATCTTGTACGAACCCTCGAAGACGCCGATCTCCTCGCCCATCAGCATCACGTTCTCGTCACGCAGCAGCTCGGAGCGCAACGTCTGCCGAAGGGCTTCACGGTAGGTCAAGACGGTCATGCCGCGCCTCCAGGCACTGGCGCTGCGGGGTACAGGGCGTCACCGGGCAGGAGCCGCGAATCGTTCGGGACGGGACTGGCGTAGGTGTAGTCGAAGAGGGTGCCGGTGTCGGGGAACTCGCTGGCCGCAGCGAACGCAGCGACGGCGTCCACCTCCTGGAGCACCTCGACATCCAGCTGCGCGATGGTCTCCAGGTCGTAGACGCCTGTCGCCGTGAGATGTTCCGCGTAGGCGCGGACGGGATCCACGCCCTTGAGGCGCTCGACCTCATCACTACTGCGGTACCTGGCTGGGTCGACGACGGAGTGTCCCTTCAGCCGCTCGGTGACGACTTCCAGCAGGTACGGCCGCCCACCCCGTGCGACGTCGACCGCCCTGGCAGCTGCGGAGGCGACGGTGTGGGGATCCATGCCGTCGACGCGCGCCGACTCGATGCGATATCCGTCGCCGTGGCGGTAGAGGTCGGGCAGAGCCGACGAAGCGGCCACCGGCGTCCCCATCCCCAACCCGTTGTTGATGATGACGAACACGATGGGCAGGTCCCACAGACTCGCCAGGTTGAGGGACTCGTGGAAAGCGCCCACGGCGACCGTGCCGTCGCCCATCGTGCACATCACGATCTCGTCGGCGCCCTTGTACTGCAACGCCAAGGCGGCTCCCGTCGCGATCGGGAGCTGTCCCCCGACGATCCCGTACCCCCCGAGCAGCCGGTGCGAGACGTCGAACATGTGCATCGAGCCGCCCCAGCCTTTGGAGACCCCGTCGACACGCCCGAGAAGCTCTGCCATCACGGCGTTCGGGTCGATGCCACGACCCAAGGCGTACCCGTGCTCGCGGTAGTTCGTGAACAGGTAGTCCTCGGGCCGGAGCTCCTCCATGAGGCCAGCGATGGCGGCCTCCTCACCCAGGTTCAGGTGGCAGTACCCGCCGATGAGCGCTTGCGTGTAGGCGCGCTGGGCGCGTTCCTCGAAGCGCCGGATGAAGAGCATCTGGCGGTAGAAGCGCTGCGATCGCTGACGCTCCTCTCCGGTCGGCGAGGCTGCTGACGATCCTGTCGTCACCGGTGCCTCCGTCCGGTTCCTCGGGGGCGTCGAGGACCGCGTCGTTCCTGACATCACAGGTCTCCTGATGGTGAACCGGCGCCTCGTCGACACCGGATCGTCTTCTCGGACATCAACTCGGGCAGAGCGAGCCGCCGGGGCGGTCTGCGCCCGACACCACCGTCAGGCGCGGCGATCACGGCGGCTGTTGTCGCCGGCAGGCCGCGGTCGGACGTCGTCATGCCGTGCATCTCGCCTCCCGTCCAGCGCCGTCGAGCATCCCGATCACAGTCAGGACCGGGCAGCCTGGGCGGATGTGAGCAGCAGACGGTGGCACGACGTGTGATCGCGGCACGACGGGCTCCACGGGAGAGGACGGGTCCGCCACGACGACCCAGGTGCTGTCCAGGTCGTGCCACCCATCGGCCTCCCGGTGACCACTTCTGGCCCCAGGACCCACGAGGCCCAGGAGCCAGGGTCAGGAGGTCACGCGGACTTCAGACGCTGTCGTTCGTCGTGCCCCGCTCCCGGAGCAGCTGCGCGCGAGCCCGGAGCGGCGGGACGGGAGGGCTCAGCGGGCGTCGAGCGAGCAGACGGGCGTCCCGCCGGGCAGTCGCGAGCGGTTGGCGGCGATCCAGTGGTAGGCGCGCCGCGCGACCGGGTCCACGAGCCGGGTCGTCATCAACCGGCCGACGAGGCGCCAGGGCAGCGGGCCGGTGCGGAGGATCGACGCGAAGGCCCGGTGACCGTAGTCGACGCGGCCGTCGGGGTGGACGTACGGCATCTCCACCAGGGCTCGCTCCTCGTCGATGTCCAGCGCCGCGAGGTCGACCGACTGCACGGTGGAGATGTCGATGTCGACGCCCAGACGCGGAACCAGCGTGGCGGTGCGCATGCAGAAGCCGCAGTTCCCGTCGTTGAGCATGAGTCCCCGGTCCATGCCACCGAGGCTACGCGGGCGTCCTCAGTCGGGGCGCTTCCACTTCTCCACGGTCGTGCTCTCCCTCGACGAGTACCGGTCACGCGGCGAGATGAGGCTGATCCCGCGCCTGCCTCTCGGGCACCGGAGCGCGCGGCCGGGGCGACGGGGTGGTCATCTCGCCGCGCCGACATCACATCCGGGCGCGCAGAGGTGTCGAGACAAGTGAGACCCCGCACGGGATCGACATCAGTCAGATCAGGAGAAGCGTTCATGACCGGTACTCCACACATCCTCATCGTCGGCGGCGGCTATGCCGGCTTCTACGCCGCGTGGCACCTCGAGAAGCGCCTCGAGCGGTCCGAGGCCTCGGTGACCATCCTCGATCCCCGTCCGTACATGACCTACCAGCCGTTCTTGCCGGAGGTGGTTGCCGGCTCGATCGAGGCGCGGCACGTGGCCGTGTCGCTGCGCAGGCACCTGCGGCGAACCACCGTGCTCAGCGGACGCGCGACGTCCATCGACCACGGGAGCAGGTCCGTGCACGCGCGGATGAACGACGGGCGGGAGGTGAGCCTGTCCTACGACGTCATCGTGGTCACGGCAGGGGCCGTCACGCGGGCCCTGCCCGTGCCGGGCATCGCCGAGGAAGCCTTCGGCCTCAAGCACGTCGAGGAAGCCGTCGCGATCCGGGATGAGTTCCTCACGGCGCTCGACCGAGCCGCTGACCTGCCGAAGGGACCGGCGCGCACCAGAGCGCTGACCGTCACGTTCGTCGGGGGTGGCTTCGCCGGTGTCGAAGGGTTCGGGGAGCTGTTGAGCCTGTCGCGCGCCGCTCTGAAGAGGTACCCGGAGATCTCCCCGGACGAGCTCAACTTCCACCTGGTGGAGGCGAGCGAGCGCATCCTGCCCGAGGTCAAGGCCAAGACCGGCGCGTGGGTGGTGCGGTCACTCGAGCGCAGGGGCGCCCGCGTCCACCTGAGGACGACCGTCACCTCAGCTGTGGGAGGCGAGGTGATCCTGTCCTCGGGCGAGCGCTTCGAGTCCGATCTGATCGTGTGGACAGCCGGGACAGCTGCCAACCCGATCATCTCCAAGCACACCGACCTGCCCGTCAACCTGCGCGGCCTGCTCGTCGTGCGCCCCGACCTCCGCGTCGGCACGGACGACCACCCGGTGGTGGGGGCTTGGGCGGCGGGCGACGATGCCGCGGTACCGGACCTGGCACGCACCGCGTCCCCGCCGTACGCCTACACGGTGCCCAACGCGCAGCACGCTGTTCGTCAGGGCAAGCGGCTCGCCCGCAACATCACGAGGACGCTGCGAGGCTCTGCGCCCCGGCCCTACCGACACCGCACTCTCGGGACCGTCGCGACGCTGGGACTGGGGACCGGAGTGTTCGAGTCCGGGCCCCTGGCCATCAAGGGCTTCCTCGGCTGGCTGATCCACCGGGGCTACCAGGTCCTGGCCATCCCCACCTGGGAACGCAAGGTCCGGGTGGCCTCCGTCTGGTTCATCGCGCTCTTCCTGGGACGCGACATCGTGTCGCTGACGTCGGTTCAACAGCCTCGGCAGGAGTTCGTCAGCAGTGGCCGTCTCCAGCGTCAGCCGAGTTCGGAGAGGGATGTCGAACATGCTGCTTGAGCGGTGGCAACGGGGCCTACCCCGGTCCACGGCACGGCGGTTGATCACGCTGCGGTTAGCCGCGTAGCCGTGCAGCTGTTCTCGTGCAGTGGAGAAGCGTCTCCACGAGGGGTCCACGAGCGCGCCGCGGCTCTGAGGGCGTCCTCGACGCAACTCCTGCGCACGGGGTCCACGACCGCCCGGACGGCGCACGAGCTCGCACTGTGGAACGGGTCTCACCACGGCGGCGACGCGGCTGTCGGCCTCACGATCAGCGTTGGAGACCGGTCGAAGGTGATGAGGGGACTCACCCTCACACCGTCCAGGAGGCAGACATGACGAGTTCGGGTAGGGCGCGGTACGACGCGTGCGACAGCCGCACCATGGTTCGAGGAACCCGGCGATGACCGGGTCCACCGCCGCACCACCGGTGAGAGTGCCCCCCTCGTCCCGCCGGCCCCGCAACGAGCACCGTCAAGGGTTCCTGAACACCGAGCGCAGCCTCACCCCGACGCGAGCCATGCCCGTGAGGGATCCTCGAGTGCTGACTGAGGGAGATCTCGGTGGCGATCGGCTCCTTCTCGCCCTGGATCGGATCCAGCAGCAGGGCCCTCCACGCACGATCGCCGGCTGGAAGTCCTTGGCTGACGAGATCCTGGTGGACGAGCGCTGCGCCGTCCACCGCAACGAGCAGATCTCGTCGTGCTATGCCTGGGCCTACATGGCTCTGCCCGCGTACTTCAAGTGGGCCGGGATGGCGGCGATCGCGTCGCACCACGTCCGCGTCGCCCTCCTTCCGCTCCACATCCAGACCGCTTTCCGGGGCTCGTCTGCTCAGGCGCACAGACCGGAGAGGTGGCGGGTGCTCACGGAGGACACGAACAGGATGCGGGCGACGAACAACGAGATCTTCGACGACCTGTTCTGGGTCCACCTCGCCTACATCACCTCCGAGGACGGGATCACCCTGCTCCGCGCCCTCCTGCGAGACGAGCGTCGCTACGCACCCGTGCTGGCCGGGTTCGAAGCCCTCGACCAGGGCCGCCGGGTACTGGAGGACGCGACGACGTCACCGGCGGCTCGAGGACGAGCACGCGATCTCGTCTGGAAGGGCAATCTCCTCCTTCTCGAGCACGAGCAACGCGTCGTGGTGCAACCCAGCTTCGACCGCCTCTCCGACGGTTACGCCCGGGTCGTCTCGATCGGATCGGCGACGACGTTCGAGACACGTGGACCGTGCCGAGCGAGGGAGTACTTCACCTCGTTCTACCTGTACACCCTCGCCCGGACGAACCCGCGTGGCCTCGGCGGACGGGTGCGGCCGCGGATCACCAACTACGACGACCGGTGGCGTTGGCTCGTGTCGAGCGTCGTGCCCCGCTTCCAACGCTTCGATGACGATCCACAAGTGATCCGAGCCATCCTGCGACGCATCCTCGACCAGGATCGCCACCACCTCTCCTCCCCGTGCAGCAGCCCGATCAGCAGGGAGCGGGAGCCCTGGGGGCGCGCAGCGCCCTCGTCCCCGGGAGCGCGTAGCCTGACCCCGGTACTCGTCCACGCCCAATCTCCCACCCGTGACGGGCAAGAAGTGAGGGAGGTGGTCCACGAGGGGCGGGGCAGAACTACTCCGGGGTGTTCCGTCGTCAGGCCGTCGACCGGTAGCAGTCGACGCCGGTGGTCACGGTCCGCAGCGTGAGTCGTGGGGGGTGCACCGGCAGCGGTCACCCTCCACCCGAGGTCGCTCCCCTCGCTGAGGTTCGGCAGGGACGGGCTCGACCTCGCGTCCGGGACGCCAGCGGCGGGCTCTGCGTGAGAGTCGAGGTCGCGACCGCGGATCTGACGGCCAGGCAGGTGGCGGGCGCGGATCCGACGCCTGCTGTCCGACGTTGCTCAGGGTGGCTCGACGGTGACGGACGAGCTCTGCGCCTTCTGGTGGGGCTCCCAGCGGTTAGGGCGTCCTGCCTCCGTGCTGACCGCTCCTCCTCTCACGCTCCTGTGGCAGCACCTGGTGCCTGGTCTGGCTGCTGGCTCTCCGTCTCGGCCCTCACCGGGTGTCCGGTGCTGAGCAGCTCCACGATGACGGCCTCGGTCTCTGCAGGCCCCTCCACCGCCCGGCAGTCGATCCCCATCTCCAGCACCGGCCGGTCGTTGCCGCCGACGTCGAGCCGGTCACCGACGAACAGCACCTCGGACCTGTCGGCCCCGGTCGCCTCCAGCAGCCGACGGATCCCGTAGGCCTTGTCGATGCCGTGCCTGGTCACGTCCACCGAGGTGGACCCACCGGAGCGGACCTCCAGCCCCGGCAGTCGGGCGGCCGCATGAGCCCGCAACTGCTCCTTCCGCTCGCCGGTCGGGTCCCAGGCGTACTTGTGCTCCGCGGGCGCCGCCTGGCCGAGCACCGACAGCGTCACCTGCCCGCCCCGGTCCTCCACCTGCGGTCCCCACGTCTGCGCCGGCGTCAGGCCGAGCACCTCCACCGCCTCAGTCAGCACCGCGACAGCCTCATCCCGCTCAGCCGGGGACAACCTGTCGAAGTACACGTCGACCCATCCGGTCGTGCTGGTGTGACGCAGGTAGCGCGACCCGCAGGTCGGCATCAGGTGCAGCCGTCCCAGGTCGACGCGGTCCGGTAGACGGTCCACGACCTGCCGGGTGAACTGACCCAGCTGCCCGCCGGAGATGATGCACACCTCGTAGCGGTGCACGAGGTCGGCGAGCAGCTCAGCCATCGATGGGGAGATGGGCGACTTCGTCACCGCAAGGGTGTCGTCGAGGTCGAAAGCGATGATGCGGTAGGTCACGTCGGCGCCTCTCGAAGCGTGTGCATGTCCCGCGAGCGGCGGGGCCACCCGCGGAAGATTAGGGCACGAAGCCCCTGGGGAACTGGAGAACAGGTCGAGCAGAACGGAGCCGGCCCAGCGCACCTGCCAACGGCACCGGTGGTCGGGAGCCTGCGTCGACGGGGTGCTCGTCCTCAGGGATCGACCGGCCAGATTGCCGCTGGTCGACCTGGCCACTAGCGTGTGCCACCCCGGGGCACCCGTCCTCGGGTCCATCTCCCCAGTCCGGCGCACCTCTCCCCCGGGCCATCGCCAGCTGGGTGGACGTCCACATCGACCGCTCCGCGGCTGTGCCGCAGGCCAGGGGGACCCCGCCATGCCCACCACGTCCGTCCGCCGACGACGCCCCCCCGGGAAGCTGCTCGCCGCAGTCCTGGCCGGCACGGCCTTCTCGCTCACCGCCCCTCTCGCCGCAGGCGGTGCCGTCGACGCCAGTGCCGGCTCCACCTCCAGTGCGGCCACCCGGATCCTCGGCACTCCGGCGTCCGGTCTGCCCTGGCACTCCGGAGCCTGGACGGGCGGCCGGTTCAGCGCCAGGCACATCGCCGGCTTCGGTGACTGGCGGGGCCGGCCGGCCGACGTGGTGACCACGTTCTCGCCGCGCGAGAACTACCGGACCATGATGTCGGAGACGTGGTCGATCCGGACCTGGAGCGGGTTCCCGGGCCGTCTCAACTACGGCCTGGCCCTCCTCCCGGACAGTGGAGAAGGGTCGCTGTCCTCCATCGGGGCCGGGCACCAGGACAAGGTCTGGCGCTCCGTCGCCCAGAACCTCCGCGCGGCCGGTCGAGGCGACTCGATCGTCCGGGTGGGCTGGGAGAGCAATCTGCCCGACTGGCGGTGGCGGGCGACCAGCGGCAACGCCGACCAGTACAAGGCGGCCTACCGGCGGGTCGTCACCACCATGCGGGCCGTGGCGCCGGACCTCCGGTTCGAGTTCGGGGTCGCGTGCGGTGCCGGTCTCTCCGGGTCCCGCGACCGGCTCGCCCCGCTGACGGAGGTCTACCCCGGCGACGACGTCGTCGACCTGGTCGGCTGCGACACCTACGACTGGTGGAACACGCAGGCGAGCGACGAAGCGAGCTGGGCCGGGGTGCTCGCCCCCGCCCACGGCCCCGGCATCCAGGACGTCGCCGCCTTCGCCCGAGCTCATGGCAAGGGCGCCTCCTACGCCGAGTGGGGGCTCGCCACGAGCTCGCGAGCCGGAGGGGGCGGGGACAACGCCTTCTACATCCAGTCCATGCACGACTTCTTCCGGGCGAACCGCGACGTCGTCGTCTTCGAGTGCTACTTCGACGAACCGGCCGCCTACATCGCCAACAGCATGTTCGGCACTGGCCAGAACCCCCGGGCGGCCGCGCGCTACGCCAAGCTCTGGTGAGGGGGGCTGCTCAACCCTGGTCACTCTCCCCTCGTCGACCCGTCCCGAGTTGCGGGCCGCAAGCCCGGGGGTCCCGGGACCTCGCGAGGACCAACGCCTCTGTGCACCCCCCCGAGGGTGGCGCTAGCGTCGGACGCGTACCAGTTGCCTCGGGGCCGAGGAGCGATCGTGCCCCAGATCTCCGTGCGTGGCAGTTCGGACCGCCGGACGCCGCCGCTCGACACCTCCCCCAGCTTGCCCGGCCCGCTTCGCGGCGGCGGGTTCCCGCAGTGCGCGCCGGTGGGCCGGACGAGCACCAGCCGCGTGCCGGGAGTCACCCGCAACAGCGGATGGCGGGCGGTGAATGCCGACATCGTCCGGACCCGTCCGGTTCCGAGGTCATCAGAGGTGTCAGCCCGCACCGGCGTGGAACGGCCGGCTGAGACCCAGCCGACGTCTCCGCGTCAGTCCTGACCCGTTCCTGCGGTCGGGCGGGCTCCACCGGTCAGGACCTCCGGCCGCGTTCCTGGCGGGACGACGAGGCGGTTTCCCGGCCCTGACTCGCGCAGGATGGGCGGGTGAGCACGCTCGTCGTCACCGCCCACCCGGACACCGCCTCCCTCACCCACCGGGCGGCCGCGCGCTCCAGCAGCTGCTGGGGCCCGGGGTGTCGGCGGTCGCCCACCTCGCCCAGGAGGGGTTCGACCCCCGGTTCAGCGCCGGCGACCGAGATCGAGCACGGCATCATCGACTTCTGCGGGAGCCGACGCGGGACCACGGCGTTCGTCCACGAGTCCGAGTCCGGGGACGAGGCTGCCGTCGCCCGCGCGATGGACGCCGCCGTCACCGCGATCGCGGCGACCACCACCGGAGGTGGGCCAGCCGGCGCCGTGAGGCCGTCGCGCCGTGGCCAGCCGTCCCCGTCCGGTAGCACCCAGCCTGCATCTGCTCCGGCCAGGGGAGCGAATACTGGGGGTCCACCGTCCGTCCGGCGTCGTCGCCACGACCTCTGAGGATCCGCGTGCAGACCCTCGTGGCCTTCGCCCTGGACCCGGGAGCGTCGCGGCCGGGTCGGGCCGTGGAAGGCCGAGGACGGGTGGAGACCTGGTACGCGGCGTCGTGGGGTACCGCTCCGCGGTCCCACCAGGCCGTCCACGCTCATCTGGGCCTGGTCCTGTGGGCTGATCCCGCGGACCAGAGCCGCTGGCCGGCCTGGGTGCAGGGCGGCAGCACGACGGTCGCCACCCTGCACAGCCCGCTCGGTCACGAGCGGCTGGTCGGCGGGGTCGAGCGGGCCGAGGCGCCGTTGGCGTTGGCCGCCCACCTGCGTCGCGACCCGGGAGGCGGGTCGCGGTTGACGCCCGCCTGGGTGCTGGCCGAGCTGGACGCGGCGGCCGCCCGGCTGACCCTGTCCACCGACGGCCTCGGTCTGGGCCGGCTGCACGAGGTGCGGACCGCGGAGGGCATCTTCTGGAGCAACCGGCCCGTTGCGGCGCTGCGGTTCGCGGGCGTCCGGGCCGAACCCGACGTCGAGGCGTGGCGGCGGATGGCCGCCTGCGACTGGGCGATGGGCGACCGCACGCCGTACCAGGGCGTCACGGTGGTGCCCGCCGGCACGCAGGTCAACGCGGACGCCCACGGCGTCCGGCGTGAGGGCCAGGACGTCCTGAACGGCCTCCGTTCCCGGCGACGCGATCCCCTGACGTCGGCGTCGCTGGCCGTGACGGCGGACGCGCTGGCCGAGACGGCGGACGCGGTCGCGGCGACCTGGCCGGGCACCCCGGTGATCAGCCTGAGCGGCGGCCGGGACTCACGGCTCGTGGTCGCCGCCTTCCTCGCGGCCGGCCGACCGGTCAGGCTGAAGACCTACGGGACCGCAGGCGGGGAAGCCGACACCGCTCGACGTCTGGTCGACCTGCTCCCCCACCCGGTCGCGCACGAGGTGAGCACCCCCGCCGCGGAGCGTCCCCACCCCCAGCGGGCCGGGGCGCTGACGCGGGCTCGGCGCTGGCACGACGTCACGGAGGGCCTGCGCCCGTCGATCTACCTGCGCAGCAACGCCCCCAAGCGGCTGCTGCGCCACGACCCGCCGCTGATCTGCGGCGTGGGCGGGGAGTTCGGGCACGCTCCCGGCTATCCCGACGACGTCGAGCGGTTGGAAGGGCTGCCGCTCCAGCGTCGGCTGGACGGCTTCGCCCGGGCCCTGGAGGCCAAGATCACGATCCCGCGGGGTCTCGCGCCGCACGCGCGCGAGGCCGCCAACCAGCAGATCCGAGCCGTGCTGCACCACGCCGCCGGGCGCGGGGTGAGCGATGCGAAGGCGCTGGACTGGTTCTACGCGGACGAGCGGCTGCGCCGCTGGGGCATGGCCGGGGAGAGCGCCGGACGGGTGATGCCCCTCCTGGTCAGCGAGTTCGTCTCTGCCGCCTTCGGGCTGACGACGAGCCAGAGCCGGGCGAGTGCCCTGCACGGGGCGCTCATCGAGCGCCTGGTACCGGCCTGGACCGACGTCCCCTACTACAGCGCCACCCTCGGCCAGCGGCAGCGCGTGCGGCAACAACGCCTGTGGGAGGAGAGCGACGCCGACCTGCTGGATGAGCTGGTGCAGCAGCCCGACGACTGGGGCGACGCCTTCGACGTCCCCCGGGTGCAGAGCGTCTGGAGCCGAGCCCGCGCTGGCCAGGCTGCGCCACGGGACGAGCTGCTCCTGCAGCGCGTGGTGTGGCGGGCTGCCTTCACCGACCACCTGCTTGCCGTCAACGCAGGCACCGCCCCGGTCCGGCCCCGGGTCGCCCTGCAGGGCACCCGGCCGGACCCGGCTCCCGCGCCCACGAGCCGGCCCCGGAGGTCACCGGTCGTGCTGCTGGCCACCTGGGCCAACGACGTGCCGCTGGCTCGCCGTCTCGCCCGCACCAGCCTCGGACGACGCGTCCGGCGCCAGCTCGGGGCCTGAGAGCCTCAGGAGCGGTCCTTGCGCTTCTCCCGAGCACGGACCTCGACGTGCACGGGCGTCCCGACGAAGCCGAACTCCTCCCGCAGCCGGCGCTCCACGAACCGGACGTAGCCGGGGTCGATCTGGCCGGAGGTGAAGAGCACGAACGTCGGCGGGCCGGCCTGGGCCTGGGTGCCGAACAGGATCCGCGGCTGCTTGCCGCTGCGCACCGGGTGCGGGTGCGCGGCGACGATGCGGCCGAGGAAGGCGTTGAGCTTGCCCGTGGAGATCCGGGTCTCCCACCCGTCGAGCGCCTCCTGGATGGCCGGGCCGAGCCGGTCGACGTGCCGGCCGGTGGTGGCGGAGATGTTGACGTGCGAGGCCCAGCCGAACTGGACCAGGTCGCGCTCGATCTCGCGGTCGAGGTAGCGGCGCCGCTCCTCGTCGGTCAGGTCCCACTTGTTGAAGGCGACGACCAGCGCCCGGCCCGCCTCCTCCACCGAGGTGAGGATGCGGAGGTCCTGCTCGGTGACCGGCTCGCTGGCGTCGATGACGACGACGCACACCTCGGCCCGCTCGATCGCCCCGTGCGTGCGCAGGGAGGCGTAGTACTCGTGGCCGGACGCCTCCTTGACCCGGCGGCGGATCCCCGCGGTGTCGATGAAGTTGTAGACGGTGCCGTCCACCTCGACCAGCTCGTCGACCGGGTCGACGGTGGTGCCGGCCACGTTGTCGACGACGACCCGCTGCTGCCCGGCGACCTTGTTGAGCAGGCTGGACTTGCCGACGTTCGGCTTGCCGACGATCGCGACCCGGCGCGGTCCGCGCTCGGTCTGGGTGACCTCACGCGGCGCGTCCGGGATCGCCTCCAGGAGGGCGTCGAGCAGGTCTCCCGTGCCGCGCCCGTGCACCGCCGACACCGGGTAGGGCTCCCCCAGCCCGAGGTTCCACATGGTCGCGGCCTCGGCCTCGGTGCGCTGGTCGTCGACCTTGTTGGCCGCCAGCACCACCGGCTTGCCGCTGCGCCGGAGGATCTGGACGACGGCTTCGTCGACGTCCTGGGTGCCCACCGTCGCGTCGACGACGAACAGCACGGCGTCGGCGGCGGCGATCGCCAGCTCGGCCTGCTCGGCGATCTGCGCGGCCATGCCCTTGGCGTCCGGGGCCCAGCCGCCGGTGTCGACGAGGACGAACTGCTTGCCGTTCCAGTCCGCGTCGTAGGAGACCCGGTCGCGGGTGACGCCCGGGACGTCCTGGACGACGGCCTCCCGGCGGCCGATGATGCGGTTGACCAGGGTCGACTTGCCCACGTTGGGTCGTCCGACGACGGCCACCACGGGCAGGATGGGGGCCGCTTCGACGGTCTCGAGGTCGGTCATGTGCTCACTTCAGATCTGCGTCTCCCGACGCGGTGGAACCCGGACGACCGCCGCAGAGGGCGGGCTCAGCTCCGGGTGAGGTGCGATTTGGCCTTCGGGGGCCCTGGCAAGGGTAGTCCGGTCAGCGTCTGGGCGGCCACGACGTGCTCCGCCAGGTGCTCGCGGATGTGCTCGGTCCAGCGGCCGACCTCGGCCCGGCGCCGAGGCCACGGCACCCGGGGCAGGGTCAGCGGCGGTCCGTAGACCACGTGCACCGGCCCGCCGCGCCGCGGCAGCTGGGCGTTGGTGTGGCCGGGCTCACGGGTGCCGAGCAACGCCACCGGCACCACCGGCGCCCCGGTCACCATGGCCAGGTAGGCCGCCCCGCGGTGGGCGTGGGCCACCTCGCCGCCGGTCCGTCGACCCTCGGGGAAGAGCGCCAGCACCTTGCCCGCGCGGAGCACCTGGACAGCCCGGTCGACGGCGCGGGTGTCGGGCTCGTGCCGGCTCACCGGGATCTGACCGACGTAGGTGAGCAGGTAGCCCAGGAAACCCTGGAACAGCTCGGTCTTGGCCACGGTGAAGGTCCGTCGCCGGGTGAACGCCACCAGCACCGGCCCGTCGAGGAACCCGAGGTGGTTGGCGGCCAGGATGACCGGACCGCGGCGCGGGACGTGCGCCTGGCCGTGCACCCGCACCCGCCACCAGCTGCTCAGCACCAGCCGCACGGGGACGCGGAGCAGCCGCAGCCCCCACTCCTTGGCGGGCGGCAGCTCGTGGGTGTGGGGCAGGTCGGGGCTGACCCCGGCGATCACGCCAGTGGCTCGGCCCCGGACCGTCCGGGAGCCAGGTCGCAGATGGCCTCGATGACCTGCGCGAGGTCGAGGTGGGTGGAGTCGACGACGGTGACGCCGGGGGCCGCGTCGTGGAACCGGGCGACGGTGGAGTCGTCGGCGTCGCGCCGGATGACCTGGTCGGTCACGGCAGCGTGGTCGACATCGGTCCCCAGCTCGGCGTGCCGCCGGGCGACCCGAGCGGCCGGGTCGGCGACCAGCAGCACCCGGACGTGGGCGTCCGGGGCGACGACGGTGGTGATGTCGCGACCCTCCGCGACCACGCCGGCCGGGGCGTCGGCGATCAGCTGCTGCTGACGGGCGACCAGGTCCTTGCGCACGTCCAGGTTGGTGGCGACCGCGCTGACGGCGGCCGAGACCTCCGGCTCACGGATCGCCCGGGTCACGTCGTGCCCGTTGATCGCGACCGTGGGCCGGGCAGGGTCGAGGACGAGGTCGAAGACGGCGTCGCGGACCAGCTCGGCCACCGCGTCGGTGTCGGCGAGGTCCAGGCCCTCGTGCACCGCCAGCCAGGTGGCCGCCCGGTACATCGCGCCGGTGTCCAGGAAGGCGAGGCCGAGACGGTCGGCGACCCCCCGTGCGGTGCTGGACTTGCCGGACCCGCTGGGCCCGTCGATGGCGACCACGAGCCGCTCCCCCGAGGGCGCAGCAGCGCGCGGACCTTGGACTCTGGTTGCCTCTGACACGCCGATCAGCGTAGCGGGCAGCCCCGACAGCTTTCGGGTCTCGACGGGCTCAGGCGCCGACCGACCAACCGCCCGCCACCATCGCGGCCACCAGCTCGTCGGCTTGGCCCGGCTCGACCGACAGGGCCAGGTAGCCGATCTCCCGGGCCTGGTCGTGCTCGATGGCGATGTCCTCGACGTTGACCCCGGCGGCCCCGACCTCGGCGAACAGCCGGCCCAGCGCGCCGGGGGTGTCGGGGATCTCGACCACGACCTGCCGGTAGCTGGTTGCGGGCGCGCCGTGCTTGCCCGGGATGCGCCGGGTGCCCGCCACCCCGCGGGCCAGCTGCTCCTCCAGCTCACCGGTGGCGGTGCCGGTCTCCAGGGAGCGGATGAGCCCGGCCAGCTCGTCGGAGACGGCGCGCAGCTCGGCCAGCACGGCGTTGGCGTTGGCGCTGAGGATCTGCTGCCACAGCCCGGGGTCGCTGCCGGCGATCCGGGTGACGTCGCGCAGACCCTGTCCGGCGAGCAGCAGGTCGGCCTGCGGCACGGCCGTCAGGTGCCCGGCCATCAGCACCGCCATCAGGTGCGGGAGGTGCGAGACGCGGGCGACAGCGGCGTCGTGGTCGTCGACGTCCATCACCACCTCCCGCGCCCCGCAGGCCTGGACCAGGGCGAGCACCTGCGCGACCGACTCCTCGCGGGAGCGGCGGTGCGGTGCCACGACCCAGGTGCGGCCGTCGAACAGGTCGGCCCGGGCGGTGACCGGCCCGGAGTGCTGGGAGCCGGCCATCGGGTGCGAGCCGACGTAGCGGCTGAGGTCGACGTCGCGGTCCCACAGCGCGTCGAGGACACCGGCCTTGACCGAGCCCACGTCGGTGACGGTCGCGTCCGGGTAGGTCTGGAGGCTCTGCAGCACCACGGCGGCGATGGCGACTGGCGGGACGGCGACGACCACGAGGTCGACGGCCGCCGGGTCGGGGGCGTCGAGGATCCCGGCCCCGAGTCCGGCGGCGACCCGGGCGTGGCTGCTCGTCCGGTCCTGCAGGTGCACGGTGTGCCCGGCCGCGGTCAGGGCCAGCGCCAGGCTGGCCCCGATCAGCCCGGTGCCGATGACGACCGCGGTGCCGTGCTCGCTCGTCACGAGGCCGGTTGGTCGCCGCTGCCGGGCGACGGGCCGGCACCGGTGCCGCCCGTGGGCAGCTCTGTCTCCGGCAGCGGCTGCGGAGCCAGCTGCGCCGGCGTCTCGCGGTCGGGCTCCCCGGTCTCGGGCTCCCCGCGCAGCAGCTCGGCGAGCCGCTCGCCGCGCAACCGGCGGAACTTCCGCGGCAGGGCCCGCGTGCGGTCCAGGATCGCGACCTCCAGCGCCTCCACGCCGAGCTCGCGGGCCGGCGCGTTGGGTCCGCCGTCCGCGCCGAGCGCGCCGACGGCGAGCCGGATCGCGGCCACCAGGCTGAGGTCGGCCCGGAAGTCGCGACGGATCACCTCGGTGATCACGTCGGCGGAACCGCCCATCACCGCGTAGTCGGTCTCGTCGGCCACGGAGCCGTCGTAGGTGAGCCGGTAGATCTGGTCGAGCTGGTCGGTGGCCCCGAGCTCGGCGACGACGATCTCGACCTCGTAGGGCTTCTCCCCGCCGGAGGAGAAGATCGTGCCCAGCAGCTGGGCGTAGGCGTTGGCCAGACCCCGACCGGTGACGTCGGTGCGGTCGTAGCTGTAACCGCGGAGGTCGGCGTAGCGGATGCCGGCGGTGCGCAGGTTCTCGAACTCGTTGTAGCGGCCGACGGCGGCGAAGCCGATCCGGTCGTAGATCTCGCTGACCTTGTGCAGCGCCTGGGAGCGGTTCTCGGCGACGAAGAGGATGCCGTCGGCGTAGTGCATGACCACCACCGAGCGCCCGCGGCCGATGCCCTTGCGGGCGAAGTCGGCGCGGTCCTTCATCTGCTGCTCGGGCGCGACGTAGAAAGGCGTGCTCATGCGGAAGTTCCGATCGGGGTCAGGGCGGACGGGCTCATGTCAGCAGGCAGCGGGACGGGCCGGACGTCAGGTCAGCGGAGCCGCAGGTCCGTCCGGCCGCTGGCGGCGGCTGCGGACGATCTGCTCCACCAGCTCCTCGACCTGGGCGTCGCTGACGCGCTGGACGCCGTCGGCCGTGGCCACCAGGACGACCGGGAAGATCCGGCGCGCCAGGTCAGGACCGCCGGTGGCGGAGTCGTCGTCGGCGGCGTCGTAGAGCGACTGGAGCAGGGCCAATGTCGCGGAGCCCGCGTCGAAGTCGGGCCGGTAGAGCTTCTTCAGCGCCCCGCGGGCGAAGACCGAGCCCGAGCCGACGGAGAAGAACGCGTGCTCCTCGTACCGGCCGCCGGTGGCGTCGTAGGAGAAGATGCGGCCCGCGCCGGTGGCCACGTCGTAGCCGGCGAACAACGGCACCACGACCAGTCCCTGCAGGGCGAGCCCGAGGTTCTGACGGATCATCGTGGCCAGCCGGTTCGCCTTGCCCACCAGGGACAGCGGCGCGCCCTCGATCTTCTCGTAGTGCTCGAGCTCCACCTGGAACAGCCCGACCATCTCGACGGCGATGCCGGCCGCACCAGCGATCCCGACCACCGAGAACTCGTCGGCGGGGAACACCTTCTCGATGTCGCGCTGGGCGATGACGTTGCCCATGGTGGCGCGGCGGTCGCCGGCGACGACGACCCCGCCCGGGAAGGTGGCGGCGACGATGGTGGTGCCGTGGGGAGCCAGGTCGGCCACACCCGCGGACACCGCACGGCTCCCGGGGAGGACGTTCGGGGCGACCTGGGCGGCGAAGTCGGCGAAGGACGACGTGCCCACGCTGAGGTACTCCGCCGGCAGGCCAGGGGTGCTGGGTCGGACGGTCACTGGCCACCCTTCTGGACGAACGAGCGCACGAACTCCTCGGCGTTCACCTCGAGCACCCCGTCGATCTCGTCGAGGAGGGAGTCGACCTCGGAGTCCAGCTCGGCCTTGTGGGTGGTGTCGGCGGGCGCCAGCTCCTCCTCGAGCTCGGTGTCCTCCGCGCGCCGCGTGCGGCGGGCGCTCTGCTCTGACTCAGCCATCGGTGCTCCTCGGGTCGACTCGCCACGGCCGTGCGAGGCCCCAGAGCCCGCCGTGCGTCGAGTGCTGCCAGCCTAACCACCCCCACGGACAGAACTGCCGCGCTCGCGCCACCGCGCGAGCGTCGAGCGCGAAGGCAGGGGCGTCACCTACCCAGGGCGGCGAAGAGCTCGGTGACGTCGGCGCAGTCCTCCAGCACCTGGCCGATCTGGGCTCGGGTACCACGCAGCGGGTCCAGCAGCGGCACGCGCTGCAGCGCCGGCCGGCCCGGCACGTCGAAGATCACCGAGTCCCAGGAGGCGGCCACGACGGAGGCGCCGAAGAGCTCCATCACCCGCCCGCGGAACCAGGCGCGGGTGTCCTCCGGCGGGGTGGTCCGGGCGGCCTCGACCTCGTCGTCGGCGACCAGCCGACGCATCTTGCCCTTGGCCACCAGCGCGGCGTAGAGGCTGCGGGCGGGGTCGACGTCGGCGTACTGCAGATCGATCAGCGCCAGTTTCGGGGCGTCCCAGCCCAGCCCGTCGCGGGCCCGGTAGGACTCCATCAGGGCCAGCTTGGCCACCCAGTCCAGCTGGTCGGCCAGCACGAACGGGTCGCCGCGGAGCGCGTCCAGCACCTCCTGCCACCGTGTGAAGAGGTCCTTCGCCTCGGTCACCGCAACCTCGGAGAGCTGCCCGGCCACCCGCTCGAGGTGCCGACGGCAGGCCTCGAGGTAGGCCTCCTGCAGGTCGACCGCGGAGAACCGGCGCCCGTCGGCCAGGGTGAGCGGGGCGGCGCAGCCGACGTCGTGGCTGACCGCGCGCATGGCCGCCACCGGTGCCTCGAGCCGCAGGTCGGCGCCCAGCTCCCCGGCCTCGACCACCCGGAGCACCCAGGAGGCGGTGCCGACCTTGAGGTAGGTGGAGATCTCCGACAGGTTCGCGTCGCCGGTGATCACGTGCAGCCGGCGGTGCCGGGTGGCGTCGGCGTGCGGCTCGTCGCGGGTGTTGATGATCGGCCGGTTGAGGGTGGTCTCCAGACCCACCTCGGCCTCGAAGAAGTCGGCGCGCTGGCTGAGCTGGAACCCCGGCTGCTGACTGGCCTGGCCGAGGCCGACCCGGCCCGCGCCGGTCACCACGGGTCGGGAGACGAGGAAGGCGGTGAACTGGGTGACCACCCGGTCGAACGGGGTGGCGCGGTCCAGCAGGTAGTTCTCGTGGGTGCCGTAGGAGGCGCCCTTGCCGTCGGTGTTGTTCTTGTACAGCCGCACCGAGCGGCCCAGCGACTGGCTGGCCCGGCGCGCGGAGATGGCGGCCACCACGTCCCCGGCCTTGTCCCAGCGCACCACGTCCAGGGCGCTGGTCACCTCCGGGCCCGAGTACTCGGGGTGGGCGTGGTCGACGTAGAACCGGGCCCCGTTGGTCAGGATCATGTTCGCCATGCCCAGGTCGGAGTCGGTGAGCTGATCGGGGTGCGCGGTGGAGCGTGCGATCTCGTACCCGCGGACGTCGCGCAGCGGGGTCTCGGTCTCGTAGTCCCAGCCGGCCGGCTGACCCGGCGCGAGCTGGCCGTAGGCCTTGACCACGTGGTTGGACAGCTGCATCGGGTGCAGGTCGTCCTCGGCGGCGAGCCGGTGCGGGCCGGGCAGGGCGCTGATCCCGTACTCGGTCTCCAGGCCCATCACGCGGGTGGGGCGCGGCACCTCCGACGGGTCGGGCGCGCTCCTCGTGCTCTCCCCGCGGCGGGACGCCTCAGCCATGCCTCCAGCGTAGTGTGGCCGCGTGAGACTCTGGCCCGCGCTGGCTGCCGACGTCATCTGCATCGTCGTCTTCGCCGTGGTCGGCCGCCGCAACCACGCCGAGGGGACGGATCTGGCCGGCGTGCTGCAGACGGCGTGGCCGTTCCTCGCCGGCTACCTGGTGGGTCTGGTGGTCAGCCGGGCCTGGCGCCAGCCGCTGGCGCGGTCGTCGGCGGTCGTGCTGTGGGCGTCCACCGTCGCCCTCGGCATGCTGCTGAGGGCGGTCACGGGGGCGGGCACCGCCTGGTCGTTCGTGGTCGTCGCCACCCTCGTGCTCGGCATCCTGCTGCTGGGGTGGCGGGCGCTGCACGCCCTGGTCCGGCGGTCACGGGCTGGCTCGGGCCCTGGCGCGCGGACGGAAGTCACGACCGGCTCGCGGTGAGCTCGCGCACCCCCGCCCGCCAGCGGAGCAGGTCGTCCCGCAGCTCGGTGGTCTCCGCCCGGGTCGCGAGGGACAGCAGGTTGTGCTGCTCACCCGGGTCCTCCGCCAGGTCGAACAGCTCGTCGGCCTTGCGGCCGAAGTGGAAGATGTACTTCTGGGTTCCGCGGATCGACGCCAGGCAGTGGTCGCTCACGTAGCAGGCGATCCGGACGGGGTCCTCGCCGTCGGCGTCCAGCGACGAGGACGGGTAGGGACGTCCGTGCACGGCGTACCCGAGGCGGTCGGCGACCGTCGGGAGCACCGCGGTGTTGGAGACCGGCCGCTCGACCGCCCGCCGCCGCAGGTCGGCCGGGTCGTGCACCAGCAGGGGGATCTTCACCCCCTCCTCGTACACGGTGTTGTCGTGCTGGCGCAGCCCGTGCTCGCCGAACCCCTCCCCGTGGTCGGCCATCACCACGAAGACCGTGTCGTCGTAGAGCCCGAGCTCGCGGTACTGGTCGAACAGGCGCTCGACGAAGCGGTCCTGGTACCGCAGCGTGTTCAGGTAGTCGTTCAGCTCCGGGTCCTCGGAGAGCTCCTCGGCCTCGATGGAGGAGGGGACGCGGTAGTCGTGGTGGGCCGTCACCGTGAGGTACCCGGTCAAGAACGGCTGCTCGCCGTGCTCCGCCAGCCATTCGCGGCTGGGGCCCAGCATGATGTCGTCCTCGTAGCCGAAGTAGTTGGCGCGCTCGTGGTCCTCGGTCGGCATCTCGTCGACGGGCCGGAAGTCGTCGTAGCCCAGCTGCTCGACCAGCCCGCGCCGGTCGTCGTAGTGCTCGGTGGCGGACTGGAAGAAGGCACTGCGGTAGCCGTGCTGCCCGAGCAGCTCGGGCAGGCACGGCGCGTTGAGCCCGTTCGGCCGCGACTCGGTGACGAGCATGTCCAGCGGCGGAGCCACGCCGCAGTGCGCCGAGGCGAGCGCCTTGGACGTGTGGGGCACGACGGTGTAGGCGTTCTCGGCCACCAGGCTGGTCCTCGCCAGCTCGCTCAGGAAGGGCGTCGAGCCCAGCTCCGGCTGCTCCAGGGTGGTCGAGATCCCCCTGGTCGACTCGAGGAAGACCAGCACCACGTTGCGCTGCTCGGTCCGGGGCGTCTCGACCAGGCGGGCGTCGGGGAGCTCGTCACCGGGGTTGGCGAGGACCGCGCCGGCGGGCGCGGCGAAGCGCCGGGTCTCCAGCGGACCGAGCACGGCCTGCAGCAGCGGGTCCCGGGCGAAGGCGCTCGCGGTGCTGGCCGGCAGCGAGGCCATCAGCACCAGGACCGAGGCCAGGACGGTGGTGACCGCGGCCGGCCGGCGGGTCCGGACAGGCAGACCCGCACGAGCACCGGTCAGCGCCACCCAGGCGCGCTCGACCAGGAACGGTCCGGCCGCCAGGTAGAGCGCCACCAGCACCAGCAGGCGTTGGTCGGAGCTGGTCACCCCGGACTCCAGCAGCCCGCCGATCTCGCCCCGACTGGCCCAGGCCGGGCCGAGCACCGCCAGGTCCAGCAACGACCCGGTCTTGGCGTGGTAGAGGTGGGCGAGGGTGGCCCAGAGCCCGACCGCCACCGCGGACAGGTGCGCGAGGGCCAGGCCGGCGCGCCGGACGGCCGGTCGACGGGGTGGGGCGAGGACGCCGGCCCAGAACAGGCCGAAGGCCAGCGCGACGAGGGCGTCGGAGGCCAGCTGGGCCGTCCCCTCGGCAAGGGTCGGGACCTGCAGCTGGGAGCGGATCCGCACGGTCTTGAGCAGCACCAGGTAGCCGGCCAGCGGCACCAGCAGGCTGAGCAGGTGCACCCGCCCCGTCGGTTCCAGTCCCCGTGGTCCCGCCGCCCGGCCCGCGGTGAACGGGCGGTGGACGGGAGGCATCGGCTGAACCTAGCAGGAAGGTTCAACCGAGGCGGCCGAACGGCCCGCTGGAAGGCGGGCCGTCCGGGCGGCGCGGCTACAGGTACTGGCCGGTGTTGCTGACCGTGTCGATCGAGCGGCCCGGCGTCGTCCCCTTGTTGGAGGAGATGAGGGTGCGGATGAAGACGATCCGCTCCCCCTTCTTGCCCGAGATCTTCGCCCAGTCGTCGGGGTTGGTGGTGTTGGGCAGGTCCTCGTTCTCGGCGAACTCGTCCAGGCAGGCCTGCAGCAGGTGGCCGATCCTCAAGCCCCGGACCCCGGCGTCCAGGAGGTCCTTGATCGCCATCTTCTTGGCCCGGTCCACGATGTTCTGGATCATCGCGCCGGAGTTGAAGTCCTTGAAGTACAGGACCTCCTTGTCCCCGCCGGCGTAGGTCACCTCAAGGAACTGGTTCTCCTCCGACTCCTCGTACATCCGCTGCACCGTGCGGTCGATCATGCCGGCCACCGTCGCCGCCCGGTCCCCGCCGAACTCGGCGAGGTCCTCGGCGTGCAGCGGCAGCGTCGGGGTGAGGTACTTGCTGAAGATCTCCCGCGCCGCCTCGACGTCGGGCCGCTCGATCTTGATCTTGACGTCCAGCCGGCCCGGCCGCAGGATCGCCGGGTCGATCATGTCCTCCCGGTTGGACGCACCGATGATGATCACGTTGTCCAGGCCCTCGACGCCGTCGATCTCGCTGAGCAGCTGCGGCACGATCGTGTTCTCCACGTCGGAGGAGACGCCGGTCCCGCGGGTGCGGAACAGCGAGTCCATCTCGTCGAAGAAGACGATCACCGGCATCCCGTCGGAGGCCTTGTCGCGGGCGCGCTGGAACACCAGCCGGATGTGCCGCTCGGTCTCACCGACGTACTTGTTGAGCAGCTCGGGGCCCTTGATGTTGAGGAAGAAGCTGCGCCCCTCCTGGCCGGTGCGCTCGGTGACCTTCTTGGCCAGCGAGTTGGCGACCGCCTTGGCGATCAAGGTCTTGCCGCAACCGGGCGGTCCGTAGAGCAGGATGCCCTTCGGGGCCTTGAGCTCGTGCTCGGCGAACAGCTCCTTGTGCAGGTACGGCAGCTCGACGGCGTCGCGGATCGCCTCGATCTGGCCGCCCAGGCCGCCGATCACCGAGTAGTCGATGTCGGGAACCTCCTCCAGCACCAGCTCCTCGACGTCCAGCTTCGGGACCCGCTCGTAGGCGAAGTGGACGCGGCGGTCGATCAGCAGCGAGTCGCCGGCGCGGAGCTTCTCGTCGCGGAGCCGCTGGGCCAGCCGGACCACGCTCTCCTCGTCGCCGTGGCCGACGACCAGTGCCCGGTCGCCGCCGTCCATCACCTCCTTGAGCAGCACGACCTCGCCGACCTCGTCGAAGTCCAGCGCCGCCACCACGTTCATGGCCTCGTTGATCATCACCTCGCGGCCGGGGGTCACCGTGTCCAGGTCGACCTCGGGGCTGACGCTGACCCGCATCTTGCGGCCGGAGGTGTAGATGTCGGCGGTGTTCTCGCCGGTGTCGGCCAGGAAGATGCCGAAGCTGGCCGGGGGCTGGGCCAGCCGGTCCACCTCGGTCTTCAGCGTCACGATCTGGTCGCGCGCCTCCCGCAACGTGGACGCCAGCCGTTCGTTGTTGGCGGCGGTGGTGCGGGAGTCCTGCCGCGCGTCGGCCAGCCGGCGTTCCAGCACGGCGATGTCGTGAGGGTGGGACGCGAGCCGCTCACGCAGCCGGGTGAGCTCCTCGCTGAGCGCGGTGATCTGGGCGATGAGCGCTCCGCGCTCCTCAGGACGATCATGGACGGATCCGGTCATGACGCACCTCCTGGCCCGACCCTACCCGCGGCTCAGCGGGGTCCGGTGTAATCCTCGCCGTACGCGCCGGGGGCCGGACGGCGCTTGCGGGGCGGGGCGCTCACCCCGGGCGCGAGCCGCCGCGCGGTGACCAGGAAACCGGTGTGACCGACCATGTCGTGCCGTGGTCGGACGGCCAGACCCTCGGCGTGCCAGGCCCGGTTCAGCGTCTCCCCGGCCTCAGGCTCGGTCCAGCCGCCCTGCACCCGCAGCGTCTCCACCGTCCGGGCCAGCTGGGTGGTGGTGGCCACGTAGGCGCAGAGCACGCCGCCGGGCACCAGCACCGCGGACAGCGCCTCGACGCACTCCCAGGGAGCCAGCATGTCCAGCACGACGCGGTCGACCGGCTCCTCGCCCAGGTTCTCCACCAGGTCACCCACCTGGAGGTCCCACGACGGGTGGGGGCCGCCGAAGAAGTTGTCGACGTTGAGGCGCGCCTGGGCGGCGAAGTCCTCGCGGCGCTCGTAGGAGCGGACCCGCCCGGTCGGGCCGACGGCGCGCAGCAGCGTGCAAGTCAGCGCGCCCGAGCCGGCCCCGGCCTCCACGACCCGGGCCCCGGGGAAGATGTCGGCCGTCATGGCGATCTGGGCAGCGTCCTTGGGGTAGATCACCTGGGCGCCGCGCGGCATCGTCACCGTGTACTCGTTGAGCAGGGGCCGCAGGGCCAGGTAGGCGGTGCCGCCGACCGAGCTGACGACGGTGCCCTCCGGCTGCCCGATCAGCTCGTCGTGCTCGACCGCTCCCTTGGTGGTGTGGAAGCGGCCCCCGTCGGCGAGCAGGACCGAGTGCCGTCGGTTCTTGTTGTCGGTCAGGGTGACGCGCTCCCCCGCCCGCAGCGGTCCGAGCCGCACCCCGGACAGCACGGCGGCAGCGACCTCCGGCGCCGGCTCAGCCACGGGAGATCCCGAAGAGGCCGAGCTGCCAGCCCGGTCCGAAGGAGTTCTCCGACATCGCGGCGTCCGGACCCACGTAGGCGTACTCGTCGGACTGGCTGACCGGGAGCACCACCAGGTCGGCGGCGGCCTGCTCCTGCAGGGCAGCCAGCAGCTGGTCCGCGGTCGTGGTGTCGGTCGGTGGCACCGCGCGGAAGCTGCGCGCGGTCGCCTCGACGGCCTCCGCGGACGCCGGCAGTGGGGCCTGGAGGTAGGGCTGGAGCCAGGCCAGCGCGGTCGCCGTCCAGGCCTTGCGGTCGACGAGGGTGAGGTCGGCCGGCTCGTCGGCACGCAGCCGCACGCTCAGCCCTCCGGTGTCCTCGAGGCGGGTCCGGATCTGGGTGGCGATGTCGCGTCCGTTCGGTTGGGTGGAGTCGTAGCCGAGGGTGAGGTTGATCCGGTTGTCCCAGGTCACCTTCGGATTGGTGGTCCCGCCGAGCGGGAAGGTGGCCACGTGCCCGGGCACGCCGCCGGGGACGACGGAGTCCGACGTCCGGTCACCCTGCAGGGCCAGGGCGATGGCGGAGCGCAGCGCCTTGTTGCCGCGGCTCCGCGAGTCAGGGGACCACCGCAGCTGCAGCACCCGGGTGCCGGTCAGCACCTGCTGGCGGAAGCCGGTCGCGGTGGTGGCGTCGGCGTTGACGGCCTGCTGGGCGAGCCGGGTGACCGCCGCCTCGTCGAGGCCGCGCCAGACCACGTCGACGGTGTTCTTGGCCATCGCGTCCTCGATGACGGCCGAGTCGTCCACGCTGCGGTAGACGAGGGCGTCGAGGGCGGCCGGGTTGCGGCCCCGGTAGTCGGGGTAGCGCTGCAGGGCGATCTCGTCGGCGGAGAAGCTGGTGACGCTGAACGGGCCGGAACCGACGATCGGGTCCTCGGGCCGGCGGACCTGGTCGGCGTCGTACACCTCCTCGTCGACGATCGAGGCGGCCGGGGAGGCCAGCGCCCAGCCGAACTGGGTGTCCACCCGGCTGAGCAGGAAGCGGACGGTGACCGGGTCCGGGGTGTCGATGCGGCGGAGCGAGGACAGCAACGGGGCCGACGAACCCGCCACGTCCAGCCGGGCCGCACGCTGGACGCTGAACTTCACGTCGCTGGAGGTCAGCGCGTGCCCGTTGTGGAAGGTCTCGTCCTCGTTGAGGGTGCAGGTGTAGATGGTCGGGGACTCGATGAAGCCGCAGTCGCGGGCGGCGTCGGGCTTCAGCACCGACTCCCCCGGGTCGGCGGTCATCAGCCGCTGGAAGACGTTGAGCGCCAGCATCGCCGAGGACGCGTCGGTCACCGCGGCCGGGTCGGTGACCCGCACGGCGTCGGTGCTCATCACGGTGAACGGACGCGGCGTCGCGCTGGCCGACGGCGTCGGATCGGGTCCACCGCCCAGGCTGCACCCGGCGAGCAGCAGGATCGCGGCCGAGAGCCCGGCCAGCGCGCGGGCCGACCGCTCAGGTCGGGTCATCGGCCCCGTCCAGCAGCGCAGCGACGCCCGCCGCGTCCAGGTCGCCCAGCGACGGCACGATGCGCCGGCGCGGAGCCGGGGGCACCTCGACCCGGTTGGGCACGGCCAGCACCAGGCAGCCGGCCGCGTTGCCGGAGCGGGCCCCGGTGACCGAGTCCTCGATCACCACGCAGTCGCGCGCGTCGACGCCGAGCGCCGCGCACGCCTTCTCGTAGGGCTCCGGGTGGGGCTTGCCCTCGCTCACCTCGTCGCCGGCCACCGAGACCGCGAAGGTGCTGGACGGCAGCTGGGAGAGGGCGGCGTCCAGCAGCACCCGGTAGGAGGCGGAGACGAGCCCGCAGGGCACGCCGGCCTCCCGCAGCGAGGTCAGCAGCTCCAGCGCGCCGGGGCGCCACGGCATCGGCCGCTCGGCCAGGAACCCGACCACCCGGCCGAGCAGCTGCTCGACCACCCAGGCGGGGTCGACGTCGCGCCGGTCGATGGCGTTGAGGATGTAGATGGCCGAGTCGATGAGGGAGTTGCCGACCAGCTCGTCGGCCTGCTCCTCCGACCAGGTGCCGCCGAGCGTGGTGATCAGCTCGTACTCGGCCTCGATCCACAGGGGCTCGGTGTCGGCGAGCGTGCCGTCGAAGTCCCAGAGGACGGCGGCCGGGGCGGCGGGGGTCGGAGTGCTCATCGCGACCTCATCCTTCCAGCCGGAGCACCGGGACCGCGAATCCTCCGCGGTCGTCGCGCGCTGCCAGCACACCACCGGTAGGGGTGGAGCGACGCCGTCGACGACGTCGTTAGGGTGACGGGGAGGCAGGGCAGCATCGCACCCCAGGAGGATCCGCACATGCTCGAGGACGACCAGATCACCCAGGTGGCAGGCCGAGAGGTCTACGGTCCCGACGGGGACAAGATCGGCAAGGCCGGACGGGTCTTCGTCGACGACCACACCGGTCGGCCGAAGTGGGTGAGCGTGGAGACCGGGCTGTTCGGCACGCACGACACCTACATCCCCGTCGACAGGGCGACCTTCGACGGTGACCGGCTGACCGTGCCCTACGCCAAGGGACAGGTGAAGGGGGCGCCGGCCCTCGGCGGCGGCGACCACCTCTCCCCCGACGACGAGGCGACCCTCGACCGCTACTACCGGGGGCAGGGCGACGACCAGTCCGACGCCCGCGCCGGGGTCACCGGGGACCGGGAGCGGTTCGGCGACGACCGGACCACGGAAGGTGCCGGGCACGTGGACGTCCGCGACGACCGCTCGGGCGACGACGACGCGATGACCGTCTCGGAGGAGCAGCTGGCGGTCTCGACCCGCTCGGTCGCCACCGAGCGGGTGCGGCTGCGCAAGCACGTGGTCACCGAGGAGGTGACGCTGACCGTGACGCTGCGCAAGGAGCGCTTCACCGTCGAGCGGGAGCCGGTCGCCGAGGGTGACGTCGGCGACCACGTCGGCAGCACCGACTTCGCCGGCTTCGACCAGGAGATCGTCCTCTACGAGGAGGTTCCCGTGGTCGAGAAGGTGCTGCGACCGGTGGAGCGGATCCGGCTGGGCACCGAGGTGACCACCGAGCAGCGGACCGTCAGCGACGAGGTCCGCAAGGAGCGCGTCGAGGTCGACGAGCCCGAGGACCTCGGCGGCCGGGGCGACGACCGGGACCGGATCGGCTGACTGACCACTCCACGCGCCTGAGCCCGCCGACGCGCCTGAGCCTGTCGGCGTGCCCTGAGCCTGTCGACGTGCCCTGAGCCTGTCGACGTGCCCTGAGCCTGTCGAAGGGCCCTCGACAGGCTCAGGCCACGTGAACCGGATCGAGCCGGCGCTCAGTGGGCGTTGAAGTACTTGGCCTCCGGGTGGTGCACGACCAGTGCGTCGGTCGACTGCTCGGGGTGCAGCTGCAGCTCCTCGCTCAGCTCGACACCGATCCGCTCCGGGCGGAGCAGGGAGACGAGCTTGGCCCGGTCCTCCAGGTCCGGGCAGGCCGGGTAGCCGAAGGAGTACCGCGAGCCGCGGTAGGCCTGGTCACGGACCATGTCCTCGACCGGGCCGTCCGCGGCACCCAGGCCGAGGTCGGAGCGGACCCGGGCGTGCCACATCTCGGCCAGCCCCTCGGTCAGCTGGACGCTCAACCCGTGCAGCTCCAGGTAGTCGCGGTAGGCGTTCCGCTCGAACAGCTCCGCGGTCGCCCGGGACACCGCCGACCCCATGGTCGCCAGCTGGAAGGCGATGACGTCCGGCCCGTGCTCGCGCACCTCGCCGCGGTCGCGGAAGTAGTCGGCCAGGCACAGGTACCGGTCGCGGGTCTGCCGCGGGAACGTGAACCGGTGCAGCTCGGCGGCCGGGTCGTCGACGTCGCCGCCCGGCCGCAGCACCACCAGCGAGTCCCCCTCGCTGTAGCAGGGCCAGTAGCCGTAGACGACGGCGAACTCGGCGATGCCGTCGGTCTGCACCCGGTCCAGCCAGGAGCGCAGCCGCGGCCGGCCCTCGGTCTCCACCAGCTCCTCGTACGACGGGCCGGTGCGGCTGCCCTTGAGGCCCCACTGGCCGAGGAAGGTGGCGCGCTCGTCGAGGAACCGGGCGACCTCGGCCAGCTTGATGCCCTTGACGATCCGGTCGCCCCAGAACGGCGGTACCGGCACGTCCACGTCACGCGCCACGTCGGAGCGGACGACCGTCGAGACGGCGCTGCCCGACCCCTCCACGGCTTCGGCGTGCGTGCCCGGTTGGCCCGGCCGCCGCTTCACCCGGCGCTCGCGCGGCGCCGGCAGGGCTGCGCCCTCCTCGCCCCGCTTGACCGCCATCAGGGCGTCCATCAGCCGCAGCCCCTCGAACGCGTCGCGGGCGTAGCGCACCTCGCCGGCGTAGACCTCCCGGAGGTCCTGCTCGACGTAGGCCCGGGTGAGGGCCGCGCCGCCGAGGAAGACGGGGAAGCTCGCCGCGACCCCACGGGCGTTCAGCTCCTGCAGGTTCTCCCGCATCACCACGGTGGACTTGACCAGCAGGCCAGACATCCCGATGGCGTCGGCCTCGTGGCGCTCTGCAGCTTCGATGATGGTGCTGACCGGTTGCTTGATGCCCAGGTTGACGACGGTGTAGCCGTTGTTGGTCAAGATGATGTCGACGAGGTTCTTGCCGATGTCGTGGACGTCGCCCTTCACCGTGGCCAGCACGATGGTGCCCTTGCCGCGGCTGTCGGCCTTCTCCATGTACGGCTCGAGGTGGGCGACGGCGGTCTTCATCACCTCCGCTGACTGCAGCACGAACGGGAGCTGCATCTGCCCGGAGCCGAAGAGCTCGCCGACCACCTTCATGCCCTGCAGCAGGTCGGTGTTGATGATCTCCAGCGCGGTCTTGCCCTCGGCCATCGCCAGCTCGAGGTCCTCGCCCAGCCCCTTGCCCTCGCCGTCGACGATCCGCTGCTGCAGCCGCTCGCTCACCGGCAGGGCCAGCAGCGCTGCCGCCCGCTCGGCCTTGGTGTCGGCGGTGGTGACGCCGTCGAAGAGCTCGAGGAACTTCTGCAGCGGGTCGTACCCCTCGGCCCGGCGGTCGTAGACCATGTCCAGCGCGACCTGGCGCTGCTCGTCGGGTATCCGGGCCATCGGCACGATCTTCGCCGCGTGCACGATCGCGGAGTCCAGCCCGGCCTCGATGCACTCGTTCAAGAAGACCGAGTTCAGCACCACCCGGGCCGCCGGGTTCAGCCCGAAGGAGATGTTGGACAGCCCGAGCGTGGTCTGCACGTCGGGGTAGCGCCGCTTGACCTCGCGGATGGCCTCGATGGTCTCGATCCCGTCGCGCCGCGTCTCCTCCTGCCCGGTGGCGATGGGGAAGGTCAGGCAGTCCAGGATGATGTCGCTGCGCCGCATCCCCCAGTTCTGCGTCAGGTCCTCCACGATCCGGCTGGCCACCGCGACCTTCCAGTCCCGGGTGCGCGCCTGGCCCTCCTCGTCGATGGTCAGCGCCATCACCGCGGCGCCGTGCTCCTGCACGAGCGCCATGATGCGGGTGAACCGGGAGTCCGGGCCGTCGCCGTCCTCGTAGTTGACCGAGTTCACCACCGCCCGGCCGCCGAGCCGCTCCAGACCGGCTTGCAGCACACCCGGCTCGGTGGAGTCGAGCACGATCGGCAACGTCGAGGCGGTGGCCAGCCGGAAGGCGAGCTCGCTCATGTCGGCGGCGCCGTCACGGCCCACGTAGTCGACGTTGAGGTCCAGCAGGTGCGCGCCGTCGCGGATCTGGGCCCTGGCGATGTCGACGCAGTCGTCCCAGCGCTCGGCCAGCAGCGCCTCGCGGAACGCCTTGGATCCGTTGGCGTTGGTCCGCTCACCGATGGAGAGGTAGCTGGTGTCCTGCCGGAACGGCACCTCGGCGTACAGCGACGCCGCGGCGGCGACGTGTCCGGGCGTCCGCTCCACCACCGGCCGCTCGTGCAGCCGCTCCACGACCTGGCGCAGGTGCTCCGGGCCGGTGCCGCAGCAACCGCCGACCAGGCCGAGACCGAACTCGCCCACGAACTGCTCGAGCGCGTCGGCCAGCTCGACCGGCTGCAGCGGGTAGTGGGCGCCGTCGGCGGTCAACTGGGGCAGGCCGGCGTTGGGCATGCAGCTGACGCCGATGGCGGCGTACCGCGAGAGGTGCCGCAGGTGCTCGCTCATCTCCGCCGGGCCAGTGGCGCAGTTCAGGCCGATCATGTCGATGCCCAGCGGCTCCAGCGCCGTCAGCGCCGCCCCGATCTCGGAGCCCAGCAGCATGGTGCCGGTCGTCTCGACGGTGACGTGCACGATCACCGGCAGGTCGCGGCCGGCGTGCGCGAGCGCCCGGCGCGCGCCCAGGGTGGCGGCCTTGGTCTGCAGCAGGTCCTGCGAGGTCTCGATCAGCACGGCGTCGATGCCGCCGGCGAGCATGCCCTCGACCTGGCGCTGGTAGGCCTCGCGCAGCGCGGCGTAGGAGACGTGACCCAGCGTCGGCAGCTTCGTGCCCGGGCCCACGCTGCCGAGCACCCAGCGCGGCCGCTCGGGAGTGCTGAAGGCGTCGGCGGACTCGCGGGCGATCCGGGCGGCGGCCTCGGCCAGCGGCAGGATCTGGTCCGCGATCCCGTACTCGCCCAGCGCGGACAGGTTGGTGCCGAAGGTGTTGGTCTCCACCGCGTCGACCCCGACGGCGAAGTAGGCGTCGTGGATGGCCCGGACCACGTCGGGACGGGTGCGGTTGAGCACCTCGTTGCAGCCCTCGAGCTGGTCGAAGTCGTCGAGGGTCAGGTCGTAGCCCTGCAGCATCGTCCCCATCGCCCCGTCGCCGATCACGACACGGGAGGACAGGGCGGAACGCAGGTCGGCAGGCACGTCCCGAGGATAGGTCGGCAGGCTCCTCGCGAGCCAGGTAACCACCATGTGGCGACGCTCGCGGACCACGGTCGAGCGCCAGGGCCGACGGTTACAGTGAAGTCATGTCTGACGTGTCCAGCCGTGACCTCCGCGACCTCGACGACCCGGTGGTGGTGGTGGCCTTCGGCGGCTGGAACGACGCCGGCAGCGCCGCCACCGGGGCCGTCGAGCACCTGAGCGAGGTCTACGAGTCCGAGTCGGTCTTCGCCATCGACCCGGACGACTTCTACGACTTCCAGGTCAACCGGCCCGAGGTGAAGCTGGACGAGGACGACGACCGCGAGCTCGTCTGGCCGACCACCGAGCTGCGGATCGCCGAGCTGCCCGACGGCCGGCCGCTGGTCCTGGTGCACGGGCTCGAGCCGAACCTGCGCTGGCGGCAGTTCTGCACCCTGGTCACGTCCGCGCTGAAGTCGGCCAGCACGCGGCGGGTGCACCTGCTCGGGGCGCTGCTCGCCGACACCCCGCACACCCGGCCGATCCCGGTGTCCACCTCCACCGCCAACCGGGCACTGATGACGTCGATGGGCCTCGCGCCCTCCACCTACGAAGGGCCGACCGGCATCGTCGGGGTGCTCGCGGACGCGCTGGAGCGCAGCGGGGTCGAGGTGCTGTCCTCGTGGGCGGCGGTGCCGCACTACGTCTCGCACCCGCCCTGCCCCAAGGCGACGCTGGCCCTGCTGTCCCAGCTGGAGCAGCTGCTCGACAGCCCGCTCGAGCTGGGCGAGCTGCCCGAGCTGGCCCGGGCCTGGGAGCGAGGCGTGGACGAGCTGGCCGCCGAGGACTCCGAGGTGGCGGAGTACGTGACCTCGCTGGAGCAGCAGCAGGACGCCACCGACCTGCCCGAGGCCAGCGGTGAGGTCATCGCGGCGGAGTTCGAACGTTATCTGCGGCGCCGGCAGGGTCACTGAGCGCAGAACGGGTACCTAGGGCAGGCTGAGCCCAGGCGCCCCTGCCCGTGCCCCCACCCGTCGAGGAGTTCCGTGCCCCGTCAGTCCGCCGCACCCGCGCCCACCGCGCCCCCCAAGTCCGACCCGGGCGTCGGCAAGGCGCCCAGCCCGCCGTACTTCGGGATCGTCATCCTGGCGGCCCTGGTGATCATCGGCGTCGGCCTGCGCTCCAGCGCCAACATCGTCGCGCCGGTCTTCCTGGTGCTCACCCTGGTGATCACCGTCGCGCCGCTGCGGACCTTCCTGGTCAAGCGCCGGTGGCCCTCCTGGCTGGCCAGCGTGGTCACGCTGCTGGCGATCTACGCGCTGCTGACGGTCATCCTCGGATCGGTGGTCTACGCGATCGTCCGGCTGGTCGACACGCTGCCGCAGTACGCCGACGCCTTCCAGCGGATCCTCGACTCCCTGGTGGCTCTCTCCACCCGGCTCGGCTACGGGCAGGACCAGATCGAGAACCTGGCCTCCTCGTTCCAGCTCAGCAGCCTGACCGGTCCCGCGCAGGCCCTGCTGGGTGCGCTGAGCGGCGGCGCCTCCCTGCTCATCCTGATCATCACCGTGGTGATCTTCCTGGCCTTCGACTCCGGGAGCATGCGGGAGCGCATCCAGGTGATCCGCGAGACCCGTCCGCACATCGCCGACGGTCTGGTCAACTTCTCCAGCCGGGTCCGGAAGTACTGGATCGTCACCACCGTGTTCGGTCTGATCGTCGCGGTCATGGACTACATCGCCCTGCTGATCATCGGGGTGCCGCTGGCCCTCACCTGGGGCGTGCTGGCCTTCGTGACCAACTACATCCCCAACATCGGCTTCGTCATCGGGGTCATCCCCCCGGCGCTGATCGCCCTGCTGGCCGGCGGTCCTGGCCAGGCGCTGGCCGTGGTGATCGTGTTCACCGTGATCAACGTGGTCGTGCAGACGATCATCCAGCCCCGCTTCACCGGGGACGCCGTCGGCATCAACGGCACCGTCGCCTTCGTGTCGCTGATCTTCTGGGCCTACCTGCTCGGCGCGCTCGGCGCGCTGATCGCCATCCCGGCGACGCTGTTCCTCAAGTCGGTGCTGGTGGACAACTCGGTTCCAGCCAACTGGATCAACGCGCTGATGAGCTCTGACCCGAAGAAGGAGACGCCCAACCGGCAGCGGCAGCGACGGCAGCAGGAGGTGCCGCCGGCGCAGCGGCAGTCAGGCCGAGGCCGCCAGAGCTAGCCGGCGCAGCTCGGTCACCATTGCGTCCGGGTCGTCGGCGCCGAACACCGACGACCCGGCGACGAAGGAGTCCACGCCGGCGGCCGCGCACCGCTCGATGGTGTCTGCGGAGACCCCGCCGTCGATCTGCAGCCAGACGTCGCCGCCGACCTGGTCCAGCAGGGCCCGGGTGCGCTCGATCTTGGGCAGGCAGAGGTCGAGGAACTTCTGGCCGCCGAACCCGGGCTCCACGGTCATGATCAGCACCATGTCCAGCTCGGGCAGCAGGTCGGCGTACGGCTCGATCGGCGTCGCGGGCTTGAGGGCCATCGACGCCCGTGCCCCGCGCACCCGGAGCTCGCGGGCCAGCCGGACCGGCGCCGCCGCCGCCTCGACGTGGAAGGTCACCGACTCCGCGCCCGCCTCGGCGTAGGCGGGCGCCCAGCGGTCGGGGTCGGTGATCATCAGGTGCACGTCGAGCATCACCGGGGTGGCGGCGCGGATCGACTCGAAGACCGGCAGGCCGAGGGTGAGGTTCGGCACGAAGTGGTTGTCCATCACGTCCACGTGGAGGGCGTCAGCGGAGGGCACCGACTCCATGGCCGCCTGGAGGTTGGCGAAGTCGGCGGAGAGCAGGCTGGGCATGAGGCGGACCACGGGTGGCACTCTAGCGGGGCGGCCTCAGCCCACCCGGAGGTACGCGGCGAACATGGCGTCGGTGCCGTGCCGGTGCGGCCACAGCTGCAGGAAGTCCCCCAGGGCCGCGTCGGGCAGCTCGGGCAGCAGCTCGGCGGCGGGCAGGACGGCGACGTCGTCGCGACCGGCGAGGGTCTCGGTGACCACGTCGACGGTCTCCCGGCGGTGCGGTGAGCAGGTCACGTAGGCGACGACGCCGCCCGGCCGGGCGGCGTCCAGCGCCGAGGCGAGCAGGGCGCACTGCAGCTCGTGCAGCTGCTCGACCGCGGTGTCGGCCCGCCGCCAGCGCGCCTCGGGACGGCGGCGCAGGGCCCCGAGCCCGGTGCAGGGCACGTCCGCGATCACCCGGGCGAACGACCCCGCGCGCCAGGCCGGGCGGGTGCCGTCGGCCTGCAGCACGGTGGCCGCCCCCGGCTGGTGGGCGCGCAGCCCGGTCGCCACCAGGGCGGCGCGGTGCGCCGACGGCTCGACCGCGAGCAGCAGCCCGTCCGCAGGCCCGAGCAGGCCGGCCAGCAGCGCGGCCTTGCCGCCCGGTCCCGAGCACAGGTCCAACCACGGCCCGGTGGGCGCGGTGGCCCGGGTGAGGCCCCAGGCCACCAGCTGGGAGCCCTCGTCCTGGACGCCGGCGCGGCCGTCGCGGACCGCGGGCAGGGCGGCCGGGTTGCCGCTCCAGCGCGCGGCGAACGGGGAGTACGGGGCCGGCTCGGCGCCCGCGGCGACCAGCTCGTCGACCTCGGCCAACCCGGGTCGGACGACGAGGGTGACGGCGGGGTTCACGTTGTCCGCCTCGAGAGCCGGGGCCAGCTCGGCGTCGGACAGCACGTCGGCGAAGGCGTCGACCACCCACCGCGGGTGGGCGGTGCGCAGTGCGAGCGCGTCCCGCGGCTCGAGGTCGGCGCCCAGCAGGTCGAGCCACTCCTCGAGATCGTGCGCGGCGACCCGCCGCAGGACCGCGTTGGTCAGGCCCGTCACCCGCTCCCCCACGGTCGCCGCGGCCAGGTCGACCATCGCGGCGACGGCGGCGTGGCCCGGTACCCGCAGCGAGAGGACCTGGTGCGCACCCAGCCGGAGCAGGTCCAGGACGGCCGGTTGCAGGCTGCCCAGGCTCCGGCCGGACGCCGCGACGATGACCGCGTCGTAGGTGCCCTGCAGACGGCAGGTGCCGGCGACCAGCTCGGTGGCGAAGGCGGCGTCGCGGCCCTCCAGGTGCCGCTCCGCGAGCAGGTCGGCCAGCACCAGGTTGGCGTAGGCGTCCTGGCCGTTGACGAGCCGGAGGGCGTCGAAGGCGAGCCGGCGGGCGCGGTCGGGCTTGCGGCGGGCGCCGGGGCCACGGCGAGCGGGTGCGGCCACCTCAGGTCCCCAGGGTGGTGTCGGGGGTCAGGGAGGCGCCACGGGCCCAGTCCGCCGCAGGCATCGGCTTCTTGCCCGGGGCTTGCACCCGGCCGAGCTGCAGCGGGCGGGTGCCGGTGCCCACCAGCACCGCCGCCTTGCCCACCTGCAGCCGTCCAGGGGCCAACTCGCCGTCAGCGGGCGTGGCCGGACCGAGCTTGAGCCGCTCGCCACCCAGCGTGGTCCAGGCGCCGGGTGCCGGGGTGCAGCCACGGATCCGGCGGTCGACGACCTCGGCGGGCTGGGTCCAGTCGATGCGGGCGTCCTCGACCTCGATCTTCGGGGCGAAGCTGACGCCGTCGGCCGGTTGCGGGTGAGCGGTCAGCGTGCCGTCCTCGATCCCGTCCAGGGTGGCGACCAGCAGGTCGGCGCCGGCCACGGCGAGCCGGTCCAGCAGGTCGCCGGCGGTGTCGTCGGGGCGGACCGCCTCGCTCACGCTGAGGTAGGTGGGGCCGGCGTCCAGCTCCAGCACGATCTGGAAGGTGGTGGCCCCGGTGACGGCGTCGCCGGCCAGCAACGCGTGCTGGACCGGGGCTGCGCCGCGCCAGGCCGGCAGCAGCGAGAAGTGCAGGTTGACGAACCCGTGCCGTGGCACGTCGATCACCCGCTGCGGCAGCAGGGCGCCGTAGGCGACGACCGGGCAGCAGTCGGGGGCGATCTCGGTCAGCCGGGCGACGAAGTCCTCGTCCCGCGGCCGGCGGGGGGTCAGGGTCTCGATCCCGAGCTCGGCGGCCCGCGCGGCGACCGGGCTGGGCGTCAACTTCTTGCCCCGGCCGGCGGGCGCGTCGGGGCGGGTGAGCACGGCGACCACCTCGTGCCGCGAGGCGAGCAGCGCCTCCAGCGGGGGCAGGGCCACCTCGGGGGTCCCGGCGAAGACGATGCGCACCGGCCGAGTCTAGGGGCGGCCGACCGCAGCCTCCTCCCGACTCTGTGGCGGGTGCCGAAGTCGCGCGCCGTCGCCACCTCGGCCGACGACCTTCCAGCACTCGCGCGACGAAGGGACTGCTCAGCCGATGGTCACCGGGTCGACCCGTATCCGCAGGGCCCCCTCGCTCTTGCGGGCGCTCCGGATGGCCGCGACGTCCTTGGCCGCCCGGACCAGCGCACCGCCCTCGGGCCGTGGGGCCCGCAAGGTGAGCCGGGACAGCCCGCCGTCGGCGGTGAGGCCCGGGGGATCGCCTGGCCGTCGCTCCGGGGGCAGCGCCACCGGGCCGAGCAGCTCGGCGTGCGGCGGCAGCTGGGCCAGCTCGACGAACTCGGCCAGGGCCTCCGGGCGGCCCTCGACGGTGACCAGCTTGGCGGCCGGCGGGAAGTGCGCCTCCGCCCGGTCGACCAGCTCGCGCGCGGCGAGGCCGGCCGGATCGACCCGGACCAGCGCCTGCAGCGCCCGCCCCGAGCTCTCCCCCACGGCGATGACGGACCCGCCCTCGCTCCCGCTGCGGACCAGGGCGACGGCGTTGAGCCAGCGCCGCAGTGCCTCCTCGGTGGCGCGCAGGTCCGCCCGGAGCAGCAGCAGCGGGGTGTCCAGCAGGACGGCGCCGGCGTAGCCACCCTCCGCCCGCGGCTCGGCGCCGGGCGTGGCCACGACGATCGCGGGTGCGGCCGGCACCGTGGCCGCGACCTGGCCGGCGCTGGACTGGCGGACCGCGGTGCCCGGGAAGGCTTTGCCCAGCTCCTCCGCCGTGCGTTCCGAGCCCACCACCGGCGCTCGGAAGCGGTGCGAGCCGCAGATCGGGCACTCCCAACCCACCTGCAGGCGGCCGCACCAGGTGCAGGTGGCTTGTGGCCCGTCGAGCGAGCGCCCGCGCCCGGCGCGGGTGGGGCCGCCGCAGTGCCGGCAGCGCGCAGGTTCGCGGCAGTCCTGGCAGACCAGCGCGACGAGATAACCCGCCCGCGGCACCTGGACCAGCACCGGACCCTGCGGCAGCACCGACCGCATCAGGGTGAAGACCTCGTGCGGCAGCCGGGCGGCGCGGGCGGCCGGGTCCCGCTCCAGGGCCCGGTCGGTGTCGGCGCTCACCTTGACGTGCGGCGCGGTGTGCCGCAGCGCCACCCGGTCCTGAGCCAGCTCGCGCACCCAGCCCTGCTCCACCCAGGCCTGCACCTCGGCGGTCCGGGCGAAACCGGCGAACAGCGCCCCGGCCCGGGACTGCGCGGCCCGCAGCGCCAGCACCTCCCGGGCGTGCGGGTAGGGCGCCCGCGGTTCGGCCAGCAGGTCGTCGCCGTCGTCCCACAGCGCCACCAGCCCGAGGTCACGGACGGGGGCGAACGCCGCGGCCCGGTTCCCGATGACCACCCTGACCTCGCCGCGCAGCGCCCGCAGGAAGGCGCGGTAGCGAGCGGCGGGCCCGGCCTCGGCGACCAGCACGGCGAAGCCGGCCGGCCCCAGGGCCGCCGTGCAGGCCTGCTTCAGCTGCTCGACGTCGCGCTGGTCGGGAACCACCAGCACGGCCCCACGGCCACTCTCGACGCTCGCCCGCGCCGCCGCGGCCAGTCCCGCCGCCCAGTCGCCGCTGGGGTCGGCACTCGGGGTGACCTGCCAGGCGGCGCGAGGGCTGCGGCCGGCGGCCAGCGCGGCCAGGAACCCGGCACCGGCCGGGTAGTGCCCGAAGGGGTGGGGCGGCGCGTCCGGCACCGCGGCGACCGGGCCGGGCGCCGGCGCGGCCTTCTCGGTGGCAGCGTGCCGGGGTGGGACCGCCAGCCGCATGACGTCGGAGAAGCTGCCGGCGTAGTGGTCGGCGACGCCCCGGACCAGCCGGGCCACCTCCGGGGTCAGCACCGGCTCGGCCGAGACCACCTTGGCCAGCGGGCTGAGCGCCCCGTCGTGGTCGCTGGCCTCCCGGCGCTCCAGCAGGAAGCCGTCGCGCTGCTTCCCGGCGAACCGGACGCGGACCCGGGCGCCGGGAACGGCCTCGGCGTCCTGCGCCCGGGACACCGTGTAGTCGAAAGGGCGGTCGAGGTGGCTCAGCGGCAGGTCCAGCACGACGCGGGCGACGGGACGGACCTCGGCGGGCGCGTGCGGCGGCGGGGCGGGTGCCGGCGCGGGGACGACCGGCGCCGCGGCTTCCGCGGGGCTCGTCCGCACGTCCGACCTGGGGGGCACGCTCGATGATAGGCAGAGGGGTCTGACAGACCCGGCGCTGCGCACCACACCTGTGGACGAGCGCACGGCGCACCGATCCGAGAAGGAGCCATGACCGCGAGCACGCCCGCCGACCCGTCCGACCTCCAGGTGCGGCGGGTGCTCGTCGCGCTGGCCGCGGCGATGGTCGCCACCGGGCAGCCGGTCTCCGACGTCGAGGACGAGGTGGTCGAGGTGGCGGGCCGGCTCGGCTTCTCCGACGCCCAGGTGGCGGCCGGCCCGACGGGGGTGACGGTCAGCGTCGGCAGCGGCGAGCCGGCGACCTACGAGGGCGTCAAGGGCTCGCTGCGGCTGGACCAGGCGGCCGAGGTGCGCGCCATCCGCTACCAGCTGGTCGAGGGCTCGATCACCATCGAGGAGGCGATCAGCGCCCTGCTGGCCCTGACCGCCCGGCCGTCGCGCTACCCGGTGTGGCTGGCCAACCTCGGTTGGGTGGGCATCGCCACCGGCATCGCCCTGATCCTGCAGCCGGGGCGGGCCAACGTCGCCTTCGCCGTGGTCGGCGGCGCAGTCGTGGTGACCCTGTTCCGGCTGAGCCAGCGGTTCCGGCTGATCAGCACGCTGCTGCCCACGCTGGCGGCCTTCGTGCTGGCCTGCCTGGTCTTCGCCGCCGTGGACGCCGGGTTGCTCGAGGGCCCGCTGCGCACGCTGCTGCCGCCGTTGGCCGTGCTGCTGCCCGGCGCGCTCATCGTCACCGCGATGTCGGAGCTGGCGAGCGGGGACATGGTCGCCGGCACCGCGCGGCTGGTCTTCGGCGTCGTCCAGCTGCTGCTGTTCACCCTGGGCATCGTGGCCGCCGCCCGGCTGTTCTCCGTGCCCACGGAGGCGATGACCAACCTGCGGGTCGACGAGCTGGGCTGGTGGGCGGCGCCGCTCGGGCTCGTGCTGATCACGGTGGGGATCGGGCTGCTGGAGAGCCCGTCGCTGCGGCTGCTGCCGTGGATCGGGCTCACCCTGGTGCTGGCCTTCGCCGCGCAGTCGCTCGGCCAGGCCCTCTCCGGGCCGGTGCTCGGCAGCTTCGCCGGGGCGTTGGCCGCCAGCCTGGGGGCGTCGGCGGTGGAGGCGGTGAAGCCGATGCTGCCGCGGCTGGTGGTGTTCCTGCCCTCGTTCTGGCTGCTGGTCCCCGGGAGCCTGGGGCTGCTGTCCACCACCCAGCTGGCGGTCGACCCGGGCGGGTCGGCGGAGGCGGCGCTGGGCGTGCTCGGGGTGGTCACCGCGATCGCGCTCGGCCTGCTGGTCGGCGCCGCCGTCGCCCAGTCGATCCGCGGCGCGGTGCGCCGGGCCCGCCGCCGACGGCTGCTCGCCGGATGATCCGGCCGTCCGGCTCAGCCGCGGACGGCGGCCGCCAGCGCGTCGGCGCGGTCGGCGACCTCCCAGGTGAGCCCGGGCAGGTCGCGGCCGAAGTGCCCGTAGGCCGCGGTCGCACCGTAGACCGGGCGCTTGAGGTCGAGGTCGCGGATGATGGCCGCCGGCCGCAGGTCGAAGGTGGCCAGCACGGCGTCGGCGATCCGGTCGGTGGGCACGGTCTCGGTGCCGAAGGTCTCGACGTAGAAGCCGACCGGGTGCGCCTTGCCGATGGCGTAGGCGATCTGCACCTCGCAGCGCCGGGCCAGGCCGGCCGCCACCACGTTCTTGGCCACCCAGCGCATGGCGTAGGCGCCGGAGCGGTCGACCTTGGACGGGTCCTTGCCGGAGAAGGCGCCGCCGCCGTGCCGGGCCATCCCGCCGTAGGTGTCGACGATGATCTTGCGGCCGGTGAGCCCGGCGTCGCCCATCGGCCCGCCGATCTCGAACCGGCCGGTCGGGTTGACCAGCAGGCGGTAGTCGGAGCTGTCGATGGCGTAGCGCTCCAGCACCGGCTCGACGACGTGCTTGCGGACGTCCGGCGTGAGCAAGGCGTCGAGGTCGATGTCGGCGGCGTGCTGGCTGGACAGCACCACGGTGTCCAGACGGACCGGGCGGTCGCCGTCGTACTCGATGGTGACCTGGGTCTTGCCGTCGGGCCGGAGGTAGGGCATGGTCCCGTCCTTGCGGACGGCGGCGAGCTGCTCGGCCAGCCGGTGAGCGAGGTCGATCGGCAGCGGCATCAACGAAGGCGTGTCGTCGCAGGCGTAGCCGAACATCAGGCCCTGGTCGCCGGCGCCCTGGGCGTCCAGCGCGTCGACCGAGGAGCCGGTCCGGGACTCGACAGCGGTGTCGACGCCCTGGGCGATGTCCGGCGACTGCTGGCCGATGGCGATGGAGACGCCGCAGGAGGCGCCGTCGAAGCCCTTCGTGGAGGAGTCGTAGCCGATGTCGATGACCTTCTGCCGCACCAGACCGGGGATCTCGACGTAGGAGTCCGTGGTCACCTCACCGGCGACGACGACCAGACCGGTGGTGACCAGGCACTCCACGGCGACGCGGCTCGAGGGGTCCTGCTCCAGCAGCGCGTCCAGGACGGTGTCGCTGATCTGGTCGGCGATCTTGTCCGGGTGGCCCTCGGTGACCGACTCGGAGGTGAACAGTCTGCGCGCCATGGCCTCGTCTTCCTCGCTGGCTGGACCGGCGGCTGCGCCGGTCGGGCCAACCTACCGGGACGTCCGCAGGGTGAGGGCGTTGTCCCAGACGCGGTGGGCCAGCGTGTCCTTGCTCCCGGCGTGGGGTCCGTCAGCTGCCTGGGCGGTGAGCAGCGTGATCTCGCTGTCCACCTGCCCGAACACCTTGCCCCGGCCGACGGCGTTCAGCACCAGCAGGTCGCAGCCCTTGCGGGCGAGCTTCGCCCGGCCCAGCGCGAGCAGGTCGGCGTCGTCGGTGGGCGTCTCGGCCGCGAAGCCGACCAGCACCTGGCGCGGGTCGGTGCGACCGCGGACCAGCCCGGCGAGGACGTCGGTGGTCTGCACCAGGTCCAGCTCCAGACCGCCGTCCCCGGACTTCTTGATCTTGGTGCCGCTGGCGGCGGCGGGGGTGAAGTCGGCGGGCGCGGCGGCCATCACCACGACGTCGGCGGTGGCCGCGGCGGCGGTGACGGCCGCGCCGAGATCCGCGGTCGAGGTGACCGGGGTGACCGGCACCCCGGGAGGTGCGGGCCGGTCGACGTTCGCCGCGACCAGGGTGACGTCGGCTCCGCGCAGCCGAGCGGCCCGGGCGAGCGCCCAGCCCATCAGCCCCGACGAGGCGTTGCCGAGGAAGCGGACCGGGTCGAGGTGCTCGCGGGTGCCGCCGGCGCTGACGACGACGTGCAGGCCGGCCAGGTCCTGGGCTGCGGCGCGGGCGGCGACCGCCGCGTCGGCCAGCACGGTCTCGACGACGGCGGCCAGCTCGGCGGGATCGGGCAGCCGGCCGGGTCCGGAGTCGGGGCCGGTGAGCCGGCCGGAGTCGGGATCGACGACGACGACGCCGCGGGAGCGCAGGGTGGCGACGTTGGCCCGGGTCGCGGCGTGCAGCCACATCTCGGTGTGCATCGCCGGCGCCATCACCACCGGTCCGTGTGCGGTGAGCAGCACGTTGGTCAGCAGGTCGTCGGCGCGGCCGGTGGCCGCCCGGGCCAGCAGGTCGGCGGTGGCCGGAGCGACGACGACGAGGTCGGCCTCCTGGCCCAGCTTGACGTGCGGCACCCGCTGGGCGTCGGCCCAGACGCCGGTGTGCACCGGTCGCCCGGACAGGGCGGCCCAGGTCGCCTCCCCGACGAACTGCAGGGCCGCGTCCGTCGGCACGACGGTGACCTCGTGCCCGGCCGCCAGCAGCCGCCGGAGCAGCTCGCAGGCCTTGTAGGCGGCGATCCCGCCGGCGACGCCCAGGACGATGCGGCTCACGGGCGGGCCCCGGCGAACCCCAGGGGAACCGGCCGCCGCAGCGGGCGGTCCCCCGGGATCGTGCTCACGGGGTCGGGGCTCAGGCCGGCTCGACCAGGGTGGGGCCCGAAGGAGCGGACTCCTCGGCCTCCTCGGCGTCGGGGTCGATGTCGATGCAGTTCAGCTTGCCGGCGTTGACCTCGCGCAGGGCGATGGACAGCGGCTTCTCCTGCGGACCGGTCTCGACCAGCGGGCCGACGTGGTCGAGGAGACCCTCGCCGAGCTGGGAGTAGTAGGCGTTGATCTGGCGGGCGCGCTTGGCGGCGAACAGCACCAGCTTGTACTTCGAGTCCGAACGGGTGAGCAGCTCGTCGATCGGCGGGTTGGTGATGCCTTCGGCGACGGGGTGGACAGTCACGGAGTTACCTTCGGTTTTCGCTCGTCTGACCCCCGCGCAACCGACCGGTGAGGGCCGGGTTCCGCGCAGCGCAGCCACCGGCTCGACGAGCCGGACGGCGCTGAGGTGGGGCGTCTGTCGTCACAGACGAGCCAAGGCTACCAACTCGGCCACAGCTTGGCCCACTTCGCCGTTCACGATGACGTGGTCGAACTCGCTGGCTGAGGCCAGCTCGTCCCGCGCGGTCTGCAGCCGGCGCTCGCGCTGGGCCGGGGACTCGGTGCCGCGGCCGACCAACCGGCGCACCAGCTCCTCCCACGAGGGCGGGGCCAAGAACACGAACCGGGCCTCGGGCCAGGCCTGCCGCACCTGGCGAGCGCCCTGCAGGTCGATCTCCAGCAGGGCCGGGCGGTGGGCCTCGACCGCGGCGACCACGGGTGCGCGCGGCGTGCCGTAGCGGTGCACGCCGTGCACCACGGCCCACTCCAGCAGCGCGTCCTGCGCCACCAGCGCGTCGAACTCGTCCTCGGAGACGAAGAGGTAGTGCACGCCGTCGACCTCGCCGGGCCGAGGCGGCCGGGTGGTGGCGGAGACGGACACGAAGATCTCCGGGTGGTCCGCGGCCAGCCGCGTCACCACGGTGCCCTTGCCGACCGCCGTCGGGCCGGAGAGCACCGTGAGGCCCACGGGTCTCACGGGGTGGGGTCGGTGCGCACGCCCGCGGCGGGGAACTCCGCGACCAGGGCGGCGGTCTGGTGCTTGCCGAGCCCCCGCAGCCGGCGGTTGGGGGCGATGTCCAGCCGCTCCATCACCCGGGCCGCACGGACCGCTCCCACCCGGGGCAGGGACTTGAGCACGTCGACCACCTTGGTGTGGGCGACGACGTCGTCCTGCTCGGCCTGGGCCAGCACCTCGGCGAGGGTCCGGCTGCCGGTGCGCAGCGCCTGCTTCACCTCGGCGCGACGACGGCGGGCCTCGGTCGCGGCGTGCCGGGCGAGCTGGCGCTGCTCGTCGCTCAAGGGGGGAATGGTCACTACGTGCGTCCTCATCTACGAACCTCCAGGTGCCCCCGCGCTCCACGGCGGACGGCGACCTCCGGAGCCTCGAAACCTACCCCACGGACAGCACGGCGCGCATGGCGGCCAGGGTCGTCCGCGCCGCGTCCCGGAGCGCCTCCGGGTCCGGTCCGGCGGCCATCACCTCCCGGCTCGTGGTGGGCAGCACGAGGTGCGCCGCAGAGCCGAACACCGTGGCCAGGTCCTCGGCCGTCCCGCCCTGGGCGCCGATCCCCGGGGCGAGGATCGAGCCGTTCAGCCCGGAGAAGTCGACGCCCGTGCGGCCGATGGTCGCGCCGGCGACCACGCCGACGTGACCCAGCCCGGGGCCGGGATTGCGAGCGGCGGCCTCGTCCACGACCAGCTGCCCGACCAGCCGCCCGTCGGCGCTGCGGGCGTGCTGCAGCTGCGGGCCCTCGGGGTTGCTGGTCAGGGCCAGGACGTAGACCCCGCGGCCGTGCGCGGCGGCGAGCTCGACGGCCCCGTCGAGGGAGCCGAAGCCGAGGTAGGGGCTGAGGGTGACGGCGTCCGCGGCCAGCGGTGATCCATCGGCCAGGTAGGCGCGGGCGTAGGCGTCCATGGTGGAGCCGATGTCCCCGCGCTTGACGTCGAGCAGGGACAGCGCGCCCGCGGCGGCGATGTCGGCGAGCACCCGCTCCAGGACGGCGACGCCGGCCGAGCCGTGCGCCTCGTAGAAGGCCGACTGCGGCTTGAACACCGCCACCTCGTGGCCGAGAGCTTCCACCATCCCGCGGGCGCAGGCCTCCACGCCCGCGACGTCGTCGGCCAGCCCCCAGGCCGCCAGCACGCCGGGGTGCGGGTCGATGCCGACGGCGAGCGGTCCCCTCTCTCCCACCACCTGCTGCAGCCGTTCCCCGTAGCTCGCGCGCACCGGCGTCATCCCCTCGTCGTGGTGGTGGAACCGTCGGTCGACGTCAGCCGGTTGAGCTCGGCGACCAGCGCCGGACCGCGGTAGATGTAGCCGCTGTAGACCTGCAGCAGGACGGCGCCGGCATCGAGCATGGCCCGGCCGTCGTCGGCGGTCAGCAGGCCGCCCACGCCCATCACCGGCAGGTCGGTGCGGGCGGTGAGGAAGGCCACCACCTCCCGGGCCCGCGCGGCCAGCGGCGAGCCGGACAGCCCGCCGGCCTCGGCCGCGTGCCGGTGTCCGGTGACCGCGTCCCGGGCCAAGGTGGTGTTCGTGGCGATCAGACCGGCGGCCCCGGCCGCGGTGCAGACGCCCAGCAGCTCCTCGAGCGCGTCCTCGGTCAGGTCGGGGGCGAGCTTCACGAACACCGGGACCGGCTCGTCCGGGTCACGGCGGGCCGCCTCGGCCACCAGCGTGCCGACCAGGTCCCGGAGGGCGTCGGCGTCCTGCAGCGAGCGCAACCCGGGGGTGTTGGGACTCGACACGTTGATCGCGACGTAGTCGGCGTAGCCGGCCAGCAGCCGGAAGGACGCCAGGTAGTCGGCCGTGGCGTCGGCCAGCGGGGTGCTCTTCGTCTTGCCCAGGCTGATGCCCAGGGGGATGCCGACGGCGCCGTTGCCGCGCACGACGTGGGCGGCGGCCAGCCGGGCGGCGAGGGCCTCCGCTCCGGCGTTGTTGAAGCCCATCCGGTTGATGATCGCGGCGTGCTCGGGCAGCCGGAAGAGCCGGGGCTGCTCGTTGCCGGGCTGACCGGAACTGGTCACCGTGCCGAGCTCGGCGAAGCCGAAGCCCAGCGCGCCCCACGCCTTGAGGCCCAGCCCGTTCTTGTCCAGTCCGGCGGCCACGCCCACCCGGCCCGGGAAGTCGACGCCGGCCACCCGCACCGGCTGCCGGTGCCGGGCGAGGAGGGCGGCCAGCGCCGTCCGCGCCACCCGGTTCTCCCCCACCCGGTGCAGTGCGGCCAGGGTCGCGTCGTGCACGCGCTCAGGATCGCCGCCGCCGGCGCGGAACAGCACCGGGCGCAGCAGCCGCCGGTACCCGCGGTCCAGCAGCCAGGTGTCGGGAGTCATCTGCTGCGGCTCAGCGATCCTTCGCCCAGGACTGCAGCGAGCGGACGCCGACGTCGCCGGCCATGATCGCCTCGATGCCCTGGACCGCGGCCGCCAGGCCCTGCACGGTGGTGATGCAGGGGATGTTGCGGAGCACGCCGGCGGTGCGGATCTCGTAGCCGTCGAAGCGCGGCCGACCGTCGGGGCTGAGGCCGTGCGGGGTGTTGAAGATCAGGTCGACCTCGCCGTCCAGGATGGCCTGGACGACCGTCTTATCCCCGTCCGGGCCGGGACCCTGGCTGTACTTGCGCACGGTCGTCACCTGGACCCCGTGCCGGCGCAGCATCGACGCGGTGCCGGTGGTGGCGACGATCTGGAAGCCCAGGTCGGCCAGCCGCTTGACGGGGAACACGACGTTGCGCTTGTCCCGGTTGGCCACCGAGATGAACACCGTGCCCTGGGTGGGCAGGGGACCGAAGGCGGCCACCTGGCTCTTGGCGAAGGCGGTGCCGAAGCCGAGGTCGAGGCCCATCACCTCACCGGTGGACTTCATCTCCGGGCCCAGGATGATGTCGACCGAGATGCCGTCCATGGTGCGGAACCGGTTGAACGGCATCACCGCCTCCTTCACCGCGATCGGGCCGGTGTGGTCCTCGTCGGAGCCGTCACCGGTCGGACGCAGCAGTCCCTCGCTGCGGAGGTCGGCGATGGTGGCGCCGAGCATCACCCGGGCTGCGGCCTTGGCCAGCTGGGTGCCGGTGGCTTTGGACACGAAGGGCACCGTGCGGGACGCGCGGGGGTTGGCCTCCAGCACGTAGAGCGTGTCGCCGGCCAGCGCGAACTGGATGTTGATCAGCCCGCGGACGCCGACGCCGCGGGCGATCTTCTCGGTGGAGTCGCGGATCCGGTCCACCACCTCGGCCCCCAGGGTGATCGGCGGCAGCGCGCAGGCCGAGTCGCCGGAGTGCACACCGGCCTCCTCGATGTGCTCCATCACGCCGCCGAGGTAGAGGTCGGTGCCGTCGTAGAGCGCGTCGACGTCGATCTCCACGGCGTCGTCGAGGAACCGGTCGACCAGCACCGGGTGGGCGGGCGAGACCTCGGTGGCCCGGCCGATGTAGGACGAGAGCGACGGCTCGTCGTAGACGATCTCCATCCCGCGGCCGCCCAGCACGTAGGAGGGCCGGACCAGCACCGGGTAGCCGATCTCGTCGGCGATGGTCTTGGCCTCGTCGAAGGAACGGGCCAGGCCGTGCTTGGGGGCGGGCAGCCCCTCGGCGTCCAGCACCTCCCCGAAGGCGCCACGCTCCTCGGCCAGGTGGATGGCCTCCGGGCTGGTGCCGACGATGGGCACGCCGGCGTCCTTGAGGCCCTGGGCGAGCCGCAGCGGGGTCTGGCCGCCCAGCTGGACGAGAACGCCCGCGACCGGTCCGGCCTGCTGCTCGGCGTGCACCACCTCGAGCACGTCCTCCAGCGTCAGCGGTTCGAAGTAGAGCCGGTCGGCGGTGTCGTAGTCGGTGCTCACCGTCTCGGGGTTGCAGTTGACCATCACGGTCTCGTAGCCGGCGGCCGAGAGGGCCATCGCCGCGTGCACGCAGGAGTAGTCGAACTCGATGCCCTGGCCGATCCGGTTCGGTCCGCTGCCCAGGATGAGCACCGCCGGCTTCTCCCGCGGCATCACCTCGGACTCGGTCTCGTAGGAGCTGTAGTGGTACGGCGTCCGGGCCGCGAACTCAGCCGCGCAGGTGTCGACGGTCTTGTAGACCGGCCGGATGCCCAGCGCCCAGCGGACCCCGCGGACGACGTCCTCCCGCAGGTGCCGCAGCGCCGCGACCTGGGCGTCGGACAGCCCGTGCCGCTTGGCCAGCCGCAGCACGTCGGCGGTCAGCTCCGGAGCGTCCCGGACGGTGTCCGCGACCTCGAGCACGAGGACGAGCTGGTCGACGAACCAGGGGTCGATCTTGGTCGCCTCGAACACCTGCTCGGCCGTGGCACCGGCCCGCAGGGCCTGCATGACCAGGCCGATCCGGCCGTCGTGGGGGCACGACGCCTGGGCGAGCAGCTGGTCCACGCCTCCTGAGCCTGTCGAGGGGCTGCTGAAGTCGAACGGCGCCTTCGGGTCCTCCAGGCTGCGCAGCGCCTTGCCCAGGGCCTCGGTGAAGTTGCGACCGATGGCCATCGCCTCGCCGACGCTCTTCATGTGCGTGGTCAGGGTCGAGTCCGCCGAGGGGAACTTCTCGAACGCGAACCGCGGGACCTTGACCACGACGTAGTCCAGCGTCGGCTCGAAGCTGGCCGGGGTCTGCTCGGTGATGTCGTTGGGGATCTCGTCCAGGGTGTAGCCGACCGCGACCTTGGCGGCGATCTTGGCGATCGGGAAGCCGGTCGCCTTGCTGGCCAGGGCGCTGGAGCGGGAGACCCGCGGGTTCATCTCGATGACGATCATCCGACCGTCCTCGGGGTTCACCGCGAACTGGATGTTGCAGCCGCCGGTGTCCACGCCGACGTCGCGGATGATGCCGATGGCCACGTCGCGCATCCGCTGGTACTCGCGGTCGGTCAGGGTCATCGCCGGGGCGACGGTGATCGAGTCGCCGGTGTGGACGCCCATCGGGTCGAAGTTCTCGATGGAGCAGACGATGACCACGTTGTCCGCGCGGTCGCGCATGACCTCGAGCTCGTACTCCTTCCAGCCGAGGATCGACTCCTCGATCAGCACCTCGGTGGTCGGGCTGGCCGACAGTCCGGCGCCGGCGATCCGGCGCAGGTCGGTCTCGTCGTGGGCGAAGCCCGAGCCTACCCCGCCCATGGTGAAGCTGGGCCGCACGACGAGCGGGTAGCCGAGCTCGCCGGCCGCGGCCAGCACGTCGTCCATCGAGTGGCACACGTAGCTGCGGGCGACCTCGGCCACCCCACCGGCCACGCCGGTCAGGTTCTCGACGATGGCCTTGAACTGCTCGCGGTTCTCCCCGCGCTGGATGGCCTCGAACGAGGCGCCGATCATCTCCACGCCGTACTTCTCCAGCACGCCGTTCTCGTGCAGGGCGACGGCGGCGTTGAGCGCTGTCTGCCCGCCGAGCGTGGCCAGCAGCGCGTCGGGGCGCTCGAGGGCGATCACCTGCTCCACGAACTCCGGCGTGATCGGCTCGACGTAGGTGGCGTCGGCGAACTCGGGGTCGGTCATGATCGTCGCCGGGTTGGAGTTGACCAGGACGACGCGGAAGCCCTCCTCCTTCAGCACCCGGCACGCCTGGGTGCCGGAGTAGTCGAACTCGCTGGCCTGGCCGATGACGATCGGGCCGGAGCCGATGACCAGGATGGTGTGCAGGTCGGTGCGGCGGGGCATCAGGCGTTCTCCCTCTCAGCCATCACGTCGACGAAGCGGTCGAAGAGGTAGTTGGCGTCGTGCGGGCCGGCGGCGGCCTCGGGGTGGTACTGGACGGAGAAGCCGAGCACCCGGCCCGCGTCGTCGCGGAGCTCCAGACCCTCGACCACCTGGTCGTTGAGCCCGACGTGGCTGACCGTGGCGGTGCCGAACGGGGTGGTCGTCGGCCGGTCCAGGGGCGCGTCGACGGCGAAGCCGTGGTTGTGCGAGGTGACCTCCACCCGGCGGGTGCGCAAGTCCATCACCGGCTGGTTGAGGCCGCGGTGGCCGTAGCCCAGCTTGTAGGTGCCGAAGCCCAGGGCGCGGCCGAAGATCTGGTTGCCGAAGCAGATGCCGAAGTAGGGGATGCCGGCGCCGAGGACGGCGCGGAGCAGCTCGACCGGACCTTCGGTGGCCGCCGGGTCGCCCGGGCCGTTGGAGAAGAAGACGCCGTCCGGCGCCAGGGCGGCGATCTCGTCGAAGGTCGCGGTCGAGGGGACGACGTGCACCTCGATGCCCCGCCGGGCCATCTGCCGCGGGGTCATCGTCTTGATGCCCAGGTCCACCGCGACCACCCGGTACCGGGTCTCGCCCTCGGCCGGCACCACGTAGCTGCCGGCGGTGGTGACCTCGTCGGCCAGGTGCGCCCCGGTCATCGCGGGCGCTTCCTGCACACGGCGGAGCAGCGCCGCCGGGTCGGTCTCCACGCTCGACAGTCCGACGCGCATCGCCCCCCGCTCCCGCAGGTGGCGGGTCAGCGCCCGGGTGTCGACGTCGCAGATGCCGACGATCCCCTGCGTCTTGAGCTCGTCCTCCAGCGTCCGCCGCGACCGCCAGCTCGACGGGACCCGGGCGGCGTCGCGGACGACGTAGCCCGCGACCCAGATCTGCCCCGACTCGTCGTCCTCGTCGTTCCAGCCGGTGTTGCCGATGTGCGGCGCGGTGGCCACCACGACCTGGCGGTGGTAGCTGGGGTCGGTCAGGGTCTCCTGGTAGCCCGACATCCCGGTGGCGAAGACCGCCTCGCCGAAGGTCTCCCCCACGGCTCCGTAGGCCCGGCCGGGAAAGGTGCGGCCGTCCTCGAGCACCAGCAGCGCTGCCGGTGGACGGAGGTCGGTGGGATCGGGACGCGTCGACTCGGCTGTGCTCATGCCCGTCCTTTCCTGCCTCACAGGACAGGTCTTAAAGGTTGGAAGATCGCCGGACACGGTACCAGTCAGAGGCCGCCCGGCCTCCCTCGTCGACCGACGCGAGACCGGGTGCGGGAAGGAATCGGACATTAGTTACGCTATGCAATCCGTGCACGCGTCGTCGCGTGCGGCAACCATCGACCAGGAGGACGGATGAGGCTGACGCAGAACCCGCAGCACGACCAGCGGACGACCGCGACGGTGGACCTGCTCGACGTCCTCGGCCGGCTGATACGCACCGCCCGCGCCGCCAGCCACCGCCACCAGGCGGAGTACGGACTGAGCGGCACCCCGCTCGGCATCCTCAAGACCCTGGCCGGAGCCGACGCCCGCGCCGGCGACCTCGCCGCCCGCCTGCAGATCGCGCCGTCGGTGGTCTCGCGCGCACTGGTGCCGCTCGAGCAGGCCGGGCTGGTGGAGCGCAAGACAGACCCCGACGACGCCCGGGCCGCCCGGCTCGGGCTGACCGACGCCGGCCGCGAGCAGCTGGAGACGTCGCGCCGCGAGTTCGCCGAGCGCTTCACCCCGGTGCTGGACGCCTGGGACGCCGAGGACGTCGTCACCCTCACCCGGCTGATGGACCACCTGGAGGCCACCCTCGCCGAGGTCGACCTCCGCTCCCCCGGCCGCGGCACGCACGCGGCCTCCTGACCCGCACGACTTCCTGATCCGCAGCGCCACCCCACACCACCGAAGGCACGTCATGACCACCACCGCAGTCGCCCCCGCTCCCGAGCGGACCGGGGACGAGCTCTCCCACCAGCAGATCCTCAAGGTGATGACCGGGCTGCTCGCCGCCCTCTTCACGGCCATGCTCTCGACGACCATCGTCTCGACGGCCTTGCCGACGATCATGGCCGACCTCGACGGCACCCAGCGCCAGTACACCTGGGTGATCACGTCGTCGCTGCTGGCCATGACGATCACCACGCCGATCTGGGGCAAGCTCTCCGATCTGTTCGACAAGAAGGTCCTCGTCCAGCTGTCCATCGTGATCTTCGTGGCCGGCTCCGTGGGCGCCGGGCTGTCGCAGACCGTGGCGCCGATGATGGCTTTCCGTGCCCTGCAGGGCCTCGGCATGGGCGGGCTGGTCGCGCTGACGCAGTCGATCATGGGCGCGCTGATCCCGCCCCGGCAGCGCGGCCGCTACGCCGGGTACATGGGCGCGGTGATGGCGGTCAGCACGGTCTCCGGCCCGCTGCTGGGCGGGGTGATCACCGACAACGCCAACTGGCGCTGGTGCTTCTTCGTCTGCGTGCCGCTCGCGGTGCTCGCGCTCGTCGCCCTGCAGATCACCCTGCGGACCCCCGCCGGTCGCGGCGGAGCCCACATCGACTACCTCGGCGCGGTGCTGATCGCCTTCGTCGCCGGCCTCCCGATGCTCTGGGTGACCTTCGCCGGTTCGGACTACGCCTGGATCTCCTGGCAGTCCGGGGCGTTCCTGGCCGCCTTCGCCGTGGCCGTCGCTCTCGCCGTGCGGACCGAGCTGAGGGCTCCGGAGCCGATGGTGCCGATCCGCCTGCTGGGCAACCGGACCACGATCTTGATGATCATCGCCAGTCTGGCGGTCGGCGTCGCCATGTTCGGCAGTGGCACCTTCCTCACCCAGTACTTCCAGCTGGCCGGCGGGCACTCCGCCACCCGGGCCGGCCTGATGACCATCCCGCTGATCATCAGCCAGATGCTCACCTCCACCATCGGTGGTCAGATCGTCACCCGGACCGGGCGGTGGAAGCCGCTCATGGTGGTCGGGGCGATCGCCCTGGTCCTCGGTCTGGTCGGGCTCGGCACCATCGACCACACGACCGGCTACGGGCTCGTCGCGGTGTCCATGGCCGTGCTCGGCGTGGGGGTCGGGGCGCTGATCCAGAACATCGTGCTGGCCGTGCAGAACACGGTCGACGTCGGCGACGTCGGCTCCACCTCGGCGACCATCACCTTCTTCCGCTCGCTGGGCGGGGCCGTCGGGGTGGCGGTGCTCGGCGCGATCCTCGCCAACCACGTCGCCCGCAACATCACCAGCGGCCTCACCGCGGCCGGGCTGCCGGCCGCCGGCGCCGGTTCCAGGGGCAGCCTCGACATCGATGACCTGCCGGCCCCGGTCCGGGCCATCGTGCACGTCGCCTACGGCGACTCCTTCGGGCTGCTGTTCGCCATCGCCGCGGTCATCTCGGTGGCCACGCTGGTCGCCGTCCTGCTGGTCCGCGAGGTCCCGCTGCGCAACACCGTAGGGCTCGCCCCGGCGGCGTCCACCGCTCCGTCGGACGGCGACACCGAGGCGGTGGCCGAGAGCGCTGCCGGCCCTGTCGGGGGAGAAGCCGGAGCGGAACGAGTCGACCGAGCGGGTCGGTGATCGGGTCCTGAAGGGCTGAGCCCGTCGACGCGACGAGCGGCCGCCCCCGGTGCTGGGGGCGGCCGCTCGTCCGTGCTGTTGGGACCCGTCAGGCGGACTGGGCGGGGGGCTCCGCGTCGGGCGTCTTGGTGGCGAGCACCGCGCTGAGCAGCCCGGTGAGGTAGCCCGGCGACTCGTCGGTCGAGAGGTCCCCGACCAGGGCGACGGCCTCGGCCACCGCGACCGGATCCGGGACCTCGCCGAAGTCGATCTCGAAGACGGCGATCCGGGCGGCTGCGCGGTCGACCCGCGGCATCCGCTCGACGGTCCAGCTCTTGGCCATGCACGACGCGATCCGCCGGTCGATCTCGGTCCGGTGCGTGACCACCCCGCGCACCAGCGTGGCGGTGTAGTCCCGGACCGGCGGGTCGGCGCGGTCCGTGCTCGCCGCCAACGTCTCCAGCGGGTCGTTGCCGCGCAGCTCGGCCTCGAACAAGATGTCGAGGGCGCGCTTGCGGGCCTTGCTCCGGGTGGAGAGAGTGCGGGGCCGGGGGTCGGGCTCGGTCATGCTGCTGGTGGTCAGGTCAGCCGACGCGGCCCAGGTAGTCGCCCGTGCGGGTGTCCACCTTGACCTTCTCGCCGTTGGTGATGAACAGCGGGACCTGGATCTGCAGGCCGGTCTCCAGCGTGGCGGGCTTGGTGCCGCCGGTGCTGCGGTCGCCCTGAAGACCCGGCTCGGTGTAGGTGATGACGAGCTCGACCGAGGCCGGCAGGTCGATGTAGAGCGGGTTGTCCTCGTGGATCGCGACGGTGGCGACCTGCTCCTCGAGCAGGTAGTTCTTCGCCTCACCCACGGTCTCGTCGCTGATGGTCACCTGCTCGTAGGTCGAGGTGTCCATGAAGACGAAGCCGGCGCCGTCGTGGTAGAGGTACTGCATGTCGCGGCGGTCCACGCTCGCGGTGTCGACCTTGGTGTCGGAGTTGAAGGTCTTGTCGACGACCTTGCCCGACAGGACGTGCTTCAGCTTGGTCCGGACCACGGTGTTGCCCTTGCCCGGCTTGTGGTGCTGGAACCAGACCACGGACCAGAGCTGGCCGTCCAGGTCCAGGACCATGCCGTTCTTCAGATCATTCGTCGACGCCACGCGCAGAAACCCTTCGTGATGGGGATGCCCTCCAGGGCAGCCACTCACTCTAGTCGACGCTCGTCGTGCCGCCGACGCCCGTGCTGCTCGCCCTGGTCCGCGCCGCACCCCCTCGAGCGGGTGCGGCGACGCGTTGTCCACAACCTCGCTGGCAGGGGCTGACACGAAAGCGGCCTGCGTGGGACTCTGGCCGCTCGCGTACGGGGAGGACGTGGGGTGAGGGACGGTCGGACGTGGGTCGGCGCCGTCGCGCTGCTGTGCGCGATCGTCCTGGGCGGCTGCACGCCTGACCCTGGCGTGACGCCGTCCCCGAGTCCCACGGTGTCGTCGGCATCGCCCGTCGAGACGGACGCTGAGCGGCAGGAGCGGCTGGACTACGCCGCCGCCGAGAAGGCGTACCGGACGTTCCGAGCTGAGTTTGGACGAGTCATGAAGGCGGGTGGCGCCAAGTCCCCGACAATGACCATGAAGCAAACAGCGGGCGGCGACTACCTAGCGGAGTTTTCCGAAATCATCCAGGCCTATAGAGGCTTGGGGCTGAAGACGGTCGGCGATGAGCGCATCGAGTACGTTCGACAAGCCGGCTACTCAGCGACGAGAGTCTCCCTCGAAGTCTGCGAAGATAGCCGCCTCGTTCAAGAAGTCGACTCTGCTGGTAAGTCGTCACCCGCTGGCGAATTGAGGACCGCCTTGATCGAGGTGCGGCGAGTAGGAGGTGCCTGGAAACTCTGGTCAGGGGAAGGGAAGAAGGTGTCTACTTGCGAGTGATCAGACTCTTAATGGCACTATTCGTGTCGTTGCTCGTCCTAGTTTCCGCCACACCCTGGTCTGCGGGAGCGGATACTGGGTCAACCCTGGGCACGACGAAGTTTGGCGCGCGAGTTAAGGCCTGGAAGGAGAGGCAAACCAGCGACAAGCCGAAGTCGACTCCACAACCAAGCAGGACTAGTGCCACTGCGAGGCCGAAGTACAAGTACCTCCCGAAGGACGAGTACAAGCAGCAGATGACGAAGTACCGTCAGAAGTTGCAGTCCGCCGTCGAGGCGAACAAGCAGACCCAGGCCGCCTTCGTCCGGTGCATCAACACCGTCGACAGGACCAGCTGTGGGCGGTTCCGGCAGGACGCGCTCCCTGACCAGCCGAACATCCGCGAAGCCGGCGATCGCGCACCCGCGGCCGCTGCTGAACCAGCCGCTCCCGCCATCACTCCTGAGCAGGCCGCCTACATCGCCTCAGCCCGGCTCCGGCTCACTGCCCCCGAGCCGGTCATCGGGCCGCCGCCGGAGATCAACGAGTGGGGCCTGGCCGCTGTCGGCTACCCCCTCTGGCTCTCGGCCGAGGGCGACCTCGACCCGGCTCCGGTCTCCGACGTCGTCTTCGACCTCTCGGTCTCGCTCGACGCCCGGCTCGTCGAAGTCGTCTTCGACATGGGTGACGGCAACCGGGTCCGCTGCTCCGACCTCGGCACCCGCTGGACCAGGTCCGTCGAGCCCGGCGCGAAGTCACCCACGTGTGGCTACGCCTACCAGGAGCCGTCGCTGCCCGAAGGTTCCTACACCGTCACCGCGAACGCTGTCTGGGCCATCGACTGGTCGATCAACGGCACCACCGGCAGCATCCCGTTCTTCCAGGCCGCCAGCACCGAGATCCCGGTCGGAGAGTTGCAGGTCTTGGTCCGCTAGCAGAAACGGCTGAGGAATAGCCCTCCTGAGTGCTGAATCGGGGCAGCCTGCGGCGCGATCTTCTGCCCCTATCCAGCACTCACTGCGGCATAGGTTGCGCGCACCAGCTCTTCCGACGGGCCGGCCAGGATCTCGGCCGAAGCCAACCCGTTCAGGACGACGAAGCGCAGGGTGGAGCCGCGGGTCTTCTTGTCCAGGCCCATGGTGACCAGCAGGTCGTCGAAAGCCTCGGGGTCGTAGCGGACCGGGAGTCCGACGCTCGCCAGCACAGACCGGTGCCGTGCGGCCACCGCCCCGTCCAGCAGCCCCGCACGGCGGGCCAGCTCAGCGACGAACACCAGCCCGACGCTGACGGCTTCGCCGTGCCGCCAGCGGTACTGCTCGCGCCGCTCGATGGCGTGTCCGAGGGTGTGGCCGTAGTTGAGCAGCTCGCGGCCGACCTGTCCGCCGACCGACGTCGACTCACGCAGGTCGCGCGACACGACGTCGGCTTTGACGCGGATGGACCGCTCCACCAGTTCCCGCAGCTCCGGCGAACCCGGCGTCCGACAGGCGTCGGCGGAGGACTCGACCAGCGACAGGATCGCCGGATCGGCGATGAAACCGCACTTGATCACCTCGGCGAGTCCACCGACCAGATCGGCGGGGGGCAGCGTGGTCAGGCTGCCGAGGTCGCAGAGCACGCCCGCTGGCTCGTAGAAGGCTCCCACCAAGTTCTTGCCCTCGGGGGTGTTGATACCGGTCTTGCCGCCCACCGCCGCGTCGACCATGCCCAACAGGCTGGTGGGGACGCTGACGTAGGACACCCCGCGCAGCCAGGTTGCGGCGACGAAGCCGGCCAGGTCGGTGGTCGAACCGCCACCCAGCCCGACGACGGCGTCGGAGCGGGTGAAGCCGGCGTGGCCGAGCACCGACCAGCAGGACGCGGCCACCGTCACCGTCTTGGCGGCTTCCGCGTCGGGCACGTCGATCCGGGTCACGTCGTAACCGGCCGAGGTCAGCACCTGCGTCGCCGACGCCGCCAGCCGGACCAGGGTCGGCGGGTGCAGCAGCGCGACCCGCTGGACCTGAGGGCCGAGCAGCCCGGGCAGCTCCCCGAGCAGATCGTGCCCGACGAGCACGTCGTAGGGCCGCTCGGCCGAGACGGGGATGCGGGTCGTGTCAGCCACGCGTCTCCTCCTCGGCGGAGGTGAGCAGCAGCTCGACGACCTGCTCGGGCGGAAGGCTGTCCGTCTCCACCCGCTCGGTCGCCACCTCCGCGTAGAGCGGCGTCCGCTCGGCCAGCAGCTTGATCAGCCGGCCGCGGACGTTGCCGAGCAGCAGCGGGCGGGCTTCGTTCAGCCCGACCCGTGACACCGCCGTTGCCGCGCTGACCTGCAGCCAGACGACCCGGTGGCCGCGGAGCGCGGTCCGGGTCGCGGCGGAGAGCACTGCTCCCCCACCCAACGCCAGCACGCCGGGCCGGTCGAGCAGCTCGGCGGTCACCTGCTCCTCCAGCGCCCGGAAAACCGGCTCACCGTCGTCGGCGAAGATGGCCGCGATGCTGCGCCCGGTGCGCTCCTCGATCTCGGCGTCGACGTCGGCGAAGGGCACCCCGAGCCGCGCGGCCAGCAGCGCACCGATGGTGGACTTGCCGGAACCGGGCGCGCCGACCAGGACGACGGGGCTGCTCACGCCTGCCCGGCGCCTGGCGCCACCGACAGCCCGCGCTCGGCCACATGCTTCAGGTAGGCCTCCGCGTTCCGCTTGGTCTCCTCCACCGAGTCCCCGCCGAACTTCTCCAGCACGGCGTCGGCGATGACGAGGGCGACCATGGCCTCGGCCACCACGCCGGCGGCGGGCACGGCGCAGACGTCGGAGCGCTGGTGGTGCGCGACCGCGTTCTCCCCCGTCGCCGTGTCGACGGTGCGCAGCGCGCGCGGGACGGTGGCGATCGGCTTCATGGCCGCCCGGACGCGCAGCAGCTCACCGGTGCTCATCCCGCCCTCGGTGCCGCCGGAGCGGTGGGAGGCCCGGGAGATCCCGCCCTCGCCGGCGACGATCTCGTCGTGGGCAGCGCTGCCGCGGGTCCGGGCCAGGGTGAAGCCGTCACCGACCTCGACCCCCTTGATGGCCTGGATGCCCATCAGCGCGCCGGCCAGCCGCGCGTCCAGGCGGCGGTCCCAGTGCACGTGCGAGCCGAGTCCCGGCGGCAGCCCCCAGACCGCGACCTCGACGACCCCGCCGAGGGTGTCACCGTCCTTCTGGCAGGCCTCCACCTCGGCGACCATGGCTGCGGAGGTGTCCCGGTCGAAGCAGCGGACCGGATCGGCGTCGACCGCGTCCAGGTCGGCGAAGGTGGGCACGACGCCGGCGGGCGCCGACACGGTGCCGAGCTCCACGACGTGGCTGAGCACCGTGACCCCGAGCGCCTGCTGCAGGAACGCCATCGCGACCCGGCCGAGCGCGACCCGGGCGGCGGTCTCCCGCGCACTGGCGCGCTCCAGGACGGGGCGGGCCTCGTCGAAGTCGTACTTCTGCATGCCGGCGAGGTCGGCGTGGCCGGGCCGCGGCCGCGTCAAGGCCGCGTTGCGGGCCTGACCGGCGAGCACCTCGGCGTCGACCGGATCGGCCGACATCACGGTCTCCCACTTGGGCCACTCGGTGTTGCCGACCTGGATGGCCACCGGACCGCCCTGGGTCTCGCCGTGCCGGACACCGCCCAGCACGGTGACCGCGTCGGCCTCGAACTTCATCCGGGCGCCGCGGCCGAATCCGAGCCGACGCCGGGCGAGTGCCTCGCCGATGTCGTCGGTGGTCACGCGGACGTGGGCGGGCAGCCCTTCGAGGATCGCCACCAGCGCTGGGCCGTGCGATTCTCCTGCGGTCAGCCATCTGAGCATGGGGTTCAGTCTTCCACGCGGCACCCCGAGCGCCCCGGTTCGTCCACCCGACCCGACCTGTCAGACGTCAGTCGACCCAGAGGTCAACCCCGTTCTGACAACTCGGTCAAGGGTGACCCGAGGAGCGAGCCGCCAGTGCCGCCCGACCGGCCGTCTCCAGCGTCTCGGCGGACACGGAGCGGCCGGTCATCAGCTCGACCTGCAGCAGGGCCTGGCCGACCAGCAGGTCCAGCCCGTTGACCACCCGGCAGCCCGCCGCCTCGGCGGCCACCGCGAGACGGGTCGGCCACGGGTCGTAGAGCGCGTCGAAGACGACCGGGGCGCTGGCCGCGGCGTCCGCGGCCAGCGGGTCGGCCGCGCCGGCGACCGCGGTGTTGAGCAGGACGTCGGCCGGCGGCAGCGGGGCGTCCCAGTCGCGCACCACCACGGCCAGTCCGAGCGAGGACCCGAGCTCGACGAGCGGCTGCGCCCGGGCAGGTGTCCGGGCCAGCACGGTGACCTCCCGCGCACCCAGCTGGCCCAGCGAGACGACGGTGGACCGGGCTGTCGCGCCGGCGCCCAGCACGGTGGCGCGTTCGACGGCGGTCACCCCCGCCCGGCCGAGGGCCCAGACCAACCCGCCGACGTCGGTGTTGTGCAGCCGGGGAGGCCCGTCGTCGGCGAAGACGAGCGTGTTGGCCGCGCCGACCCGGGCGGCCAGCGGCTCGACCTGCCCCAGCGCCAGCGCGACGACCTTGAGCGGCATGGTCAGGCTGAGCCCGCGCCAGCTCCGGTCGCAGCCCGCCACGAACGGTGCCAGCCCGTCCTCCGCCAGCTCGAAGCGGTCGTAGCTCCAGTCCAGCCCCAGCTCCGCGTACGCCGCCCGGTGCAGGGCCGGCGACAGCGAGTGCGCGATCGGCGACCCGAGGACCGCGCACCGGCGCGCGGCGACCTCAGCTGTCACAGGTGCCGGGGTTGGAGCGGCAGTAGTCCTGGAACTCCTGGCGGATCTTCTCGAACTCGGCGTCGGTGGTGGCGAACTTGGTCTCACCGGTCTCGAAGTTGACGGTGACGAAGTAGCGCCAGTCCCCCTCCTCCGGGTTCGCTGCGGCCTCCAGCGCGGCCCGGCCGGGCGCCGAGATCGGCCCGGGCGGCAGCCCCTGCTTCTTGTAGGTGTTGTACGGGGAGTCGCTGTCGCGGTCCTCCGGCGTCGTGGTGTTCGTCTTCAGCTTCTCGGCGTAGACGACGGTGGAGTCCAGGCCCAGGGGCATGCCCTCGTCGAGGCGGTTGTAGAGCACCTGGGCCACCTTGGCGCGGTACTGGTCCTGGTTCACCTCCTTCTCGATGATGCTGGCCACGATCAGCACTTCGTAGGGGGTGCGGCCGATCTTCTTGGCGTCGTCCTCCAGCCCGAGGTCGTTGGTGACCCGCTTGTACTGGGCGACCATCTGCCGCAACGTCGAGCGGGCCGTCGCGTCGTCGGTCAGCTCGTAGGTGTCGGGGAACAGGAAGCCCTCGGGCTTGTTCTTCGCGTACTTCGGCAGCCCGAGCTCCTTCGGCTCGTCGAGCGCCTTCTCGAAGGCAGACTTCTTGATCTTCGTCCCCTTCGCGAGCGCGCTCACCTGCTCGCTGAGCCGGAGCCCCTCCTGGATGGTGAACGCGGTGCGGACGCGCGAGCTGCCCGGGTTGATCAGCAGGGCCAGGGCGTCGACGGCCGGCATCTTCTGCTGCATCAGGTACTTGCCGGGCTGCACGCTGGTCGCGGCCTCCTCGGTCCGCACCGCGCGGTCCCAGGCGTCCGCGGACTGGATCACGTCGTCGGCCACCAGCAGGTCGCCGATGTCGTCCAGGGTGGCGCCCTCGGGGATGGTGATGGTCACCGAGCCGGTGCCGGGGCCGGCGTAGTCCGGGATCTCCCCGAACCCCTCCAGCAGCCCACGGGACTGGTCGTAGACGAAGTAGCCGCCGAAGAGCAGCACGGCCGCGGCGACGAGCACCGCCAGGCAGCCCTTGCTCTGGTGGGCGATCTCCCGCCCCCTGCTGGGCTTGACCTCAGGGTCCAGCATCGATGTCACGCGGTCGGTCTCCCTCGAGTCTCTGCTGGGCCCGGCGGGCGCCGGTGGCGGACAGGCGCCCTAGTCAGAGCGACCAGGTGCCGATACTAGCTCCCCGGGCGGACGGCCCCGGGAACGCTCCAGAGCCACGGCCTGCTCCAGGATGGCCGCCGCAGCCGCGGCGTCGATGACCGACCGCTGCTGCTTCGCCTTCTTGCCGCCCTCGCGCAGCCGCCGGGACGCGGTCACCGTGGTGAGCCGCTCGTCGACCAGCCGGACCGGTACGTCGAGCCGGCCCGCGAGCGCTTCAGCCCGCGCCCGCACCTTCTCCGCCGCCGGCCCGTCCGCCCCGCTGAGGGACCGGGGCAGGCCGACGACCACCTCCAACGGCTCGTGCTCGACCACCAGGGCGACGATGCGGTCGAGCTCGGCGGGACCGGCGACGACGGTGTCCAGCGGGTAGGCCAGCACACCGTCCCGGTCGCAGGCAGCGACGCCGATCCGGGCGTCGCCCCAGTCCAGGCCCAGCCGGACACCGCGCCGGAACTCCGGCACGGCGTCGGTCGGACCGGGACTCAGGACTGCACCACGTGGCCGATGGCGTGCTCGACCGCGGTCAGCGCGTCGCCGATCCGGGTCGCGTCGGTGCCGCCGCCCTGGGCGATGTCGTCCTTGCCGCCGCCGCGGCCGCCGAGGGTCTCGCTGGCGGTGCGCACCAGCACGCCGGCCTTGAGCCCGCGGTCGCGGGCGCCCTGGGTGGTGACCACGACGACCGCCGGCTTCTCGGCGGTGCCACCGACCACCGCGACCACGGCCGCCCGGTCCTGCACCCGGTTGCGCACCTCGAGCGCCAGCGTGCGGAGGTCCCCGCCCCCCACGCCCTCGGCATGGTGGGCGATGTAGCCGACGCCCCACATGTCGTGGGCCTTGGCGGCGATGGTGCCCACCTCGGCAAGCACGTTGCGGCTCTTCAGGTCGGCGATCTGCTTCTCCGCGGCCTTGAGCTGCTCCACCAGCCGGTGCACCCGGTCGGTCAACTGGTCCGGCTGCACCTTGAGCGCCTCGGTCAGGCCGAGGACGAGCGAGCGCTCACGAGCTAGGTAGCGGAACGCCTCCAGCCCGACGAAGGCCTCGACCCGCCGGACCCCGGACCCGACGGAGGACTCCGCGTTCAGCGTGACCAGGCCGATCTGGGAGGAGTGCTGCACGTGCGTGCCACCGCAGAGCTCGCGCGACCAGCGGCCGCCCATCTCGACGACCCGCACCTCTTCGCCGTAGGTCTCGCCGAACAGCGCCAGCGCGCCGAGCTCGCGGGCCTCCGCCAGCGACATGTAGTTGGCGCGCACGTTGAGGTCGAGCCGGATGGCCTGGTTGGCCGCCTCCTCGACGTCGGAGCGGACGGCCTGGCTGAGCCCCGAGGGCCACGCGAAGTCCAGCCGCAGGTAGCCCGGCTTGTTGTAGGAGCCGCTCTGCAGCGCCGTCGGCCCGAGCACCTGCCGCAGCGCGGCGTGCACGACGTGGGTGCCGGAGTGCGCCTGGCAGGCGCCGAGCCGCCACTCCCCGTCGACCTCGGCGGACACGTCCACGCCACTGCTCAGCTCGCCGTCGGTCACCCGGACGCGGTGCACCACGAGTCCCTTGACCGGGCGCTGGACGTCGACGACCTCCAGCGTGGCGCCGTCGGCGCGGATCAGGCCGGCGTCGGAGTCCTGACCGCCGGACTCCGCGTAGAACGGGGTCCGGTCGAGGACGACCTCGACCGTCTCACCCGTGGCCGCACTGGGCACCAGGTCGCCGTCGCGGACGATCCCGCGGACCCGGGACTCGGTGACCAGCTCCTCGTAGCCGGTGAACGGGGTCAGGCCGAGCGCCCGCAGCTCCCGGTACACCTCCGTGCTCGCCGCACCGGCCTTCTTGGACTTCGCGTCGGCCTTGGCCCGGTCGCGCTGCTCCTGCATGAGCCGGCGGAAGCCCTCGGCGTCCACGCTCAGGCCCTGCTCCGACGCCATCTCCAGGGTCAGGTCGATGGGGAAGCCGTACGTGTCGTGCAGCTGGAACGCCCGCTCGCCGGAGAGGGCCGGCTGGGCGGCGGCCTTCGCGTCGGCCACCGCCACGTCGAAGATCTGGGTGCCGGTGGTCAGCGTGCGGCGGAACGCGTCCTCCTCGCCGTAGGCGATGCCGGAGATCCGGTCGAAGTCGGCGACCACCTCGGGGTAGGCCGCGCCCATCGCGTCCCGGCTGACCGGCAGCAGCTCGGGCAGCACCGGGTCGTGCACGCCGAGCAGCCGCATCGACCGCACCGTGCGGCGCAGCAGCCGCCGCAGCACGTATCCACGGGCCTCGTTGCCCGGCGTCACGCCGTCGCCGATCAGCATCAGGCTGGACCGGATGTGGTCGGCGACCACCCGCATCCGCACGTCGTCATCCCGGTCCGCTCCGTAGCGCCGCCCGGACAGCTCGACCGCTTTGGCGATCACCGGGAACACCTGGTCGATCTCGTAGAGGTTGTCGACCCCCTGCAGCAGCAGCGCGACCCGCTCCAGGCCCATGCCGGTGTCGATGTTCTTGCGCGGCAGGTCACCGGCGATGTCGAAGTCGTCCTTGGCCCGGACGGCGGAGAGCTCCTCCTGCATGAACACCAGGTTCCAGATCTCCAGGAAACGGTCCTCGTCGACGACCGGCCCGCCGTCGCGGCCGTACTCCGGCCCCCGGTCGATGTAGATCTCGCTGCAGGGGCCGCCAGGACCGGGGATGCCCATGTGCCAGTAGTTGTCGAGCAACCCGCGGCGCTGGATCCGCTCCTGCGGCAGGCCCGCGATGCTGGCCCACAGCGCGGCGGCCTCGTCGTCGCTGTGCAGCACGGTGACCCAGACCCGGGCCGGGTCGAAGCCGAGGCCGCCCGCGTCCTCGCTGCCGGTGACGAGCTCCCAGGCGTGCCGGATGGCCTCGGCCTTGAAGTAGTCGCCGAAGGAGAAGTTGCCGTTCATCTGGAAGAACGTGCCGTGCCGGGTGGTCTTGCCGACCTCCTCGATGTCCAGCGTGCGCACGCACTTCTGCACGCTGGTGGCGCGGTCGAACGGCGGCGTCTCGGCGCCGGTGAAGTAGGGCTTGAACGGCACCATGCCGGCGTTGACGAACAGCAGGGTCGGGTCGTTGTAGAGCAGGGGTGCGGACGGCACCACCTCGTGACCTCGCGTGGCGAAGTAGTCGAGGAAGCGGCGCCGGATCTCGGCGGTGTTCATGGGGAGGTCCTCAGGGGTGGGTCGAGCAGGAGGTCACGCGGACTCGGTGAGGCCGAGGGCGTCGCGGCGTTCGCCGGCCGGGAGGGCGTCGGAGCGGACTCCGCCCTCGAGGGCCTCGCGGAGCTCCGCTTCGCGCTCGGCCATGGCGGCTCGGGCCCGGTCGACGAAGTCGCGGGCGGACTCCCCCAGCTCCGACGCCGAGGTGGCCACCCGCTGGCCCAGGGCCTCCGGGGAGGCCCGTCGGAGGGACTCGCGCACCTTCGCATAACCCCAGACCGCCGCGCCCGCGCCGAGACCGAACCAGAACAGCCGGCCGATCATGCGCTGGCCCGCTTGGCCCGGCGGCGGCCGGAGCCGCCACCCTTGATCGCCTGGCGCACGCCGTAGGTGAGGGCCGCCGTCTTGATCAGCGGGCCGCCGAGCGTGGCGGAGAACAGCGTCGTCAGGTTGGCAGCGTTCTCGCTGACCACGGTCGCGTTGTGGCTGACCGTGGCCACGTCGGTGGTCACCGTGCCCAGCTTCTCCAGCTCGGAGTTGGTGGCGCGGACGGTGCCCTGGAGCTCGGTGAGGATCGGCACCGACTCGTGCCCGAGGTCGCGCACCGCCAGCCGGACCTCCTCGAGCACCCGTCCCAGCTTGAGCAGCGGGACGGCCGCGAGGGCGACCAGGGCGACGAAGGCAATGGCGGCGATCAGGCCGGCGATCGCTCCTAGGGACATGCAACTTCCTTCGGTGCTGGTGCAGCGCGACGTGGCTGCGGTGTGCGGGCCGCCGGGGGCGGCGTCGACCGGCCGCTGGGGGCTCCGGTCCGCGGAAACCCTATCGCGCCGCCGCCCCTGGTCGCGCTCTCGTTCTGCGCGCGGTCTGCCACGCTGGGCCGGTGAGCGAGCCCGAGCGGACCCCGGACGGCCGCTACCTGCTGATCGGCGGACGGCGCTGGCGGGCGAGCGACCCAGCCATCCCCGAGGCACTGCGGACCGAGCTGGTGGCGGAGCTGATGGCTGCGCGGCGCGCGGTCAAGGATGCCGGCGACGACGCGGCCACGGCCGCTGCCCGGCGCCGGGTGCAGGACGCGAAGGTGGCCCTCGGCGAGCGCGGCGAGCCGTGGTGGGAGCCGCCGAGCGAGGACGGCCGGCAGCAGCGGCTGGTCGCCGCGGTGCGGACGCTGCTGCGGCACCGGAAGCCGGAGTCGACGATCTGCCCGAGCGACGCCGCCCGGGTGGTGGGCGGGGAGAACTGGCGCGCGGCCATGGACGCGGCCCGCGCGGTCGCCGCGCAGCTGGCCGCGACCGGCGTGCTGGAGGTCCGCCAGCGCGGGCAGCAGGTCGACCCGGCGACGGCGACCGGTGCCCTCCGGCTGGCCCGCGGCCCCGCCTGGGAGGGCTAGGAGGCCGGATCGCCGCGGCCGAGCAGCTGCTCGATCCGGCCGAGCCGGGCCGCCAGCGCCGCTTCCGAGCCGTGGTCGGTGGGGCTGTAGTAGCGCGCGCCGGCCAGCTCGTCGGGCAGGTAGGACTGCACCGCGATGCCGTGCGGGGCGTCGTGGGCGTAGAGGTAGCCCTGGCCGTGGCCGAGCTTCTCGGCCCCGGCGTAGTGGGCGTCGCGCAGGTGCGCGGGCACCAGTCCGATCTTCCCGGCGGCCACGTCGGCCAGGGCGGCGTCGATGGCGGTGATCACCGCGTTCGACTTCGGGGCCAGGGCCAGCGCGATGACGGCCTGCGCGAGGTTGATCCGGCCCTCCGGCATGCCGATGAAGGCGACCGCGTCGGCCGCGGCCACGGCGGTCTGCAGCGCCCCCGGGTCGGCCAGCCCGATGTCCTCCGAGGCGAGCACGACGAGCCGCCGGGCGATGAACCGGGGGTCCTCCCCGGCCGCGATCATCCGGGCCAGGTAGTGCAGGGCGGCCTGCACGTCGGAGCCGCGGATGGACTTGATGAACGCGCTGATCACGTCGTAGTGCTGGTCGCCGTCGCGGTCGTAGCGGATCGCCGCCTTGTCCACCGCGCGGGCCACGGCGTCGTCGTCGATCTGCGCGTCGCCGACCGCTTCGGCGCCGGCCGCCGCCTCCTCGAGGTAGGTCAGCGCCCGACGGGCATCACCCCCGGCCAGCCGCAGCAGCGTCTGCCGGGCGGGGTCGGTGAGCTCGTAGGGCTGGCCGTCGGCCGTCCGGAGCCCACGCTCCTCGGTCAGCGCCCGGTCCAGCAGGGCGCTCACGTCGCCGTCGGTCAGCGGCTTGAGGGTGAGCAGCAGCGAGCGGGAGAGCAGCGGGGAGATCACCGAGAAGCTGGGGTTCTCGGTGGTGGCCGCGATCAGGGTGACCAGTCGGTTCTCCACCGCCGGCAGCAGCACGTCCTGCTGGGTCTTGGAGAACCGGTGCACCTCGTCGACGAACAGCACCGTCTCCTGGGCGACGCGGAGGTCGCGGCGGGCCTGGTCGAGCACCGCCCGGACCTCCTTGACCCCGGCGGTCACGGCACTGACCTCGACGAAGCGGCGCCGGGTGCTCTGCGAGACCACCGAGGCGATGGTGGTCTTGCCGACCCCGGGCGGACCCCAGAGGAAGACCGACATCGCCTCGCCGGCGGCCAGCCGGCGCAGCGGCGAGCCGGGCCCGAGCAGGTGGCCCTGGCCGACGATCTCGTCGACGGTGCGGGGCCGCATCCGCACGGCGAGCGGCAGGTGGCTACCGGCGGCGTCGCCGAGGCTGCCGCTGGGGGCCGGTCCGCCCGCCGCCCCGCCGCCCCCGAAGAGGTCCTCGCTCACCGGCGCCACGCTCCGTCCACGCCGAGCACTGTAGTGCGCCGGCCCGGGTGCGCCGGCCGCGTCGTCGCGCGGGGGCGGCCGGTCGGTCAGGCCGGGCGAGCGGGATCAGAACGGCTCGAGCGCCTCGCGGACGGCGGATTCGGAGCGGTGCGGACCGACCTCATTGCTCCAGCGGGGACCTCCGCTGCGCTCGTTGCGGAGCCGGCGGCGCTCGGTCTCGGTGCAGCCGCCGAAGATGCCGAACTCGGGACCGACGTCGAGCGACCACTCGAGGCAGTCCTGGCGGACGGGGCAGCGGGCGCAGACGGCCTTGGCCGCGGCGACCTGCTGCTGGGCGGCGGCGCCGACGGTGCTGATCGGGAAGAACAGGTTCAGGTCCTCCCGCGCGCAGGCCGCCGACTCGCGCCAGTCGGGGACCTCCTCCTCGCCGGGAGCGGTCCGGCGCTTGATCCGGAGGTCGCGGGTGGGAGCAGAGGCGTCGTCACGCGTCACGCGGAGACGGGATACCGAGGGTGCAGACATGGGGGTGCCGTCCTGTACGAAGGAGTGCGGCACGCTTCTCGACCACGACTTGCTGCCCTGAGCCAAGCAGACCGGCTCGCGCAGCGCAACCCCGACGCGCACGACCGAATGGCCCACGGAAGCCGCGCCCACCTCGGGAGCGTCCGGCCGGACGCTCCCGAGGTGCGGGATCAGCTCGTCGCGCTGGTCGTCGCGGCCGGCGCGTCCACGCCGGCCTCCTTGCGCTGCTGGGCGGTGATCGGCGCCGGCGCGTCGGTCAGCGGGTCCACCCCGCCCCCGGACTTGGGGAAGGCGATCACGTCGCGGATCGAGTCCATCCGCGACAGCAGGGCGCAGATCCGGTCCCAACCGAAGGCGATGCCGCCGTGCGGCGGCGCGCCGAAGCTGAACGCGTCGAGCAGGAACCCGAACTTCTCCTGCGCCTCCTCCGCCGACAGGCCCATCACCGCGAACACCCGCTCCTGGATGTCGCGGCGGTGGATGCGGATGGAGCCGCCGCCGATCTCGTTGCCGTTGCAGACGATGTCGTAGGCGTAGGCGAGCGCGTTCCCGGGGTCGGTGTCGAAGGTGTCCAGCGACTCCGGCTTGGGCGAGGTGAAGGCGTGGTGGACCGCGGTCCAGGCCCCACTGCCCACGGCGACGTCACCGGCGGCGACGGCCTGGCTGGCCGGCTCGAACAGCGGGGCGTCGACGACCCAGCAGAACGCCCAGGCGCTGAGGTCGACGAGCCCGACGCGGTGACCGATCTCCAGCCGGGTGGCGCCGAGCAACGACTGGGCCTGGCTGCGGGCGCCGGCGGCGAAGAAGACGCAGTCGCCCGGCTGGGCGCCGACCTGCGCGGCCAGGCCGGCCCGCTCGGACTCCGACAGGTTCTTGGCTACCGGCCCGCCCAGCTCGCCGTCCTCGCCCACCAGCACGTAGGCCAGGCCGCGGTGCCCCCGCTGCTTGGCGAACTCCTGCCAGGCGTCCAGCTGCTTGCGGGGCTGGGAGGCTCCGCCCGGCATCACGACGGCACCCACGTACTCGGCCTGGAACACCCGGAACGGGGTCTTCGCGAAGTAGCCGGTGACCTCGGTGATCTCGGTGCCGAACCGCAGGTCGGGCTTGTCCGAGCCGTAGCGGTCCATCGCCTCGGCGTAGGTGATCCGCGGGAACGGAGCGCCCACCTCGACCCCGATCAGGGCCCAGATCCGCGTGATCAGCTGCTCGCTCAGCTCGATGATGTCGTCCTGGTCGACGAAGCTCATCTCGACGTCGAGCTGGGTGAACTCGGGCTGCCGGTCGGCGCGGAAGTCCTCGTCGCGGTAGCAGCGGGCGATCTGGAAGTACCGCTCCATGCCGGCCACCATGAGCAGCTGCTTGAACAGCTGCGGGCTCTGGGGCAGCGCGTACCAGGAGCCGGGCTTGAGCCGGGCCGGCACCAGGAAGTCACGAGCACCCTCCGGGGTGGACCGGGTGAGCGTCGGGGTCTCGATCTCGACGAAGTCCCGCTCGGCGAGGGTGTTCCGCGCCACCCGGTTCACCTCGCTGCGAAGCCGCAGGGCGGCGCCCTGGGCTGGCCGGCGGAGGTCGAGGTAGCGGTACTTGAGGCGGGCCTCCTCGCCGACGGTGACGCGCTCGTCGATCTGGAACGGCAGCGGCGCGGCGGTGCTGAGCACCTCCAGCTCGCTGGTCACCACCTCGACGGCACCGGTCGGCAGGTCGGGGTTGGCGTTGCCCTCGGGCCGCAGCGCGACCTCGCCGACCACCTTGATGCAGTACTCGTTGCGCAGGTCGTGGGCGCCGGAAGCTGCCAGCGTCTCGTCCCGCACCACCACCTGCACCACGCCGGACGCATCGCGCACGTCCAGGAAGGCCACCCCTCCGTGGTCGCGGCGGCGAGCGACCCAGCCGGCCAGGGTGACGGTGGTTCCAGCGTGCTCGGCCCCGAGGGTGCCGGCGCCGTGGGTGCGGATCACAGACTGCTTCCTTCCAACAAGCTCTGAGTGGACAGCTCCCGATCCTACGGCGGCGACGTCGTGGCTCCTGACGGGTTTCCAGGCGCTCGACCCACGCTGCCCCGGGTCGCGGCCACCGGTCCCGGTCCCCGGCCCCTGTCCTCGGCCGGGGTCCGCGGGTGATGATGGCGGCATGAACCGGGTCGGTGCCCGTGGGGCGGGACTGCTGGCCGCTCTGCTGCTGGCCCTGCTCGGTGCCTGGGTGTCACCGACCCCGGCCGCCGCCTGCGACTGCGCGCCCCTTGCGCCGGGGCAGGCGCTGCGGCAGGCTGACGCCGTCTTCCGCGGCACCGTGACCGCGACCGACGACGTCGGCGGCGGGCAGGACGCGCGGACCGACGTCCGGTTCCGCGTGGACATGGTCTGGAAGGGGTCGGTGTTCGCCGACCAGGTGGTGGCCACGCCGCAGGACGCCGCGGGCTGCGGACTGGAGCCCCGGGTCGGCTCGACCTGGGTCGTCTTCGCGGTCGCCGGCGTGGAGGGCCGGGGCGACGACGCGGTGGCCCGGCTGGTGACCACCCTGTGCAGCGGGAACGTCGCCTCGGGATCGGTGCCGGCCGTGCTCGACGCGGGCCGCGAGCCGCGGCCGGGCCGGTCCGACCGCGAGGAGAGCGCCACCCGCGCCGACCGGACCCTCACCCGCTGGCTGGTCGGCGCCGGCGTCAGCGCCGGGGCGGTGCTCGTGCTCGGCGGCGTGGGGTTGGTCCTCCTCTGGCGGCCGGGCCGGTCCCGGCGGTGAGCACGGCTCGCCGGATCCGCACCCTCCTGCTGGCGCTGCTGCTGGGTGTGCTGGGTCAGATCGCGCTGGCACCGCCGGCGTCGGCCTGCAGCTGCGTGCACGCGGCGGCGGACCCGGTCCTCTTCGACCGGGCCGCGGTGGTGTTCGTGGGCACCGTCGCCGACGACCGCAGCCGCGGCGGCACCCGGACCCTCACCTTCACGGTGGAGCGGGTGTTCAAGGGGGCGGCGACCAGCCAGCAGCAGGTGCGCACGCACGTGCAGCCCGCGACCTGCGGGTTGGTGCTGGAGGGCAGGGGGCCGTTCCTGGTGCAGGCCGCTGACAGCGCCCGCGGGCTGGTCGCCGACCTCTGCGGCGGGACCCGCGCCACCGTGCGCACCGCCGGGGCCGACGGGGGCTACCCGCCGCTGCCGGGCGGCGGTCCGCCGAGCGGGCGCTCGACGCCGGGCACCGTCGCCGTGCTGGTCGTCGTCACCCTCGCGGGGCTCGCGCTCGTCGCGGTCCTGCAGCGCCGGTCAGGCCGGGCGGAACGCTGAACCCGCGTCCAGGGCGCCCTCGGTGACCGGCAGCCGGCCGGCCCGGACGGCCGCGACGAGCCGGGCGTGGTCGGCCTCGGTCTGGTCGGCGTAAGCGCGCGCGAAGACGGCCAGCGCCCGGTCCAGCTTGTCCGAGGAGCCCGCGTAGCCCGCGATCATCGAGGCCCCGCTGGTCCGGGCGTGACCCTTGGCCAGCAGGTGGCCGACGATCCCGGCGTAGTCGGTGAGCGCTGCGGCGTCGATGGCGTCGAGCGGGATGGTGCCCTTCATGTTGCGGAACTGGCGGACGTAGTACTGCCGGTTCTGCACCGTCGTCCACCCCAGCAGCGGGTCGCTGACCGTCTGCAGGGCCTGCTGGTACTCCACCACGCGCTGGCCCTGGTGGGCGTGCCAGGCCGAGTCACCGTGCACGTGCCTTGCCAGCACCGAGCGGCGGGCCTGCTTGAGCTGCAGGAACAGCACGTCGTCGGGGCTGCTGCCCTCCAGCAGGGCGACGTAGGCGCGCAGGCCGACGCTGCCCACGCCCACGACCTTGTGCGCCAGGTCGACCAGGGTGTAGCCGCCGACGGCCCGTCGCCAGTGCGGGGCCAAGGTCGCCAGGTACCGGTCCAGCGCGTGACCCACCGCCTCGGCCTCCCGGTCCGCCAGCCGGGTGATCAGCGGTGGCTCCTCGACGATGTGCCGACGGCCGTCCTGCTGGGCGGTGAAGCGGGGCAGCGCGCGGTCGCTGGTCCGCTGGCGAGCCCGCTTGGCCGCCCGCTGGATCTCGTCGCGGAGTGTCTTCTCCGTCGCGGTCTCGTGCAGCCGGCCGACGTCGAGCCGGTTGTAGCTGCGCATCAGCAGCGGCTGCTCGGCGAGGAAGCGGACCTCGTCGCGGTAGGCGGCGACACAGGCGAGCACCGCGTCGCGGCACTGCTCCTCGCTGGAGCCGTTCTCCCGACCGGCGACCCAGATGCTGGCCACCAACCGGCGCAGGTCCCACTCCCACCCACCCGGGTGGGCCTCGTCGAAGTCGTTGAGGTCGATGACCAGCTCGGCCTCGGGCGAGGCGTAGAAGCCGAAGTTGCCGAGGTGCGCGTCGCCGCAGATCACCGGCTGGATGCCGGTGGCCGGCAGCCGGGCGACGTCCTCGGCCATCACCACGGCGGTGCCACGGAGGAAGCCGTAGGGCGAGCCCACCATCCGGGCGACCCGCACCGGCACCAGCTCCGGCACCCGGCCGCGGTGCGACTGCTGGACGAGCCGGACGGGATCGGCCCGGTCGTCCGGCGCCTGCCACTCGCCGAGCGCGCTGCGCGGCACCCGGTGCCGGAGCTCGCGGCCCAGGGCGTAGCGCTCCTCCCGCGAGCTGGGACGCTTCCGCAGCGAGGCGAAGACGTCGCTGTCGGCCGAGGCCAGCACCGTGTGACCCTGACGTGCCACGGGCACCTCTCCTCCGGGCGCGGGGCGCGCCGTCGCGCTCACCCTAGCGACGCTCCCCGGCGAGGCGGCGCGTCAGGAGGTGGCGGCGCTCACCTGGGGCCGGAGGTCGTCGGCGGGCGGGGCCCAGCTGGTCGCCGACGCCGGGACCTGGTCGCCGGACCGGATGTCCTTGACCTCGCCGTCGGCGCCGCCGAACCAGACGAAGGGGATGCCCCGGCGGTCGGCGTAGCGGATCTGCTTGCCGAACCGGTCCGCCCGGGGCGCCACCTCGCAGGAGATGCTGCGGGCGCGCAGCTGCTCGGCCACCGCGACGGCGTCCTCACGGCGCTCCTCGGACTCCACGGCGACCAGCACGGCGGTCGGCACGGACCGGGAGGCGCGCAGGAAGCCCCGTCCCAGCAGCGGGGCCAGCAGCCGGGTGACCCCGATGGAGAGCCCGACACCGGGGTAGGTCGTCCTCCCGTCGCTGGCCAGGGAGTCGTAGCGGCCACCGGAGGAGATGGAGCCCCAGCCCTCGAAGCCGACCAGCTCGGTCTCGTAGACCGTGCCCGTGTAGTAGTCCAGACCGCGCGCGATCTTGAGGTCGGCGACCAGCCGGCCCGGCACGTGCGCCCGGGCGGCGCGGACGACGCCGGCCAGCAGCTCCAGGCCCTCCTCCAGCTGCGGGTGGACGACTCCGAGCGCGCGGACCTGGTCGACGAAGGACTCGTCGGCGGTGGAGATCTGGGCCAGCCGGACGACCGAGGCCGCCTGCGCGGCGCTGACCCCGACCTCGTCGGTCAGCAGCGCCGTCACCCGGTCCGGGCCGATCTTGTCCAGCTTGTCGACCTGCCGCAGCACCGCCGGCGGGTCGGCGATGTCCAGACCCAGGTAGAAGCCCTGGGCGAGCTTGCGGTTGTTGACCCGCATCAGCACCGGCGGCACCCCGAGGTCGACGTGCAGCCGCTCCAGCGCGCCCAGGGTGACCAGCGGCAGCTCGACGTCGTGGTGGGCGGCGAGGGTGCCGGCGTCGACGATGTCGATGTCGGCCTGGGTGAACTCGCGGTAGCGGCCCTCCTGCGGCCGCTCGCCGCGCCAGACCTTCTGGATCTGGTAGCGGCGGAAGGGGAAGGCCAGCTGTCCGGCGTTCTCGAGCACGTAGCGGGCGAACGGCACGGTGAGGTCGAAGTGCAGGCCCAGCTCGGCGCGGCTGCCGGGCTCGGCGGCCACCCGCTGGACGGCGTAGACCTCCTTGTCGATCTCGCCCTGCTTGGCGAGCCGGTCGAGCGGCTCGACCGCCCGGGTCTCGATCGAGCCGAAGCCGTGCAGCTCGAACGTCTCCCGCAGCCGGTCCAGCACGAACTGCTCCACGATGCGGGCGTCCGGAGCGAGTTCCGGGAATCCCGAGAGCGGCTTGGGGCGACTCACGACCTACTCCTCGTCCAGGTTCGGGGCCCGCAGGTAGGACTCCTGCAGGTAGGGGTTCTGCGTCCGCTCGGCGGCCATGGTGGTCTGCGGGCCGTGCCCGGGGAGCACCGCCACCGGGTCGGGCAGCGGCAAGACCTGGGTGCGCAGGCTGTCCAGCATGTCCAGGTGGCTGCCCCCTGGCAAGTCGGTCCGGCCGATGGAGCCGGCGAACAGCACGTCGCCGGAGAAGACCACCGACTCCACCTCCGTGCCCGGGTAGTCGGTGCGGAACATGGTCGAGCCGGGCGTGTGCCCGGGGGCGTGCAGGGCGTCGAGGGTGATCCCCGCGACCTCGACACGACTGCCGTCAGCCAGCTCACGGACGGCGTCGGGTTCGGTGAACACGGTCGGCCCGGCCAGCTGCTCCACCAGGGCGCGGGTGTCCGGTCCCATGGCGCGGTAGGGGTCGCCCAGCAGCACCCGGTCGAGACTGTGCACCCAGCAGGTCGCGTCGTTGCCGGCGCACAGCGGGGTCACCGAGAACGTGTGGTCGAGGTGCCCGTGGGTGACCACCACCGCGACCGGCTTCAGGTGGTGCTCGGCCACCAGCTCCTGCACCCCGGCCACCGCGCCGAGCCCCGGGTCGATGACCAGGCACTCCGCGCCCGGCTGCGTGGCGACGACGTAGCAGTTGGTCTGCCAGGGCCCGGCCGGGAAGGACGCGATGAACACAACCGCGAGGGTATCGGGCAGGATTGGGGCATGACTGAAGCTGCGGGGCCTGAAGCCGCTGGGACAGCGGGTACCGGTCCGGCGTCGTTCGGCCGGGTGGACGCCGACGGCACCGTCTTCGTGCGGACGGCCGACGGCGAGCGGAGCGTCGGCCAGGTGCCGGGCGTTCCCGCCGAGGAGGCGATGGCCTTCTTCACCCGCCGTTACGAGGCCCTCGAGCTGGAGGTGTCGCTGCTCGAGCGCCGGATCGTCTCCGGCGCCCTCTCCCCCGACGACGCGGCCGGTTCGGTCAAGACCGTGCGCTCCGCGGTGGACGGGGCGCACGCCGTCGGCGACCTCGACTCCCTGCTGGCGCGGCTGGACGCGCTGGCCCCACGGCTGGCCGAGCAGCGGGCGGCCCGGCGGGCCGAGAAGGCCAAGGCCAACGAAGCGGCCCGGGCGGCGAAGGAGGCCTTCGTCGTCGAGGCCGAGAAGCTGGCTGCGGGGAACGACTGGCGCGGCGGTGTCAACCGTTTCCGCGACCTGCTGGAGCAGTGGAAGACGCTGCCCCGGCTGGACCGGGCCACCGACGACGCCCTCTGGCACCGCTTCTCCGGTGCCCGCACCACCTACACCCGGCGGCGCAAGGCCCAGTTCGCGCAGCAGAACGAGCAGCGCGAATCGGCCCGCACCGTGAAGGAGCAGCTGGCCGCCGAGGCCGAGGCCCTGGCCACCTCCACCGACTGGGGCCCGACGACGGGTGTCTACCGCGACCTCATGCAGCGCTGGAAGGACGCCGGACCCGCCCCGCGCGGGGTCGACGAGGCCCTGTGGCGCCGCTTCCGGGCGGCGCAGGACACCTTCTTCGCGGCCAAGTCCGAGGCGATGGCCGAGCAGGACGCCGAGTTCCGGGTCAACGCCGAAGGCAAGGAGAAGCTGCTGGCCGAGGCGGAGGCGCAGCTGCCGATCTCCGACCCGGCGGCGGGTCGCGCCCTCTACCGCGACCTCATCGAGCGCTGGTCGGCGCTGGGCAAGGTCCCGCGCGACTCCATCCGCCCGCTGGAGAACCGGCTGCGCGCGATCGAGGAGGCCGTCAACAACGCCGAGGAGGAGCGCTGGCGGCGGACCAACCCCGAGGCGCGCGCCCGCGCCGAGGACACCGCGGCCAAGCTCGAGGCGCAGATCGCCACGCTGCTGGAGAAGGCCGAGAAGGCCGAGGCCCGCGGCGACACCAAGGCGGCCGCCGAGGCCCGCACGTCCGCGTCGACCTACCAGGAGTGGCTGGAGCAGGCGCGCAAGGCCGTCGAGGACTACTCGGGCTGACGACGGCCCGCGGGCACCAGTCCCGAGCCGCCGGTCCCGCGCCCCGCTGGGGCGACGGCCGTGGCCCGAACGCTGAACGGGACCCGGCCGGAGGCCGGTCCCCCACTTCACACCCGCCCGGTGGTCGGTGCGCCCTCTGCACGGGGTGTGGGGCCCACCGGCGGGGTGTGAAGTGGGGAACCCACCGGGGCCGGAGGGCCGGGGCCGCGGCCAGCAGGGTCGGGCTGGGCAAGCGCCGAGTCGCGGAGCAGCTTGCCGGAGCCTGGGCTACTGGTTGATCCGGTAGACGTCGAAGACGGCGGGGACGTTGCGGACGGCGCGCAGGACGTGGTCGAGGTGGGTGGGGTCGGCGGTCTCGAAGGTGAACTTCGCCTTGCAGATCCGGTCCTTGGTGGTGCTCAGGGCGGCGGACAGGATGTTCACGTGCTGGTCCGACAGCGTCCGGGTGATGTCGGAGAGCAGCCGGTTGCGGTCCAGGGCCTCGACCTGGATGGCGACCAGGAACGAGCTCTTGGCCGTGGGGGCCCACTCGACGTCGATCAACCGCTCCGGCTCGGCCTGCAGGCTGGCGGCGTTCACGCAGTCGGTGCGGTGCACGGAGACGCCGGCCCCGCGGGTGACGAAGCCGAGGATCGGGTCGCCGGGCACCGGGGTGCAGCACTTCGCGAGCTTCACCCACAGGTCGCTGGCCCCGACGACGCGGATGCCCGACTCGCTGCTGGTGCTGCCGCCGGTGCGGGTCCGGCGACCGGTGACGACGCGGTCCTCGCTGGTCTCGTCGGCGGCCGCGTCCTCGCCGCCCTCGACGCTGATCAGCCGGTTGACCACGGCCTGGGCGCCGACGGTGTTCTCCCCGACCGCCGCGTAGAGGGCTGAGACGTCCTGCAGCTTGAAGAAGCCGGCGACGGCGGTCAGGTGCTCCAGGGTGAGCAGCCGCTGCATCGGCAGGCCGGCCTTGCGCATCTGCCGGGCCAGCGCCTCCCTGCCGGACTCGATGGACTCCTCGCGGCGCTCGCGGGTGAAGTGGTGGCGGATCTTGTTGCGGGCGCGCGGGCTGGCCACGAAGGCGAGCCAGTCACGGCTGGGGCCGGCGTTCTCGGCCTTGGAGGTGAAGATCTCCACCACGTCGCCGTTGGCCAGCACCGACTCCAGCGGCACCAGCCGGTTGTTGACCCGGGCCCCGATGGTGCGCTTGCCCACCTCGGTGTGGATGGCGTAGGCGAAGTCCACCGGCGTCGAGCCCTGGGGCAGCGAGATGACGTCGCCCTTGGGGGTGAACGCGTAGACCTCGGTGGAGTTGATCTCGTAGCGCAGGGAGTCCAGGAACTCGCTCGGGTCGTCGGACTCGCGCTGCCAGTCCATCAGCTGACGGACCCACACCAGCTCGCCGGTGTCGCCGGGGTTGGCGGTGGGCGGAGCGCCCTTGCCCTCCTTGTACTTCCAGTGCGCGGCGACGCCGAATTCGGCGCGGCGGTGCATCTCCTCGGTGCGGATCTGCAGCTCGACGGGCTTGCCGGCCGGCCCGAGCACCGTGGTGTGCAGCGACTGGTACATGTTGAACTTCGGCATCGCGATGTAGTCCTTGAACCGCCCGGGCAGGGGGTTCCAGCGGACGTGCAGCACGCCGAGGGCGGCGTAGCAGTCGCGGTTGTCCTCGACCAGCACCCGCAGCCCGACCAGGTCGTAGATGTCCTGGAAGTCGCGGCCGCGGACGACCATCTTCTGGTAGATCGAGTAGTAGTGCTTGGGCCGGCCGGTGACGTTGGCCTTGATCTTGGCGGCCTTGAGGTCGGCCTGCACCTGCTCGATCACCCCGGCCAGCCACTCGTCCCGGCTGGGTGCGGCCTCGGCGACCAACCGGACGATCTCGTCGTAGACCTTGGGGTGCAGGGTGCCGAAGGCCAGGTCCTCGAGCTCCCACTTGATCGCGTTCATGCCCAGCCGGTGGGCCAGCGGCGCGAAGATCTCCAGCGTCTCGGTGGCGATCCGGGACTGCTTGTCGGGCCGCAGGTAGTGCAGCGTCCGCATGTTGTGCAGCCGGTCGGCCAGCTTGATCACCAGCACGCGGATGTCGCGGCTCATGGCGATGACCATCTTGCGGATGGTCTCGGACTTGGCCGACTCGCCGTACTTGACCTTGTCCAGCTTGGTGCAGCCGTCGACGAGCAGCGCCACCTCCTCGCCGAAGTCCTTCGTCAGCTGTGCCAGCGTGTAGCTGGTGTCCTCGACGGTGTCGTGCAGCAGCGCCGCGCACAGCGTCGCCTCGGTCATGCCCAGCTCGGCCAGGATGGTGGTGACGGCCAGCGGATGGGTGATGTAGGCGTCACCGCTCTTGCGCAGCTGCCCGGAGTGGTGCTGCTCGGCGGTGCGGTAGGCGCGCTCGACGACGCTGAGGTCGGCCTTCGGGTGGCTGGCCCGGATGACCCGGAACAGCGGGTCCAGCACCGGGGTCTGAGGCCGGGTGGTGCCCAGCCGGGCGATCCGCTGCCGCATCCGGACCCGCGGCTGCTCACCCGGGACGGTTCGAGGGACCAGCTCGGTGGTCGCGGTCGGGGCCGACCCGCCGTCGGCGGCCGGAGCGCGCTCGGTCACCAGAGCCGGCGGCGGGGCCGCCGGATCCACGCTCGTCCCGGCGCCCGGCCGCACGGCCGCTCCCTGATCGCTCACCGGCTGTCCCTCACCTCGACGTGGCGCAAGTCTAGGTCACGACTCAGGACTGGTCGGCGGCGTGCCGCACCACGACGACCTGGTCGCCGGTCTCGAGCTTGGCCACCGTCGGGTCGTAGAACCGGCGCAGCGTCTTGTTGCGGACCACCGCGATCACCCGCTCCCCCTCGACCTGCCCGGGGTTGAGCCCGACCTCCTCGCGGGTCACCTGGCGCTCCCCGACCTCCAGCCCCTCGCGGGAGGACAGCAGGTCCTCGATCACGGTGCCCAGGTTGGGGCTGGTGGCCGACAGCCCCAGCAGGCGGCCCACGGCCTCGGACGAGGTGATCACCGCGTTGGCTCCGGACTGGCGCAGCAGCGAGGCGTTGTCCTCCTCCCGCACCGCGACCACCACGTGCGCGCTGGGGTTCAGCTGCCGCACGGTGAGGGTGACCAGGATCGCGGAGTCGTCGCGGTCGAGGGTGATGATCACCTCGCGGGCCTTGATGATCTCGGCGCGGCGCAGCACCTCCCGGCGGGTCGCGTCACCCTCGATGGCGGCGTAGCCGCGGATGTTCGCGTCGCCGACGGCGTTGGCCCGGCCGTCGATGATGACGATCTGCGCCGGGTTGCAGCCGTTGGACTCCAGGGTGTCGACCGCGCTGCGGCCCTTGGTCCCGTACCCGACCACGACCACGTGGTTGCGCATGTGCTTCCTCCAACGAGAGTCCAGAAAGATGCGCCGACCCTCGTTGGCCAGCACCTGCAGCGTCGTGCCGACCAGCAGGACCAGGAACATGATCCGCAGCGGCGTCACCAGGACCGCGTTCAGGATCCGGGCGTGCGGGGTGATCGGGGTGATGTCGCCGTACCCGGTGGTGGTGATGGTGACGGTGGCGTAGTAGATGGCGTCGACCAGGGACACGTCGCCGTCGTGGTTGTCGGTGTAGGAGTTCCGGTCCAGCCAGACGAGCAGCACGATGAAGGCGACGAGCAGCAGGGCCAGCAGGCCGCGGCGGGCCAGCTCGACCAGCGGTGACGCCGTCCGGGCCGGCAGGCTGACGAGGGAGTCGTGGGTCCACGGCCGCTGCCCGCGCTGGCGCCGGAACACCACCGACGGGCGGTCGCCGAGGATCCGGGAGGAGCTCACGGCGCTCCGCTGGTCAGCACGGCGGACACCTGGTACAGGCCGTGCTCGGCCAGCAGCGCACGGCCGGGCAGGGCGGTGAGCTCCAGCAGCACCGAGACCCCGACCACCTCGGCGCCGAGCCGGCGCACCAGTCCGGCCGCGGCCACGGCGGTGCCCCCGGTGGCCAGCACGTCGTCGACGACGAGCACCCGGTCGCCGGGTCGCACCGCGTCGGCGTGCAGGGCCAGCGTCTCCTCCCCGTACTCCAGGGCGTAGGAGACCTCGATCCGCTCCCGCGGCAGCTTCCCGGGCTTGCGGACGGGGACGAACCCCACTCCCAGCGCCAGCGCGACCGGCGGGCCGAAGAGGAAGCCACGGGCCTCCATCCCGACGACCACGTCGACGCCGGTCGGCGCGGAGGCCACCAGCCCGTCGACGGCAGCGGCCAGGCCGGCGGCGGAGGCCAGCAGCGGGGTCACGTCCTTGAACACCACTCCTGGCCGGGGGAAGTCCGGGACGTCGACGACCAGCGAAGCCAGGTCCACCATGGGGAGGCCGTCAGCCCCGACGCTGGCTGCGCGGCTTGTGCTGCGGCTGCGGCCGCTTGGCCGCGCCCTCGCCGATCGGCCGGACGGGGACGGTGCCGGCGGGACCCCGCGTCACGGTCAGGGCGTGCGCGCCGCTCGTCCCGGCGGTGGCACCCGCGGCGACGGGCTCGTCACCGGACCCCTGTGCACGGGCGCTGTCCTTGGCCCGACGGGCCTTGACCCGGGCCGCCAGCTTCTGCATCTCCGGGCTCCGCTCCTTGATCTGGGCGAGCAGCGGGGTGGCGATGAACAGCGAGGAGTAGGCGCCGGAGATCATCCCGACGAACAGGGCCAGCGAGAGGTCCTTGAGCGGCCCCTCGCCGAGGATGAAGGCTCCGGCGAACAGCAGCGCGGCAACCGGCAGGACCCCGATGATCGTGGTGTTGATCGAGCGCACCAGCACCTGGTTGACCGCGAGGTTGGCCGCCTCGGAGTAGGTCCGGGTGCTGCTGCTGGGCAGGTCGCGGACGTTCTCCCGCACCTTGTCGAACACCACCACGGTGTCGTAGAGCGAGTAGCCGAGGATGGTCAGCACGCCGATCAACGTCGCCGGGGTGACGGTGAAGCCGACCAGGGCGTAGATCCCCACGGTCAGCACCAGGTCGTGCCCCAGGGCCACCAGCGCGGTCGCGGACATCGTCCCCTCGCGGAAGTAGGCCCAGATCATCAGCCCGACCAGCACGAGGAACACCACCAGGGCGATGAGTCCGCGCTCGGTGATCTGCTGGCCCCAGGACGCACCGATCAGGTTGTAGGCGACCTCGTCGGTCGGGACGCCCACCTGCTCGCCGATCGCCGCGCGCACCTGCGGCACCTCGGTCGTCGCGTCGAGGGTGCGGGTCTGCACGCGCACCTGGTCGTCGCCGATGGTGTTGACGGTGGAGCCGTCCAGGTCGGGGATCCCCGTGCGCTGCAGCGCCCCCCGCATGTCGTCGACGGTCTGGCTGGTGACGGTGGTGGTGGCCCGGAAGTCGGCACCACCCTCGAACTCGATGCCGAAGTCCAGGCCGCGGATCGCCAGGGCGCCGAGGGAGATCAGCAGCAGGATGGCCGAGAAGGCGTACCAGCGGCGGCGGCGGGCGATGAAGTCGTAGGAGACCTCGCCGGTGTAGAGCCGGTGCCCGATATCGCTGAACTTCGACATCAAGCCTGCTTTCCAGTGGTCACGGCCGGGGCCGGGGTGCCGACGGCGTGCGCTCCAGCGGTGCGGGCCGCAGCCGCGGCCGGCCCGGCACGCCGGGTCCGGACACCGGGCAGCGCCTTCACGCCCAGGTGGTTGGGGTCGAGCCCGGACAGCTTGTGGCCGCCGCCGAAGAACTTCGTCCGGGCGAGCAGCGACATCAGCGGCTTGGTGAACATGAACACCACCAGCACGTCGATCAGGGTGGTCAGGCCGAGGGTGAAGGCGAAGCCCTTGACCGAGCCGATGGCGAGGATGAACAAGATGATGGCTGACAGCATGGACACCGCGTCCGCGATGAGCACGGTCGACCGGGCCCGGCGCCAGCCGCTCTCCACGGCGGTCCGCAGGCTGCGGCCGTCCCGGACCTCGTCCCGGATCCGTTCGAAGTAGATGACGAAGCTGTCCGCGGTCACCCCGATCGCGACGATGGCGCCGGCGATGCCGGGCAGGTTGAGCGCGAAGCCCACCGACGAACCGAGCAGGACCATGCACGCGTAGGTGATGACGGCGGCGACCACCAAGGAGGCGACGACGACGATCCCGAGCCCGCGGTAGTAGAGGAAGCAGAACCCGACGACCAGCGCCAGGCCGATGATGCCCGCGATGATGCCCGCCTCGAGCTGCTCACCGCCGAGGGTGGCCGAGACGTTGGAGACCTCTGACACCTCGAACGCCAGCGGCAGGGCGCCGTACTTGAGCACGTTGGCCAGGTCCGTGGCGCTGGACTGGGTGAAGTTGCCGGAGATCTCCGCCTGTCCGCCCGGGATGGCGGTGCTGACCGACGGGGCGGAGATCGTCTCGCCGTCCAGCACGATGGCGAAGCGGTTCTGGGGCTCGGTGCGCTGGGCGAGCTGGCCGGTGATGTTCTCGAAGGCGGTGCCGCCCTCGGAGTTGAAGGTCAGGTTGACGACCCACTGGATGCCGTTCTGCGGGATGCCGGCGGTGGCGCCGGTCAGCGTGTCGCCCTGGATCAGCGTCGGGCCGAGCAGGTACTTCTCGGTGCCCTCCCGGTTGCAGGAGAACAGGGGCTGGTCGGAGACATCGACCTGGTTGCCGGCCTGGTCGCAGCTGAAGGCGGCGAAGTCGGCGGTGTCGGCCTCGCTCGGCTGGTAGTTGATCGCCTGGTCGGGCGGGGTGCCCTGGCCCTCGGCGGTGGGCCGCGGAGTGGAGGGCGCGGGCGGCGCGGTGGGCAGACCCGGCAGCGGTCGGTTGTCCCCACTGGGGCTGGCCCCCGGCGCCGGCTCGCTCGGGGCCGACGACGGGGCTTCCGCAGACTCCTCCGTGCCCGGCTCGCCGCTGGGCGCCGTGCTCGGCTCCTCGCTGGGCGCGACCGGTGGGGTGATCTGCTCGGCCGAGTACACGGCGCGGAACCGCAGCACCGCGGTCTGGCCGACCTGCTCGACCAGCCGGTCCTCCTGCACGTTCGGGACGCTGACGATGATCTGCCGGTCGCCGGCCGTGGTCACCTCGGACTCGCCGACGCCGAGGCTGTCGACGCGGTTCTGGATGATCGTCCGCGCCTCGTCGAGGCTGGTCTGCGGGATGGACCCGGTGCCCGACGTGTTCTGCGCGGTCAGCGTGATGGTGGTCCCGCCCTGGAGGTCGAGGCCGAGCTTCGGCGTCCAGGTCTGGCTCAGGGCCAGCAGGCCCAGGAGCGCAGCCACGAGGGCCGCGAAGACGATGAGGGTGCGGCCGGGTCGGCCACTGTGTGCTGCCACGGGGAAGGTGTTCCTTGCTGTGCGAGACCGAGCGGGGAGCGCCGGCAGATCAGCTGGGGCGCTGGGGGTCGGCCCCCGCCGACGGGTTCTGCCACTCGACGTCGACGTCGCGACGGGTGGTGTCGCGCGGGGCGAGGCTGTCCGGCTCGGCCAGCGCCTCGTCGTCGGCGAGCAACTCGTCGTCGTCGGTCTCGGTGTCCTCGTCGGCCTCGGTCACGGTGCGGACGATGGCCTGCTTGAGGACGGTCAGCTCGACGCCGGGCGAGATCTCCAGGACCGCCTGCCGGTCGCCGAGGGAGACGATGGTGCCGAACAAGCCGCTGCCCAGCAGCACCCGGCTGCCCGGCTGCAGGCTGTTGAGCGTGCTCTGGATGGCCTGCTGCCGCTTCTTCTGGGGCCGCAGGATCAAGAAGTAGAACGCGAAGATCATCAGCGCGATCATGATCAAGGTCGAGTAGTTCTGCATGGCTCCAGCATCCGTCAGGGCACCCGGCGCACGGGCTGCGCACCGGTCGGGGTCGTCGGGTCGTGCGGGCCGACCGAGGTCGGGTCGAGCGGCACGGCGCACGGGCCGACCGACGTACTCTACCCACTCGGGCCCCTCGAGCGCCCTAGCCGAAGAGGTCGGGTGCGGTGTCGGGCCCCGTCACGCCACCCGGGACGGCCAGTCCGAGGTGCTGCCAGGCCGCCGGGGTGGCCACCCGCCCGCGGGGGGTCCGCATCAAGAACCCCTGGCGCACCAGGAACGGTTCGGCGACCTCCTCCACCGTCTCGCGCTCCTCCCCCACGGAGATGGCCAGCGTCGACAGCCCGACCGGGCCGCCGCCGAAGCGGGTGCACATGGCCCGGAGCACGGCGCGGTCCAGCCGGTCGAGCCCCAGCTCGTCGACCTCGTACAGCTCCAGCGCGGCCCGGGCCAGTGCCGGGGTGATCCGCCCGTCGGCGCGCACCTGGGCGTAGTCGCGGACCCGGCGCAGCAGGCGGTTGGCGATCCGCGGGGTGCCACGGGAGCGGCGGGCGATCTCGGCCGCGCCGGCCGCGTCCAGCCGGGCCTCGATCAGCTCGGCCGACCGGTGCACGATGTGCTCCAGGGCCGGGGTGTCGTAGAAGTCGAGCTGGGCGGTGAAGCCGAACCGGTCGCGCAGCGGCCCGGGCAGCAGGCCGGCCCGGGTGGTGGCCCCGACCAGGGTGAAGCGCGGGATCTCCAGCGGGATGGCGGTGGCGCCCGGGCCCTTGCCCACCACGACGTCGACCCGGAAGTCCTCCATGGCCAGGTAGAGCATCTCCTCAGCGGGCCGCGACATCCGGTGGATCTCGTCGAGGAAGAACACCTCGCCCTCGCCGAGCCCGGACAAGATGGCGGCGAGGTCACCGGCGTGGGTGATCGCCGGCCCGCTGGAGATCCGCAGCGGCGCGCCCATCTCGGCGGCGATGATCATGGCGAGCGTCGTCTTGCCCAGCCCCGGGGGCCCGGACAGCAGCACGTGGTCGGCCACGGTGCCGCGGTAGCGGGCCGCCTCCAGCACCAGTCCGAGCTGGTCGCTGACCCGGGGCTGGCCCTCGAACTCCGCCAGCGAGGTCGGCCGCAGCGCGGACTCGGCGGCCCGCTCGTCAGGGTCGGCGTCCGGTCGGACCAGGGTGCCCAGGTCCTCGGCCTCGTCGCCGGTGCTCACCCGGTCACTTCCGGGCCAGGGACTGCAGGGCGGCCCGCATCAGCACGGCGACGGTGACGTCCGGGTCCTCGGCGACGATCGGCTCCACCTCGGCGCAGGCGGCGTCGGCGTCCTTCTCCGACCAGCCGAGCCCCACCAGCCCGCGGGAGACCTGGTCGCGCCAAGCCGGCTGCGCGACCGTGCTGGTGTGCGGCTCGGTCGACAGGCCGACGGCGTTGATCTTGTCCTTGAGCTCGATCACCATGCGCTGCGCGCCCTTCCGGCCGACGCCGGGCACCTTGCACAGCTGCACGAGGTTCTCGCTGGCGATGGCGGCCCGCAGCTGGTCCGGTGGCAGCACCGCGAGCGCGGCCTGGGCCAGCTTGGGACCGACGCCCGTCGCGGTCAGCAGCAGCTCGAAGAACTCGCGCTCGTCGGCCGAGGCGAAGCCGTAGAGGGTCAGCGAGTCCTCGCGGACCACCAGGGAGGTGGCGAGGGTGGCGTGGTGACCCACCCGGAGCCCGGCTACCGTGCCCGGGCTGCAGAGCGCGAGGACACCGAGGCCGCCGACCTCGACGACGGCGGACGTGGGCCCGACCTGCAGGACGGTGCCGCTGACGGAGGCGATCACAGGGCTCCTCGGGACTGGCGGGCGTGGGCGAAGGCTTCGCGCTGACGGGCTGAGTGACGTGCGGCGGCTTCGACGGCGGCGTCGACCCGGGCGGTGGCGCCGCCGCGCCAGACGTGACAGATGGCCAGCGCCAGCGCGTCGGCAGCGTCGGCGGGCTTCGGTGCGGCGGTGAGCCGGAGGATCCGGGTGACCATGGCACCGACCTGGTCCTTGCCGGCTCGACCGGACCCGGTGATCGAGGCCTTGACCTCGCTCGGGGTGTGCAGCGCGACGGGCAGCCCGTGCCGCGCGGCGACGAGCATGGCCACCCCGGCGGCCTGCGCGGTACCCATCACCGTGGCCACGTTGTGCTGGGCGAAGACCCGCTCGACGGCGACGGCGTCCGGCCGGTGCTCGCGCACCCAGGCCTCGACGGCCTCCTCGATCTGCACCAGCCGGCGGGCCGTCTCCAGCGTCGCCGGGGTCCGGGTGACGCCGACGCCGACCAGGGTGGGTGGTCGCCCAGGGGTGCCGTCGACGACGCCGAGGCCGCACCGGGTCAGCCCGGGGTCGATGCCCAGCACGCGCACGGCGTCAGCTCCTCGTCCGGGGCGGCGCCCCGTCCCTCACGGTCGAACAGGTGTTCGCTTCACCCTAGGGTCCCGGGGCTCCGACATCGGGACGGCGCGCCGAGGCCCTTCGACAGGCTAGGGGGGCCGGCGGCCGCTCGGGTCACCCGATGGCCGCGAACACCTCGTCGGAGGCGTCGAAGTTGGCGTAGACGTTCTGCACGTCGTCGGAGTCCTCGAGGGCGTCGATGATCTTCATGACCTTCTCCACCGTCGCGGCGTCGACCTCCTGGGTGAACTCCGGCACGAAGGAGACCTCGGCGGAGTCGTAGTCCAGGCCGGCCTCCTGCACCGCGGTGCGGACCCGGACGGTGTCACTCGGGTCGGAGATGACCTCGAAGCTCTCGCCCAGGTCGTTGACCTCCTCGGGGTCGGCGTCCAGCGTCGCCTCGAGCACGTCGTCCTCGGCCAGCGTCCGGCCGCCCTGCTGCTTGGGCACCACGACGACGCCCTTGCGGCTGAACACCCGGGCGGTGGAGCCGGCGTCGGCCATCGTGCCGCCGTTGCGGGTGACCGCCACGCGGACCTCGGAGGCGGAGCGGTTGCGGTTGTCGGTCAGGCACTCGATGAGCAGGGCGATCCCGGCGGGGCCGTAGGCCTCGTACATCAGCGTCTCGTAGTCCGCGCCCCCGGACTCCGCGCCCGACCCGCGCTTGACCGCCCGGTCGATGTTGTCCTTGGGGACCGAGGTCTTGCGGGCCTTCTGGATGGCGTCGTACAGCGTCGGATTGCCGTCGACGTCACCACCGCCGAGGCGGGCGGCCACCTCGATGTTCTTGATCAGCTTGGCGAACGACTTGGCCCGACGCGCGTCGACGACGGCCTTCTGGTGCTTGGTGGTTGCCCACTTGGAGTGTCCCGACATGGGAGGAATTCTAAGGGGTGGCGCGAGCAGCAGCACGCCCGCGGACCCCGGCCCAGCTGAGTTGTCAGAACCGGGTTGACCCAGGGGTCACCTCAGTTCTGACAACTCGGCGAGGAGGAACCGTCAGCTCGGGATCCGCCAGCGGGGGGTGGTGGGCTTGGTCTTCCACTCCACCGAGGACCACTGGTTCTTCCCGGCGGCGCGCATCAGCGGGATGTCGGGGCTGACGGCCACCGGGTGCCCGACGGTCTGCAGCATGGGCAGGTCGGAGTGGGAGTCGGCGTAGGCGAAGCTGCGGGACAGGTCGACGCCGTGCAGCGAGGCGTAGTGCTTGAGCCAGGCGGCGCGGGACTCCCCGACCAGCGGCGGCCGGGCCAGGAACCCGGTGCAGCGGCCCTCGGTGTCGGTGGCCAGCTCGGCGGCGACGATGACGTCGAAGTACTCCCGCAGCGGCCGGGTCAGCGTCTCCACGGCCCCGGTGATGAGGATCGTGGTGTGGCCCGCCGCCCGGTGCTGCTCGATCCGCTCCAGCGCCTCGGGTGAGATCCGGCTGAGGATCGCCGGCGCCATGGTGGTGTCGACCCGCTGCTCCAGCTCGGTCAGGTCGAGGCCGCGGTAGCGGCGGTAGACCGCCCGCAGGAAGTCACCGCGGTCGCGCTGCTCGGCCAGCAGGTACCCGGGCAGCCGGCGCGCGACCTGTCCGACCTCGGCCACCTGACCCGCGGTGGACAGCTCGGGCAGCCGCGACCACAGGTACTGCTCGATCACGTTGGTGGACATGATCGTGCCGTCGAGGTCGAAGATGGCGACGGCCGAGGCGCCGGCGGTGTCCTTGCTGAGGTCCTTCATGGTGGTCGGCCGGGAGCCGCGCTTGTTGCGCAGCGCGTCCATCCGGCGCACCGAGGAGGTGACCGAAGGGCAGTGCACGTCCTCGATGTAGGTCCGCCAGTCGTAGACCGCGGTGTCGAAGGCGAACGCCTCGACGTCGTCGGGGTGCAGCGAGCGGGTCAGCGCGAGGGTGCCGTCGTCGACGAAGTGCAGCTCGGACTGCGCGTACTCGTTGTACAGCCCGTGGTAGCGCTTCAGGAAGTCCAGCCGGCGGCGGAACTTGTCCAGGCTGCGGGCGGCCTGCCGGGTGCGGTCCGAGCGCGGCGCGCGGGCCAGCAGCCGCTCGGCGAGGGAGTGCGCGAGCTCGGAGGTGGTCAGCAGCCGGCCGACGGAGGAGGAGCCCGGGAAGTCCCACTCCGGCAGCGGCTCCCCCGGCTTGGCCGTCCGCTCCAGCGGGTGCTCGGTGAAGTAGTGCCGGATGAGGCTGTACATGTCGGCGATGGTCAGCGGGTTCCGGGCGCCGGAGCTGACGTGGTAGTACTCCGGGCGGCCCACCTCCGGGCTGCTGGCGCAGACGGCGACGATGGCGTTGACCACGAGGTCGCAGGGCACGATGTCGAGGACGGAGTCCGGTGAGCCCGGGAACTCGGGCAGCTCGCCGCGGCCGTAGGCCAGGATCAGCGGCTCGGCCATCTTGAAGCCCTCGATCCAGCCCGGGTAGGGGTGCGCCCAGGAGGACTCGACGATGGCCGGGCGCACGATGGAGACCCGGATCTCGGCGCCGAGGTCGGCGACGACCCGCTCGCCGAGGGCCTTGGTGAAGGTGTAGACGTCGGTCCAGCCCAGCGACCGGGCGCGCTCGGTGCCGGCCCGCACCAGCTCGGCCTGCACCCACGCGGTGCGGCGGCGCTCGGTGTCGGCCGCGGTGGTCAGGTAGCCGGCCCGGCGGTGCTGCCGCTCGGCCTCCTTGCGCAGCCTCGCCAGCCGCTCGGGCAGCCGCGACTCGGCCTCGACCCGCTCCCGCATCGCCAGCCCGGCGGCGGTCTCGGTCTCGTAGTCGACGGTGTGCTCCTGCGGCCCCTCGGGGATGGCGCCCCGGCGGCGGCCGGCGGTGTAGGCCGTGGAGATGTGCACGTAGTGCGGGACCCGGTCGGGCGTGCCGTCCTCGCCCCGGCAGGCCTCCAGCATCCGCTCCATCAACGCCTTGGTGCCCACGACGTTGGTGGTGAAGGCCTGGTCGATCGGTGGGTCGAAGGACACGTCGCCGGCGCAGTGCACGAGCACGTCGAGGTCGCGCGGCAGCGCGGGGACGTTCGGCAGGTCGCCCTCGATCACCTCGATGCGGGCGTCGACCAGCGCCTCGGCCCCGCCGGCGGCGTCCCGCACGTCGGAGAAGATGGCCTTCTTGACCAGCGACACGACCCGGTCCCGCGCGGTGGCGGAGCCCTTGCGCCGCACGATCACCGACGGCCGGGTGCCGGGCAGCTCGGTGAGGATCTTCCACAGCAGCTGCTCGCCGATGAACCCCGTGACCCCGGTCATCACGATCTTCTGGCCGGCCAGCAGGTCGCGCAGCCGGCCGTCCAGCCGGGGGGCGTGCCCCTCCACGGCGGCGGTGGCGGTGGCGGAGCGGAAGGTGTCGGCAGCAGCCGTCATGGAGTGGGTTCCTCAGAGGTGGCGAGCGGCAGGGAGGCAGCCCGCAGGGCCTCCTCGATGGTGAAGTTGCCCACGTACAGGGCGGTGCCGATGATCGCACCCTCGACGCCGACGGGGACGAGGTCGCGCAGCGCGACGAGATCGGTCAGGCTCGAGATGCCGCCGCTGGCCACCACCGGCGCGTCGGTGCGGGAGCAGACGTGTCGCAGCACGTCCAGGTTCGGTCCGCTCAGCATGCCGTCGGAGGCCACGTCGGTGACCACGAAGCGGGCGCAGCCGGCGCGGTCGAGGCGGTCCAGCGTCTCGTCCAGCTCACCGCCCTCCGACGTCCAGCCGCGGGCAGCCAGCCGGGTACCGCGGACGTCCAGGCCGATGGCGATCCGGTCGCCGTGGGCCGCGATGACCTCCTCGCACCACTCCGGGCTCTCGAGGGCGGCGGTGCCGATGTTGACCCGGCGGCAGCCGGTGGCCAGCGCGCGCTCGAGGGTCTCGTCGTCGCGGATGCCGCCGGACAGCTCGACCTGCAGGTGCAGGTGGGACACGATCTCGGCGATGATCTCGGCGTTGCTCCCCCGGCCGAAGGCGGCGTCGAGGTCGACGAGGTGGATCCACTCGGCACCGGCGTCCTGCCAGCGCTGGGCAGCGGCCCGCGGGTCGCCGAACACCTTCTCCGAGCCCGACCGGCCCTGCACCAGCTGCACCGCCTGGCCGCCGGAGACGTCGACGGCGGGCAGCAGGACCAACGGCTGCGATTTCACCCGACGACCCTACCGGAGCCGCAGCGGCGCCCCCGCCCCTCCGAGCCGCCCGGACGGCGACCGGCCCCCACCGAGCCGCCGCGCAGGTCAGAGCCGGTCGCGCTCCGGCACCCCGAGCGGCACGAGGCGTGCGCAGCGGAGGGCTTCGCGGGCCTGCCGGACGGCGGCCGACCACTCGCGGGCGCGAGCGAGGTGCAGGGCGGTCCGGCCGGCGAAGACCACGGAGTAGACGAGCGCCCACCGCTCCGTGCGCAGCCGGCGGCTCGGGGACACGTAGCCGCTGACCACCCCGATCGCCGTCACCCGTTCGCGCACGTTGGCGCCGGTGCGCACCCGGCCGGAGGTGTCGGAGGTGCCGTGGCGGCGGTAGCAGGCGAGGACCTCGTCGACGAAGACGACGGGACCGTGGCCGGCGAGCCGTGTCCACATCTCCCAGTCGGCGGCGTGGGGCAGGTCCGTCCGGTAACCGCCGACGGCCTCGTACGCCGTCCGGCGGACCACGATGCCCGGCGCACGCACCCGGTTGGACACCGCGAACGCCTCGAGCGCGTCGTCCCAGACGCCGGTCCCCCGCCGGTACGACCGCGTCGTGTACGTCGGCCGGCCCTCGCCGTCCACGTCCTCGACCCGGCACACGGCGGCCACGGCCGGGGAGCTGGTCAGGGCCTGCTCCATGGCGGGGTAGAACCCGGGCAGCACGGCGTCGTCCCCGTGCAGCAGGTGCACCAGCTCCCCGCGAGCCAGCTCCAGGCAGCGGTTGAAGGTGCCGATGGCGCCGAGGTGCTGCGGGTTCGGGCGGTAGCTGACCCGGCCCCGGCCCAGCTCCTCGACCACGGCGCGGGGGTCGTCGGCCGACATGTCGTCCACCACGATGATCTCGGCGTCGGCCCGGTCCGCCAGCTGGGCCACCACCTCGGGCAGCAGCTGCGCGAGGTACCCGGCGCAGTTGTGCACCGGGACCACGACCGTCCAGGTGGGCCTGGGGTCACCGGCCGCGACCGGAGCGATCTGGGGCACCGGCGACCGCGTCGCCGGCCCGGGAGGAGCCATGTCGTCAGCCCCGACCGACGGCGTCCTCGAGGCGCTCTGCGCCCGGACCCGGCCGCTGCTCCGCGTCGAGGGAGGAGGGCGACGACGCGGCGGAGCCGGCCACCGCGCTCTCGAGCTCGGCGAGCCGGCCGTCGATCGACCGGAGGTGGACCTCGAGCCCGCGGAGCCGGTGCTCGACGACCATCAGGCCGAACATGACGTCCTGGCGTGGCGACTCGCGGCCGACCCGGGAGACCTGGCTGACCGTCCGGGCCAGCCCGTTGCTGCCCACCGCTCGCCGGAGGTAGCGCGCGGTGACGGTGGCGGTGTGCCGCACCCCGGAGTGGCGCAGGTGGAAGACGGCCGCGGCGACGGGGTTGCTCGAGCCGGGCCGGGTGGTCGTGAGGCAGCGCACGAAGCTCCCGAACTCCTGGCCGGCCAGGGCCGCGGACAGCCGCTGGGCGCTCACCCCCTTGTTCCCCTCCCGCAGGGCCTCGTTGATCGAGGTCTGGGAGTACTGCGCGAAGATGGGGACGAGCGTGTCGAACAGCTCACGGTGCAGCGGCGCCGGCGTCCGCCGGGAGATCCACTCGAGCTGGGAGATCACCCAGCCGAGCAGGTTGGTCCCGTAGACGTCGAGCAGGCGCCGCCCGGCCAGCCAGCTGTGGATGGTGTCGTGGTGGCGGAAGATCTGGAACAACCGGGCGTCGGCCGTGGCCATCGTCTGACCGGCGCGGCCGACCCGGTGGTAGCAGAGCACCTCCGGGACGACGGCGATCGACCGGGCCGAGAGCACCGCGAACCAGTGGAACGGGTTGTCCTCGTAGAAGCCCTCGCTGACGGGGAAGCGGAGCGCGTTGTCCTCCACCAGGGTCCGCCGGTAGAGCTTGCGCCACGGCACGGCGATGAACCGCAGTACCTGCTTGCGGGTCTGCACGTCGAGCTGGTAGCTGGGACTGGTCAGCTCGGCCCAGCGGTGCGCGTCCGCCGGGTCCTTGCGCTCGCCCGTCCCGTCCACGACCTCCTGGTAGTCGCACATGGCGAGGTCGGCGTCGTGCTCGCTCGCCGCGGCGACCAGCCGCTCGAACATCACCGGCTCGACGTAGTCGTCACCGTCGACGAAGCCGATCCACTCCCCCGTGGCCCGGTCCAGCCCGGCGTTCGCTGCTGTGGCGACCCCCCCGGGGCTGTTCTCGGCCAGCAGCACCGGGACGAAGCGGGGGTCGGAGGCGCAGAAGTCGAGCACCTTCGCCGGGGTCGCGTCGCTCGAGCCGTCGTCGACGACCAGCACCTCGATGTCGGTCAGGGTCTGCGCGGCGACGCTGGCGAGGCACTCCTCGATGTAGTCCTCGACGTCGTAGGTGGTCACGATGATGCTGACGACAGGCATGGTTCGTCCCCTCGGGCCCGTCACGCCAGCGCTCGGCGGACGATGCGGGTGGCCAGTACGGGATCGCGTCGCAGACGGATCCGGGTGAAGTCGCTCAGGTCCATCCTGAGCAGGTGCTGCTGGAGGCCGAGGTTGAACTCGTCGACCACGTCGGGCGTCAGCCGGGAGGTCGCCCAGCCCGCGACACGGAGGACGAAGTCCCAGTAGTGGTGGGAGAACCGGTTCCGCTTCTCCGGCCGCGCCTCCAGCTCGGTGTAGGTCTCGTCGAGGGCGTCCACCAGGCTCAGCCGGGCCCGGCTCTCGCGGTTGGTGAGGTTGCGGCCGCCGGCGTTCACCACGTGCGTGCACAGCGGCTGGTCGATCAGGAGGATGTTCTGCGCGTCCAGCAGCGTCAGCCAGTGGCCGAGCACGTCGTTGTGGACGGGGGTGGAGCCGAAGCGCAACCCGGTGCGCCGGTAGTGGTCGGTGGCGACCAGCTTGTTCCAGGGGTAGTTGGAGAACCCCAGCAGGCGGGGCACGTCGTGCAGCCGGACCACCCGCCGGGGCGAGGTGGCGTAGCGAGCCCAGGCGAGGGCGTCGAAGGAGTTCATCCCGTCGAACTGGGGCGAGTGCCCGCGCCGGTACCGGTAGGGCAGCATCGCGACGTCGCAGCCGGTGTCGTCGAGCGCCCCGATGGCCGAGGTGAGGGCCAGCGGGTTGATCTCGTCGTCGGCGTCGAAGAAGAGGCTGTACCGGCCGGTGGCGCGGGCGAAGCCGTGGTTGCGGGCGATGCCGGCCCCGCGGTTGGTGGGCAGCCGCTCGACGACCACCTCGGGCCGGTCGAGCGCGAGCACCTGCTCGGCGGAGCCGTCGGTCGAGGCGTCGTCCACCACCACCACCTCCACCGAGGCGGTGTCGATCTGCAGGAACGAGGTGACGAGCCCGCTGATCGAGGAACGGGCGTTGTGCATCGGGATGATCACCGAGACGTCCGGCCGCTGGGTCACGTGGTGCACTCCTGGTCTGGTCTGGTCTGGTCGGTCAGCTGCTGGGGCCGGCTGCGGTCTGGACGCCTCCGTCCGGGGTGCGTCCCCGCGCGGTGGTCGGGCCGGCTGGACACCCGGGAGCCGCTGGCTGCGTCCGTACTGTAGCCCCACCGGACCCCCTCGATCCGGGCCCGGCACCGCCGCCGTCGCGGTCTCGCACCCGGGATCCCGCTCCGCGCCGTGCGTCGTTCAGACGGCGTTCCTCCGACGTTCACCGAAGGCTCCAGCCCGGTGCCCGCGCACGCCTCCCGGCGCCCGGCACACTGCTCGGAGAGGTGGTCGCCGACCACCGCCGCCGCTAGCGTTCATGCGGTGCAATGCCTGGTCGCGAGGAAGGTGCCGCTGTTGAAGCCGAGCTGGGAGTGCCCTCCGCCACCGGACGGCCAGCCCGCGGGGACGGGCCGATGAGGTTCGGCATCGCCGGCGCCGGCTTCTCGGGGGCGGTCATCGCCCGACGGCTCGCCGAGGCCGGTCACGAGGCGGTGGTCTTCGAGACGCGGGACCACGTCGCCGGGAACGCGCACACCGAGCGGGACCCCGAGACCCAGGTGATGATCCACCGGTACGGGCCGCACATCTTCCACACCGGCGACGAGCGCGTGTGGGCCTACGTCAACCAGTTCGCGACGATGATGCCCTACAACCACCGCGTGCGCACGACGGTGGACGACCGCGTCTACCTGCTGCCGGTGAACCTGCTGACCATCAACCAGCTCTTCGAGACGGCTCTGTCGCCCGCCGAGGCCCGCGCGTTCATCGCCGAGCAGGCCGACTCCTCCATCGAGGAGCCGCAGAACTTCGAGGAGCAGGCGCTCAAGTTCATGGGCCGCAAGCTCTACGAGGCGTTCTTCCTCGGCTACACCCGCAAGCAGTGGGGACTCGAGCCCACCGAGATCCCGGCGTCGGTGCTCAAGCGGCTGCCGCTGCGGTTCAGCTACGAGGACTCCTACTTCAACCACCCCCACCAGGCCATCCCGCGCGACGGCTACACCGCGCTGGTCGAGGCGATCCTCGACCACCCCGGGATCGAGGTGCGGCTCTCGACCGAGTACACCGAGGCCGCCCGCGCCGACTTCGACCACTCGATCTGGTCGGGACCGCTGGACGCGTGGTTCGGCTTCCGCCACGGCCGGCTCGGCTACCGCACGCTGGACTTCGAGGAGATCCGGGCGACCGGGGACCACCTGGGCTGCGCGGTGATGAACTACGGCGACCTCCACGTCCCGCACACCCGGATCGCCGAGCACAAGCACTTCGCCCCCTGGGAGGAGCACGAGGGCACCGTGTGCTTCCGCGAGACCAGCCGGCTCGCGGAGGAGGGTGACATCCCCTACTACCCGATCCGGCTGGCCAACGACAAGAGCGTGCTGGGGCGCTACGTCGCCGCCGCGCGTGCGGAGTCGGGGGTCACCTTCGTGGGCCGGCTCGGCACCTACCGCTACCTCGACATGGACGTCACGATCGCCGAGGCCCTGACCGCCGCCGACGGGCTGCTGGCCGCCGTCGAGGCCGGCACCCCGCTGCCCCCGCTGTTCGTCGACGCCTGAGGGTGGTCGAGGTGCCCCGACCGCGCACCGCCCCGTCGGCGGCCGCTGGTCGGCGGCGGGCCGGCTCCGGGCGCACGGGGTCCTCATCCCGCGATCACCCCGTGTTCACCTCACGTTCAGCGCCACGGTCGAGACTTCCGGAGGAACCAGGCCGTTCGACAGCTCGAGGAGGCTGAAGCAGATGACCGCAGTCCAGCTACGGGTCCAGCGCGCGGCTCCTGGCCATGCGCTCGCGCCGGCTCGCGCCGTCGGGGCCACTCTCTCCGTCCCGGCCCCGGCAACCCGGTTCGAGGTCGTCGGCTCGCAGCAGCCGCGCCACGCGATCGCCGTCGTGGTGCTCACCCAGGCCAGCCGTCCGCGCGAGCTCGCCGACGCCCTCGCCTCGGTGCGCGCGCAGCGGGGCGTCGACGTCCAGCTGGTCCTGGTGGTCAACGGCGCCACTCCTCCCGACGGCGACCAGGGCGACCGCCTGGTCGTGCTGCCGGACAACGTCGGCATCCCGGCCGGCCGCAACATCGGCGCCGCCGCCGCGGACGCCGAGCTCGTGATGTTCCTCGACGACGACGCCGAGCTGCTCGACCCCGACCTGCTGGCACGGGTGGCGGCCCGCTTCCGGTCAGAGCCGGAGCTCGGGGCCATGGCGATCCGGTTGGTCGACGAGGACGGCCGCACCCAGCGGCGCCACGTGCCGCGGCTGGGCATGCGGTCGGCCGAGATCTCCGGTCCGGTGACCCACTTCATCGGGGCCGCCTGCGTGGTGCGCACGACGAGCTTCCACGGCATCGACGGCTTCGACCCCAAGTTCTTCTACGCCATGGAGGAGTCCGACCTGTCGTGGCGGCTGCTCGACGCCGGCTGGACCATCTGGTACTCCGCCGACCTCACGGCGTTCCACCCCCGGACCGCTCCCTCCCGGCACGCGGGCTACGCCCGGCTGACCGCACGGAACCGGCTGTGGATGGCCTGGCGCTCGCTCCCCGTCCCCCTCCTGTGCGCCTACCTGCTGATCTGGACGGTCGCCGCCGTGCTGCGTGGCGCGCCGCTGGCCGAGGTGCGCGCGGGCTACCGGGCGGCCTGGGCCGACCGTCCCCCGCGCCGTCCGATGCGCTGGCGCACCGTCGCCCGGATGACCGCGATCGGTCGCCCGCCCGTGGTCTGAGGGTGATCCCGGGCCGACGTCGGCCCGGCGGGACCGTGCGCCGGCCACGCCGCGTTAGCATGCGGTTCGTCGACGCCCACCAGGGTGCCGACGGCCGCCCGGCGGACCACGGTGGACGCCACGCCCGCCCACCGTCCCCACCCGGTCCACGCCACAGCCACCCTCGGAGGTCCCCCGTGCCGGAGAGCGCCGGAGAGCCGGACCGCAGCCGGCCGGACCGGTTGCTCACCGTCGCGATCCCGGTGTTCAACGGCAAGGCCCTCCTGCGCCTCTGCCTGCAGTCGGTCCTCGACTCGACGCTCCCGCGGGACCGCTTCGAGATCGTGGTCGCCGACGACGGCAGTACCGAGCCGGAGACCCGCGCCATCCTCGAGGAGCTCCAGGAGAGCCTCGCCGCGGAGCCGGGGTTCTTCCGGGTGCTCCGGGCCCGCGTCAACTCCGGGGGCGCCGCCCGTCCCCGGAACCGCATCCTGGACGAGGCGCGCGGGGAGTACGTCTTCTTCGTCGACGCCGACGACACCATCGGGAACGAGGCCCTGGAGCGCATCGCCGACGCCCTGGCCGCGACCCCCGCCGACTGGGTCGCCCTGAACCAGGTCCCGGTCAACGGCCGCGGTGGCCACTTCGCGGCGGCACGACCCCGGGCGGAGGTCTCCCGCGCCCGCGCGCTGAGCACGCTGACCGTGCACAAGGTGTTCCGTCGCGCCGAGATCGAACGCCAGGGGCTGCGGTTCGACACGGGCCTGCCCTCGGGCCAGGACCTGCGTTTCGCCTTCTCCTACCTGCTCAACGCCGAGCGGTTCCTCGTGCTCGGCGGCTACGACTTCTACCACCTGACGCACCACAAGGGCGACCCCACGGAGCCGGCGCACCTCTCCCAGCGCAGCAGGACGGCCCGGGCGCGCATCCAGAAGAACGAGCGGATCCTGGGCGCGATGCTGCAGTCCCTGCACGCGAGCCCGCTCCCCCTCCAGGAGCAGCGCTCGATCCTCGGTCAGGTGTGCCTGCCCCGGATGCTCCTGCGCGAGGGCTACCTGCGGGCCATCGTCAGGGCCGGCCCCGCTGCCGGGTCCCGGGCCCTGCGCCGGCTCGCACGGCTGCTCGCCGACCCGCTGGTCGCCGGGCTCGACCCCGCCGAACTGCACGCGGTGACGCCGGAGCACCTGGCCGTCATCGCCCGCGAGGACTGGCACGGTCTGGCCCAGCTGGTCGGCGGACCCGTCCCCGCGCCGCCGGCGCACCGGAGGGTGGCCGAGCGCTGGGTGCTCCGGGGTCGGCACGTGGTCGACACGGCCTCGGGTCGGACCCGGCACCGGCGGCTCCTCCGGGAGATCAGGCAGCTGCGCAGAGCCGTCGACGACCTCAAGGAGGGCCAGCTCCGGATCGAGTCGGCCCTGCACCGGTCGGCCGACCCTGACCCGGGGCGCGCGCGGCCCGGGTTGCACGAGACGCCAGGCGACCCGGCGCCCTGACCGCAGCCCCTGTTCTCAGCCGCGCGTCCAGGGCCGTGCGGTGACGACCTCGCCGACGGGCAGCGGCCCGTACAGGTGCGGGAAGGGTCCGCTGCCGAGGTCCTCGACCACGACGGGCACCGAGAGCGTCCGCGCGTCGAGCTCCAGCACGACCAGCGCCTCGTCGGGCAGGTCGCCGTACCGGCGCTCGCGGGTGCCGGCGACCTGGTGGGCGAAGCCGGCGTGGACGAAGCCCTCCGACTCATAGGTCCCGGTCCGCCCGGACCACGGGTAGACCCCGTCGGCCTGCGCCTGGCGCCACACCCGGTCCTCGGTCAGGTGCAGCACCGGCTCCGCCGGCGGGCGGTGCGGACCGAGCAGGCCGAGCTGCTCCAGCTCGGCCCGCAGCCGGTCCGCGCCGGTGAAGTGCAGCCCGGTGAGCCCCAGAGCGGCAGCCGCCTCGACGTTGGCCGGGGAGTCGTCGACGAACACGCAGCCGGTGGGGTCGAGGTCGAAGCGCTCCAGCGCCAGCCGGAAGATCGCCGGGTCGGGCTTGGCGAGCTGTTCCGCCCCGGAGACCAGGATCCCGGCGAACCGGCGCAGCAGGCCGAAACGCTGCTGGGCGACGGGGAACGTCTCGGCCGACCAGTTGGTCAGCGCCGCGCACGTCACCCCGGCCTGCTGCAGCTCGGCCAGCACCGCCCCGGTGCCGGGCACCAGCCCGGTGAGGGTGCGACCGAAGTTCCGGCGGTAGGCGCCGATCGCGGCGACGTCGTCGGGGAACCGGGCCGCCAGCTCGGCCTCGACCTCGGCGAACGCCCGACCGGCGTCGGCAGCCCGGTTCCAGGTCGCGAAGTCGGTCCTGGTCAGGAAGTCGTCGACCTCCGTCGGTGCGAGCACCCCGTCGAACGCGCCCGCCGGCTCCCACCCGACGACGACGCCGCCGAGGTCGAACAGCACCGAGGGAGAGACGCTCACCCGGCGGCGCTCACAGCGTGGCGACCCAGTTGCGCAGCAGCGCGGTGCCCGCCTCGCCCGACTTCTCCGGGTGGAACTGGGTCGACCACAGCGGACCCTCCTCGACGGCGGCGACGAAGCGGTCACCCTCGTGCTCGGCCCAGGTGACCTTGCGGTCCGCCGTCTCCTCCAGCACGCGCACGCCGTAGGAGTGCACGAAGTAGAAGCGCTCGTCCTCGATACCGGCGAACAGGCCGCTGCCGCTCGAGGCCTCCACGGTGTTCCAGCCCATGTGCGGCAACCGGCGCACCTCCAGCTCCTCCACCAGGCCCGGCCACACCGCGCAGCCCGCCGCCCGGACACCGTGCTCGATGCCGGCGTCGAACAGCACCTGGTGCCCGACGCAGATGGCCAGCGTCGGCTTGCCCTCGGCCACCCGGCGGGCGATCAGGCCGGGGCCGCCGACGTCGGTGAGGCCGGCCATGCACGCGGCGAAGGCGCCGACGCCGGGCACGACCAGGCCGTCCGCGGCCAGCGCCTCGTCCAGGTCGGCCGTGACCACCACGTCGGCCCCGGCGTGCTCCACGGCTCGCTCCGCCGAGCGCAGGTTGCCCGAGCCGTAGTCGAGGACGACGACGCGCTTGCGGCCCCCGACCGGCTCAGGGCGCAGGTCGACGGACTCCTCGACGGGGGCGGTGCTCACAGTGATCCCTTCGTGCTGGGAACCCCGGTCACCCGGGGGTCGTAGGCGATGGCGTCCCGCAGGGCGCGGGCCACGGCCTTGAACTGGGCCTCGACGATGTGGTGCGGGTCGCGGCCGGCGACCAGCGTGAGGTGCAGGCAGAGGTGGGCGTGGAAGGCCAGGGTCTCCATCACGTGCCGGGTCAGCGAGCCGGTGTAGGGGACGCTGTCGCGGGCGCCGGGCTCGGCCGGGGTGCCGCCGCCGATCCGGGCGAACGCCTGGCCCTCCGGCTCGCCGGTGTGCACGCAGTAGGGCCGGCCCGAGACGTCGACGACGGCGGTGGCCAGCGCCTCGTCCAGCGGCACGCTGGCGTCGCCGAACCGGCGGATGCCGCGCTTGTCGCCGAGCGCTTCGCGCAGCGCCTGGCCCAGCACGATGGCGGTGTCCTCCACGGTGTGGTGGGCGTCGATGTGCAGGTCCCCGGTGCTCTCCACCTCGAGGTCGACCAGGGAGTGCCGGGCCAGGGCGGTGAGCATGTGGTCGTAGAAGCCCACCCCGGTGGAGATCTTGGACTCCCCGGTGCCGTCCAGGTCCAGGCTGAGCCGGACCAGCGACTCCGAGGTGATCCGTTCGACGGTGGCGGTGCGGGCAGGACGAGCGGTCATCAGGGTGCTCCGGGCTGGGTGGTGACGGGGACTGGGCGGTGGGCGACGGGGGTGTCCAGCACCGCGGCCAGGGCGGTGCTGAAGGCGGCCATCTCGGCCGGGGTGCCGGCGGAGACCCGCAGCCAGCCGGCCGGGCCCGTCTCCCGGATCAGCACACCGCGGTCCAGCAGCGCCTGCCAGACGGCGTGCCGGTCGGCGAACCGTCCGAACAGGACGAAGTTCGCGTCCGACTCGGCCACCTCGAGGCCCTGCTCGCCCAGCCAGCGGGCGATGTCGTCGCGGGCGGACCGCAGCTGGTCGACCGCGGCGAGCATCTCGGGGGCGTGCGCGAGGGCCACCCGGGCCACGGCCTGGGTGACGGCGGACAGGTGGTACGGCAGCCGCACCACCCGGAGGGCGTCCACGAAGGCGGGTGCGGCCGCCAGGTAACCCAGCCGGCCCCCCGCGAAGGCGAAGGCCTTGGACATCGTCCGGCTGACCGCCAGCCGCGGGTGCTGCGGCAGCAGCTCCAGAGCGCTCGGCGTGCCGGCGCGCGCGAACTCCACGTAGGCCTCGTCGACGACGACGACCCCGGGCGCGGCCTCGCAGATCGCCTGGACCGTGGCCAGGTCGACGGCCGTGCCGGTCGGGTTGTTGGGGCTGGTGACCAGCACCACGTCGGGGGCGTGCTCGGCGATGGCCGCCACCGCGGCGTCGACGTCGATCCGGAAGTCGGCGGTCCGCGGGACCGTCAGCCAGGCGGTGTGGGTGTTGCGGGCGTACTCCGGGTACATCGAGTACGTCGGGGCGAACGACAGCACGGTGCGCCCCGGCCCGCCGAAGGCCTGCAGGACGTGGGTCATCACCTCGTTGCTGCCGTTGGCCGCCCAGATCTGCTCGGCGCCCAGTCCGTGGCCGAGGTAGCTGGCCAGGTCGGCGCGCAGACCGAGCGCGTCGCGGTCCGGGTAGCGGTTCATCGAGCCGGCGGCGTGCGCGACCGCGGTGGCGATCTCCGCGACGACCGCCGGGCTCGGCGGGTAGGGGTTCTCGTTGACGTTGAGGCAGACGGGGACGTCGAGCTGCGGGGCGCCGTAGGGCTCCTCCCCGACCAGCTCCGGACGGAGCGGCAGGTCGGCGAGCGTGGGAGTGGCCGTCCCGCTGACGGTGGCCGCGCTCACCGGGTCCGCCCGGGGAACCGGCGGCTGACCGCCGCGCCGTGCGCGGGCAGGTCCTCGGCGTCGGCGAACACCTCGACGTGCCGGGCCACCTCCGCCAGCGCGGTCTCGGAGTAGGTCACCACGTGCACGGCCTTGAGGAAGCTCTTGACGTTCAAGCCCGAGGAGTGGCAGGCGCAGCCGGCGGTGGGCAGCACGTGCGTGCTGCCGGCGGAGTAGTCCCCGAGCGAGACCGGGGACCACGGCCCGACGAAGACCGCGCCGGCGTTGCGGACACGGGCGGCCACGGCCACGGCGTCCCGGGTCTGGATCTCCAGGTGCTCGGCCGCGTAGGCGTCGACGACCTGCAGGCCCTGCTCGACGTCGTCCACCAGGATGACCGCGGACTGCTCACCGCCCAGTGCCGTGCGGATCCGCTCGGCGTGCTTGGTGGCGGGGACCTGCTCCGCCAGCTGCTGCTCGACCGCGGCTGCGAGCTCCGGGGCGTCGGTGACCAGGACCGCGGCAGCCACCGGGTCGTGCTCGGCCTGGCTGACCAGGTCGGCGGCCACGTGCACCGGGTTCGCCGAGCTGTCGGCGAGGACGGCGATCTCGGTGGTGCCGGCCTCGGAGTCGATCCCGACCCGGCCCTTGAGCAGCCGCTTGGCCGCGACGACGTAGATGTTGCCCGGCCCGGTGACCAGGTCCACGCGCGGGCAGAGCCCCGGGACCCCGTAGCCGAACATGGCGACGGCCTGGGCACCGCCCACGGCGTAGACCTCCTCGACGCCGAGCAGGTGGCAGAGCGCCAGGATGCTGGGGTGCGGCAGGCCGCCGAACTCGCGCTGCGGGGGCGAGGCGACGGCGATGGAGGCGACGCCGGCCACCTGCGCGGGCACGACGTTCATGATCACGCTGGAAGCCAGCGGCGCCAGCCCGCCCGGCACGTACAGGCCGACCCGGCGCACCGGCACCATCCGCTGGGTCACCTGGGCGCCCGGCGCGACCTGGACGTCGACGGCGCGCTCACCGAGCTCGGCGTCGCTGACCAGCCGGCGTCGGCGGGTCGACTCCTCGAAGGCCGCCCGGACGTCCGGGTCGAGCCCCTCCAGCGCGGCCGCCAGCGCCTCGGCGGGCACCCGGAAGGACGGCGGGACGACGTGGTCGAAGCGCTCGGAGTACTCGGCCAGCGCCTCGGCGCCCCGGGCGGCGACGTCGTCGCAGATCGGCCGCACCACCTCCACGGCGGCCGCCACGTCGAAGGCGGCGCGCGGCACCACCATGGCGTAGTCCAGCGATTCGCCGGCCGCCGCACGGCCCCGCAGGTCGATCGTCCTCAGCACGCCCGCCATCCTACGGAGCCGCCCTGGCACTCCCCGCGAGTTCTCAGCCGCCCCCGCGACTTCTCGGCGGCGTCCGCCGGCCCCGCTAGGCTCAGCCGGCCCCATCCCCTCCCGACAGGACTGCCATGACCTTCCCGGGCGTCGGCACGCTCGTCAACGTCGCCACCGTGCTGCTGGGCTCAGGGATCGGCCTGCTGCTGGGCCACCGGTTGCCGGAGCGGACCCGGGACACAGTCACCGACGGGCTCGGCCTGGTCACCCTGCTGATCGGCGCGCTGTCCGCGGCCTCGGTGGGCTCGGCGGCGCTCGAGGGCGTCGTCGGCGGCTCGGCGCCGGTGCTGATCGTGCTCGGGTCGCTGCTGCTGGGCGGCATCGCCGGCTCCCTGGTGGACGTCGAGCGCCGGCTGGAGGACCTCGGCGGCTGGATCCGGAGCCGTCTGGGCCGGCGGCCCGGGCAGGTGGGGGGTGGGCACGAGCAGACCCGCGAGCGCTTCATCGAGGCCTTCGTCACCTCGTCGCTGGTGTTCTGCGTCGGGCCGCTGACCATCCTGGGTGCACTGTCCGACGGCCTGGGGCTCGGCGCGGAGCAGCTCTACCTCAAGGCGACCCTGGACGGCTTCGCCTCGATCGCCTTCGCGGCCTCGCTGGGCGTCGGCGTGCTGGCCTCGGCGCTCACCGTCGCCGTCGTCCAGGGCCTGCTGACCGTGGTGGGACTGGCGGTCGGGGACTTCCTGCCCGCCGCGCACCTGGACGCGCTGACCGCCACCGGCGGCCTGCTGCTGCTCGGCGTCGGGCTCCGCCTGCTGCGGATCCGCCAGGTGCCGGTCGGGAACCTGCTGCCGGCCCTGGTCGTCGCTCCCCTGCTGGTCGCCCTGGTGGCGGCCCTCCGGTGAGCACGGACCCGGCGGCCGAGCGCGACGCGCGCCGCTCGGTGGTGCGGGCCGCCCTCGGCATCGGCCTCTACGCCGGGGCGTTCGGGGCCTCGTTCGGGGCCGTGGCCACCGGATCAGGGCTCAGCGTCGGCCAGGCGATGGTGCTGAGCCTGGTGATGTTCTCCGGCGCCTCCCAGTTCGCCTTCACCGGCGTCGCGGCCGCCGGCGGGTCGGCCCTCACCGCCGTCGCTGCCGCCCTGCTGCTGGGCCTGCGCAACGCGTTCTACGGGGTGTCGCTGACCTCGGTGCTGGCCCCGCGTGGACCCGCCCGGCTGTGGACCGCGCACTTCGTCATCGACGAGACCACGGCGATGGCGCTCAGCCAGCGGGGCGTCCGGCTGCAGCGCTACGCGTTCTGGTCCACCGGCCTCATCCTGTGCGCGCTGTGGCAGCTCGGCACGCTGGCCGGCGCCCTCGCGGGCGGGGTCGTCGACCCGGCGGACTTCGGGCTGGACGCGGCCGGACCCGCCGTCTTCCTCGCCCTGCTGTGGCCGGCCCTGGAGCGGACCGAGGCGCGCTGGGTGGCGGTGGCCGGCGCCGGCGTCGCCCTGGCCCTGGTCCCGGTGGCGCCGCAGGGTGTGCCGGTGCTGGCTGCGGCCGGCGTCGCGCTGCTGGCCGGCCTGCGTCCCGGCGGGGTCCCCCGGACGGAGGCACGGTCGTGACCGGGCTCTGGGTCGCCCTGGTCGTCGCCGCGGTGGGCAGCTACCTGACCAAGCTGGCCGGGCTCTCGCTGCCGGAGTCGGTGCTGGCGCGGCCACGGGTGCAGCGGGTGGCTGCGTTCCTCCCGGTCGCGATGCTGGCCGCGCTCGTCGCCGTCCAGCTCGCCGACGGCGGTGGGCACTACGCCCTCGACTGGCGCGTGCTGGCGGGGGTCGCCGCCGCCGTCGTCGCCCTGCTGCTGCGTCGTGGCTTCCTCGTCGTGTTCGTGACCGCGATCGCCGTCACCGCGCTGCTGCGCCTGCTGACCTGAGCCCTCCCGCGCCCTCCCGCGCCTGCCAGCGCTGGACCGCCGACGGAGCGCGTCGACTCAGCCGGCCAGGCCGCGGTCCAGGGTCCGGACCAGCAGCTGCCCGGCCTCGTGCCGCAGGGGTCCGTCGGAGCGGCTGATCAGGTGCGCGCCAAACAACGAGGTCCAGACGTGGGTGACCACCCAGTCCAGCGGCAGGTCCGTGGCCAGGGAGCCGTCCTGGTGGCCCTGCACCACGACCAGCGCGAAGGGGTCGTCCTCCTCTCCCTCGACCCAGCTGTCCGGGTCGACGAGGGCGTTGTCGGCGAAGACCAGGCCGAGCACCGGACCGAGGGACAGCACCTCGAGGCAGAACCGTCGGAGCCGCTCCCACCCGGTCCCAGACCTCAGCTCGGCGCGCTCCACGGCCTGCCCGAACCGCGCCCGGCACTCCGCGTCGACCGCGGCGACCAGGGCCGCCCGGTCGGGGAAGTGGCGGTTGAGCGTGGTCCGGCCGACGCCCGCGGCTGCGGCCACGGCACCCAGTGACGCGGTGTTGTCCAGCGCCCAGACCTCGATGGCGGCGTCGAGGACGTCCCGGCGGGTCCGGGCAGTGCGGTCGAGAGGGGTGGACGGCATGGCGAGGAGCCTAGATCAGAACATCCCTTGTCCGAAACGGGACATTGCTGTTCCATAGTGGGATGAGCATGACTGCTTCGTCGACGACCCGCATCGCGCTGTCCCGTTCGGACGCGGTGCTCCTGACCGGCGGCGGGCTGGCCGTCGGCGCCGCGCTGGGCTGGTTCCTCCCCCCGCTGCTCGGCTGGCTCACCTCGTGGCCCTGGGTGCCGATGCAGGGACCCGTGACCCTGCTCAGCCAGCTGGTCGAGGGCGTGCCCGGCTGGCTGCTGCCGGTGCTCGGCGGGCTGCTGGGCCTGCTGGCCGGGCTGGGGCTGGTGGCCACGACCACCACCATCACGGTGAGCGACCGGGAGATCGTGGTGACCGAGGGCTCGAAGCGGAGCCGGTGGGCCCGGGCGCAGGTGGGGGCCGCGGTGGTCGAGCACGGCCACCTCTCCCTGCGGGACGACCGCGACGTCGACCTGACCCGGGAGAGCGTGGACGGCGACGTCCCCGCGCTCGTCGACGCCCTCCGGCGGCACGGCTGACCGGTCCGCACCGACCCCTGAGCGCCCAGCCGGCTCAGGCCAGCGGGTCGACGGCCTCACCGAGCGTGGCGACCAGCGCCGGCGGGTAGCCGGCCGCCCGCAGCGGGCCGTGCACGTCGCGCTCCAGGTCCGGCAGGTAGCCGAACAGCACGTCGGCCGGTCCGTCCAGCTCCACCGACCCCAGGGCGGCCGGCAGCAGCAGGGTGGACGCCCGATCCAGCTCGCCCGACCAGTCCCCGCTGCGCACCCGCACCGGGCGGCCGACGTTGGTCAGCACCTGCGCGGTGAGGAAGGAACGCCGGACGGGGGCGGCCGACCCTGCCGTCCACCGCTCCAGCGCGAAGTAGGGCCCGGCGCAGCAGAACAGCTGCTGCACCCCGTCGTCCACCGCGACGGCCAGTCCCGGCGTCGGCTCGGGACGCGGCTCGAGCTTCACCTCCGCGACCAGCGCGTCGAGGTTGGACCGCCACTCCTCCTCGGGCACCTCGGAGCCGTCCTCCATGTTCCAGCGCATCGCGTGCTGCTGCACGTCGGAGGTCTGCTCGATCTCGTAGACCAGGGTGTCGGGGCCGAAGCTGTGCAGGGTCCCGGCGGGGACGTAGAACGTCTGGCCGGCCCGGACGGGCAGCCGGCGCAGCACCCGGTCGAAGTCCTGCTCCTCCAGCGCCCGTCGCAGCTCGTCGACGCCCACGCCCTCCTTCAGCCCGCACAGCGCGGTCGCCCCCGGGGCGGCGCGGAGGATGTGCCAGGCCTCGGTCTTGCCGTGCGGCTCGCCCTCGGCGTGGGCGGCCGCGTCGTCCCCGTGCAGGTGCACCGGCAGGGTGCCGGCGGCGTCGATCAGCTTGGTGAGCAGCGGGAAGCGCTCCCCGGACCAGCCCGCACCCACCAGCTCGGCCCCGTGCTGCCGGCTCAGATCGCGCAGCGACCTCCCCGCGAGCGGCCCGTCCAGCACCTCGGCGACCGAGCCGTCGACGTCGGACACCTCCCAGGTCTCCGCGACGGACCAGTCAGGCAGCCCGGCCTTGCCCAGCTCGTCGGCGATGGCGCGACCGCCGAAGACCAGCGGTCGGGCCGGGGCGGTGAGACGGAGCGGGTACCAGTCCATGAGGTCCTCCGGGGCGGGGTGCGGACCTGGTCGGGTACCCACCAGATGCCTGGGTGAACGCGCCTCCCACGGGTAGCAGGAGAGGCAGAGGTCCGGAGCCGCGCGCGGTGCGGGACCACCGATCTGAGGAGGTACGGATGCAGGCGATGGTCTACCGAGGGCCCTACAAGATCCGGGTCGAGGAGAAGGACGTGCCGCGGATCGAGCACCCCAACGACGCGATCATCAAGGTGACGCTGGCGGCCATCTGCGGCTCCGACCTGCACCTCTACCACGGGCTGATGCCGGACACCCGGGTCGGCCACACCTTCGGTCACGAGTTCATCGGCGTCGTGCACGAGGTCGGGCCGTCGGTCCAGAACCTGCAGGTCGGGGACCGGGTGATGGTGCCGTTCAACATCTACTGCGGGTCCTGCTTCTACTGCGCCCGCGGCCTCTACTCCAACTGCCACAACGTCAACCCGAACGCCACCGCGGTCGGCGGCATCTACGGCTACTCCCACACCACCGGCGGCTACGACGGCGGCCAGGCCGAGTACGTGCGGGTGCCGTTCGCCGACGTCGGCCCCGCGAAGATCCCGGAGTGGCTCTCCGACGAGGACGCCGTGCTCTGCACCGACGCCCTGGCCACGGGCTACTTCGGCGCGCAGCTGGCCGACATCGAGCAGGGTGACGTGGTCGCGGTGTTCGGCGCCGGCCCGGTCGGGCTGTACGCGGCGGCGTCGGCCTGGCTGATGGGCGCTGGTCGGGTGATCGTCATCGACCACCTCGACTACCGGCTGGAGAAGGCCCGCACCTTCGCCCACGCCGAGACGCGCAACTTCGCCGAGTTCGACGACATCGTCGTGGAGATGAAGAAGACGACCGGCTGGCTCGGCGCCGACCGGGTGATCGACGCCGCCGGAGCGGAGGCCGACGGGAACTTCCGCCAGGTGCTCACCGGCACCAAGCTGAAGCTGCAGGGCGGCTCCCCCGTCGCGTTGAACTGGGCCATCGACAGCGTCCGCAAGGGCGGCACGGTCTCGGTCGTCGGCGCCTACGGACCGGTCCCGAACATGGTCAAGTTCGGCGACGCCCTCAACAAGGGTCTGACGATCCGGGGGAACCAGACCCCGACCAAGCGGCAGTGGCCGCGGCTGTTCTCCCACATCCAGAACGGCTACCTGGACCCGAGCGGGATCGTCACCCACCGCATCCCGCTGGAGCACATCGCCGAGGGCTACCACATGTTCTCGGCCAAGCTCGACGGCTGCATCAAGACCCTCGTCGAGCCCGGCGCCTGAGGAAGGAGCACCATGACCTACACCGCTGACCACCCGCCGCTGCCCGAGACCCCGGACCAGCTGCGCGCCCGCATCCCGGGCTGGGGAGCCGACCTCGACCACGCCGACCGGCCCGCGTTCCCGCGTGAGCGCTTCGACCCCGCCGCCAGCGGGGCGCACTGGGACTTCCCGGACCGCCAGCCCGAGCACGTCCCGCGCGAGCGCTCGATCGAGCACGGCATGCTGCCGCCGGTCTTCGGCACCGCCCAGCCGCTGCACGGCGTCTCGGGCGCGGTCCGCCGCTACGCCTACCGCCGGTTCAGCGAGGGCCGCTCCGCGCACTGGCTGCTGCTGATCGGCGCCGACCGGATCGAGGCCACCGGCGCGCACCTGCGCTCCTTCGCCACCCGGCGACCCGACAACCCGCTCACCGAGACCGGCGTGCTGAGCGAGGCCAGCCGGCACGGCTTGAGCTCCCGGGTGGGACGTCACCGGGCCGACGTCGAGCACCAGTGGCTCGACCCGGTGGTCGTGGCCGGCCCCTGGGTCGCCGCCGGCGCGCTGGGCTGGGTCGCCCTCCGGGCGGTCCGGAAGCGGCGCAGCTGAGCCCGATCACCGCGCGCTGAGCCCGACCACCGCACCCTGAGCCCGATCACCGCGCGCTGAGCCCGATCACCGCGGCCTGAGCTCGTCGAAGGGCCTTCGCCGAGCTCCGGCCGCGAGGAGCAGCTCGGGCGCCGGGTCAGTAGGCCGACGACCCCGCGGCCGGGACCTCGTCCAGCAGGGCGCGGGAGCCGGAGACCCCCAGCCGGGTGGCCCCGGCGGCCACCATCCGGCGGGCGTCGTCGAGGGTCCGGACGCCGCCGGAGGCCTTGACGTGCGCGCGGTCGCCGACCGTCTCGGCCATCAGCCGGACGGCGTGCTCGGTGGCACCGCCCGCCGGGTGGAAGCCGGTCGAGGTCTTGACGAAGTCGGCGCCTGCCTCGACGGCCGCCCGGCAGGCGCCGACGACCTCCTCGTCGGTGAGCGCTGCCGACTCGATGATCACCTTGAGCACGGTCGGGGCCGGGACCGCAGAGCGGACGGCGGCGATGTCGGCCTGGACGGCGGCGAAGTCGTGGGCCTTGGCCGCGCCGACGTCGATCACCATGTCGATCTCGTCCGCCCCGGCGGACACCGCCTGGGCCGCCTCCCCCGCCTTGATGGCTGAGGTGTGCTTGCCGCTCGGGAAGCCGGTGACGGCCGCGACCTTGAGCCCGCTGCCCTCGGGCACCGACAGCGGCAGCATCGACGGCGACACGCAGACCGAGTAGGTGCCGAGCGCGACGGCCTCGGCGACCAGTGCCTCGACGTCGGCCGTCGTGGCCTCCGGCTTGAGCAGGGTGTGGTCGATCAGCCGTGCCACGGCGGCCGGGGTGAGCTCGGGGATGCGGTTGTCGGTCATGGTCGTGCCTTCCGTCGGTGCTGGGGTCGGGGGGTGGGCGCGAGTCCGGTAGCCATCGTCGCGCGGTGCGTGGATCAGCCGGCAGCCAGGGCCCGCCGGGCGGCGTCCTCGTCGGTGACGAGCACCGAGCAGAGGCCGGCAGCCAGGGCCGCGGCGATGACGGCGGCCTTGGCCGGGCCGGCGGCGACGGCGATGGCCTGGCGCGCGCCGCGGAGGTCGTCGAGGGTGAGGCCGACCGTCCGCGACTCGATCTGGGCGTCGGCGATCTGGCCGTCGGGGGTCAGGTAGTGGCCGAGCACGTCCCCGCAGGCCCCGGCCGCCCGTAGCCGCTCGAGCTCGGCGGGGGTGACCGCCCCGCTCTGCACCAGGACCGACTCGGGGCTGAGCGCGCCGAGGGAGAACAGGAGGGCGTCGGCGGCCCGGGCGCGCGCCAGCGTCTCCCGCACCGAGGACTCCGCGTAGAGCGCGGTGCGGGTGCTGGCGTGCTCGACGATGGCGGGCAGCGGCAGCAGGGTCGCCCGGCCGTGGCCGCTGCGGGCGATGCTCAGGGCCACGTCGGCGGCCGTGGTGGGGCGCACGGAACGGCTCACGTTGCCGTTGACCTGGACCACCTCGAGGCCGGTGGTCCAGCCGGCCGGCAGCACGGCCGCGACCTCCTGCAGGGTGTTGCCCCAGGAGACGCCGAGCGTGCGCAGTGTCCGGCCCCGGCTGCGCAGCAGGTCCGCGGCGGCCAGGGCCACGTGGGTGCTGCCGGTGACGGCGCCGCCCGGCACGGGTACGACGACGCAGTCCTGCAGCCCGAAGCGGGCCCGCAGCTCGGCCTCGAGGTCGCGGCGCCGGGCGCGGGGGTGCACCACGGTGATCTGCACGATCCCCTCGGCGCGGGCCTCCTCCAGCAGCCGGCCGACCTTCCAGCGGGTCAGGTGCAGCTCGTGCCCGATGTCCTCCTGGGTGCGGCCCTGCTCCCAGTAGCGCTGGGCGACCTCGAGCAGCAGCTGGGTCCGGTCCTGCGGCGTCGAGGCGCTCATCGCGCGGCCAGCCGGTCGACGGAGGCGTGCATCAGCGGGGTGAGCGCCCGCATCAGCCCGACGTAGTCGGCGTAGGTCTGCCGGTAGAGCTCGTGCCGGGCGGGATCCGGGGTCAGGGTGCGGGTGCGCGGCGCGTAGGCGGCGGCCCCCTCGTCGAGGCTGGCGACCAGCCCCGCACCGGTGGCGCCGATCACGGCGCAGGCCCGCAGCGTGAGGTTGTCGCCGTCGACGATCTCGGCCTCCCGGCCCAGCACGTCCACGCTGACCTGCTGCCACAGCGAGTTCTTCTCGATCCCGCCGGAGAACACCAGCCGGCCGCAGGCCACGCCCGCCCGCTCGAAGGAGTCGAGGACGCCCTTGGTGCCGCAGGCCACGGCCTCCACGGCGGCCCGGTAGAGCTCCTCGCGGGTCGTGCCCAGGGTGAGCCCGACGACGGCGCCGCGCAGCCGGGCGTCCCGGTAGGGCGTCCGGTTGCCCATGAAGGTGTCCAGGGCCAGCAGCCCGTGCGCCCCGGCCTCGACCCGGGACGCGCCCTCGACCAGGGCGGGCAGGTCGGCGCGGGCAACGCCCATGATCCCCTCGCCGGCCCACGTCAGCACGGAGCCGCTGGTCACCTGGCCGCCCTCGACCAGCCACCTCGTCGTCCGCAGGGCGTGCGGGTACGGGCCCCAGATCTCGGTCGTCCGCGTCGGCTCGTCGACCTCGGCGATGATCGCCGACGACGTGCCCGACACCAGCGAGACCACGTCCTCCGAGGCCCCGCAGGACAGCAGCGAGACGTGCGCGTCGATCCCGCCGACGACCACCGGCGCGCCCGCCGCCACGCCGAACTCCTCGGCCGCCTCCCGGGTCAGGGTCCCGGCGACCGAGCCGACCGGCAGGATCTCCTCCGGCAGCCGCTCGACCAGGTCGGCGACGCCGAGGTCGGCGTAGAGCTCCGCCGGGAACGCGCCGCGGAGGCCGTCGTAGTTGTACTTGCAGACGGCGTTCATCTGCGAACCCACCCAGCGGCCCGTCAACCGGAACGTCAGGTAGTCCAGCGCCTCGACCACGCGCGCGGACCGGGCCCAGGTCGCGGGCTCGTGCTCCTTGAGCCACATGGCCTTGGGCAGCAGCCACTCCGAGGCGTCGGAGCCCCCGGACCACGCCAGCACCGGATGCCGGTCGGCCAGCGCCGCCGTCCGGGCGGACTGCGCCGAGGCGCGCGAGTCCATCCACAGCAGCGCCGGCCGCAGCGGTCGGCCGTCGGCGTCCAGCACGGCGACCGTGGAGGCGGTGGTGGCCGAGGCCACGGCGACGACCGGCCCGGCCGAGCGGCACGCGTCGGTGGCCAGCAGGGTGCGGGCCGCGTCGACCACGGCCGCCCACCAGGCGTCGGGGTCCTGCTCAGCCCAGCCGGCCCGGAGGAAGCTGGTGGGGTAGGGCCGGTGCACCGAGCCGAGGGCGGTGCCGTCCTCGTGGAAGGCGCCGACCCGGGCACCCTCGGTGCCCAGGTCGATGCCCAGCAGCAGGCCCACGCTCAGCCGGCGTTCGGGACGAAGATCACCTTGGAGGAGTGCTCGGACCGGGCGCCCAGCTTCTGCATCATCTCGGGCAGGGCGGCCAGCGGCAGCTCGTGGGTGATCATGAACTCCCAACGCAGCTCACCGTTGGCCATCTTCGCGGCCGCGACCCGCCACTCGTCGCCCGGGAAGGGCGCCGAGAAGGAGTTCCAGGAGCCGTGCAGGGTGACCTCGAGGCGCAGGAACTGGTTGAAGGTCTCCTTGGCCAGCTCGACCGGGGCGTGCGGGATGCCGACGAAGACGGCGTGCCCCTTCGGTCCGACCAGGCGGGCGGCCATGTCCGCGGTCACCGGCACGCCGGCGGACTCGAGCACGACGTCGAAGCCGCGACCGGCCAGCGCCTTCGCCTCGTCCAGGGTCTGCACGGCGTGGTCGGCCCCGGCCTCGCGGGCCATCGCCGACTTCTCCTCGCTGAGGTCGATGGTGACGACCTCGCCGGCCCCGTGCAGCCGGGCCCACTGGACGGCGAAGAGCCCGATCGGCCCGGCGCCGACGACGAGCACCCGGTGCCCCGCGCGGAGACCTGTCTTCCACAGGGCGTGCAGCGCGATCGCGGCGGGGTCGAGCATGGCGGCCGCGCGCGGGTCCAGGCCCTCGGGCATCGCCAGCAGGTTGCCGACCGGGGAGACGACGTACTGGGCGTAGGCGCCGTCGCTGCGGCTGCCGAAGTAGTCGTAGTCCTCGCACAGCCCGAAGTCACCGCGGACGCAGAAGTCGCAGTGCCGGCAGGGGATCAGCGGCGGGACGGACACCAGGTCGCCGGGCGCGAAGCCGGTGACGCCCTCCCCCAGCGTCTCGACGTGGGCCGAGAACTCGTGCCCGCAGATGATCGGCATGACGTACCCGCCGTTGCGCAGCATCCGCGGGATGTCGGAGCCGCAGACCCCGCAGGCCGCCACCTTGAGCAGGACCTCGCCGGGTCCGGGGCTGGGCACCGGCACCTCCTCGACGCGGATGTCGCCGGGGGCGTGCATCACGGCGGCGGTCATGGTGCTGGGCAGGTCGGGCACAGGTGCTCCTTCGGGAGGTGAGGACGAACGGTCCCCGACGCTAGCCCCCCGCCGAGTGGCTAGCAACATCGGTGGACACCTTTGCTCAGATGAGCAGTGCGCCGGTGCATCCGTTCCGGAGCCGTTCGAGGTGGTGGCGGGAGGCCGGTTCAGGCCAGATCGGGCCGGGTAGCGCGACCGCGTGCCCACACACGCAGAACGCCTCCAGCAGGTCGCCGCCGAGACCTTCGGCTGGGATGAGCTGCACCCGGAGCAGCTGGCGGCCATGGAGTCGATGATGGAGGGCCACGACGTGCTCGCCGTGCTGCCCACCGGGGCCGGGAAGTCGGCGATCTACCAGGTGCCGGCCCTGCTGATGCCCGGCCCGACGCTGGTCGTGTCCCCCCTGCTGGCTCTGCAGCAGGACCAGCTGGAGGGCATCGAGGGCTCGGCCGCCCCCGAGGCGGTGGCGGTGAACTCGGCCCAGCGGACTGCGGAGCGGCGGCACGCCTGGCAGGCCGTCGGCGAGGGAGCGGCGGAGTACCTGTTCCTGTCGCCCGAGCAGCTGGCCAAGGACGAGGTCGTCGAGGAGCTGGCCGGTCTCGGCATCAGCCTCTTCGTCGTCGACGAGGCGCACTGCGTGTCGGCCTGGGGCCACGACTTCCGGCCGGAGTACCTGCGGCTGGGCGGTGCGATCGCCCGGCTGGGGCACCCGCTCGTCGTCGCCCTGACCGCGACCGCCGCCCTGCCCGTCCGCCGCGACATCGTGCAGCGGCTGCGGCTGCGGGACCACCGCGAGGTGGTCGCCGGCTTCGACCGCCCGAACCTGACGTTGGCCGTCGAGCACGCGTCGGAGGACCGGCGCAAGCGCGAGCAGGTGGTGGTCCGGGTCCGGGACCTGATGACCGGGCCGGACACCTCCTGCGGTCTGGTCTACACCGCCAGCCGCAAGGACGCGGAGTTCTACGCCGAGGAGCTCGCGCAGCTCGGGATCCGGGCGGCGGCCTACCACGCGGGCTTGCGGGCCGCCGAGCGCCGGCGCGTGCACGAGGAGTTCCTCGACGGCTCGCTCGAGGTGGTGGTCGCGACCTCGGCCTTCGGCATGGGCATCGACAAGCCCGACGTCCGATTCGTGGTGCACGCCTCGGCACCGGAGTCGCTCGACTCCTACTACCAGCAGATCGGGCGGGCCGGACGCGACGGCGACCCGGCCGAGGTCGTCCTGTTCTACCGCCCGGAGGACCTGCACCTGCAGCGGTTCCTGACCGCCCACCGGGCGCCAGTGGCGGCGCTGGCCAAGGTCGCGGACGCGCTGCACGACCGGGCCGAACCGGTGCGACCGGCCGACCTGGGCCGCGAGGTCGAGCTGTCACCCGCCAAGCGCACCCGGGCGGTGAACCTGCTCGAGCAGGCCGGCGCCGTCACCACCACCGAGGACGGCCAGCTGGAGTACCTGGACCCCGACCTGGGGACGGCCGCGGCCGTCGAGCAGGCCGTCGAGGTCTCCCACACCCACCAGGAGCTGACCAGTTCCCGGATCGAGATGATGCGCGGCTACGCCGAGACGACGGGCTGCCGCCGGCAGTTCCTGCTCGGCTACTTCGGCGAGGAGCTCCCCGAGCCGTGCGGCAACTGCGACCGCTGCGCGGCCGGCACCGCCCACGAGCAGCCCGGCGCGGAGGGGCCCTACCGCCGCAACGACGCCGTCGAGCACGCCCAGTGGGGCCGGGGCCTGGTGATGTCGGTCGAGCAGGACCGGCTGACCGTGCTGTTCGACGACCTCGGCTACAAGACGCTGGCGCTGGCCGCCGTGCGGGACCACGACCTGCTGACCCCGCTGGAGCAGTCCGCCTGACTGCGACCCTGCGCATCAGCCCCGGCGGGCGGCTACCCGCGCCCCGCTGGAGTCCGGCCACGGTCGAGCTGGTCGATGGTGCCCTCGAAGACCAGCTCCGAGGCCACGTCGCGGAGCGCCCGGTTGCTGTTCTGGCTCGCGCGGCTGAGCACCAGGAACGCCCGCTCGGAGGTGATCCGGTGCCGCTCCATCAAGATGCCCTTGGCCTGGCCGATGAGGTCACGGAAGTCGATGGCGCCCCGCAGGTTCTCCTGGTCCTGCGCCTCGGACATCGCGACGGCGGCGTGCGAGGCGAACAGCAGGGCCACGTGCTCGGACTCCTCGTCGAAGGAGTCGGGTCGGCTGCTGAAGAGGTTGAGCGCGCCGAGGCTGTCCCCCTCGACGAACAGCTGCACGGCCAGCATGCTGCCGATCCCGAGCTCGCGGGCCCGGCCGGCGAAGTCCGGCCACCGCTGCTCGTCGTCCATCACCGGGATCCGCGCGGTCCGCTGCTCGTAGAGCGTGTCGAGGCAGGGTCCCTGGCCGGTCTCGGCCTGGGCCTGGTCCACGTCTCGGGGCAGCTCCCCGGTGGCCGCGCGGGTGTGCGCCTCCTTGCGCTTGGTGAACGCCGTCATGCTGGCGTGCTCGGCCCCCGGCACCAGCGCGACGGCGCCATCGACGATCCCCTGCAGGGTGGCCTCCAGACCCGGCTCGTGCTGCAGGGACTGGGCCAGCTCGCTCAACAGGGTGGCCAGGTCGCTGCCGGACGCCCGGTCACCGTCCGCGGTGGATCCGGGGTCGCGCCGGCCCTGGTGCTCGAGGTCCGCCATGCCCGGAGTCTCGCACAGGGGTTCGGGGTGCGTGCAGCGCAGAGCCCTCCGGCGGACGCCCACGGCGAGCGCCGGCGTCGAGCAGCAGCAGCAGTCAGCCGCGGACGGGCCCCGCGACGCCGATCAGCTCGGCGGCCACGTCCTCGAGGGCGCGGCGCTGAGCCCGGCCGGTCCCCGTCAACAAGGCGAGGGCCTCGTCGGCCGGGCAGTCGCGGATCTCCATCAGCACCCCCGTCGCCTGCTCGACGAGCGCCCGCGAGCGCACGTCGGCCAGCAGACGGAGATCGGGCTCCGGGGCGGAGGTGAGGTCAGTTCTGTTCACAGCGCGTCCTCGAGAGGAGGGGTCGGCCACGCTCGCGCGGCCCCTGCGTGGGCCGCTGTCTGACCCAGAGCGGCCCGGTGGTGGCGCCCGCCCGCCGTCCGGAGACGACCGCAGGGTGCTCACCCTACGCCCCTTGCCGGCGCGGAGCCCCAGGTCCCGCCGGCTCGCCCTACCCTGGAGGGGTCGCGCAGCACCCGCTGCGCCCCGGTCGACGTCGCCTGGATCGTGCCCACGCTCAGGAGCTCGACATGACTCTGCTCACCGTTTCCCCGACCGGCCGTCGGCCGCGCGTGCTCTTCGTCGGCCACGACGCCGGCTCGCCCCAGATCGCGGCCAGCGTGCTGCGCCAGGTGGCCGGCGACGCCGTCGTCGTCGGCACCTCCGGCACCCAGCCCGCCGACCCGGGGGGCCGGACGGACGAGATGCTGGTCGCCATGGGGCTCGACCCGGCCGACGAGCGACCGCTCAGCGCGGGCTCGCTGCGCGCGGCGGACCGGGTGGTCGTGCTGGGCACCGACGTGGACGTGGCCCGGCTGCCCGGCCCCCGCTACGAGCAGTGGGACCTGGAGACCGAGGACCTGCTGAGCCGGGTCGAGGCCCTGGTCGACGAGCTGACCGCCGCACCCGTGGTGGCCGCACCGGCCACCCCGGCGGGACGGCTGCGCGCCCGGCTGGGCGAGCTGCGCCACCGGCTGCTGCGCTGGTAGGGAGGTCGCCATGGCGAAGGCGAAGGGCGCCGGCACCCCGGCCACCGTGGAGCTGGCCAGAGCCGGCGTCACCCACACCCTGCACCCCTACCCCCACGCGGACGGGACGTCCGCCTACGGCGACGAGGCGGCCGCCGCCCTGGGGATCGCACCCGAGCGGATCTTCAAGACGTTGCTGGCCGACCTGGGCGGGGAACTGGTGGTGGCCGTCGTGCCGGTGGCCCGGCAGCTCGACCTCAAGGCTCTCGCCGCCGCGCTCGGCGCGAAGAAGGCCGTGATGGCCGACCCGGCCGCGGCGACCCGGAGCACCGGGTACGTGCTGGGCGGGATCTCACCGCTCGGCCAGCGGACCCGGCTGCGCACGGTCGTCGACCGGTCCGCGACGGACTTCGCCACGCTCCACGTGTCCGCCGGCCGCCGGGGCCTGCAGGTGGAGCTGGCCCCCGACGACCTGGTGCGGGTCACCGGCGCGCTCGTCGCCGCGATCGGCCACTGAGCCGACCGGCGCGATCAGCCGGCCTCGGTGACCGGTCGGGGCTCCTCGGCCGTCGTGGACGCCTCGACGAGCTCCTCGTCGTCGCGGCCCAGGGACGAGCCGAGCAGCACCGGGACCACGGCCAGGAACGGCCAGACCAGCAGCGACGCCGGCGCGCGGAGCTCCAGCGCGACCGGGACGACGTCCCCGGGCCCGGCCGCGGCCAGCCGCGGGTTGAACGGCCCGGGACCGAGCACCGTCCCCACCCACCAGGCCATCAAGCCGGCGGCTGTCGCGGTCAGGACGACGAGCAGCACCAGCGGCCACCCGACCGATCGCAGCCGGCGCCAGCCGACGAGCCCGAGCAGCAGCCCGAGGAGGGCGCCGAGCAGGCAGAACCAGGCGTCCGAGCCGATCACCGCGGTCAGTCCCCGCTCGCTGGTGGCGGCCCCGCCCTGCTGGTTGACCGTGTACGTGGGCAGCTCGACGACCGCCTCCCAGACCACCCCGGCGGCAGCGCCGAGCCCCAGGCCGAGGGCGACGAAGGCCGCCACCGCCGCCGGTCGCGCCGGGCGGGGCGTCCGGGCGACCGGGTTCAGGACGCTGGACACGGCTGCCCGGGGCGGGACGTCACGACGCGAGGCACGACGGACCCAGCAGCGCCTTGAGGTCGGCCATCAGGGGGCCGGACGGCGTCACCCGGAGCTGGTCGTCCAGCTTCATCACCGTGGTCTTGCCCGAGGACTGCAGCCGCAGCCGCACCTCGGTCATCCCGGGGTGACCGGCCAGCACCTGGCGCAGCTGGTGCACCACCGGCCGGGTGCAACGGACGGCGGGCAGGGAGATGACCACCGGACCGCTCGGGCCGTCGGTGATGTCGGGCAGGGTCAGCTCCTGGGCGCTGACCGAGACCGAGTCCTCGTCGCGCTTCAGCCGGCCCTTCACCTTGACCACGACGTCGGTGGCCAGCACCGTCGAGACCAGGTCATAGGCCTTGGGGAAGAGCAGAACCTCCACCGAGGCCTCGAGGTCCTCGACGGTGATCACCGCCCAGATGTCGCCGCGCTTGGTGGTCTTGCGGGTGACGTTGGTGATCATCCCGGCGATGGTGACCATGCCCTCCTTGGGGCCGTCGTCGGCCAGCAGCTCGGCGATGGCGACGTCCCGCTCGGCGAGCAGGATGTGCTCCAGGCCCTGCAACGGGTGGTCGCTGACGTAGAGGCCCAGCATGTCGCGCTCGAAGGCGAGCTTGGTCCGCTTGTCCCAGTCGGCGAGGTCGGGCACCGTCCCCGACAGCACCGGATCGGCGGCGCCGTCGCCCCAGTCCCCGAACAGGTCGTCCTGCCCGTGGGCCTCATTCCGCTTGAGGTCGAGGACGCCGTCGACGGCGCTCTCGTAGACGCTCATCAGGGCCCGCCTGGTGTGGCCCATCGACTCGAAGGCGCCGGCCTTGATCAGCGACTCGATCACCCGCTTGTTGCAGACCACCAGCGGGACCTGGTCGAGGAAGCCGTGGAAGTTGACGGCCTTGCCGTGCTCCTCGCGGGCCCGGACGATGCCGTCGACGACGTTGGCCCCGACGTTGCGGATGGCGGTCAGGCCGAACCGGATGTCGGTGCCGACCGGGGTGAAGTTGGCCGCGGACTCGTTGACGTCCGGCGGCAGCACCTGGATGCCCATCCGCCGGCACTCCGACAGGTAGATGGCCATCTTGTCCTTGTCGTCGGCCACCGAGGTGAGCAGCGCCGCCATGAACTCGGCCGGGTAGTTCGCCTTGAGGTAGGCCGTCCAGTACGACACCAGCCCGTAGGCGGCGGTGTGGGCCTTGTTGAACGCGTAGTCGGAGAAGGGGACGAGGATGTCCCAGAGCGCCTTGATCGCGGGGTCGCCGTAGCCGTTCGCACGCATCCCGTCCCGGAACGGCACGAACTCGGCGTCCAGCACCTCCTTCTTCTTCTTGCCCATCGCGCGCCGCAGCAGGTCGGCCTGGCCCAGGCTGTACCCGGCGACCTTCTGCGCGATCGCCATCACCTGCTCCTGGTACACGATCAGCCCGTGGGTGGTGCCCAGGATCTCCGCGAGCGGCTCCTCGAGCTCGGGGTGGATCGGCGTGATCTCCTGCCGCTGGTTCTTGCGCAGCGCGTAGTTGGTGTGGCTGTCCGCGCCCATCGGGCCCGGCCGGTACAGCGCGAGCACCGCGGAGATGTCCTCGAAGTTGTCCGGGCGCATCAACCGCAGCAGCGAGCGCATCGGTCCGCCGTCGAGCTGGAACACCCCGAGGGTGTCGCCGCGGCCGAGCAGCGCGTAGCTGGGCGCGTCGTCCAGCTCCAGGTCCTCCAGCACCAGGTCGAACCCGCGGTTGAGCAAGATGTTGCCCACGGCGTCGTCCAGGACGGTGAGGTTGCGCAGGCCCAGGAAGTCCATCTTGATCAGGCCGAGCGACTCGCACGTCGGGTAGTCGAGCTGGGTGATGATCGCGCCGTCCTGCTCGCGGCGCATGATCGGGATGATGTCGATCAGCGGCTCGCTGGACATGATCACGCCGGCCGCGTGCACGCCCCACTGGCGCTTCAGCCCCTCCAGGTCGCGGGCGGTGTCGACCACCTTGGCGACCTCGGGGTCGTTGTCGTAGAGGGCCCGGAACTCCCCACCTTCGCCGTAGCGGGCGTGCTCGCGGTCGAACAGCTTGGCCAGTGGCACGTCCTTGCCCATCACGGGGGCGGGCATGGCCTTGGTGATCCGCTCCCCCACCCCGAACGGGTAGCCGAGCACCCGGGAGGCGTCCTTGACCGCCTGCTTGGCCTTGATGGTGCCGTAGGTGACGATCTGGCTGACCCGGTCGTCGCCGTACTTCTCAGTGACGTAGCGGATGACCTCACCGCGCCGGCGCTCGTCGAAGTCGATGTCGAAGTCGGGCATCGAGACGCGGTCGGGGTTGAGGAACCGCTCGAAGATCAGCCCGTGCTGCAGCGGGTCGAGGTCGGTGATCCGCATGGCGTAGGCCGCCATCGAGCCCGGACCCGACCCGCGGCCCGGGCCGACCCGGATGCCGTTCTCCTTGGCCCAGTTGATGAAGTCGGCGACGACGAGGAAGTACCCCGCGAAGCCCATCGAGAGGATGACGCCGGTCTCGAACTCCGCCTGCTTGCGGACGTGGTCGGGGATGCCGCGCGGGTAGCGGCGGGCCAGGCCGGTCTCCACCTCCTTGACGAACCAGGACGACTCGTCCTCCCCCGGCGGGCAGGGGTAGCGCGGCATGAAGGCGCCGACCCGCTCGTTGAAGGAGATGTCGCACCGCTCGGCGATCGCCAAGGTGTTGTCGCAGGCCTCCGGCAGCTCGGCGAAGAGCTCGCGCATCTCGGCCGGGGACTTGAGGTAGTAGCTGTCGCCGTCGAACTTGAACCGGTTGGTGTCGGCCATGGTGGCGCCGGTCTGCACGCACAGCAGGACCTCGTGCGCGGCGGCGTCGGCCTTCGAGGCGTAGTGCAGGTCGTTGGTGGCCACCAGCGACAGCTGGAGGTCCTTGGCGATCCGCAGCAGGTCCTTCCGCACCCGGGTCTCGATGCTGAGCCCGTGGTCCATCAGCTCGACGAAGTAGTTCTCCGCGCCGAAGAGGTCCTTGAACTCGGCGGCGCTGGCCAGCGCGTCGTCGTAGCGGCCCAGCCGCAGGTAGGTCTGCACCTCCCCCGAGGGGCAGCCGGTGGTGGCGATCAGCCCCTTGGCGTAGGTCTGCAGGAGCTCCCGGTCGGCCCGCGGCTTGTAGAAGTAGCCCTCCAGCGAGCTGCGCGAGCCCAGCCGGAACAGGTTGTGCATGCCCTCGGTCGACTCCGACCACAGCGTCATATGGGTGAAGGCGCCGCCGCCGGAGACGTCGTCACCGCCGCCGTCGCCCCAGCGGACGCGCTTGCGCTCGCTGCGGTGGGTCTTGGGGGTGACGTAGGCCTCGAGGCCGATGATCGGCTTCACCCCCGAGCTCTTGGAGGCCTTGTAGAACTCGTAGGCCCCGAAGAGGTTGCCGTGGTCGGTCATCGCGACCGCCGGCATGCCCATCTCGGCGGCGCCCGCGAAGAGGTCGGAGACCCGGGCCGCGCCGTCCAGCATCGAGTACTCCGAGTGCACGTGCAGGTGGACGAACGAGTCGCTCCCGCTGGTGCCGGTGCGGGTGCTGGTGGGGGTCGGGGGCGCCGTGCTGGTCCCGGCTGTGGAGCTGTCCGGCATGTTCTCGATCGACCTCCAACTCGCTGCCCTGCCCGCCTGCCCGACCTCGCGGACGGGCCCTCCGCGAAGGGTCCGCCGGACGACCGGCAAGGGCCCACAGTAGTCGCTCGACCCGCCGTCACCGGCCACGGCACGCGCCCGGACGCGTCGACGGCAGGAGTCCTCACCGGTGCCGACAGCATGCCCGGGAGCACCGACAGTTCTGGTTCGCAGACGCGCCGCCCCCGCTGCCGGATCGAGCTGGACGCGGCGCCGGCCGACCGGTGGAGCTCACCAGCACGGCTGGTCTGCCGGTGGCCATCCTGGCGTCCCGCGTCGACGCGATCGCCGCTGCCCACCCTCGACGTCGCGGCCTGGGAGCCCGGGCTGGTGCTCTGACCTGCTGCCCTTCGGAACGTTGATGAGGGCTTCCTCATGCGGGACTCATCCACCACTCACGGGGGGTGACGAGTGTGGGTCCTGGACGTGAACGGTTCCCGGCGTCGAGGCCGAGAACCCCCCACCCGCCAGCCCGAGGAGACCCCGATGCCCCGACCCGAGCCCCCGCCGCCCACGACCCCCGCCAAGCTGCGGATCGCGTTCTACTCCCACGACACCGTCGGGCTCGGGCACATCCGCCGCAACATCGCGCTGGCCGCCGCTGTGGTCGCCGCCCTCGGGGACGTCGACGTGCTGCTGCTCACCGGGAACCCGGAGGCGACCAGCCTGCCACTGCCGCCGCAGACCGACGTGGTGACGCTGCCCACCCTGGCCAAGGGAGCCGACGGCCGGTACCGCAGCCGGACGCTGTCCGGCCCGGTCGAGCGGGTGCTGGAGGTCCGGTCGGCCCTGCTGGAGGCAGCCCTCACCTCCTTCGACCCCGACCTGCTGGTGGTCGACAAGGTGCCGCGCGGAGTCCGCGACGAGCTGGTGCCCGCGCTGCGGCGGCTCCGGGCCACCGGGCGGACGCGCACCGTGCTCGGTCTGCGCGAGGTGCTGGACGAGCCGACGACGGCTGTCGCCGAGTGGCGCCGGTCGCGCGCCACCGAGGCCGTCGACGAGCTCTACGACGCCGTCTGGGTCTACGGCGACCGGGCCGTCTACGACCCGGTGGTGGAGTACCGGCTGCCCGCGTCGGTGGCCGCCAAGGTCACCTACACCGGTTACCTCGGCCGGGACCGCTTCGACGGCACCAGCACCAGAGGTGACGGCACCGCGACCGCGGGCGGCGACCCGGCCACCGTCCCGGCGGGACCGTACGTGCTCTGCACCGTGGGCGGCGGGCAGGACGGTGCCGCCCTGGCCGCCGCCTTCGCCGCGGCGCCGATGCCCCCCGGCCACACCGGGGTGGTCGTCTGCGGGCCCTTCATGGCCCCGCTCGCCCGGGAGGCGGTGCACCGCGCGGCCGCCGCCGACGCGGGCGTCACCGTGCTCGACTTCGTGCCGCACGCCGACGCGCTGGTCGCCGGCGCCGCCGCGGTCGTCTCGATGGCCGGCTACAACTCGGTCTGCGAGGTGCTGGCCACCGACGCGCCCGCCCTGCTGGTCCCCCGCTGCCGGCCCCGGGCCGAGCAGCGGCTGCGGGCTGAGCGGCTGAGCGCTCTCGGGCTGGCCGAGGTGCTGGCCGAGACCGACGTCTCCCCCACCGCCCTCGGCCGCTGGCTGGCCACCACGGTCCGGGCCAGCGGCCAGCCCGCCGCCCGGGCCGCCGCCACCGTCGACCTGGACGGGCTGCGGCGGGTGCCCGCCCTGGTCACCGACCTCCTCACCCCCTCCCGGAAGGCCTCCTCCCGTGCTGCCTGACGCCCCGTCCGCACCCGCCCGCCGGGTCGGCTACGTGACCAAGATGTACCCCCGGTTCTCCGAGACCTTCGTGCTCACCGAGCTGCTGCAGATGCAGGCGCTGGGCGTCGACGTCGAGGTCTTCTCCCTCCGGCTGCCGGCCGACGGCCGCTTCCACGCCGGCCTGGCCGACCTGCGGGCGCCCGTCACCTACCTCACCTCGGCGGGCATCCGGGCCGCCGACCTGTGGACCACCCTGCGCTCGGCCGCGACGGAGCTCGGGGACCTCGGGCCGCACCTGACCGAGCTGCTGCGGCTGGACGTCCGCGACGCCCTGCAGTCGGTGGAGCTCGCGGTCCAGGTCCGCCGCCGCGGCATCACCCACCTGCACGCGCACTTCGCGTCGGTCGGCGCCGCCGTCGCCCGGGCCGCGGCCCGGCTGGCCCAGATCACGTACTCCTTCACCGCGCACGCCAAGGACATCTTCCACGAGGAGGTCGACCCGGCGGACCTCCGGCGCAAGCTCCGCGACGCCGCGGACGTGGTCACGGTCAGCGACTTCAACCTCGACCACCTGCGCCGCACCTTCGGTCCCGATGCGGCGCGCGCCCGGCGGGTCTACAACGGCCTCGACCTCGAGGCGTTCCCCTGGAGCAGCCCCGCCGGGCGTCTACCCGTCGTGGCCGCCGTCGGCCGGCTGGTGGAGAAGAAGGGCTTCGCCGACCTGCTGGACGCGGTCGCCCTGCTCGCCGACCGCGGCCGGCCCGTCGAGCTGGTGGTCGTCGGCAGCGGCGCCGAGGAGGCGGCGCTGCGCGCGCAGGTCGACCGGCTCGGGCTGGCCGGCCGGGTGCGGCTGACCGGCTCCCTGCCGCAGGCCGAGGTGGCCCGGGTGGTGGCCGGAGCCGCCGTCTTCGCCGCGCCCTGCGTGGTGGGTGCCGACGGCAACCGCGACGGCCTGCCGACGGTCGTGCTGGAGGCGATGGCCCTGGGCACGCCGTGCGTGGCCACCCCGGTCACCGGCATCCCCGAGGCCGTCGAGCACGAGGTGACCGGGCTGCTGGTGCCCGAGCACGACCCCGCCGCGCTGGCGGACGCCCTCGACCGCCTGCTCGGGGACCCCGACCTCCGGCTGGGCCTGGCCAAAGCCGCCCGCGACCTGGTCGAGACCGAGTTCGACGCCGTCCGGCAGGCCGCCCGGGTGGCCGCCGGCTTCCCCGCCCCCGCGACCACCCCGGTCGCCCGCACCCCTGAGGAGGTGCTCCGATGAGGATCGCCTACGTCTGCACCGACCCCGGCATCCCGGTCTTCGGCCGCAAGGGGGCCTCGGTGCACGCCCAGGCCGTGCTGCGCGAGCTGGCCCGCGCCGGCCACGAGCTGCACCTGCTGACCCCGCGCCCGGGACCGGACGAGCGGCCGGCCGGCCTGGACGGCGTCACCGTGCACGTCCTGCCCGCCGTCGGCCGCGGCAGCGCGGTCGAGCGCGAGGTCCGGGCCCAGGCCAGCGACGCCGCCGTCGCCGCCGTCCTGGACGCCGTCGCCCCCGACCTGGTCTACGAGCGCTACGCGCTCTGGGGGCGCACCGCCACCGCCTGGGCCGCCCGGTCGGGGGTGCCCGGCGTCCTCGAGGTGAACGCGCCGCTGGTCGAGGAGCAGGCCACCTTCCGCGAGCTCGCGGACGCCGCCGGCGCCGAGGCGGTCGCCCGGGACGCGCTGTCGGCCGCCGCCACCGTCGTCTGCGTCAGCGACGCCGTCGCGGACTGGGTCCGGGGCGTCTCCCGGCACCCGGAGCGGGTGGTCGTCGAGCCGAACGGGGTGGATCCCGAGCGGGTGCACCCCGGGCCGCGACCGGTGGTCGAGGCCACCGCCGAGACCTTCACCGTGGGCTTCGTCGGCACCCTCAAGGCCTGGCACGGCCTCGACCTGCTGGTCGACGCCGTGGCCCGGCTGGCCGCGACCGACCCGTCCTGGCGGCTCCTGCTGGTGGGCGACGGCCCGATGGCCGGCCCGCTCGCTGAGCAAGCGACCCGGCTCGGGCTCGGCGACCGGCTGGAGCTGACCGGCGCCGTCGACCCGGCCGACGTCGCTGCGCACCTGCACCGGATGGACGTCGCCTGCGCCCCCTACCCGGCCGGCGGCCACGCCTACTTCTCCCCGCTCAAGGCCTACGAGTACCTGGCCGCCGGCCTGCCCGTGGTGGCCAGCGCGGTCGGCCAGCTGCCGGCTGCGCTGGACCACGGCCGGCTCGGCCGGCTGGTGCCCGCCGGGGACGTCGCCGCGCTGGCCCGCGAGCTGGCGGCGGTCCGGGCCGACGTGGCCTGGCGCGCCGCGATCGGTCCCGCCGCCCGCCGGG
>BAAAJN010000005.1:0-205784 GCA_039527025.1 Microlunatus lacustris
ACCCTGGCTCGAGCACTACAACACTCAACGACGCCACAGCGCACTCGGCGGCCTACCACCCATCAGCCGACTGCGACCAACCTCATGACCGGATACACCTAGCGCACCTGCACGCCGGCCGCGGCCAGCTGCTCGAGGGTGGCGTCCAGCCGCTCGGGCGACACGGCTGCGGTCAGGTCGAGCAGCACCGTGGTCGCGAACCCGGCCGCGGCGGCGTCCAGCGCGGTGGCCCGGACGCAGTGGTCGGTGGCGATGCCGCAGATCTCGACGGTCTCCACGTCGCGGCTGCGCAGGAAGTCGGCCAGCGTGGCGCCGTCGGCGGAACGGCCCTCGAAGCCGGAGTAGGCCGCGGCGTACTCGCCCTTGTCGAAGACGGCGTCGAAGCTCCGCCCGGCCAGCGCGTCGTGCAGCTCGACGCCCGGGGTGCCGACGACGCAGTGCGGCGGCCAGCTGTCGACGAAGTCGGGCGTGCTCGAGAAGTGCGCGCCGGGGTCGATGTGGTGGTCGCGGGTGGCGACCACCGTGGCGTAGTCCGGTGCGGTCTGCAGGAGGGCGTCGACGGCGGCCGCCACCGCCGCGCCGCCGGTCACCGCCAGGGCGCCGCCCTCGCAGAAGTCCCGCTGGACGTCGACGACCACCAGGGCGGTGCTCATCGGGCCGTCTTCGCGTAGGGGTTGCCCGAGACGGCGCCGGCGCCGGCGTAGACGGTCTCGATGACGGGCTCGCCCCGGGACATCTTCAGCGCCTCGAGCGGGAGCTCGGCCCGGGTGCGGCGGTGCCGCTCGCGCGCGGCCGCCAGGGGTTCGCGGCCGACGACCTCACCGTCGGTGACCAGCGGCACCAGCAGCTCGCGGTCGTCGGAGTCGTGCCGGGAGACCGCGCCGATGCCGACCAGCTCGGCCTCGGCGACACCGGCGGCGGACAGCTGGCGGACGGCGTACTTGCGGCCGCCCACCGAGATCTTGTCAGTGCTCTTCTTGGCCACCGGGGTCATCGGCGCACCCGGCTCGTCGGACTCGGCCCGGGCCACCAGCTTGTAGACGAAGCCACTGGTCGGGGCCCCGCTGCCGGTGACCAGGGCGGTGCCCACGCCGTAGCCGTCGACGGGGGCGCCGGACAGCGCGGCGATGGTGAACTCGTCCAGGTCGCTGGTCACGATGATCCGGGTGCTCGTCGCTCCCAGGGAGTCCAGCAGCTGACGCACCTGGGTGGCCATCACCGCGAGGTCGCCGGAGTCGAGCCGCACCGCCCCGAGCCGCCCACCGGTCAGCTCCACGCCGGCGCGGACGGCGGCCTCCACGTCGTAGGTGTCGACCAGCAGCGTCGTGTCCTCGCCGAGGGCGGCGATCTGGGCCGCGAAGGCGGAGCGCTCGTCGGCGTGCAGCAGCGTGAACGAGTGGGCCGAGGTGCCGCGGGTCGGGACGCCGTAGCGGCGACCGGCCTCCAGGTTGGACGTGGCCTCGAAACCCGCCACGTACGCGGCGCGGGCGGCCGCGACCGCGGCCAGCTCCTGGGTCCGGCGCGAGCCCATCTCGATGCACGGCCGGTCGCCGGCCATCGCGGTCATCCGGGAGGCGGCCGAGGCGATGGCGGCGTCGTGGTTGTAGATGCTCAGCAGCACCGTCTCCAGCACCACGCCGGCGGCGAAGCTCGACTCGACGACGACGATCGGGGAGCCCGGGAAGTAGATCTCGCCCTCGGGGTAGCCCCAGATGTTCCCGTCGAAGCGGAAGTCGGCGAGCCAGTCGGCGGTCCGGTCGTCCACCACGTGGGCGCCGCGCAGGAACTCCAGCGACTCGGCGTCGAAGCGGAAGTGCTCGAGCGCGCGCAGCGCCCGGCCGACCCCCGCCACCACGCCGTAGCGACGGCCGGGCGGCAGCCGCCGCGCGAACAGCTCGAACACGCACGGCCGGTCGGCCGTACCCGCCTGCAGAGCCGCCTGGAGCATGGTGAGCTCGTAGTGGTCGGTGAGCAGGGCGGTGGTGGGCACCTCGCGGGGTCCCCACGGGGTGGTGGCGCCGGGCGCCGGTTCCGGGACGGTCACGGGCCACACCCTAGCCAGCCGGTGCTGGTGTCGGCGGGGCGCTGGGTTTGCCACAATGGAACCCATGTCCGGAACCGAGGGGGTGCCCGTCGTCCCCGCCGGGGGTACGGCGGTGGCCGAGCGTCCGCTCGAGCAGACGACCCCGCAGACGCCCTGGGTGACCATCGTCTGGGACGACCCGGTCAACCTGATGTCCTACGTCACCCACGTCTTCGTGACCTACTTCCACTACTCCAAGAGCAAGGCCGCGAAGCTGATGATGCAGGTCCACAACGACGGCAGGGCGATCGTCTCCAGCGGCTCGCGCGAGGAGATGGAGCGCGACGTCGGCGCCATGCACGAGTACGGCCTCTGGGCCACCATGGACAAGGCCGATGACTGAGGCGCCGACGACTGGGCTGCCGATCACGGAGACGACCGTCCGGTGAAGAAGTTCTCCCGCCGCCGCGGGGTGTCCAGCACCTCGCTCAGCGGCTACGAGGTCGAGCTGCTCACCTCGCTGGTCGGGCAGCTCGTCGAGCTGGTCTCCGACGGCGAGCCCGAGCACTTCGGGGCCCGTGGCGCGAGCAGCGACCCGTTCGAGCGGCTCGTCCGTGACCTGCAGGCCGAGCCTGACGCTCCCGAGGTCTCCGACGACCCGGTGCTGCGCCGGCTGTTCCCCGAGGCCTACCCGCACGACGCGACGGCGTCCTCGGACTTCCGCCGCTTCACCGAGCGCGACCTGCGGGGCAAGAAGGTCGACGACGCCCGCGTCGTGCTCCGCGACCTGGAAGCCACCGCAGGGGGCAGCCGTGACCTGCGGGTCGACCCGGCCGACGCCGAGGCCTGGCTGCGCACCCTGACCAGCGTCCGGCTCGCCGTGGCGACCCGGCTCGGCATCACCGACGCCGAGAGCGCCGAGGAGCTCGCCGAGCTGCCGGACGAGGACCCGCGCGCCTACATGATGAGCGTCTACGACTGGCTCGGCTTCGCCCAGGAGACCTTGATCGCCTCGCTCTGACCGCGGCTGGCCCTGCCCTGCCCGACCGGCTCCACCGCAGGCTCTACAGTCGCGGGATGAGCGACCCGCTGGACGTGCCCGGCCTGCCCATCGGCGTCACCCCGTCGCACCCCGGGGTCTGGCGCCTCGAGGAGGACGGCACGGTGGTCGCCGACGCCCCCGGCGGCACCGACCTCTACGTCAACCCCGGTGGCACGGACGCGGGCGACGCGGCGTCCCTGCTCAACGCCGCGACCCTCCTGGGCCTCCCGCCGGCCGGCGACTTCCAGCTGCGGGCCCGGGTGTCGGTCGACTTCGTCGCCCAGTTCGACGCCGGCGTCCTGCTGCTCTGGCTGGACGACCGGCACTGGGCGAAGCTGTGCTTCGAGTACTCCCCGGCCGGCGAGCCGATGGTCGTCTCGGTCGTCACCAGCGGGGTCTCCGACGACGCCAACGCCTTCACCGTCGCCGAGCGCTGGGTGTGGTTGCGGGTGTCCCGGATCGACCGGGTCTACGCCTACCACGCCTCGACCGACGGACTGGACTGGTCGCTGGTCCGGGTCTTCACCCTCGGCGACGCGGTGGCCGAGCACCGCGTCGGGCTCGAGGCCCAGTCGCCGACCGGGGAGGGCTGCACGGTGCGGTTCGACGCCGTGAACTTCGTCGGCGAGCGGTTGGCCGACCTGCGGGACGGCCGCTGACCCGCGACCGAGCGCCGCTGGCCGCTGGTGCCCGCGTCCCGGATCGCGGACCGCGATCTCAGTGCGCGGATGCTCGCGGTGCCCGCGGTGGCCCCGCCTAGGCTCGCCGCCGTGCTGACCATCACCCGTGCCCACGTGGACGCCATGGTCGCCCACGCCCGCGCCGACCACCCGGACGAGGCCTGCGGTGTCCTCGTCGGTCCGGCGGGTTCGGACCGGCCCACCCGGTTCGTGCCGATGACGAACGCCGACCGTTCGCCGACCTTCTTCCGCTTCGACCCCCTCGAGCAGCTGCGGCTCTACCAGGGGATGGACGAGGCCGACGAGGAGATCGTCGTGGTCTACCACTCCCACACCGCGACCGAGGCCTACCCGTCGCGGACCGACATCGCCTACGCCGCGGAGCCGCAAGCGCACTACGTGCTGGTCTCGACGGCGGAGTCGGGTGCCGCGGAGGGCCCGGTGTCGGTCCGCTCGTACCGCATCGTGGACGGCCAGGTCACCGAGGAAGAGCTGACCATCACGGAATAGCCCCTCGGAGGGGGGTGTTGGACCAGACGTTGTGCGCGGCGCAGGCTGTGCGGCGAGGAGAGGTAGGACCATGGCGGTAGAGGTGCGGATCCCGACGATCCTGCGGACGTTCACCGGTGGCGAGAAGGCCGTCCAGGGGGCGGGCGCCACGCTGGCCGAGGTGATCGACGACGTCGACAGCCGGCACCCCGGACTGAAGTCCCGGCTGGTGGAGTCCGACAACCTGCGCCGCTTCGTCAACGTCTACGTCAACGACGAGGACGTCCGGTTCAGCGGCGGGCTCGAAGCCCCGACCGCCGACGGTGACGTCGTGGTCGTGCTGCCGGCCGTGGCCGGCGGCGCCTGAGCCCGGGCCGCACCCGGTGACGCGCTACCACTCGCTGGCCGACTCCGTCGGCGGGACCCCGCTGGTCGGCCTGCCCGCCCTCTCGCCGAGCCCGACCGTGCGGTTGTGGGCCAAGCTGGAGGACCGCAACCCCACCGGGTCCATCAAGGACCGCGCGGCTCTCAACATGATCCGCGTCGCCGAGGCTTCCGGGCAGCTCAAGCCGGGCTCGACCATCCTCGAGCCCACCAGCGGCAACACCGGCATCTCGCTGGCCATGGCGGCCAAGCTGGGCGGCTACCGGATGATCTGCGTGATGCCGGAGAACACGTCGGTGGAGCGCCGGCAGATCCTCGCCATGTGGGGCGCCGAGATCGTCTCCTCACCGGCCGCCGGGGGCTCCAACGAGGCCGTCCGGGTGGCCAAGGAGCTCGCCGCCGAGCACCCCGACTGGGTCATGCTCTACCAGTACGGCAACCCGGCCAACGCCGAGGCGCACTACCTGACCACCGGTCCGGAGATCCTCGAAGACCTGCCCGAGGTGACCCACGTCGTCGCCGGCCTGGGCACCACCGGCACGCTGATGGGCATCGGCCGGTTCTTCGCCGACAAGAAGCCCGACGTCAAGATCGTCGCCGCCGAGCCGCGCTACGGCGAGCTGGTCTACGGCCTGCGCAACCTCGACGAGGGCTTCGTGCCCGAGCTCTACGACCCGCAGTACGTGACCTCGCGGTTCTCCGTCGGCTCCCGCGACGCGATCCGCCGGGTCCGCGAGCTGCTGGAGCGCGAGGGCATCTTCGCCGGCCTCTCCAGCGGCGCCATCGTGCACGCCGCACTGGCCCAGGCCGCCCGCGCCCAGAAGGCGGGGGACTCGGCCGACATCGTCCTCATCATCTGCGACGGCGGCTGGAAGTACCTCTCCACCGGCGCCTACACGACGGACCTGGACGCGTCCGAGGACTTCCTCGACACGCAGGTCTGGGCCTGACCCCCTTTCGCCTGCTGAGCTCGTCCACCGTTCCCTGGGCCTGCACTCCGCGCCCTGGGCCTGCACTCCGCGCCCTGGGTCTGCACTCGGCGCCCTGGGCCTGCACCCCGCGCCCTGAGCTCGTCGAAGGGCTTGCGTCCGGCGACGGGCGGGGCCGCTGGACACCCGCTCGGGGCAACCATCCGCGCCTCCGCAGGCTCCGGCGCTCCCGCCAGGCCCGTCCACGCCCCTTCACGGGCCTCCAGCGGCCCCGTCCGTCACCTCTGCGGTTGGTGCTGCCGCGGTCTGCTGACCGCGTCACCTCCGGTCGGGTGGGGTCAGGCCAGTCCGCGCTGTCTCACCTAGCCGTCCAGCGCGGGTCGCGGCCGGCGCCGCCCAGGAGGCGGTCGAGGAGCGGGGCGTCGGCCGGGACGGGGACGACGGGGCCGAAGAGGCCGCCGCGGGCGGCCGGGTCGTCGGGGGTGCAGCTGACCAGCTGCCAGGCGGCCTCGAGGTTGGCCGGAGCCACGTCGAAGGGCCGGCCGGTGGCCACCGCGAGGTCCCAGCCGTGCAGGACCAGCTCGTCGTTGGCGACCACCCCCATGACCTCGGCCGGCATCTCGATGCCGCCGGCCACCGCCATCCCCGTCCAGGCCTCGGGTCGGCGCCAGGCGGCCACCAGGGCGTCCAGGCGGGCGGGCAGCTGCTCCCGCCAGTCGGCGGGTAGGTCGAGGGCGTCAGGAGACGGCGCCGTCCGGGTGGTCGGCCCGTCCACCTTGGCCGCGGCGTCGGCGAAGGCCACCGACAGACCCAGCAGGTGGGCCAGCAGCTGGCGCACCGGGAACTGGCACGGCGTCGGACGCTCGAGGTCGGCGTCGGTGAGCTCGGCCGCCAGCCGGGCGACCGTCGTCGCCGGGGCCTGCAGGTCGAGCAGGGTGGTGTCTGCGGAGGTCATGGAGGGTCAGACCGGCGGTGGTCCGTAGACTCATCGGCCGTGACCGCCTCCGGTATCGCCAGCTCGGAGGCGCCGATCGGGATCTTCGACTCCGGGTTCGGCGGGCTGACCGTGGCCCGGGCGGTCATCGACCAGCTCCCGCACGAGGACCTGGTCTACCTCGGTGACACCGCACGGGCACCCTACGGCGAGCAACCGATCGCCGACGTCCGCGAGTTCGCGCTGGAGTGCCTCGACCACCTCGTCGAGCAGGGCGTCAAGGCCCTCGTGATCGCCTGCAACTCGGCCAGCGCGGCGGTGCTGCGGGACGCCCGCGAGCGCTACTCGGTGCCCGTCGTCGAGGTGATCCTGCCCGCCGCTCGCCGGGCGGTGGCGGCCACCCGGAACGGCCGGGTCGGCGTCATCTGCACCCAGGCGACGGCGACGTCCCAGGCCTACGACGACGCCTTCGCCGCGGCCCCGCAGGTCGAGCTGCTGACCGCCGCCTGCCCCCGCTTCGTGCCCTTCGTCGAGGCCGGGGTGACCGGCGGGCCCGAGCTGCTGAACTGCGCCGAGGAGTACCTGGCACCGCTGCAGGCGGCCGGCATCGACACCCTCGTGCTCGGCTGCACGCACTACCCGCTGCTGGCCGGCGTGCTGTCCTACGTGCTCGGCGACGGCGTCACGCTGGTCTCCAGCGCCGACGAGTGCGCCAAGGACGTCTACGCCACGCTGACCCGGCGCGGGCTCCCCCACGACCAGCCGCGGACCGCGTCGTACCGTTTCCTGACCACCGGCAACCCCGAGGCGTTCGAAGGCGTCGGGCGCCGGCTGATGGGCGGGCTCGTCACCGGGGTGGAGCAGTTCGCATGAAGGAGGAGACGTGGAGCTGACGGTGGTGGGCAGCAGCGGCTCGGTCCCGGGACCGGACTCGCCCGCGTCGAGCTACCTGGTCCGGGCCCCGTTCGAGGGTGGCACCTTCGCGCTGGTGCTGGACCTGGGACCGGGGTCGATGGGGGCGTTGTACCGCTACCTGGACCCCCGCACGGTGGGTGCGGTCGCCCTCAGCCACCTGCACCCGGACCACTGCCTCGACCTGTGCGCCTTCTACGTCGGCGCGCGCTACTCACCGACCGCGCCGTGGCCGTCGATCCCGCTGTTCGGCCCGCGGGGCACCCGGGAGCGGCTGGTCGCCGCCTACGCGGTGTCCGAGCAGGACGGCCTCGAGCCCGAGCCGGGAGCGGGCATCGGCACCCACTTCCAGCACCGGGACTGGGCGCCCACCCAGCGGGTGGGCCCGTTCCGCCTGGAGGCGGTGCGGGTCGCCCACCCCGTCGAGGCCTACGCCGTGCGGGTGACCGAGGAGGTCCCGGGCGGCCGCAGCCTGGTGTTCAGCGGGGACACCGGGCCCTGCGCCGCGCTGGTCGAGCTGGCGACCGGAGCCGACCTGCTGCTCGCCGAGGCCGGGTTCCGGGACGTGCCGGACAACCCGCCGGGGGTGCACCTCTGCGCCCGTGAGGCCGCCGAGGCCGCGCGCGCAGCCGGCGTCGGCGCTCTGGTGCTGACCCACATCCCGCCCTGGGACGACCGCGAGGAGGTGCTGGCCGAAGCGCTGCCGCACTTCGACGGCCCGGTGGCGCTGGCAGCACCGGGTGCGGCCTGGACCCTGGCCCCCCGCTGAGCGGTCGCCGCTCGGAACTGTCGGCGGTGGCCCCTACAGTGCTGCGCATGACCTCACGAGCCGACGGACGCGACCTCGACCAGCTGCGGGAGGTGCGCTTCACCCGCAACTGGCTCAGCCAGGCGGAGGGGTCGGTGCTGGTCGAGTACGGGCAGACCCGCGTGCTGGTTGCCGCCAGCGTCACCGAAGGGGTGCCGCGCTGGCGCAAGGGCTCCGGGCTCGGCTGGGTGACCAGCGAGTACGCGATGCTGCCGCGGGCCACCAACACCCGCAACGACCGCGAGTCGGTCAAGGGCCGGATCGGCGGGCGCACCCACGAGATCAGCCGGCTGATCGGCCGCAGCCTGCGTGCGGTGATCGACTACAAGGCGCTGGGGGAGAACACCATCGTCCTCGACTGCGACGTGCTGCAGGCTGACGGCGGCACCCGGACGGCGTCCATCACCGGCGCCTACGTCGCGCTGGCCGACGCGGTGGCCTGGCTCCGCGGCCGGGACGCGCTGGCCGGCGAGCCGCTGGTGGACAGCGTGGCCGCGGTCTCCGTCGGGGTCGTCGGCGGCACCCCGATGCTGGACCTCTGCTACACCGAGGACTCCGCAGCCGACACCGACATGAACATCGTGATGAGCGGCAACGGCACCTTCGTCGAGGTGCAGGGCACCGCCGAGGGGGCCCCCTTCGACCGCCGGGTCCTGGACCAGCTGCTCGACCTGGGCACCGCGGGCTGTGCCGAGCTCGCCCGGCTGCAGCAGGCCGCCCTGGAGGCCCCCGTTGCCTGAGCCCGCCACGCCCACTGAGCTCGCCGCGCCCCCTGAGCCCGTCGCGCCCCCTGAGCCCGTCGAAGGGCGCGTCGTGCTGGCCACCAACAACGCCAAGAAGCTCGACGAGCTGCGGCGGATCGTCGCGGCGGCGGCGCCCGGCGTGCAGGTGCTCGCCCTGGCCGACGTGGCGCCCTACCCGGAGCCGGCCGAGACCGAGCAGACCTTCGAGGGCAACGCCCTGCTGAAAGCGCGCGCCTGCGTGGCGGCCACCGGGTTGCCGGCCGTGGCCGACGACTCGGGCCTGGCCGTGGACCGGTTGAACGGGATGCCGGGCGTGCGTTCGGCCCGCTGGTCAGGGCCCGAGGCGACGGACGCCGAGAACAACGCGCTGCTGCTGCGCCAGCTGTTCGACCTCCAGGACGCCGAGCAGCGCCGGAGCCAGTTCGTCTGCGCGATGGCGCTGGTGCTGCCAGACGGGACCGAGCACGTCCGTCTCGGCGTGCTGCCAGGTCACCTGCGGGCCACCCCGGCGGGGGAGAACGGGTTCGGCTACGACCCGCTGTTCGTGGCCGACGGGCAGCAGAGCACCACCGCCGAGCTGGACGCGACCGCCAAGGACGCGATCAGCCACCGCGGTCAGGCGATCCGGGCCCTGGTGCCCGTGCTGGTGGAGGAGCTGCGCCGCACGGCGGGTCCAGCGGGGGAGGACCGGCCGTGAAGACCTACCTGGACCTGGTCCGGCACGTGCTGGAGACCGGGGTGACCAAGGGTGACCGGACGGGCACCGGGACGCTCAGCACTTTCGGCTACCAGATGCGGTTCGACCTCGCCGCCGGCTTCCCGCTGGTCACCACCAAGAAGATCCACGTCCGCTCCGTGGTGGCCGAGCTGCTCTGGTTCGTCTCCGGCTCCACGAACATCGCCTGGCTGCACGAGCAGGGCGTCACGATCTGGGACGAGTGGGCCGACGAGGACGGCGAGCTGGGTCCGGTCTACGGCTCGCAGTGGCGCTCCTGGCCCACCCCGGACGGCCGGCACGTCGACCAGCTGGCCGCGGTGGTGGAGTCCATCCGGACGAACCCGGACTCGCGGCGGCACCTGGTCAGCGCCTGGAACGTGGCCGAGGTCGACCAGATGGCGCTGCCGCCCTGCCACACCCTGTTCCAGTTCTACGTCGCCCCGCCTGCGCGGGACCGGCCGGGCGCGCGTGGTCGGCTCTCCTGCCAGCTCTACCAGCGCTCGGCCGACGTCTTCCTGGGCGTCCCGTTCAACATCGCCTCCTACGCCCTGCTCACCCACCTCGTCGCCCAGGTCTGCGACCTGGAGGTGGGCGAGCTCGTGCACACCCTCGGTGACGCGCACCTGTACGTGAACCACCTCGACCAGGCCCGGCGGCAGCTGGAGCGCGAGCCGCGGCCGCTGCCGCGGCTGGTGCTCAACCCGGAGGTGCGCAGCATCGACGGGTTCACGATGGGTGACGTCCTCGTCGAGGGCTACGACCCGCACCCGGGCATCCGGGCCCCGATCGCGGTCTGAGCCGTGGCCGAGCAGCGAGCGGAGGTGGTGGCGGTCGTGGCCGTCGCGCGGAACGGCGTCATCGGCGCAGGCCCGGACATCCCGTGGCACGTGCCGGGGGACCAGGCCCGGTTCAAGCGGCTCACCCTGGGTCATCCGATGGTGATGGGCCGGCTGACGTACGCGTCGATCGGCCGTCCGCTGCCCGGCCGCACCACGCTGGTGGTCAGCCGCGACCCGTCCTTCGCCGAGGACGGCGTGGAGGTGCACGGCGACGTGGACGCCGCGCTCGACCGCGCCCTGACCCTGGACGCCGACCTGGTCGTGGTGGCCGGCGGCGGGCAGGTCTACCGGGCGGCCTGGGACCGGCTGGACGCGCTCGAGGTCACCGAGGTGGACGCCGAACCCCACGGTGACGTGTTCTTCCCCCGGGTCGACCCGGCGGAGTGGGTCGAGATCGCCCGCGAGCAGCACGAGGGGCACGCCTTCGTCCGCTTCGAGCGACGCACGAGCTCGCGCCGGGGGTAGGCTGCGGGCCGCGCCGGAGTGGTGGAACTGGCAGACACGCAGGATTTAGGTTCCTGTGCTCCATGAGCGTGAGGGTTCGAGTCCCTTCTCCGGCACCCGCTGAGCCACCAGCCCGCAGACGGGCTCACGGCACGGCCCTTCGGCGGGCTCAGAGCACGCCTGGCCGCGTCAGAGACCGAGTTCGCGGCGCAGCTTGGCGACGTGGCCCGCGGCCCGCACGTTGTACTGCGCGACTGCGACGGTGCCGGCTCCCTTCGCGTCGACGTCCACCACGAACGTCGAGCGGATGACCCCCTCCACGAGCTTGCCGTACAGCAGCTTCTCGCCGTAGGCGCCGTAGGCGCCCAACGTCGCCCGGTCGGGGTCGGAGAGCAGCGGAAAGGCCACCGACTGCTGGTCGCGGAACTCGGCCAGCCGGGCCGGGGCGTCGGGGGAGATGCCGAGGACGTGCAGCCCGGCGGCGCTCAGGTCGTCCATGGCGGCGGTGAAGTCGACGGCCTGGGTGGTGCAGCCGGGCGTCATGGCGGCCGGGTAGAAGTAGACGATGACCCGCTGGCCGGCGAAGTCGGTCAGGGACACCTGCTGGCCGTCGGCGTCGGAGAGGGTGAAGTCCGGAGCGGCGTCGCCGGCCGACAGTCGGGTCGTCATGGCTCGACCTTAGCGGGGGTCCGTGCTGCTCAGGAACGCGAGGCCCGCCACCGGAACGGGGCGTGCAACCGGGCCCGCCTCGCCTGCAATACGCTGATGCCCGGACCGGCGACCGCCGGGACCGGTACCGCATCGTCGAGGGAGACCCGCACGTGGCCAGCAGCCGACAGGACCGGGACGCCGACCAGATCCAGGCCGACCTGGGGGCCACCCGCGACCGTCTGGCCGCCGGCATCGAGGCGCTCATCGACCAGGTGCACCCGCAGCGGGTCAAGCAGCGCCAGGTCACCGGCGCCAAGCGCTTCCTGCACACCGAGGTGGAGAAGGCCAAGTCGCTGGTCTTCAACGCCCGCGGCGACCTGCGCACCGAGCGCGTCAGCATCGTCGGTGGGGCCGTCGCCGGCGCCATCACCCTGCTCGTCGTGCTGCGCACCGTGGTCCGCCGCCGCCACGGCTGAGCTCGTGCCGTCTCCGGGAGCGGCGGCGGGGGACGAACCCCTGCCGCTGCGGATGCTGCACGACCGCGTGCTGGTCTCGACCGACGCCGAGACCGGGGAGCGGCGCAGCGGTGGCGGGATCCTGATCCCGGCGACCGTCGCGATCGGGCGACGGCTGACCTGGGGTGAAGTCGTCGCCGCCGGCAGCTCCGTGCGGGTGGTGAGGGTGGGCGACCGCGTCCTCTTCGATCCTGAGGACCGGGCCGAGGTCGAGCTGCGCGGCCGGGACTACGTCCTGCTGCGCGAGCGCGACCTGCACGCCGTGGCCGAGGAGCGACGCACCGACGGGCAGACCGGCCTCTACCTCTGAGCCCTCCGCGCGACGGCGAGTCGGCGGAGCCGCCGTCCCGGCTAGCCGCGCTCGACGGGGTGGGCCCCGTGGCGCGCGGGGTCGGGGTCGGGTCCCTCCTCGCCCGCCGGGGTCGGCAGCGGGCGACTGGCGCTGCGGGCCGTGCGGCGGTCGCCGTACCAGCGCCACCAGCGGTGCAGCTGGGTGACGAGGAGCCCGACGCAGACGGCGAACGCGATGGCCACGACCATCGCCCAGGCGGGGTGGTTGGCGATCCGCCCGCCGATCGAGCCAAGGGTCGCGTAGATCGCGGCCCACAGCGCACAGGCGACGGTGTCCATCAGCACGAACCGCCGCACCGGGAACCGGGAGAGCCCGAGAGCCACGATGACCGGGGTGCGGCCGCCGGGGATGAGTCGGCCGGCGACGACGGCGTTGAAGGCGTTGCGGGTCAGCGCCTGCTGCGCGGTGGTGACCCGGTGGCCGAAGCTGTGCCGGGCGAGCCAGGCCTGCAGCCGACGGCGGCCCCAGCGGGCCTCCAGCAGCATGACGGTGTCACCCAGCACCGAGCAGATCCAGGTGATGAGGAAGATCCAGATGACGTTGAGCTCGGAGTGCGCGGCGTAGGCCGCGGCCCCGCTGACCATCTCGCCCGTGGGCACGAAGGGCAGCGCTGAGCCGACCAGGACCGACAGCGCGAGCAGCAGGTGCGCCTTGAGCCCGTTCACACCTCCACGCTACGTGCGGCGGTCGGCACCGGGAGCCAGAACCGGCCGCCAGCCGGGGTCAGCGGTCGAGCTCGACGTATCGGTGCCAGGACTCGGTGCGGTAGCGGGTCTGCCAGCCGAGGGAGCGGTAGAGCCCGTCGGCGCCGGTCTCGGAGTCCGCATCGACCTCCAGGCCCACCCGGTTGCGGTCGAGGCGGGCGGCGTCGGCGATCACGGTGTGCAGCAGCGACTTGGCCACCCCGCGTCCGCGCGCGCGGCGGTGCACCCCGATGTAGTCGACGTAGCTGCCGTAGCGGCCGGCGGCGTCGGGGGGCAGCACCGAGCTGATCAGGGCGCCGCCGACCTGCGGGGCGGCGTCGTCGCCGTCCAGCAGGGCGATCCACCAGTGGTCCCACCGGTGCCACGGGTCCTCCTGCAGCCGGACGACGAACTCGGCGAACCCCTCCCGGTAGGAGTTGAAGTGGTCGGCGAAGGACTCCTCGAGGACCTGGTGCACCAGGTGCAGGTCCTCGGCCACCGGCAGGCCGTTGGCGTGGGCCCGGACCCGGCGCACGGTGACGCCCGGACGCGGACCGGGCAGACGGCCCGGCTCGGCCTCGGTCGGCTGCACCGGGCGGCTCATCTGCAGCCAGGTCCGCACGCAGCGGTAGCCGGCCTCGGCCAACCAGCGCCGCTGGCGCTCGTCGTCCGCCCGCGAGCCGGAGTCGAGCTGGGTCGAGGGGACCCGGCGCAGCGCGGCGACCACACGGCCGGCCGCCTCGGCCCAGCGGAACAGGGCGGTGGCGACCTGGTCGGCGTGGTCGGCCCCGGGGAGGACCATCACCTCCACCTCGGTCCGCCCGGCCGCCCGGTCGTGGACGACGGCCCAGGCGACGACCGTCCCGACCGGGTCGGTCACGACCAGCTGACGGCGGGTCCAGGAGGCCGGGCCCACCACGACGGCCTCCACGAGGGTGGCGTCGACCGGGGCGCCGCCGGCCGGCAGGTCGTCGGGGCCCCGGTGGGTCGCCTCCCGCAGCAGCGCCAGCGTGGCGACGTCGGCGTCCCCGGGCGGGCGAGCGGTCCAGCCGTACGGGAGGGCCGACACGTCGAGCGGGACGCCGAGAGAGGTCACCGGGTCAGTCTCCCAGCCGGGTCCCGACCGGGGTCAGGCCGTCCAGCCGAGCCAGGCCTCCCCGGCGCTGGTGCCGCCGAGCCAGAGGGCCACCGCGAGCACCGGCAGGGGGACCACCCACCACGGCCGACGCCGGAACCACGTGACGGCGAGGACGACCAGGCCGATCCACGCCAGGACCAGGACCACCACGGCCCAGGCGGGGGCGACGAGCCCGGCGGAGAAGAAGAACGGGGCCTGGACCAGCAGGGCGAGGACCGCCACCGCCGCGACGACGTGCCGGGCACCCAGAGAGCTCATCTCGTCCTCCTCCTGTCGATCGTCCGCTGCCGGGAGAGCGCCGCGGGTGGCGGCGAGGCCGTCCCGCGAGCCCGTCCCGGGGGTGCCGACAACGCGCCGGTACCACCTGATACATAAGGGTCACGGCTCTTCAATCCGACCGCAAAGGGGCGTTCGATGTCGACAGCAATAGCGGAAGTCACGGAAGTCGGTTCGGGCGACGAGCGTCGTCCGTTCATGACGACGGGCAACATGGCCTGGATGAACCTCGGGTTCTTCGGGGTCCAGTTCAGCTTCGGGCTCACCCAGAGCGCGGTGAACCCGATCTTCCTGTTCCTGGGGGCGGAGGCGCACAGCCTGCCGATCCTCAACATCGCCGGCCCGATCACCGGCTTGTTGATCCAACCGTTCATCGGTGCGATGAGCGACAAGACCTGGAGCCCGCGGTGGGGCCGGCGCCGGCCCTACATCATCGGCGGCAGCCTGGTGATGATCCTCATCCTGTTCCTCTTCCCCCTGGTGACCGCGCTCTGGATGGCCGTCATCTGCCTGTGGCTCGTGGACGCCGGCAACAACACCGCCATGGAGCCGTACCGGGCCCTCATCTCCGACCGGCTGCGGAAGTCCCAGATCCCCAAGGGCTTCCTGATCCAGAGCATGTTCACCGGCGCGGGTGCGGTGCTGGCCAACGTGTCGCTGTTCATCTTCCAGCGGCTCCTCCCCGGCGGTGATCCGGGATCGGTGCCCACCTGGGTGTTCGTGGTGTTCTGGTTCGGGGCGGTCTGCGCGATCGTCACGGTCAGCCTCGCCATGCTGCGGACCAAGGAGGTCACGCCCACCGACGAGGAGCTGGCGCACATCGCCACCCAGTCGAAGGGGATCGGCGCCACGGTCCGCGAGGTCGCCGAGGCCGTGAAGGTGATGCCGATCGGCATGCACAAGATCGGCCTGGCCTTCCTCTTCCAGTGGTACGCGATGTTCATCTACTGGCAGTTCGTCAGCGTCAGCGTCGCCGAGTCGGTGTGGAACGCGGCCCCGGACACCCCGGGGTACGAGGAGGCGGCCGGCTGGGTCGGCCTGATGAACGGCACCTACAACTTCGTGACCATGCTGTCGGCGCTGTTCCTGCTGCCGCTGTGCCACCGCTTCGGCGGCAAGAAGGTGCACGCCGGCACGCTCGCCCTGGCCGGGCTCTCCCTCGCGTGGCTGTCGACGATCGACAACCAGCTGCTGACGCTGGTGGCGATGATCGGCCTGGGCATCTGCTGGGCCAGCATGGTGGGCGTGCCCTACCTGATGGTGGCCGGCATGGTTCCCCGGGAGCGCACCGGTGTCTACATGGGCATCCTCAACATGATGATCGTCGTCCCGATGCTCATCCAGACGCTGACGTTCGGCTGGATCTTCGAGAACCTGCTGGACAGCCGCGGCACCAACGCCATCCTCCTGGCCGGGGTGCTGCTCGGGTGCGCGGCGCTGGCGATGCTCTGGGTGAACCCCCCGCGGGCCGACGAGGAGTCGACCGTCCTCCCGCTCGCCGGGCAGCGCGAGATCACCGTCTACGACCGGGTCGTGGTCGGCTCCGACGGGTCGCCCTCGTCGCTGTACGCGGTGGCCCGGGCCCACGAGGTGGCCGCTGCCGCCGAGGCGCGGATCGTGGTGGTGGCGGCGTACGAGCCGGACGCCGACGCCGACGCCGACGCCGGCGCGTCGCGGCAGGACGGGCGCAAGATGCTGCACGGGCAGCGGGCCGCTCGTGAGGCCATGCGCAAGGCCGTCCGTGACCTGACGTCGACCCGCATCCGCGAGATCGAGCAGGTGATCGTCGCGGCCCCGCCAGCCGAGGCGCTGCTCCAGGTGGCGGACCAGAACTCGGCCAGCCTGATCGTGGTGGGCAACCGTGGCCTCGGCGCGCAGCAGGGGGAGGTGCTCGGCTCCGTCCCGCGGCAGATCGTGCAGCACGCCTCCTCGGACGTGCTCATCGTCCAGACGTCCGCGCTCCGCGACCAGATCTGAGGGCGCGCCCGACCGGGTCTCCGCGCAGGCTGCGAGGTCTGCGCGGAGACCCGCGCCGCTGGGGGTTGCTCAGCGGCGCGGGGCGCTGGTCGTCAGCGCAGGACGACGACGGGGCACTCGGCGTGGGCGACCAGGTGCTGGCTGACCGAGCCCAGCAGCATCCCGGCGAAACCGCCCTGGCCGCGGGAGCCCACCACCAGGAGGTCTGCCTCCTTGGAGCGCTCGATGAGCACCTTGGCCGGGTTGCCCTCCTCGATGGAGCTGCGGACCTCCACCTCCGGGGTCTCGCCGTCGCCGCCGAGGCTGCTGGTGAGCTCCTCGAGCACGGCGAGGGCGTTCTCCCGCGGTGCTTCCCCGTATCCCTCGGGCGGCAACGAGCCGTACGGGGGCATCATGGGCACGAGCGCCGCGTGCCACACCATGACGACCGTGAGCGAGGCGCCGTGGTGCAGGGCTTCGTCGTACGCCCACCGCAAGGCCACCCGGCTGCTGTCCGATCCGTCCACACCGACGATGATCAGCTTGATCTGGGTCATAGTCCGCACCCTAGCGGGGGGTGTTCCGGGGTGGTCGGCGGCTCCGGCACCGGCTCGCGGACGTCCTGCTCGGCGTCAGTCCCGCCAGCTGTGGCTCGGCGTCCAGCCGAAGAGCTCCGACATGCGCGTGCAGTCGAAGGCGGACCGGGGGTCGGAGTAGCCGTCGGCGAACCGGTCGTAGCCGTCGTAGTACTCCGCCATCAGTTCCCGCAAGCCGCGCTTGGCCCGGGTGTCGGCGGCGGCGATCAGGCAGACCTCGTGCCCGGTGCTCGACCCCTCCAGCGCCGCCCGGTAGGCGGTCCCGACGTCGCGGGCGTCGATGTAGCTCCAGAAGTTGGCCCGGCTGAGGGACGGGTCGTCCCACTCGGCGGCGAACCGGCCGTAGTCGTCGGGCGGGATCACGTTGTTGATCCGCAGCCCCACCCACGCCGTCTGCGGGTACCGGACCGCGAGGGAGTCGGCGATGACCTCGCTGAGGTACTTGCTCAGCGCGTACGCGTTGGGGGAGGCGTGCCGCTCGTCCTCGTCGAAGGGGATCTGCGCGGGGACGGTGCCCTCGGTCAGCAGCCCGGTGGCCATCTCGCTGGAGGCGTAGACGAACCGCGTCACGCCCGCGTCGCCAGCTGCCTGCATCAGGTTGTAGGCACTGAGCACGTTGTTGGAGAACACGTCGACCTGGGCCTGGCCGCTGGGGGAGGGGTTCGCCGCCAGGTGGCAGACGCCCTCGGGACGGAACTGGAACAGGGCGTCGTAGACCTTGCCGGCGTCGGTCAGGTCCACCCGGCAGAACTCGGCCGGCAGCTCCAGCTCGGGCCGGTCCGCGACGTCGAGGTTGACGACCTCGTGCCCGGCCTCGGCCAGGGAGCGGACCACCCACTGGCCGGCCTTCCCGGTCCCTCCGGTGACGACGACGCGCATGCAGTACTCCTCAAGTCGGTGGCGGGGCTGCCGTCCTGCACGCTAGCCGAGCCGTCCGGCGGGTCGGTCGCCGCACCTGGCACGACGGTCCAGCCGCAACGGTGGATGCCCCAGGGTGGTGCTGCGCCAGGTCCTGCGCCGAGGAGTGGTGCGAGGATCGGGCTGTGGCCACCGACGACGCGGGCTCGTGGACCCGGCCTGCTCCGGCCCTCCTGGTCTGGGCGGTCGTCGGCGTCCAGGTCCTGCTGGTGCTCCAGTTCGGGGCGATGGGTCTGGGTTGGGGCGGGGCCCTCTACGCCGCGAACGTCGTGCAGGGTGTCGTGCTCCTCGTCGTCGCCGTCCTGCTGGCCCTCCGGCGGCGCCTGCTGGTCGTGCTGGTTCCGGTGGTGTCGGTCGTGCTCAGCCTGGGGTTGCAGGGAGCCGACGTCCTGCTGAGGGCGCAGGCCTGCCCGCCCGCGGCGGAGGCCGTCGTGGCTGAGCTGGGGCTGCCCGCCGTGCTCGACGACGTCGATCCCTCGACCCCGGTGATCGCCTTCCCCGGCGCGCGGTTTCGCGTTCACGCGTGAGCAGAGCAGCGGCTGCGCCGAGATCAGCGACGAGCGCTGGACGGCCGAGGTCGAGCCCCCGGGATGCCGACGTCCTGGAGCTCGTGGTCCGGCCCCGCAGACGATGCGTCCCGCACGTCCGCCCTCGCCGAGCAGCGTTCCGGCGGCTTCCGGTGGGGGACAGCGGACTCGACCCCAGTTGTCACCTCGTAGTCACCCGCGGCAGCTGATCCCTGGGTAACCTCATCGGGCCGAGGGCGCCACGGGGCGGGGTGCTCTCAGCCAGGGTCCGCACCGGTGCGTCCTCCCCAGCGCTGCGGTCGCCGGGCTCGAGCGGCCGGCAACCCGACGTCAGGCGGGTTGCCGGCCTGGGTCCCGCAACGAGACCCTCCCCAGGGTCGCGAGACCCTGGCCGACCCTAGATCTCCTGGGTCGCGCCTGTCCGGCGGATCGGTGGAACTCGGGACCTTGGCCCTGCACGTCGCGGCGCCCCGGGTCCGCCAGGGCGCTGACGCGGCGAGGCCTGGGCCACTGCTCAGCCTTTCCTGGGCTGGAGCCGCGGTTCTCGAGAGGTTGGTGCCGCAGAGTTCCGGCGTTGGCCCGACGGCCAGCCCGGAGCAGGAGGACGTACGTCATGGCCGATTCCCGAGGTAACCCGCCAGACCCGGCAGCAGATCGCCACGAGCTGTGGAGGAGCGACCAGCTCGTCGCTGCGGTCGTGCGGCTCGAGGACGGCCGGCGGTACGTCACCGCCTGGGACGGCGACCGCTTCGTGCGCGTCCCCCGGCGGTTCGTGACCAGCGCCGGTGCGCGGCGCTGGCTGCAGCAGCACCTGGGCGGCGTGTGGTTCGTGCGTCCCGCCGGGACGCCGTGACGCCTGGCCGCGAAGGCCCAGCACCAGCAAGGAGGTCGTGCCCGCCGCGGCACCTCGACGCCTTGAGGCTCGTGGTGCTGTAGAACTGTGCGTGGCCGTCGTCGCGGACCAGGTGGTTGGGGGCAGCTCACCCGGGCTGCAGCGGCGTGCCCGGCGATCGGCAGGGCCAGCAGCACGTCGGCAGAGTGGGGGCACTCGCGCCGTCGTCGCGGTTGCTCGGGGGCTGCCGTGACCCGTCCAGAGCAGAGTCGTGGACGCGGTGAGGGATCGGGGCCAGTGCGGCCGCAGAGGAGCCGACGAGCCCGGCCGAACCCCGGACCAGGCGGTGAGCACGAGCCCGCCCGCAGGCCACCGGGTCCGTGTCGGTGGTCAGGGAACGCCCCAGCGGGAGGGAAGGCCACGGTGGCCACCAGGGCGATCACCCGACAGCGACCTCCCGCCAGGCGGGACGCGGAACGTAGAAGTCGGAGCCAGCAGCGGTCGGGTCGGATGGCGCGCGGGCGACGTCGTCGGTCACCAGTCGAGGGCGGCGACGTCATCGGTCGCTGCGACCGCCGCCGCACCTGCCAGCGGCGCGTCGGACGCGTCGAGCGGCGAGGACGCCCGTGCGGGTGCCGGTCCCCTCCACCGCTTGTCCAGTCGGTGAACCTTCGACGAGCGGATGGAGCTGATGAGGCGATGGGGAGAACGGCAGTGAACCCGGTGACGTGGTCGGCGGAGATGGGGTTCAACCAGGGCGAGGTCGTCGCCGGGCACGCCCGCACCCTGTACTGCTCCGGCCAGACCGCGATGAGCGGCGACGGCCGACCCCAGCACGAGGGGGACATGGCGGCGCAGCTGGCTCTCATCGTGGACAACCTGGAGGCCGTGCTGGGCGGGGCCGGCATGTCCCTCGCGGACCTCGTGCGCCTCAACGTCTACACCACCGACGTGGATCTGCTCATCCAGCACTACGGCGTCCTGGCGTCACGGCTGGGCGCCGCCGGCGTGGCCCCGACCACCACGATGCTCGGAGTGACCCGGCTGGCCATCCCCGGCCAGATGGTCGAACTGGAGGGAACCGCTGTCGCCTGACGGGACCTCGGCCCCGGCTAGAAGCCGCCTCCGCCGGAGGCGCCACCGCCGCCGCTCCACGGACCGGGCTCCTGCGGATGTCGCACCGGCTCTTCTCGCACTGCACCGCAGCGTTTGCAGGTCCACACGGTGACGTGCTCCACGTCATCCCAACCGTTGTGCCACTGGTGTCGACGGACTATGCACCGCCATCGCTGGGTTCCCATGCGCAGACGCTGAACCCAGACTTCAGCATGGTCAAGACGCATCAGCGGATACCTAGACGAAACCCCCAAGAGGGGGGACGATCTCCCGCCCCCGCTGTCATGTCTCGGCCGTGTGCGGCGCGCGGTACCAGACCGTCGCTCGGAGCACGCAGTAGGCGGGCTCCTGTGGAGCACGTCAGTGGCCGGCGCGGGGAGGGGGACCGCGAGTCTCTGCATGGTTCCAAGGCCTGCGTCGTCCCCGGATGCAACTGCCGACGGCCGGATTCTTGACGGTCGGGGCCCTGTACCACTGCATCATGGGCGTCGTCGTTCGACGGATTCTTCTCCGCGGCGACTCGCGCTCTCATCGGCTCGCCATGGCGGTCTTGGCGGCCAATGAGTTGTGGAACGTCGCGCTGTTCGATCGCCGCAGCACACGCAACGGTTTCGTCGGCATCCTTGCCTTTCTGGTGCCCCTCGGTGCCTTGCAGGCGTCGGTGGCCCGGGACAGGGCGTCCGCCGTCACCCTGGGCGCCTACACCGGATATGTCGTGGCCTACGACGTTCCGTGGGCCTACCAGGTGTGGAGACTGGACCGGGCCGGCCCGGCGTAGGCCCTCATCCATGTCCTGGCTAGTGCCCCTCCATCCCTGTTGGCGCAGGGGGCCGTAGAACGGGTGGCCATCAGGTTCCGCACGCCGACCCTCTGCGGGACGCCCCCAGTACTGGTCGGGGTCGGGGACTGGTTGCTGATCCTTGTGTGGCCCGTCGGTACAGGATCGAGGTAGCCGGATGGCTCTTCGTCGCGTTGGGTTCCGGGCGGTCCAACCGGGAGGAAGCCACGGCGATCGGACCGGCGAACCTGGCGCCGTCGGTGTGGCCCCAGGTGGTCCGAATCAGGGGACCCCGCCGGTGGTCGCGGCGTACGAAGGGCTCGGTGGATCTCGTGGTCGAGCCATTCGAGAGCCAGGGCGCGGGCCTTTCGTCGAATCCTTGAACGCGTAGCTGCTCCTCCCCTTCGCTCGTGTTGTCCCAGATGAGGTGCTTGTCGTCCCAGGTGCCGAGGATCATGGCCGAGGTCATCCGCAGCTGGATGCTCGCGCGGGGTGAGCTGATGAGCGGAAGCACGATCAGCAGCGCCCCATCGAGGAGTTGGCCAGGTCGGAGGCATCACGTCCTCGCGGTCGAGCGCTGGAGCGCCAGCGGCGTCGAGCAGCTCGCGGACCTCGGTGACGAATCCGGCCTGTTCCTTGGTCGTTGGTGGTGTCGGGTGAACGCGCGACAGGTCCAGCCACGTTCTCATGCCGCCATCCTGCGCCCTCTCGATGTTCGGTGACCGACCCGTGTGCGGGACGCGCTCAGTAGCCGATCGGCCTCCGACCTCGACCCTGGAGAGCCGCGCCGTCCGTCCTAGCTCGCCCGGAGGATGTATCGGGCGAAGATCCCGTCCTCGGAATAGGTCGCGTTCTCGATGCGGAACCCGGCTCGATCGATCATCACCTCGAGGAGCCAGGTGAAAGTGGAGTGCTCGTCGCGGACGTGCTCTTCGAACTCGGCGCGGCTCCACTGCCCGGCGACTCCGTCGCCGCCGGTGGCGCACCAGGCCTCGAGCTTCTTCTCGGCGTCTTCGGGCGCGAAGTTGTAGACCACGTCCCATAGACGCAAGAGGCCCCCGGGCTGCAGAGAGCGGCGCATCTTGGTGAGGGCGATCGCTTGCCAGGCGTCGGGCAGGTGATGGAGGGCGTAGCGCGTGTAGAGGATGTCCGCCGGCTCCTCGCCCTGGTCGTAGGTCAGGAAGCCGGCTTGCACCACCTCGACGTTGTCGAGGTGCTGGAAAGTGACCTTGGTGCGCAACCTGTCGAGCATGAGAGGGGAGATGTCGACGGCGACGACGCGCCGACAGTGCGGAGCTGCGGCCAGGGTGAACTGCCCGGTACCTGCTCCGAGGTCGACGACGACCGAGTCATGCTCCAGACCAAGGGTGCGGAGCAGCTTGACCTCCTCGGCGGCGCCGGCGTCCTCCTTGTCGTCGTAGCGAGCTACGTGCTCTGCGTCCAGGTTCTCCCGGCCGGCGCTGGCGATCTCGTCGAGCATCCAGCCGGCGCCGTGAGGAGCGGAGGTCGTTGCTGCACTCATCGAGCCATCCTGCAGCAATCGGCACGAGGAGGCGACGGGCAGCAACAGCTGGGGTTCGGGTGACCGACCCTCGTGCGGGACGCACCGGCGCAGCTGGCGGACTACCGCTCAGGAGCGGCGTGCCGATGCACGAGGTGTCCGGTCAGCTGGGACACGCGGACCTGAGGACGACCTGCCTGTACTCGACCGCAGGCAGGCGACCGCACGAGCCACTGATAACCTGTGACATCGCCACAGTGCGTGATGAGCATGCTGCTCATCCGGGGCCGTGGGCGCCGCGGTGACGACTTGCCCGGCCAGGAGCCGAACTGGTGCGCCGCGAGGGAATCGAACCCCCAACCCGCTGATTAAGAGTCAGCTGCTCTGCCTATTGAGCTAGCGGCGCGCGAGGAGAAACACTACCGGACGCCGACCGCGAGGTGAAATCGGCCTCGCCCGCAGCCGACGGCGGTCCCGACTGCACACCTGGTGGACGCCGACCGGTCCGAGCGAGCTGCCTCGCCCGGTCCGGCCGGCGTCACGGTCCGGTCGGTCAGGCCGTGCCGCGGGTGGCGTTCAGCCGGGCGAGCTCGTCCTCGGACAGCTGGAGGTCGGCCGCCTTCGCGGAGTCGGTGATCGACTCCACCCGGCGGGCGCCCGGGATGGGGATCACGTGCTCACCCAGCGACAGCTCCCAGGCCAGCACGACCTGCTGCGGGCTGACGCCGTGCGCCTGCGCGACCTCGGCGAAGGGCGCGAAGTCCTCGCCCACCGTCCGAGCGCCCCCGCCGGTGCCGCCCAGCGGGCTCCAGGGCAGGAAGGCGATGCCGTGCTCGCCGCAGAAGTCCAGCTCGTCCTTCGACGAGCGGAACCGCGGGGAGAACTCGTTCTGCACGCTGGCCAGCCCACCCTCGCCGAGGATGTCGATCGCCACCTGGATCTCCTCGACGTTGGCGTTGGAGATGCCGACACTCTTGACCAGGCCCTCCTCCTGCAGCGTCTTGAAGTGGCCGACGACCTCGCTGTAGGCCTTGTAGCGGTCAGGACGGTGCCACTGGTAGAGGTCGATGACGTCCACCCCGAGGTCGGTCAGCGACTTCTGGACCGCCGAGCGCAGGTACTCCAACGAGCCGTCACGGCCCCACTGCTCGCCCTCGCTGCGGGTGATGCCGCCCTTGGTGCCGATCACCACGCCGGAGGTGTCGCCGCCCCAGCTCTTCACCGCCTTGCCGACGATCTGCTCGTTGTGGCCCATCGTGTCCCAGGACGGGGCGTAGATGTCGGCCGTGTCGATGTAGGTGACGCCGGCGTCGAGGGCGGCGTGGACGGTCGCGATGGCCGCGTCCTCGTCCGGGTACTGCTTGTCGTTGTTCATCGACAGGGGCATGGCGCCGAGCCCGATGGCTGACACCGTGAAGGGTCCGAGTTTCCTGGTTCGCATGGTCTCGAGGCTAGCCAGCCCTTCGACGGGCTCAGGGTCTGGGGCGGGGCTCGGGCCGCGCGGACTACGCGAACTAGCGGGAAGAGCGGCGGACGGCGGCCAGCCGTTGCCGGCGCAGCTCGGTGACCTCGGGGCGCTCCAGGGCAGTCAGCGGTTCACCGAGGGCGAGCTCGAGGACGTGGTCGGCCAGCGCCGGGTTGCGGGCCAGCACCGGTCCGTGCGGGTAGGTCCCCACGACCGTCCCGGCCACCGCACCCTCGGTCCCGTCGCCGCAGTTGCCCACGCCCACTTCCACGGTGGCCAGCGGGGTCGCGTCCGGGCCCAGCACGGTGTGGCCGCCGTGGTTCTCGAAGCCCGACAGCCACTGGGCGTCCCCGTCGTCCTCGTGGCCGCGCCAGCGGCTGAGGATCTCCCCGACTGCGCGGACCGGACCGCGCGTGGTGGTCACATCGAGCAGCCCGAGCCCGTCGATCTGCCGGTCGTCGGGGCCGTCGGCCACCGTGAACGAGCGACCGACGATCTGGTAGCCGGCGCAGACGGCCAGCACGGCCGCCCCCCGGTCGACGGCCCGGTGCAGTCCACCGTCGGCGCGCAGCGCCTTGACCGCGGAGATCTGCGCCGCGTCCTCACCGCCACCCAGCAGGTAGACGTCTCCGCTGTCGGGCAGCGGCTCGCCCGGCTCGACGGTGGTCAGCACGGCGTCGAACCCTCGCCAGGCCAGCCGCTTGGCCAGCACGGTCGCGTTGCCGCGGTCGCCGTAGATGCCGAGCAGCGACTGGTAGACCAGCACCACCTCGACCCGCCGGCCCTCGCCCTGGTTCTCGGCCCGAGCTGACGTCATCAGACGCCTCCCATCTTCCGCAGCCGCTGGAACGGCGTGTAGGTCGCGATCACGTCGACCGGCTCGGGGTGCCCTGCGAGCGCCCGCGCCAGATCGGGCTCGGCCCGGAAGTCCACCCCGGCGTAGGACAGCCGGACGGCGAGGTCCTGGGCTCGCGGACCGGTGGCGACCACGGTGCGGCCGGCGAGCTGCTCGTACTCGACGTCCCACAGCCAGGACACGTCGCGGCCGTCGGCCGCCGCTGAATCGATGGCCAGCACCACCGTCGAGCTCTGGGCCAGCGGCAGCGCCTCGGCCCAGCCGGCCGGGTTCTTGGCCAGCAGCAGCCGGGCCGTCGTGCCACCCACCTGCATGGTGGCGAACCGGCCGGCCGGTGCGGTCACCGTGCGCATGCCGGCCAGTGCGGTGGCGGCGGGCACGCCGAGCAGCTCGGCGGCGGCCAGGGCGCAGGCGGCGTTGCTGACGTTGAAGGAGCCGGGCACGTTGAGCTCGGGCAGCCAGACCTGGCCGTCGGGGCCGACGACGGTGCCGTCCTGCACCCGGTAGCTGGCGGTCGGCTGGCGCAGCTCGCAGCCCGAGCAGTGCCAGTGCCCGCCGGGGCCGCCGGTGTGGTCGGGCTGCTCCCGGACGAGGCCGGAGCCGCAGTTCGGGCACAGCGACGCGTCCTGGGTCCAGGTCGCCGCGGTGTCCACCCAGACGACCTGGCGCGCGGTCTCGGCGGCCCAGACGATCAACGGTTCGGCGGCGTTGGCGACCACCACGGGGCCGTCCTCGCCGGCGGCGGCCAGCGCGTTGCGCCAGCTGCGGCCCAGGCCCTTGATCTCGTGGTGGCGGTCCAGCTGGTCGCGGCTGAAGTTGAGCAGCACCAGCACCTCGGGGCGGCCCAGCCGGACCATGTCGGCGACCACCCGCTCGTCGGTCTCCAGCACCGCGGTGGTGGCACGGGGGTTTGCGCTGAGGGCCGAGGCGATGCCGAAGGCCAAGTTGGCGCCGTCGGCGTTGTGCACCAGGGAGGAGGCGTCCTCGCCGAGGTGGGCACGGACGGCCGCGGCCAGGAAGTGGGTCGTCGTGGTCTTGCCGTTGGTGCCCGACACCATCGCCACCCGCTTGCCCTGCAGCAGCTTGGCCAGCGCAGCCGGGTCGAGGCGCATCATCACCTGGCCGCGGATCGAGGCCCCGGTGCCCCGGCCGGCGACGCGGCTCGCCACCTGGGCCAGTCGGCCCGCCGTCGTGGCGGCCAGCAGCCGGGCCCGGCCGGCGCGCCGCACGGGGGCGGAGAGGGCGTGCTGGGGTGGGCGTGGTGCGGACATGCCGACCATTGTCGCCGCGACGGCCGGGTGCAGCAGCACGCGGCATGGCAGACCGCGGTGTCGGCTGGCTCACGTCCTGCCCGACGAGGGGAGCCTGCCTGGCTAGGGTGAGCAGGACGAGGGGGAGGAGAGCCGGTGACCGGGGTGGCCTGGGTGTTCGTGGGTGCGGCCGCGGTGGCGACGCTGGTCGCGCTGCTGGTGTTCCTGGTCCCGCTCGGTCGCAGCGGCGCCCAGTCGCTCGCCGGCCCGCGCACCGGAGACGCCGCCCCCGGCAGCCAGGCCGGCTCCCTGGCCCGCGGGTTCAGCTACCTGCACGTCTCCCCGCGGACCGCGACCCGGCGCGCCGGCGTGCACGAACGGCTCACCCGGGCGTTCGCCCGCATCGACGCCGTGGACCCGCACGAGGCACCCCGTCGGATCGGTGAGGCCCTGCTGCAGGCCGGGCTCGCCGAGCCCGCACCCTTCGCCCCCGCACCCCCCGCACCCGCGGACCCATCCCGGACCCGGCCCGACCGCGTCCCCGTCGAGCACCCGAGAGAGCCCGCATGAGCGAACGACCGACCAGCAGCGACCGCTACAAGGACCCGCTGCAGGTCTACGCCGAGGCCGACCCGCAGACCCGGGCGGTGATCGAGAAGGAGCTGGACCGGATCGACCTGCTCGACCAGCGTGACGCCCAGCTGAACGCCCGTGGGCTGAACTACGGGGTCGTCGTCACGCTGGCGTTCCTGGCGGCCTGCGTCTACCTGGTGGCCAGCGGGCACGGGGTCGAGGGCACCGTCCTCGGCGTGATGTTCATCGCCGCCCTGGTCGCGATCCTGGCGGTCGGCCGCCAGCGCTGACCTGGACAACGGGTGCCCGCCCCAGGAGGGTGGGGGCATGAACACAGACCGCCTGATCTCCGAGACCGCTGACGCCGACGTCGAGCCTGCCGCCCCCACCGCCCTCGTGGTGGGTCACGACGGTTCGGCGTGCGCGTCCCAGGCCCTGGAGACGGCGCTGCAGCTGGCCACCGAGCTCGGCGCGCCGGTCACCGTCGTCCGGGCCTGGTCGATGGTCACCGCCCCGCGGCCCGAGGGCTGGGCCTTCGGCACCGTCCCCTCGACCGACGAGCTCGCCGTCGCCGTCACGGCCGAGCTCGAGGGCGACGTCGCCGCCCTGGTCGCGCGCTTCGCCGACGTCGAGGTGGAGTCCCGGGCCTACCACGCCGGTCCGGCCCGCAGCCTGATCGAGGCATCCCGGGACGCGCGGATGCTCGTCGTCGGTTCCCGCGGGGTCGGCGGGCTGCGGGAGATGGTGCTCGGCTCGGTCAGCGACCAGTGCGTCCGCTACGCCTCCTGCCCGGTGCTGGTGGTGCGGGACCGCTCTGAGGACTGAGACGGGGGTCGCACCGCCTGGAGACGACACAGCCCCTGACCGGACCGGTCAGGGGCTGTGTCGTGCTGATGGGGTGAGTGACGGGACTTGAACCCGCGGCCACCTGGACCACAACCAGGTGCTCTACCAACTGAGCTACACCCACCATCGCTCCCGCGCCAGGCGCAGGGGCCTCGACGAGTGTAACGGTCGCCGGCCCGGAAGCTGAAATCAGCGGGCCGGGGCTCCGGTGGCGCCGGTGAGGGCGCCCGCGTGCCGGCTGGCGATGCTCTTGGCGGTGGCGCTGTCGGGGCCGGGCGGCGGGACGAACACGGCGTCGCGGTAGTAGCGCAGCTCCTCGATCGACTCCTGGACGTCGGCCAGCGCGCGGTGGTTGCCGGACTTGGCCGGAGCCGAGTAGTACGCCCGCGGGAACCAGCGGCGGGCCAGCTCCTTGATGCTGGAGACGTCGACGTTGCGGTAGTGCACGTGCGCCTCGAAGGTCGCCATGTCGCGCGCCAGGAAGGCCCGGTCGGTGCCGATCGTGTTCCCGGCCAGCGGGGCCTTGCGGGGGTCGGGCACGAACTCGCGGACGTAGGCGAGCACCTGCTCCTCGGCCTCGGCCATGGTGACGCCCGTGACCAACTGCTCCAGGAGGCCGGAGGAGGAGTGCATCTCCCGGACGAAGTCCCCCATCTGCTCCAGGGCCTCGTCGCTCGGCTTGATGATCACGTCGACACCCTCGCCCAGGACGTTGAGCTCACTGTCGGTGACCAGCGCGGCCACCTCGATGAGCGCGTCACCGGCCAGGTCGAGGCCGGTCATCTCGCAGTCGGCCCACACCATCAGCTCACGCATCCCGCCAGCCTACGGCGCGGGGCGACGTCCCCGGGACCGGCGGCGCAGCCGGGTCCGCGGTCCGGCGGCGTGGACGGGCACCCAGCGGGCCAGCCAGCCGGAGCCCGCCACGGTCAGCGCGCCCATCACCATCGTCGCCACGGCCAGCGGCGCGACCAGGCTCACCGCGCTGATCAGCAGCGGCCCCGACGCGTTCCCGAGGTCGGCGCACAGCCGCCAGCCGCCGAGGAACTGGCTGCGGTGGCCGGCCGGGGAGGCGTCGGCACCGAGGGTCATGACGATCCCGGCCGAGATCCCGTTGCCGAGGCCCATCAGGCAGGCCACCGCCCCGATCCCGACGGCGGTGCTGGTCAGCGGGAGCAGCAGGAACCCCAGGCCCAGCACGATCATGGACGGCACGGCCACGAAGACCCGGCCGAAGCGGTCCATGATCGCGCCGCCCGGGTAGAACAGCAGCATGTCGACGCCGGCGGAGACGCCGTAGATGATGCTCGTGGTCGCGGCGTCGAGCCCCTGGGACTCCGCCCACAACGGGATGATCGACTGCCGGGTCGAGCGGGCGGCGGCGATCACCATCACCCCCAGGCCGAGGGTCAGCAGGACTCGCCGGTGCTCGGCCAGCACCGACCACACGGAGCGGTGCCGCACGCCCGAGGCGGCCCGCTCGGTGCGGCTCTGCCGGGTGATGTCGGGCAGGAAGGCGGTCAGCACGGCCGCGGCCAGGCTCATCGCCGCGGCGAACCCGTAGCCGGCCCGGATGTCGTAGGCGGTGACCAGGCCCGCGCCGATGAAGGGGCCGATGAACAACCCGATCCGGAAGGTGCCGCCCAGTGTGGACAGCGCCCGGGCCCGCATCCGGACCGGCACGGCCTCGGTCAGGTAGGCCTGCCGGGCCAGGCTGAACACCGCTCCGGCCAGGCCGGTGACCAGCACGGCCAGCGCCAGCAGGACCAGCGACCTGGCCAGGAACGCACCGACCAGGGCGAGGGCGTCGAGGGCGCAGGCGCCGATCAGGGCCCGCTGCTCACCCACCCGGGCGGCCAGCGCCCCGGCGGGCAGGTCGCCGAGGAGCTGGCCGAGGCCGGCGAGGGCGACGACGAGGGCCGCGACCGTCACGCTGGCCCCGAGGTCGCGGGCCGACAGCGCGACCAGCGGCAGGATCGCGCCCTGCCCGATGGACACCAGCACGGTGGGGCCGTAGGCGGGGATGGCGAGCGAGCGCCAGCTCACGGTCTCGGGCGGGGTGTGGCCGGGGGACGGGCTCGGCGGTGGTCGGTCGGGCCCGGTCATGCGGCAGAACCTACGTCCCGGGAGCAGGAGTCCGCAGCGGTGCCCAGGAGGAGCGACCGACTGTGCGCCCAGGGCGGTCCGGCCCGCTCCGGGCGCACCCTGCGCGCACAGTGGCCGACCAGAAGTCCGGGAGACCAGCGGCTAGGATGCCGGGCGGACGAGGGACGTACCGCTCGCCGAGCCCCCGTAGCTCAGAGGATAGAGCAGCAGCCTTCTAATCTGTCGGTCACTGGTTCGAATCCAGTCGGGGGCGCTCAGAGTTGATCTGACCAGGCCTTTCGCCTGACTCACATCCACCGGTGTTTGTACGACTCCCCACGTCGCTCCTGATATCGACGTACGCTCCTGGCATGAGGAAGCTAGGACTGGGCGAAGCCGGGGACGCCGTCGCGATTCCGCAGCTGAAGAACGACGCCGGGCGATGGGTCGCCGCACCTCGGCCGCAGAAGGCGACGCGCTGGAAGGCTCGCGCCTACGTCCGGGGTCACGACGGCGTCCGTCGCGAGGTGACCCGCTTCGCGAAGACGCGGCGCGAGGCAGAGGCGGCGATCGAGGTCGCCGTCGCCGAGGCGCTCCGGGGCGGGGACACCCCGCTCACGGACTCGATGCCGCTCCTCGCCGCCGGGGAGCACTGGCTCGATCAGATCCGCCGACCGGACTCGAACCTGAGCGCGCGGACGATCGCCGACTACTCCTGGACCTGGACGGCCTACGTCGCGACCCCGACGTCGTCGGTACGGGGTCTCACCCTGGCCCAGGCGAACGACCCGCAGAGGCTCCGAGGCTTCCTCCAGCGGATCGCCGAGGCCAACGGCTCCGGCTCGGCGAAGAAGGTCAAGAGCGTCCTGAACGGCGTCCTCGGCTACGCCGTCGAGAACGGCGTCCTTAAGACGAATGCGATGCGCCAGGTCCGCACGGTGCGCGCGACGACGCCGAGGACGACGGAGCGCGATCACTCCCGGGCGATGACCCGCGCCGAACGCGACCGGGTGATCGAGGTTGCCGACGCGGCGGCGACCGAGGAGGGGCTCAACCCTCGGACTCGGCGGAAGCGCCAGGCGACGGCCGACCTCGTCGCCTTCCTCGCCGGGACGGGCGTCCGGATCGACGAGGCGCGGCGGGTCCGCTGGGAGGACGTCGACCTCGACGCCGGACGGGTCTATGTGCGGGGGACGAAGACGGAGACGTCGGACCGGCGGCTCAACCTCCCGGGGTGGCTCCGAGAGCGCCTCGCGGCGCGGCGGGAGCGGACCGGGGGCGACGGGTTCGTCTTCGCCGCCCCGGCGAGCGTGAGCGACCCGGAGCGGGTCTGGGATCAAAGCAACAGCGCCGGGGCCGTCCGGGACGCGCTCGACGCGGCGGGGCTTCCCTGGGCGGTCTCGCACACGTTCCGGCGGACCGTGGCGACGCTCCTCGACCAGGCGGGGGTGCCGATCGCGAGGATCGCCGACCAGCTGGGCCACGCGGACGTATCCATGACGGCGCGGGTCTATCTCGGCCGGGACCTCCAGGGCGACAAGGGCGACCTGGCCGACGTGCTCTAGCGCGCCCGCGCTTGCCTCCGTGGCGGACGTCGGCGCGGTCGCTACGGTGCGGAGATGACCGACTACACCTTCTCGGCGGGCAGGATGGAGCGGGCCGAGGCCCGGGCGGCTGAGGCGCGTCTCCGGCATGCCGGGTTCGACGCCCACGCCAGCACCCGCTATAGCGGCTGGACCATCAGGGTCTCCAGCGAGCGCGAGGACGTCGTCGAGACAGTCGCGAGGTTGGAGCCGAAGCTCCGCTTCGAGAGCTCGCGCTAGCCCGGCTCCGTGAAGACGCCGGAAAGGAGGGGTTGCATGCTCGTGAGGGCGCTAGACCCAGGGAACAGTCCCTCTCGTCATGTCATACTTTGGAAGTGGCTAAACGGGTCTGCTACCACTGTCGACTGGCGTCACACATGACGCACCTCTCCGGCGCGCGTACTTATGGCGATACCGAACTTGAGGGGACTATCGCTTTGCAGATGGTGTACGTCTGCGACTCGTGCCAGTACCTGAATATCGGGGTCACTCGCCTCGACCTCCCATACCCGGATAGGGAGGACTGGGAAGCGGCAATCGCAAAGCCAGACGACTGGTTGCCTATCGACCTGGAGGGTTACTGGCTCGACGCCGGTCCGGACCACATCCGGTCGGCCGCAGCCGAAGCGCACGTATGCCTCAACGCCGGTGCCTTGCGCGGAGCGGTGGTTCTCGCGCGATCGGTGATTGAGGCCGTGGCGAAGGATAAAAGTATTACTAGCGGATCGATTCATAGCAAGATCGAAGCCTTATTCACCAAGGGTCATATCTCGGAAGACATTCGTGATACTGCCCATGAGATTCGGTTCGCGGGTAACGACATGGCGCACGGTGACTTCGAAACCTCGCCAGGACGCGAAGACGCCGAGGCGATCCTCGGTCTCATGGGGGAGGTGCTTCAGGCCGTCTACGTGCGCCCAGCCAATCTCGCCCGTATCCGAGAGAAGCGAATCGCAAAAAAGGCCGCTACGGTGCCGCCGTGGTGAACACCTCGTCGCAGACCCGGGCCTCCCAGGACCGGCGGGGACAGACGCCCGGGTCCGCTTCGTCGAGCCCCTGGTGAGAGGCTTTGGAGGCAGCAACAGCCTCGCTCTCCGGAGGAGAACGGGCGCGCGGGCTTCCTCAACTAGGGCGTTTCTTCGTCCTCGTCTTCGAGCAGGCCCATGTAGTCAAGTAGTCGGCCTTGAATCTCTTCCAGCTTGTCGGCTGGGAGGATACCTAGCTGGTCCTGGAGATCGGTCTTCAGCAGGGGTTGCGCCGCTGGCACCCGCGCCCACGTCTTCTTGTCGAGATTGCCGCATCCCGCAGGCAGCTTCACGCAAAACCGCGTCCGGTGCGTCGTTGCGGTGGACGTCGGCATAATAAGAACCGTCGCCCAGTTCGGGTCGCTATTGGTGTTAGGACCGGAGATGACAACTACGGGCCGTCGGGGGTGCATATTCCGTACGTCGTTTGGCGGAAGTGAGATGCTCTCATCTCGAACCCAGTAGACGCCCCCAGCTACGTAGATCATCCGTTCGACCCAAGTAGTGCGCGGTTCGCTCTCCCGCGCGCCTCTCTCAAGCTCTCGGACACGTTAATGAGGTCGGCCTGAGCCTCATCGCTATCTAGCCCGGACTTATCATCGTCGTCGGGACTTGCATCGACCGAGTCGAGCACCTTCCGATACTTTGCCTTTAGTGCATTGAGCTTGACGCGAGGCCGCGCTAGCTCTAGATCCAGAATCACTCCTCTTTCACCTCCCTTCTGTGCTTTCAGCATCGGGGCCGATTGGTACGCGAGGTCCTTGATGGTCACTGCCGCCAAGTGACCGTAGTGCTCCACTACTTCGATCAACCTCTCTTGCGCTTCTTTCGCGGGTGCGCGATCGCCCTCCCGGACGACGTGAAGGATGTAGCCCTTCGCTCCGGTCGGGTACACCACTGGCTCGCGTGATATTTCCTGCTGACGAACCAGGTCGTTCTCACCATGCATAAGCGCGTAGTTATAAGGTCCGTGGTCTAGCCACTTCCAGGTAATGCCTGTGACCTGCGGTTCGCCTTCGGAGGCGGCTTCCAGGTCCGCGAAGTAGAGGAGCTTGGCGATCTTCGTCCTCGTGATCGTGAGGGAGCGCCGCGAAGCTTCGGACAAGACGAAGAGGTAGGCGTCGATGGTTCGGTCGTCCATGAGATCCTGTCCAGCCACCCGACGACCCTCCCTTCGACGACCCGTACACGGTATCGACCGGCGGTGACAACTCTTGACGAGTCTAGAGTATGCGGGACGCTAGCAGGCTCGGCTAGCGGTCCCGCCCCGCTCAATCTTTGAGCCGGGCGGGAGTCGCTGCGAGCCGGGCTAGACCCACCGGGCGACGGGAAGCCTCTAGGCCGCTTGCGCGGCGCTCGAAGGTGTCGACGTCGAAGGAGGCCGTCGCCGCGAGTACCTCGTCGAGGTCGGGTCGCCGACGGCGGAGCGGGATCTCGGCCGCGTCCTCGGCGAAGACGTCGGAGAAGTCGACCCAGCGCCGACGCTGGCGGGCAGTCGGACGAGGGGCGACCGGCGGCGACGGCTCCAGCGCCGCACCGACGGCGTCGTCGTCCAGGTCGACGCCGAGCCCCACGAGCACCTCGGCGACGCGATACGCTACGGCCTCCCGCGCCGCCACGACGCCCGCTCGGCTTGTGGCACGGCCCCGGGCGTGCCAGAGGACGGCCCAGCGGACGGACGCGGCGACAGACGCCGGAGAGGCCCCGGCGGCCAGCTGGGCGCGCCAGGAGGCGATCTGGCCGGGAACGGGCGCGGGGACGGAGTACGCGAGGCGGCGGTCGGGCTCAGGCATCAGGGATCACGTCCTTCAGGTTGAAAAGGGGTTCACGGGCGAAGAGATCGACGTCGTTGCAGGCGGCGGCCAGGATGACGACGCCGTGAAGGTCGTCGCCTCCGCTCGCTTCGTAGGCGTCGGCGAAGTGCCTCCAGGCCTGCCAGGCGACGGCGAGGAGGCCTCGGCCGTGGCCTCCGGCGAGGCGGTCGGCGAAGGTCCAGGCGGCGGCGATGCTCGCCTCGGCTGTCCAGCCGTCCGTCGGACGCCGGACGTAGCTGGCAGGGTCGAAGACGCCCAGGTCGGGATCGCCGCGCCGGACGCCGGGCACGACGACGGCGTCGCCGGTCGGCGGGGTCGTCTCGGGCGCGGCGGCTCGCTGCTTAGCCATTCCGGCGTCCCGGGGTCCGGCCGTGGTGCCGCTTCATCGCCAGGGCGGACCCGGCGGCGGACGCCGGGGTCTGGCCGGGAGCGATGCCGAGGGCGCGGAGGCCGTTCATCGCCCCGATCCGCGCGTGCCGGATCTCGGCGATGAGAGGGTTCGCGACGCGGGAGCGCGAGCCGTCGATCATCAGGCCGTCGACGGCCAGCTGGGCCTCCATCGCGTCGGCGAGGGACAGGAGGTTGCACGCCTCGAAGAGGGTCGACAGGGCCGCCGAGGTGAGCTCGGGGTTGTCCTCCTCGACCTGAGCGTAGGTTTCCTTCGCCGAGGAGCTCCAGGTCGGCGGGAGGCCGTCGTAGCGGGCGGCCGGGTCGGCCGCCGGGGTCTCGATGGATTCGAGGGTCATTCGAGGGGTCCTTTCAAGAGGATTAGGGAATCCGAACGGGTCTAAATCCCGCTGTGGATCTGAACGAGGGCCTGCGCACTTCCCGCGAATCGCCAAGCCCCCCGATTCGAAGAAGACCCCGGCGGTCGGGGTCCCCTCCCCAGGTAGGGGTCGGCTGGGGCTGGGCGATTCTCTGAGCGCCTCGCAGCGATCGGCGAGTAGGGCTGGCAGGGTCCAGATGCCGAGGCCGCAGGGGGGCTCTCAGCGTCGAGGCGGGAGGAGTCCGGGGTGGGCCTCGGGCTCGTCGTTCCTCGCGTACCTCGCTCGCCGCGCGGCGTTACCCTCGCGGCTCGACTTGATTGCGTGGTGCCTTCGGCAGAGAGAGCGGAGGTTGCCGATGCTGTGATCGTCGCCGCGCTGGACGTGGTCGACGTCGGTCGCGAGCTCGCCGCAAACCGGCGCGCCTTCGTGGTCTCGGTGCTGGCAACGTCGACCGTCGCGACGAAGAACGCGCTCTCGGATCGCGGGCCAGTCAGCGGGGAGGCGTGCCCTCCGCGTACTGCCCTGCCACTGTCCGGGCATGGGTGCTCCTCTCGGGAGGTCAGGGGGTAGGTGGTGGGGCAGAGAGCCCCGCCGAAGAGGAGGCCCCCGTCGAGGTGCCCCCATCTCCCGACGCCCCTCGTCGACGAGGCCCCCATCGAGGCAGGCCCCGGGTCCGAGCCCGCCCCCGGGAAGGAGGCGGGCTCGGGCGGGTCAGGCCTTCGACCTGATCGACTTCGCGATGCCCTCGGCGTCCGAGTCATCGAAGGTCGGGCCGTCGTCGACGAGGATCGGACGAGCGACGTCCGCCCCGATGAGGTCAAGGCCCCGGTCGTCATCGGCGGAGGGCTCGGCCAGCACACGGCGGACTAGGGCCAGATAGGCCTCGGTGGTCATCGTCATCGAGGGTTCCTTTCAGAAGCGACCGCGACGAAGGCGCGGTAGAGGTGGGCGACCAGGCCCCGGAGCCCGCGCGGCGCGGGGCGGGTGGTGGTCGTGGTGGTGGTGGTCGTCGTGGTCTCGACGATCTCCTCGCGGCTCATCGGTCGCCGGGCCGACGGGCGCTGGCGGAGCGGGTCTCGTTCGGCGCGGCCTTCGAGCCCAGCACGAAGCGCCGGAGGTCCTCGCGAGAGACGCCGATCCGGGTCGAGAGGCCCGGGTAGTCGGTGAGCGGGTGGTCGGCGGAGCGGCCGGTGAAGCTGAAGGCGGCCTCGCGCCGATCGAGGGCCTCGGTCAGGTCGTGCCAGGCGGCCAGGGCGTCGGCCTGGGCCTCGACGGAGGTGAGGACGGCGATCTCGTAGAAGCGCTCGCCGTGCTGGGCGAGGGCCTCGGCGAGAGCCTGGGCGGCGGCGTTCGCAGGGAGGACGGCGGCCTCGGCGGCGCGGTGAGCGTCGTCGGCGGCGTTCTCGGCCTCGCGGACCTCGGAGGCGAGCCGGGCGTCGCGGACGGCCTGCTGGGCGACGATGCGCGCCTGGGCGGCCTGGCGGACGGCGGCGTTCGCCGCGACGAGGGCGTCGTAGGCCTCGCGGACCTCGACGGGGGCGTCGGCGTGCCGGATGAGGTCGACCGGCGGGACGTTGTCGACGCGAGCGCCGGTGCCGCCGGGGGCCGCCCGGGAGACGCGGTAGGTCGAGGAGACGGTCGTCGGCTCAGCGAGGGAGACGGTCGGGTTCATGGTGTGCATTCCTTCGGGGTCAGGCGCTCGGGGGTGAGCGCCGAGAGGGTGGAGGGGTTGAGCGGTGGTCAGCGGGGCGACGGGATGCCCCGCTGGACCCGGAGCGCCGCGAGCTCCAGGAGGGACAGGTAGCGGCCGGTCGTCGCAAGGACGAGCCGGAGTCGGCGGGAGCCCTTCTCGGCGAGGAGGTCGTCGTCGATGTAGTCGGTCCAGTCGGGGAGCGCCCACTCCTCCAGCTGGGCGCGGAGGGCCTCGCGCTGCTCGCGGGTGGCCTTCGGTTGCTCGGTGCGGAGGGTCTGGGCGCAAGGAGTTGTCATCGGCCGACGCTCCCGGCGACGGCGGCGGACGCGGCCAGGAGATAGGCGGAGTTGACCCGACCGGCGCGTGCCTCTCGGAGGACGAGCTCGGTCGTAGCGGCGGGCCAGCTGGCGGCGGTCGCCGGGTCGGGCAGACGGCGCGCGGTGCGGCGTCGCGGGCGGATGGTGGTCAGGGTGGGCAGGGCGATAGCCATGCGGAACTCCTCCTGGGAGTCGAGGGTGGTTGGGGATGCGCCGCGCTCCCGGTCCGGCTCGGGAGGTCGGACCCGGAGCGGGCGCGGTGAGGCGGTGAAACGGACGCCGAGGTCAGTCGGCGTCGGTGCCTCGGGCGATGAAGGTGCGGGACCGGGGACGCGCGGCACGAGTGCGACGGACCTCGCCGCCGTCGTGCTCTTCGGAGGTCACGAAGGAGTCGGGCGGCGGGATCTGGCGGCCGTGAAACTCGCCGAGGCAGGAGCACTCGCACTCGTACCAGGTCCCCTCATTAGCCATCCAGCACGCCTCAACGCAGCGGGTCGTCCGGCTGGTCCGAAGGGTCACGACGACCTCGCCGAAGCGGTTCGCGAGGGCGTCGATCAGTGCCAGGAGGTGTGTGCGGGCGACGCGGTAGGCCTTCGCCTCGGCGTCCCACTCGGACCGAGTCCGCTCGCCGCAGGCGTCCCGGAGGATCTCGTAGTTCACCCCGCCGGGGCGGAAGGGGAGCCGAACGAGTAGCCGCCCAGCTGGAGGCCGGACGATCGAGACGTCGGTCATCGGTCCGCGCCCCATCGAGCCACGCGCGTAGACGGCGGGAGATCGAGGTCGGCGAGCGAGGGAGCGGACAGTCGTTCCTCAGTCGTTCCTCGCTCAGGAACGGCCGGAGCGGCCTCTCCGGGGGTTGGTCGTTCCTCCAGTCGTTCCTCGGTCAAACCGCCACTGACCAGGGGAGACGCTAGTCGTTCCTGGCCGTTCCTCGGTCGTTCCTCGGGTCCTAGGAACGGCTCGTGCATGCCAGTCGTTCCCGTCGTTCCCCCGTCTATAGACGGGGGACGGGGAACGGCTGCACCATTCTCCGAAGCGTGAAGAACAAAGAGATCCTCTCCGGCGTTTAGGTTAGGAGCGCGGTAGGGCGTAACGACGTGATGGTGGGCGTATCGGGTGCTCTTATCGGCTCGGACGTGGCCGTCCTCGATAAGGAAGCACAAGGCGTCGAGGATCGCCGAGGCGTTGCCGACGACGGTCTCCTTGATCTTGTTCGCCGTCAGTCCCGGGTCGGCCTCCAGGGCGCGAGAGATTCGCTCCATCAGCACCGTCGACCGGAAGGGCTTGACCGTGCCGCCCTCGCCGACCGTCTCGGGCAGGGCGACCGTGTAAACCGTCCGCTCGGCGTTCCTGGAGTCGATCTGGACGACGGCTACGGGCTGGGTTCGGTCGCTGGCTCGGTAGCTTCCGGCGTGCTGCCTGACCCAGCCGGGCCGGTCCTTCGCGATGCGAACGTCAACGATGCCGAGGTGTCCGGGCCGGAGCGCGGTCTTCGCCTCGACGATGTAGGCCGCGCCGGTCAGTCCGGCGAGCTTGTGCTGGGATCCCAGGGCGAAGCGGCCTCGGCCGTCCTTGCTCTTGACGACGTGGTCGATCATCACCACGGCCGCCCCGGTCTTCGCGGCGAAGCGGTTCGGGACCTTCTGCTGAAACTCCGCGACCTCTTTCTCCTCGCGGCCGTTGTAGCCGAAAGTGGTCAGCGCCTCGGTAACCCCGTCGATCACGACGAGGCCGTAACGCACGCTCAGGAGACGCTCGTAGGCGGGCCGGAGAAGGTCCGACCCCGTCGGGTCGCCCTCCGGCCGGACGTAGTCGAAGCGTTCTCGGAGCGTCTCCCGGTCGACGCCGAGGAGCAACAGGCGGCCGACGACGGTCGACCGCTCGCTCTCGTAATCGAGGAAGAGGACGCGCGAGCCCTCGCCGAGGGTCTCCGCAGCTGCCAGGAGAGCCAGCCAGGACTTCCCGGACTCCGACTCACCGGAGAAGGAATGTGTCTTCCCGGCGTAGAGGAGGGCGATGCCGTCGACGCGGCGGAGAACGGCGGACTCCTCGGGGGTGTAGTCCCCGGAGAGGACGTCGTCGAGGCTCTCGGGGTCCCAGGGGGAGCGGGCCTCGCTGGCTTCCTCGGCGATCGGGAGAGAGTGCGTGACGACAAGCACCGGGCCGCCGTAGATCGGGTCCTCGGCTCGGGTGCCGAAGTCGTCCAGGCTCAGGCCGTAGGAGGCGACGATCTCCTCGGGAGTGCAGCGCCCGGAGATGCACCGGACGATCGCGGTCCCGTCTGTCGCCGGGGAGAGGGCGAGGTAGCGGCGTCGGTCGCAGACGCGGCAAGCGCCGCGCCAGTCGTTCGTCGCACCGGGCTCGTGGTCGGCTCCCGTGATCTCTGCGAGGGCCTCGAAGGTCATCATCGGGGGAGATCCGCTTCGGTCAGGGCCTCGGGGTGCGCGGACAGGACCGCGACGAAGAGCGACGCCGAAGAGGAGCGGGCCAGGACGACCCAGCCCATCCCGGGACGGGGGATGACGAGCCACGAGGCGTTGAACCCCGCCGCGTAGAGCGCGACGTCCTCGGCGATCGCCTGGGGGTCCGCGTAGACGGCCGCGACGAGGATCTGATCGTCGAGGATGGAAGGCTTCGTCATAGGGAAGCCACCTCCTATCGAATAGGGGAGTAGCCGGAGGTCCGTCCGGCGGCGGTGAGGTCAGGTGAAGCGGAGCTCGCCGTCGGGGCCGAAGATCCGCTCCGCCTCGGCGGCGATCTCGGCCATGACCGCCGGGTCTGATCCGGCGATCACGGCCCGCGTCTGGCGGAGGAGTAGGTCGCGGGCGGCGTCGGCCAGCGCCTCGCGCTCGCGGTGAAGGCGGCGGTATCGCCGAGCGCGGCACCGGTCGGAGCAGGTCTCGCGCTCCTGGCCGTGCGTGCCCGGAGGGAGAGGGGCGCTTCGACACTCCGGGCAGAGTGGGGTTGAGAGGTCCATCGCTGGAGGCTCCTTTGGGATTAGCCGTGATGCACGGCATTAGGGCGAAAGAGAAGCGCCCCGGCCGGAGCCGAAGCGCTTCACTGACAGAGAGGGCCGGGCCTGCTCACGCTGCTCAGACGATCTGGAGCCGAGCCACGGTGCGGCCGGGGTAGAGCGCGCCGTCGTGCTCCATCGGTGCTTCCGCCACGAGGGCGACGGCGTCGGGGTGGAGGTCGAAGTCGCGGCCTCGGAAGCGGACGACGAGAGGGACGTCGAGGCGGTCGTCGCCGAGCGCGGTGATCAGGTCGCGAGGGGTCATAGCGGGTCCCTTCGAGGGAGAGTTGGGGGCGGGCCGGGGGAGCTCGACGCGCGTCGCCGGAAGGAGGAACGGCAACGGCGGAGCTCCCCGGCCCTCGGCGCGGCGAAGGATCGACCAGGGCGCGCCGTAGGGCCGACCGGGGGAAGATCGACAAGACCCCGGCCGGGGTTGGTCGCCCCCGCCGCGCCAGGAGCACGGCGGGGGCTAGCTGGAGGGCTGCCTCAGCTGGGCGGCGAGGTGCGGCCAGTCAGCCCTTCGACGGCGGCACCAAGGCGGGCCAGTCGGGTACGCCGGAGAGCGCGGGCGCGGGCGGCGCATGGCTTTCCGCAGTAGGTCGAATCGCGGCGCTTCGAGGCCGCGACGGCGGTCCCGCAGACGGGGCAGGTCTTCGGCATGGCGGCTCCTCTCGGCAGGCGAGGGCGTGTCCATCCCTCACACACAGAGAGGGCCGGGGTGTTCACGGTGGCTTCGGCACTCACCGGCCCGATGTCTGGACCCGGCGGGCGGCTTCGTAGGCCAGGACGTCGGCGAGGGCGTAGCGGACGCGCCCGCCGACCTTGACGTAGGGGACGCCGTCGCCGCGTGAGCGAATGTTCGCCAGGGTGCCCCGGCTCAGCTGCCAGCGCTCCGCGAGCTCGACGTCGGTCAGGAGCGGGTGCTCGGGGGCTAGCGTGCTCATCGGATCCTCCTCGGGCGGCGTGAGGTCCGGTGACCTCTCGTGACAACCCCAGAGAGGGCCAGGGAGGCGAGGCCTGATCAGTGCCAGATCTCGGAGCCTTCGAGGGCGCTTGGTCCTGACGTGGCTCCCTACATTGTCTCTACCGAGCAATCACGGGGAGTCACTGTCGGAGCCGTCTCAGCGTGCAAACGGCCTAGTCACGGGCTCTTTCGCTCATTACGGCTCACGATGGGTCACCCCTCAAAGCTAATCTGTCGGTCGTAGGTTCGAGTCCTACCGGGGGCGCCGGACAGGCATCGATGACCCTCCTCGCGGCGGGGGAGTACGGGCCGCAGCAGGGGCGAGGAGCTCCGCGGGCTCGCCCAGCCCCTCCAGATCGGTCCACTCCTCGGTCGGAGGACTGGCGTCCCCGGCGTGCCTGATCGGTTCGGCTGCCCCCGACCGTCTCGGTCAGCGGCAGGGGATGGCGACCCGGTCGGCGAACGGGTTGTCCCCCACGGGGACGTAGCGGAGGTCGGCGGAGGTGGGGTGCAGGGTGAGCTGGAGCCAGCCGTGCCCGCTGTGGGACCGGACGACCGAGTTGGTGCTCACCGTCGTGGTGGCCCTGAGGCTCTTGCCGCCGGTCCCGACGACGACCTGGGTGAGGCCGGCACTGCTGAGGACCCCGCCGCCGGTCTGCGGCCGGAACCGTTCGTAGTCGTGGTCGTGGCCGGACAGCACCAGGTCTGCCTTGGCGGCGACGAGGGCGTCGAAGAGCGGGCGCATCATGGCGTCGCTGCCGTGCCCGCCGGAGGAGAACCGCGGCCGGTGCATGATCGCCATGGTGCACCGGTTCGGGTGGGCAGCCAGGTCGCGCTCGAGCCAAGCCAGCTGCTTGCCGGTGGCCGCGACGTCCTGCTCGGTGTTCAGGGCGACGACGTGCCAGGCGCCGATGTCGTGGCTGTAGTAGCCCTTCGTCGGGAGGCCGGCCGCTGTGCCGAAGTAGCCGAAGTATCCGGCGGCACCGGGGGTGCGGTACTCGTGGTTGCCGGGGATGGGGCTGGTGATGTTCTTCAGCCGCCCGTAGCTGGGGTGGTAGGCCTGCTCGAACTGCTCGCGGGTGCCTTCGTCGTAGACGTTGTCGCCCAGGGCGAGGAAGGCGTTCGGCTCGGCGGCGAGGACGGAGTCCGAGACGGCCTCGTGCTGACAGGTCGAGGCCGTGACGGTGGAGCCCGGCTCGCACACCAGGTCACCGACGGCGGCGACGACCGGGGCTGCGGTCGTGGACTGGCGGTGGGTCACCGAGCAGCTGGCGTGCCCATCACCGTCGCGGCCGACCCGGACCACGATCCTCGCGTCCCCGGAGGGCGGGTTCACCGGGTTCCGCGACGCGGAGACGCTGCCCTGTCGGTAGTCGACGGTGGCCGTCCGGTTCAGCGCCTGCAGCAACCGGCCCGACCCGTCGTAGGTGCGGACCGAGGAGTCGGTGGCGACCACCGCGAGCGTCGAGCTCCAGCTCGCCCGGTCCACGGCGACCTTCCGGAGCCCGGACGCCGTGTAGGTGCTGCCCCACACCACCGTGGTGTGCCAGGTGACCCCGCCACCGTCGACGCAGGATCCCGTCGTCGTCCGGGTCGTCGCTGCCTGCGCCGGCGACACCACCAGCCACCCCGCCAGCAGCATCGTGATCGCGAGGGCGCCGGCGCGGGCCGCGACCAACCGCAGGGACCCGTGGACGGGGGACGCGAACCAGCGTCGAGGCATCGGTGCGCCTTCCACTCAGCCCCGAGCGGATCGACGGCGGCGGTCGACCTACGCCTCCGCCGAGGTTACCAGTGATCGGCCCCGTGCTCTGCGGTCGCTGGACAGGGATGAGGCGCTACGGGGGCCGCGACGAGCAGGGTTGTGGAGGCGCCGCCCGGCCCGACCGGACGCGCGAACTGCCTCCGGAGGTCGGGAGCCCGCCCGCTACTGTGCAGCCATGGCGACCTTGACGCTCCCGGGAGGGCCCACCCTGAGCTACCGCGAGTGGGGTCGTCCCGACGGGGCGGTGGTCCTGCTGCTGCACGGGCTGGGCAGCTCGAGCGCGAGCTGGCGGCACCTCGCTCCGGTGCTCGGTCGGCGCTTCCGCTGCATCGCGCCGGATGCCCGCGGGCACGGGGAGTCCGAGTGGACGCGCGAGTACTCCCTCGACCTGTTCCGCGACGACGTCGTCGGCCTGATGGAGGCGCTCGGCATCCTGGGCGCCATCCCCTTCGGGCACTCGATGGGCGCCCTGACCGCCTACCAGCTCGCAGCGACAAAACCTGAGCTGGTGCGGATGCTGGTCCTGGAGGACATGCCCCCACCGGACCCCGCCGAGCCCCGGCGGCCCATCCCGCGCCAGCCCGAGCCGGGCGCCGACCACGACTGGCGGGCGGTGATCGCGGTCAACCGCTGGCGCAACCAGCCCTCGCCCGGCTGGTGGGAGTACGCCGACCAGATCAGCGCGGAGACCCTCGTCCTCGGTGGTCTGCACAGCCACCTGCCGCAGCAGCGGCTGCGCGACCTGGCTGGTCGGCTGCCGAACGGCCGCTACGCCTCCCTCGACCTCGACCACGAGATGCACGAGCAGCGTCCGGGCGAGGTGGCGACGGTCGTCGAGCCCTTCCTCCGGCCGTTCGCCAAGTAGCGGGTCGCCGATCCGGCCCCAGGTAGCCTGGCGCCATGTCGGTGGCCACCAGCGCGGAGAGACGCGCGTTCGCCCGCAACGGCCTGCCCACCGATCCCGACCCGGGCGAGCCGCTGCCCAAGCGCCTGCTGCGCAGCCGGCTGTTCTGGCTCACCGTCGTCGTGCTGCTCGGCTACGTGGTGTGCCTGGTGCTGCTGTACCGCCAGGTCGTGCCCGACCAGGAGGTCCCCGGCGGCACCATCCCGGGCCTCGGCCGCGAGGCCCTGCCGATCGCCGCGAAGTACGCGGCCATCACCGCGATCCCGCTCTCCCTGGTCTTCCTCTGGGCTGACCGCTTCCGCCCGCAGCGGTTCTGGGTCTGGCTGATGACCTTCGGCTGGGGCGCGTGCGTGGCCACCTTCGTCTCGGCTCAGGTCAACACCTGGGCGGCCTCCCAGCTGAGCATCGCCGGCGACGGGGACCCGGCCACCGGCGCCCGGGCGGCCATCTTCGTCGCGCCGTTCGTGGAGGAGGCGGCGAAGGGCACCGTGCTCTTCTGGCTGGCCATCCTGATGCGCTACCAGTGGGTGAGCCGGCTGAGCGGGATCGTCCTCGCCGGCCTGTCCGGGGCGGCCTTCGCCTTCGTCGAGAACATCCTCTACTACGGCCGCGCCTACCGCTACGCCGCGCGGACCTTCGGTCAGGTCCCGCCGCTGGAGGCGCTGCAGCAGCTGTTCCTGCTCCGCGGGGTGATGACCTTCTTCGGGCACCCGCTGTTCACCGCGATGCTGGGCATCGGGCTGGCCGTCGCGCTGCGGTCCAAGAGCAAGACGGTGCGGGTCGTCGCCCCGCTGGCCGGCTACCTGGCCGCCGCGTTCCTGCACATGGCCTTCAACACCACGGCTTCGCTGACCCAGGGCCGCAGCCAGCTGTTCGTCTACCTCTTCGTCGCCCTGCCGCTGGTGATCGGCGCCGTCGTCTTCGTCGTCCGGCAGCTGTTCCGCGAGGGTCGGCTGATCCGCGACCGGCTGGTCGACTACGTCCGCGTCGGCTGGCTGCCCGAGGGCGACCCGGCCGCGCTGTCCCGGCTGCGCACCCGGTCCAAGGCCGTCTGGCACGCGTTGTTCCTCGGTCCGCAGCCGCTGCTGGCCACGCTGCGGATGCAGCGCGCGGTGACCGAGCTCGCCTACCTGCGCGACGCGATGGTCCGCGGCCTCGTCGACCAGGCCGGCGTCCAGCGGGAGAAGCTGCTGCTGGCCCGGATCCGGGAGCTGCGTGCACTCGCGATCACCCAGCCGGAGGGCCGCGCCGCCTACCCCAGGCTGCGGCGGCGGCGGCAGGCCGCGGCCGCCGTGGGCGGCTACGCCCCGGCCAGCTACCCCGGCCCGGCCGGGATCGGCGGCAACTACCCGGCGCCGGCGATGACGGCCCCCGCGGTGCCGCCGGGTGTCCCCCCGTCGGCGGCTGCACCGCTGGGGCAGACTGCTACCCAGTACTCGGAGGTCGACCCGACCTGGAAGCCCCCGGGGGAGTAGCAGGAGAGGAGCCCGATGCCCAGCAGGCAGCCGACGCCGCTGGAGTCTGCGCTCACCGACCTGCGTGCTGCCGTCGCCCCGGTCACCTTCCCGCTGCCGCTGACGCGGGCCGCCGAGCAGCAGCGGGCGGTCACCGAGATCACCCGGCAGCTCGACGACTACGTGCTCCCCCGGCTGGCCACCATCGACGCGCCGTTGCTGGCCGTCGTCGGCGGCTCGACCGGAGCCGGCAAGTCGACCCTGGTCAACTCCCTGGTCGGGCGCCGGGTGACCACGCCGGGCGTCATCCGGCCGACCACCCGGGCCCCCGTGCTGGTGCACCACAGCAGTGACGCCCGCTGGTTCGCCGACGACCGCATCCTGCCCGGGCTGGCCCGCTCCACCGGCAGCCGCAACGACGCCTCGTCGCTGCAGCTGGTGACCGACGACTCGATCCCGCCGGGGCTGGCCATCCTCGACGCCCCCGACATCGACTCGGTGGTCAGCGAGAACCGGGCGCTAGCTGCGCAGCTGCTGGCGGCGGCCGACCTGTGGCTGTTCGTCACCTCCGCGGCCCGCTACGCCGACCAGGTGCCCTGGGACTTCCTGCACGCGGCCGCCGACCGGAGCGCCGCCGTCGCGGTGGTGCTCGACCGGGTGCCGCCCCGCGCGATGGGGGAGGTGCCGCCGCACCTCGGGCAGATGATGAGCGAGCGCGGGCTGGCCGGCTCGCCGCTGTTCGCCGTCCCGGAGACCAGCGTCGACGCCGAAGGCCTGCTGCCGGTCGCCGCCATCCAGCCGATCCGCGGCTGGCTCGCCGCGCTCGCCGCGGACCAGAGCAGCCGCATCGCGGTCGTCCAGCGCACCCTCGACGGCGCCATCGGCGCCCTGGTCACACGCACCCCGGAGCTGGCCACCGCTGTCGACGACCAGGTCGAGGCGCTGAACCGGCTGCGGGCCGAGGTCGACCACTCCTACGCCGAGGCCGTCCGCAGCGTGCAGGTGCAGACCACCGACGGCACCCTGCTGCGCGGGGAGGTGCTGGCCCGCTGGCACGAGTTCGTCGGCACCGGGGAGTTCTTCCGGGCCCTGGAGCAGAAGGTCAGCTGGCTGCGGGACCGCGTCGTCTCCGCCTTCAAGGGGCAGCCACCCGAGGTCGACAACCTCAAGGTGGCCGTGGAGTCCGGCCTGGAGTCGCTGATCCGCGGTGAGGGCGACGCCGCCGCCGAGCGCGCGGAGGCGTCCTGGCGGGCCAACGCGGCCGGGCGTGCGTTGCTGGACCGCAGCCGCGTCGACCTCTCCCGCGCCTCGGCCGAGTTCGACCGCTCCGTGGAGCGGGCCATCCGCGACTGGCAGGGCGCCGTCCTCGACCTCGTCGCTGACGAGGGGATGGGCAAGCGCTCGCGGGCCCGCTTCCTGGCCTTCGGGGTCAACGGCATCGGCGTCGCGCTGATGATCGTCGTCTTCGCCCACACCGGCGGGCTGGTCGGCGCCGAGGTCGGCGTGGCTGGTGGCACCGCGATCCTGGCCCAGCGGGTGCTCGAGGCCGTCTTCGGCGACCAGGCCGTCCGCCGGCTCGCCGAGACTGCCAAGGAGGAGCTGGACGCCCGGATCGAGGCGCTGATGTCCACCGAGCTGCTGCGCTACCACGCCCTGCTCGACGCGACCCCGGTCGACCCGGAGTCCGCGGCCCGGCTGCGGGCCGCCGCCGACGCGGTGCAGCGCTCCCGGGCCGACGGGCTGCCGTCAGGGCCTGCGCGGTCTGAGGACGACGAGCCGGCGCTGGCGGCCGCCCAGGGGCGGCGGGCGATCGACGCCCCCCGGGTCACCCAGGTCCCGTTCGCGGTCGACCCGGACGCCGACGTGCTGGACGCCGAGCTGGTCGAACCCACGCCCGTGCAGCGCGAGGACCTGCGATGAGGGCGGGGCACCGCTGATGGTCGGCAAGGGGGTGGCGCTGCTGCGCCGGCACGACGAGACCGCCCAGCTGGTCGCCCGGGTGCGGGCGCTGGGCGAGGCCGCGGAGCTCTGCGAGGGCCGGGTCGATCCTGACGCCGTGGCCGAGGCGCGTCGGGTGGTCACCCAGACCGACCGCCGGCTCGCCGTCTCCGGTGCGGCCACCGTCGTCGCCCTGGCCGGGGCCACCGGATCGGGCAAGTCGAGCACCTTCAACGCGCTCACCGGCACCGACCTGGCCACCGTCGGGGTCCGCCGACCCACGACCTCCACCGCGCTGGCCTGCAGCTTCGGCGAGGACTCCGCGGAGGAGCTGCTCGACTGGCTGGCCATCCCGCGCCGGCACGCGCTGGAGGCCGACCCGCAGCGGGCCGCCGGACTCGACGGCCTGGTGCTGCTCGACCTGCCCGACCACGACTCCACCGAGGTGGCGCACCGGATGGAGGTCGACCGGCTGGTCCAGCTGGTTGACATGCTGGTCTGGGTCGTCGACCCGCAGAAGTACGCCGACGCCGCGCTGCACGAGCGCTACCTCAAGCCGCTCGCCTCCCACGTCGACGTGATGCTGGTCGTCCTCAACCAGGTGGACACCCTCACCGTGGAGCAGAAGGAGCAGTGCCTCCGCGACCTGCGCCGGCTGCTGGCCAGCGAGGGCCTGGGTGCAGCCGAGGTGCTGGGCGTCTCCGCCCGCACCGGCGAGGGACTGCCGGAGCTCCGCGCTCGGCTGGGCAAGCGGATCGCCGACAAGCGGACCGCGGCCCGGCGGCTGGCCGCCGACGTCGAGGACGCGGCCGGCGGCCTGGTCCAGGCGTCGGGACAGGAGAAGCTGCCGGTGCTGTCGTCGTCGACGGTCGACGCGCTGACCACCCAGCTGGCGCAGGCCGCCGGGGTGCCCGTCGTGGTCGAGGCGGTGGACAAGGCCTGGCGGCTGCGCGGCGGGCTGGCCACCGGGTGGCCGGTCCTCGCCTGGCTCGCCAAGTTCAAGCCCGACCCGCTCCGCCGGCTGCACCTGGACCGGCTCGGGGCCGGCGGACGCCGGAAGGAGATCGACCCGTCCGGGCTGGGCCGGACCTCGCTGCCGGCCACCACCGGGGTCCAGCAGGCCCGGGTCGACACCGCGCTGCGCTCGCTGGCCGACACCGCGTCGGCGGGGATGAGCCGCGGCTGGGTGGACGCCGTGAGGACCGCCGCCCGCTCCGGGCAGGGCGAGCTGTCCGACGCCCTCGACCGGGCGGTCGCCGGCACCGACCTCGACCTGTCCGGGCACCGGCGCTGGTGGCAGGCGGTCCGGGTCCTGCAGTGGCTGCTGGTCGCAGCAGTCGTCGCGGGGCTGGTCTGGTTGGGCTCCTCCTTCGTGCTGGCCTACCTGCGGCTGCCGCCGCTGCCCGACGTGCTGTGGTGGAACCTGCCCGCGCCGACGGTGCTGACCCTGGGCGGGGTGCTGGCTGGGCTGCTCGTCGCGGCCCTGTCCCGGATCGGGGTGGTGGTCGGTGCCAGACGTCGGGCTCGCCGAGCCCGGGCCGCGCTGCGCCGGGCCGTCGCCGCGGTGGCGGACCGGCTGGTGGTCGAGCCGCTGCGCGTCGAGCGGCAGCGCTACGAGGACGCCCAGGCCGCGCTCGAGCGGGCCCGCAGCGCCCGTTGACCCAACCGTTCCCGGTGCCACCCACCGATCCCTGAGCCTGTCGAAGGGCCCTTCGACAGGCTCAGGGATCGGGAGGGAGGCAGGGACCGGCCCTTCGACGGGCTCAGGGAGCGGGAGGGAGGCAGGGACCGCCCCTTCGACGGGCTCAGGGAGCGGGTGCTGGGACGGCGATGATCCGCCGCGCCGCCTCGACCGCCGCGGCCCGCTGCTCGGCGGGGGAGGAGACCTGGTCCTCGGGCCGCACGGGGGTCTGGATCCAGGCGTGCGCCACGGAGAACAACAGCTCGAGCAGGTCCTCGGGTCGCCAGCCCGGATCGACCCGGCCCTCGGACTGGGCTCGGGCCAGGGCCTCCACCTTGCGGTGCGGGACGACGTCGTGCGGCAGCCGGTAGTCGATGCCCTCCAGCCGGGCCCAGGTCAGCATCCGCAGGTGCTCGGGGTGCCGCGCCGACGCGTCGAACACCGCGCCGACGAAGCCGGCGACGTCCGCCGGGTCGAGGGTCACCGCGGCGTGGAACTCCGCCGCGTCGGCGTCCAGGACCGCCTGAAACAGGGTGGCCTTGTCGCTGAAGTAGGCGTAGAGCCGCTCCTTGCTGGCCTTGGCCTCGACGGCGATCCGGTCGATGCGGGCCCCGGCCAGCCCGCGCTCGGCAAACTCGGCCCGGGCGGCCAGCAGCACGCGGCTGCGGACGTCGGCGGCAGGGAGGGTCATGCCCGCCAGACTAGACCAGTCGAACTAGTTCGTTTGACTCATGGTGGATAGCCCACCTACGCTATGACCTCCGCCGTTCCGACCGAGGGATCTCCGTGTCCGTTTCCACCCGTCCCGAAGCTGCCACCGACGGGACCGGACCCGCGGCCCCCGCTGGCCGGGCCCGCTGGCTCGTCCTCCTCGTGGTCGCGCTCGCGCAGCTGACCGTCGTGCTGGACGCGACCATCGTCAACATCGCCCTGCCCGCGGCGCAGGCCGACCTCGGCATGACCGACGGCCAGCGCGGCGCGGTCGTGACCGTCTACGCCCTGGCCTTCGGTGCGCTGCTGCTGCTCGGCGGCCGGATCGCCGACTACTGGGGCCGCAAGCGCTCTTTCGTCGTCGGCATGGCCGGCTTCGCCCTGGCCTCCGCGCTCGGCGGGTTCGCCACCTCGGCCGAGATGCTGCTGGCGGCCCGCGGGCTGCAGGGCGCCTTCGCCGCCCTGCTCGCCCCCGCGGCGCTGGCCGTCCTCTCGGTCACCTTCCCCTCGGGCCGCGACCGCGTCCGTGCCTTCGCGGTCTACGGCACCATCGGTGGCGGCGGTGCGGCCGTCGGCCTGGTCCTCGGCGGTGTGCTGACCGAGTTCCTCAGCTGGCACTGGTGCCTGCTGGTCAACGTCCCCATCGCGGTGGTGGCCATCGCGGCGGCGCTCCCGCTGCTGAAGGAGAGCCGGGCCGAGGGTCACAACCGCTACGACGTCCCCGGCGCGATCCTGGTGACCGCCGGGCTCGCCTCCCTGGTCTACGGCTTCTCCCAGGCCGAGGGCGGCTGGGGCCAGTGGGACACCGTCACCTTCCTGGTGCTCGGCGTCGTGCTGCTGGCGGTGTTCGTCCGGGTCGAGAGCCGGACGGACCACGCGCTGCTGCCGATGCGGGTGCTGGCCAGCCGCACGCGCGGCGGGGCCTACCTGGTGTCGGTGGTGGTCGGCGCCGCTCTGATCGGCGCCCTGCTCTACCTGACCTTCCACTTCCAGATCGTCCTCGGCATGACGCCGCTGCGGGCCGGCCTCTCGTCGCTGCCGATGACCGCGGCCATCGTGGTGACGGCGCCGATCGTCTCGAAGCTGCTGGGTACCGTCGGCCCGCGCCTGCTGATGACGGCCGGGCCGCTCGTCGCGGCCTCCGGCCTGCTGGTGATGAGCCGGATCACCGTCGACGGCGCCTACGCCGTCCAGGTGCTGCCCGGCCAGCTGCTGCTGGGCGTCGGCCTGGCGCTGGTCTTCGTGCCCCTGCAGAACGTCGCGCTGCTCGGCATCGAGCCGCGCGACGCCGGGGTGGCCAGCGCCGCGGTGACGGCGACCTCGCAGATCGGCGGATCCATCGGGACGGCCGTGTTCACCGCCGTCTACGCCGCCGTGGTCGCCGGGGCCGCCGGCGCCCAGGGCCCCGAGCTCACCGCCCTCGTCGAGGGCTACGCCTGGGTCTTCCGCGCCGCGGCCATCGGTCTGCTGGTCGCCGCCCCGGTGGCCTGGGCGACGATCCGGGTGGACCGGCGCAGCTTCGGCGCCACCGGGTCCGCCCCGCACCTCGGCTGAGGCCGAGGCGTCCTACCCGACGTCGAGGTACCCCCTGCTCGGAGGTGCCTCGACGCGCAGCAGGTGCCTCGTCCCTCGGCGCCGCCGAGGTCGAGCCCGTCGCGCCGCGCTGGCATACTGGGCGGCTGCGGGGCCGCCGTCCAGCGCCTGGTTCCGCCCCCGCTCTGCACGACCCCGTACGCGACAGCAAAGGTCTGGCTCCGCATGCCTGAGTTCATCTTCTCGATGCACAACGTCCGCAAGGTCCTCGGTGACAAGGTCGTCCTCGACAACGTCACCCTGTCCTTCTACCCGGGCGCCAAGATCGGCGTCGTCGGCCCCAACGGCACCGGCAAGTCGACGCTGCTGAAGCTGATGGCGGGACTGGAGAAGTCCAACAACGGCGACACCATGCTGGCCAAGGAGGCGAGCGTCGGCATCCTGCTGCAGGAGCCGCCGCTGACCGAGGGCAAGACGGTGCTGGAGAACGTCGAGGAGGCCGTCGCCGACATCAAGGCGCTGCAGCGCCGGATGGACGAGCTCGGCGTCGCCATGGGCGAGCCGGACGCCGACTTCGACGCCTTGATGGCCGAGATGGGCGATGTCCAGACCGAGCTGGACAACCGCAACGCCTGGGACATCGACTCCCAGCTGGAGCAGGCGATGGACGCGCTGCGCTGCCCGCCGCCGGACGCCATGGTCGACGTGCTGTCCGGGGGTGAGCGTCGTCGGGTCGCCCTGTGCAAGCTGCTCCTGCAGCAGCCGGACCTGCTGCTGCTCGACGAGCCCACCAACCACCTGGACGCCGAGTCGGTGCACTGGCTGGAGGGCCACCTCAAGTCCTACGCCGGCGCCGTCCTGGCCGTGACGCACGACCGGTACTTCCTGGACAACGTCGCCGAGTGGATCCTGGAGATCGACCGCGGCAAGACCCACCCCTACGAGGGCAACTACTCCACCTACCTGGACTCCAAGCGCGCCCGGCTGCAGGTCGAGGGCAAGCGGGACGCCAAGCGGGCCAAGATCCTCGAGCGCGAGCTGGAGTGGGCGCGGGCCAACCCCAAGGCCCGCCAGGCCAAGAACAAGGCGCGGCTGGCCCGCTACGAGGAGATGGCCGCCGAGGCCGACCGCAACCGCAAGCTCGACTTCGAGGAGATCAACATCCCGGCCGGGCCGCGGCTGGGGAGCACGGTGCTGGACGCGGACAAGCTGGTCAAGGGCTACGGCGACAGGCTGCTCTTCGACGGCCTCAACTTCTCGCTGCCGCGGGCCGGCATCGTCGGCGTGGTCGGCCCGAACGGGGTCGGCAAGTCGACGCTGTTCCGGATGATCGTGGGCGAGGAGACCCCGGACGCCGGTTCGCTGCGGCTCGGCGAGACGGTCAAGTACTCCTACGTCGACCAGAGCCGTTCCGGCCTGGACCCGAAGAAGAACGTCTGGGAGCTGGTGTCTGACGGCCTCGACTTCATCAAGGTGGGCAGCTTCGAGGTGCCGTCACGGGCCTACGTGGCCTCGTTCGGCTTCAAGGGCCCCGACCAGCAGAAGCCGTCGGGCGTGCTGTCCGGAGGAGAGCGGAACCGGCTGAACCTGGCGCTGACGCTGAAGATGGGCGGCAACCTGCTGCTGCTCGACGAGCCGACCAACGACCTGGACGTCGAGACGCTGCAGTCGATGGAGGACGCCCTGCTGGAGTTCCCGGGCTGCGCCGTGGTGATCTCCCACGACCGGTGGTTCCTGGACCGGGTCGCCACCCACATCCTGGCCTGGGAGGGCGACGACCAGAACCAGGCCCAGTGGTTCTGGTTCGAGGGCAACTACGCCGACTACGAGGCCAACAAGATCGCCCGGCTGGGTGCCGAGGCCGCCCGGCCGCACCGGGCGACCCACCGCCGGCTGACCCGCGGCTGAGGTCGTGGTGAGCGACGTCCCTCCCGAGGACCTGCCCGACGCCGACCACACCACCCCGGCGGGGGTGGACGACGCCACCGTCGACGCGCTGGGCAAGCTCAGCGAGGCGCTGGAGACCGTCGAGCGGGCCCGCGGGCACCTCTACACCTTCCACCAGCTGACGGGGGAGGCCGACATCGCGCTGCAGGGTGCGGTCGCCGCCCTCCGCGAGGCCGGGCACGCCGAGGTCGCCGAGCGGCTGGACCGCGAGCTGGTCGGGCGCAACGTGCTCGAGGGTCGCTGGACCTTCCAGGTCGTCGAGGACTACGACGACGGCTACTGGTCCCTCTTCCGCGGCCTGGAGAAGGACGCCCGTGACCGGCTCGCCGGTGGTCGGCGGCACCTGTTCGAGGCCCGGCTCAAGCAGGCCGGCCGGACGCCTGGCGAACCCGGGCACGAGGCGACCCCCGAGGACTGAGCCTCACGGGGTGTTCTAGCACCTGTCGCGGGAGCGGGACCGTGCGTAGCGTTCGGCGCACCGACGAAGGAGTGGCCGTGACCCCGTCCGGAGACCTGACCCTGCTCGACGACCCGGTGGCCCAGGAGATGCTGGCCTCACGCGTGCCGGCCCGCCTGGCCTACAGCTGGACCGACGGGTCACCGCGCGTGGTGCCGATCTGGTTCCACTGGGACGGCACGGCCCTCGTCATGGCGACACCGTCCCGGGCGCCCAAGCTGAAGGCGCTCCGTCAACGACCCGAGGCCGCCCTCACCATCGACACCGAGAGCTTTCCCGCCCACGTCCTCTCCGTGCGGGGACGGGTGGAGATCGAGGAGGTGGACGGGCCGCCGGCGGAGTACACAGCCGCGGCTCGGCGCTACCTGGGGGAGGAGCAGGGCCGCGCCTGGGCGGCGCAACTGGAGGGCAAGGCGATGGCGCGACTGCGGCTCGTCCCGCGGTGGGTGACGGTCCTGGACTTCCAAACCCGCTTCCCCAGCGCACTGTCGGCCTGACGTCGGGACGGGCGGCAGCCCCGGCGAGGGAGGTCCATCCGGGTCTCCGGCCTGCGGAGGCCGTGGCTACAGTGGCGGCGACCCACTCGCGCTCCCTGAAGGACCACAGCCTTGAGCGACCTCGCACCGCGGCAGAACGTCACGTTCGACCGCAACGGCGCCACCATCAGCGGCTACCTGCAACTGCCGCCCGGAGGCAGCGGGCCCGGACTCGTCGTCATCCAGGAGTGGTGGGGGCTCGACGACCACATCGTGGCCATGGTCGACCGCTACGCCGCCGAGGGCTTCGTCACCCTCGCGCCCGACCTGTACGGCGGCCGGGTGACCCACGGCGCCGACGAGGCGGCTGAGCTCGCCGGCTCGCTGTCGGAGCCCGAGGCGGCCCGCGCGCTGGCCGGGGCCGTGGACTACCTGCTGGACCAGGACGCCGTGACCTCGGAGAAGGTCGGGGCGGTCGGCTACTGCATGGGCGGTGGCTTCGTGCTGCTGCTGGCCACCGAACGGCCCGACTCGATCGGGGCCGTGGTGCCCTACTACGGCGTCGGCCACCTGCCGGGCTCCTACGCGGCGATCAACGCACCCGTCCAGGGCCACTACGGTGAGGCCGACGAGATGTACCCCGTCGACCAGGCGCGCGCGCAGGAGCAGCAGATCCGCGACGAGGCGGGCGTCGAGGTCGAGTACTTCTACTACCCGGCCGGCCACGCCTTCGCCAACGACGACGACCACATGGGCACCTACGACGCCGACAGCGCCGCCCTGGCCTGGCAGCGGACCCTGGAGTTCCTGCACCGCCAGCTGGGCTGACCCGGCAGGACCGACCACGTGAGCGGTGGTCGGTCCCGCACCGCTCAGGGGCGGGTCAGCAGCTCCGCCAGGGTGACTGCCTGACGGCCCGCCAACTCGGCCAGCTGGGTCCGGCAGGAGAAGCCGTCGGCCAGCACCACCGCGTCCGGCCGGGCCTCGACCGCGGGCAGCAGATCGTGCTGGGCGACGAGCACCGAGACGTCGTAGTGGCCCTTCTCCGCGCCGAAGTTGCCAGCCAGTCCGCAGCAGCCGCCCACCGTGGTGACGGTCGCGCCCGAAGCCTTGAGCAGGTCGGCGTCGGCCTTCCAGCCGATCACCGAGGCGTGGTGGCAGTGCGGCTGGGCGACCAGCTCGACCCCGCTGAGGTCCGGCGGCCGCCAGCCCTGCGTGCGGGTCAGCAGCTCGGCCATGGTCAGAACGCCGGTGGCCATGTCCGCCACCCGGGGGTCGTCCGGCAGCAGCTCGGCGGCGTCGCTGCGCCAGACGGCGAGGCAGGACGGCTCGAGCCCGACGACCGGCGTGCCGGCGGCGACGTGCGGGTGCAGCACGTCGAGAGCCTGCTGCAGCTGGCGACGGGCGCCGTCGCGCTGACCGGTGCTGATCCAGGTCAGCCCGCAGCAGGCGTTGCGCTCCAGGAACTCGGGCGCGTAACCGGCCTGGGCGAGCAGCGCGACGGCCGCCTCCACCCCCTCGCCGGTGAAGCAGTCGGAGAACGAGTCGACCCAGAGGACGACCCGCTGCCCACCGGTCGCCGGCACCTCCACCCGGTCGCGGGCGGCCCGGGTGGCGAAGCGTGGCAGGGTACGTCGCTGGTCGACGCCCGCGCTCCAGCGCACCAACCGGCGGAGACCGGGAGTGGCCATGGTGGTGTTGATCAAGGTCGCGAGCGCCGCGTTGCGGGTGATCATGCGGCCCCAACGGGGTAGCCAGCCCAGCGCGTAGTGGCTGCGTGGTCTGATCTTGCCGCGGAAGGTGTGGTCGATCACCTGCGACTTGTAGGACGCCATGTCGATACCGGTGGGGCAGTCGCGCGCACATCCCTTGCAGGACAGGCAGAGGTCGAGGGCTTTGTGCACGGCGGGCGACTTCCAGCCCATCGTGATCACCTCGCCGTTGATCATCTCCTGCAGCACCCGGGCCCGGCCCCGGGTGGAGTCCTTCTCCTCCCGGGTGGCCTGGTAGGACGGGCACATCACGCCGAGACCCGGGGTGGTGTTGGCCAGGCACTTGCCCACGCCCGAGCAGTTGTGCACCTCGGTGGCGAAGTGGTCGACCTTGCCCACCAGCTGCACCGCCCGCAGGTCCGCGTCGTAGGGGCGGGGGTCGACCAGCACCCCGGGGTTCATCAGGCCGTCGGGGTCGAAGGCGGCCTTGACCTCGCCGAAGAGCCGGATGGCGTCGGCGGAGTACATGGTGGGCAGCAGCGACGACCGGGCCCGGCCGTCCCCGTGCTCGCCGGACATCGAGCCGCCGTAGCGGGCCACCAGCTCAGCGGCCTCCTGCAGGAATGCCCGGTGCACGTCGCCGCCACCGGCGGTGGTGAGCGGGAAGTCGATGCGGACGTGCACGCAGCCGTCGCCGAAATGACCGTAGGGCAGCCCGTCGAGGCCGTGGCTGCCCAGCAGGGCGTCGAAGTCGCGCAGGTAGCTGCCCAGGTGCTCGGGCGGCACGGCCGCGTCCTCCCAGCCCGGGTAGGCCGGGGCGGCCAGGCTGACGCCGGCCAGCCCGGCACCGTCCTCGCGGATCTTCCACAGCGCGAGCGCCTGCCGCGGGTCGTCGACCACGAAGCCGTCCAGCGCCTGGCCGTCACGCAGCACGAGCTCGGCCCGGGCCCGGACTTCGGCGGGGTCGTCGCCGACGACCTCCACGAACATCCAGCCGTCGCCGCGGGGCAGCGGCGGCACCGCGGCGTCCCCGTGGGTACGCCGGACCACCTCGACGATGCGCCGGTCCAGGCCCTCGGCCGCGGTGGGCCGGTGCGGCAGGATCGCGGTCGCGGCGTCGCCGGCGTCGGCCATCGAGGCGTAGCCCAGGGCGATCATCAGCTTGTACGGGGCGTCCTCCACCAGCCGGACGGTGGCGCCGAGGATGACGCCCAGCGTCCCCTCCGTGCCGGCGAAGAAGCGGGCGACGTCGAAGCGGCGCTCGGGCAGCAGGTGCTCCAGGCTGTAGCCCGACACCTGGCGGCCGAAGCGGCCGAACTCGGTGCGGATGGTGCCGAGGTTGGCGCCCACCAGCTTCTTCAGGGCGGTCAGGCTCGCGAACGCGTCGACGCTCTCGGTGCCGTCGAGGCGGATCCGTTCCCCGCTCCCGGTCAGCACGTCGAGGGCGACGACGTTGTCCGCCGTCCGGCCGTAGCCCAGCGCCCGCGGACCGCAGGCGTTGTTGCCGATCATCCCGCCGATGGTGCAGCGGTTGTGGGTGGAGGGGTCTGGGCCGAAGCGCAGGCCGTGCGGGGCGGCCGCGACCTGGAGCGAGGACTGCACGACGCCGGGCTCGACGGTGGCCGTCCGGGCCTCGACGTCCAGGGCGGTGATCGCGGTCAGGTGGCGGGCGGTGTCGAGCACCAGCCCGGGGCCGACGGCGTTGCCGGCGCACGAGGTGCCGGCCCCGCGGGTGGTGACGGGCATGCCGACGGTTCGGGCCGCGTCCAGCACCGCCACGGTCTCCTCGACGGTGCGGGGGTGGGCCACGGCCTGCGGGACGACCCGGTACAGGGACGCGTCGGAGGAGTAGAGCGCGCGGGTGAGCTTGGTGGAGTCCAGCGTGTGCCCGACGCCGCGGCGGCGGAGCTGCGCCCGCAGGTCACCGACCTCGGGCAGCTCGGCGACCGGGTTCGGCAGGCTCACGGCGTTCGGCATGTCGTCTGCATGCTAGTCGTCGGCGCCCAGCGGCTCCGGTCCTCGCGCCCGCGGTGGACCGCCCACGAGGGGCTTCCGCGTCAGCCCCGCGTCAGTCCGCGGGGACGGCCAGGACGGCGGCGAAGGCGCGGCCGATGGCCGCGTAGTCCTCGGCGGTCATGGCCTCGACGAAGTTCCGTCGGACGGCCTCGACGTGCCGGGGCGCCGCGGACTCCAGCAGCCGGAAGCCGTCGTCGGTCAGGTGCGCCCAGACGCCCCGCCGGTCGGTCGGGCAGCTGGCCCGGTCGACCAGCCCGGCGTTCTCCATGCGGGTGATCGTGTGGGTGAGCCGGGAGCGCGACTGGTGCACCGCCTCCGCGAGCTCGGACATCCGCGCCCGGCGCTCGGGGGCCTCGGACAGCGTGACGAGGATCTCGTACTCGCCGAGGTCGAGACCGAAGGTGCGGAGGTCCGCATCCAGCCGCTCGGCCAGCCGAGCGCTGCCCAGCAGGTAGGTGCGCCACACCTGCTGCTGTTCGGCGTCGAGCCAACGGGGAGCGGTGCTGACCTGGGACATGACGGGAGTCTAGCGGAAGGTAGTTGACGTTTCAACTGTCCATCGGTAGTTTGGCGTTTAGTTGAATTATCAACCCCGCTGCGGGCACCCCGCCTGCATCCCTTCCCTCCGAGGAGATCACCATGACGCAGAAACTCATCGGCACCGGTCTGACGGCCGGCACCTGGACCATCGACCCCAGCCACTCCACCGTCGGCTTCACCGTCCGGCACCTGATGAGCAAGGTGCGGGGCACGTTCGCCGACTTCACCGGCACGATCGTCACGACGGAGGACCCGCTGACCAGCACCATCGAGGTCGCGATCACCAGCGCCTCCATCACCACCAACAACGAGCAGCGCGACGGCCACCTGCGCTCCACCGACTTCTTCGACGCCGACGCCGGCCAGCAGCTGGTCTTCGTCTCCACCGGGATCACCGAGACCGCCGACGGCCACCTGGTCAGCGGCGACCTCACCATCAACGGGCGCACCCGTCCGGTCGAGCTGGCCGCGGAGTTCCTGGGCGTGGCCGTCGACGCCTACGGCGTGACCCGGCTGGGAGCCGAGGCCACCACCTCGATCAGCCGCAAGGAGTTCGGCGTGGACTTCAACGTCCCGCTCGAGGGCGGCAAGCTGCTCATCGGCGACAAGATCGACATCAGCCTCGAGATCGAGGCTGTCCGCTCCTGACCAGCACCGCCCGGGTCTGAGCCGCCACCGCTGCCTGAGCCTGTCGAGGGCCCTTCGACAGGCTCAGGGCGCGGCGCCCTTCGACAGGCTCAGGGCGCGGTTCGACAGGCTCAGGGCGCGGGGAGGGTGTCGACCGCAGCCAGCACCTCTTCGACGGTGACGGCCAGCAGGGCCGGGTCCGGATGGTCGCTGAAGGCGGCACCGCCGCGCAGCTCGGCGTGGGTGAGCGCGACGTGCGGCCCCGGCGGCGGTCCCCAGTGCTCGGGCGGGGCCGGACCGAACAGCACCACCGACGGCCGGGCGTAGGCCGAGGCCAGGTGGCCCGCCCCGGTGTCGGCGGTGACCACCAGCCGGGCGTCGGCCACGACGGCCGCGAAGTCGAGCAGCGGGAGCCGACCCGCCAGCACCGCCGCCTCGGTCAGCCCCGCCAGCTCGGCCACCCGCCGGCCCCGCTCGACGTCCCGGGCGCCACCGGTCACCACGACGTCGGCGCCGCGCCGGTGCAGCTCGGCGGCCACCGCGCCGAACCGCTCCACGGGCCACTCCCGTGACCCGAAGGCGGCTCCGACGTGCACCACCGCCGCGCCCGCGTGCGGGCTGGGCCCTCCGGGGCGCCGGAGGGCCAGGTCCAGCGGGTCGGCCGGCATCCCGTGCGCGGTGACCAGGCCCGCCCACCGCTCCCGCTCGTGCACCTCGTCGGGGTGCTCCGGCCCGTCCCAGCCCGGCGCCCGCCAGCCGAGGAGCCGCTGGGGCCGCACCGCCTCGCAGACAGCCCGGCTCTGCGGACCGTGCCCGTGCAGGTCCACCGCCGCCTCCACCCGACCGGGCGCGATCGCCAGCGGGGCGAGCTCGGTCGTCGGCAGCAGCACGTCGACGGCGTCGGTCAGCTCAACCACCGGTTCCAGCCAGGCCGAGGTCGCCAGCACGACGCGTGCGTCGGGGCGGGCACGGCGGATCCCCCGCAGCGCCGGCACGCTGACCAGCAGGTCACCCAGTCCCAGCGCCCGCAGCACCAGCAGCTCGGGACGCCCGTCCGGCTCAGCCAGCCTGTCCATCGGCCTCTCCTGTCCTGTTCCGGGCGGCCGTGCGCCGCTCCTGCACCGCGTCCGCCAGCAGCGCGCGGACGTCGGTCAGCACCCGGCCGGGGTCGACGTCGGCGACGATCGACGGGTCGTGCTCGCACCGCTCCGCCGTCCAGCCCGGCTCGGTCAGGTCCCGCCCGCAGACGGGGCAGTGCGTGGTGAAGCCGACCTGGACCCGGTGCCGGCTGCGCCCCAGCGGGGCCGCGGTGACGACGTTGCCGACCCAGTAGACCCCCACGGTCCGGGTGCCGACGGCGGCAGCCACGTGCCGGGGACCGGAGTCGTTGGCCAGCACCACGTCGGCCGCGGCCAGCGTGGCCACCAGCTCCGCCATGCTCTGCGCGCCGACCGTGGAGGTGACCCGGCCGCCCGGGTCCTCGACGGCGGCGAGCAGGCGGTCGGCCAGTGCGACCTCCTCGGCGTCGCCGACCAGCCGGACCCGGACCCCGTCGGCCACCAGAGCGCTGAGCACGGCGGCGAAGCGCTCGACGGGCCAGTGCCGGCGCGGGTCGGTCGCGCCCGGGTGCACGACCACGACCGGCGGCCCGGTCAGCGCGGCGTCGCGCTGCTCCTGCTCCGCGGCGCGCAGCGAGAGCCGCGGCTCCAGGCCCACCGGCAGCGCGCCGGCCAGCCCCACCACCTCCAGGCCGCGCAGCACCTCGTGCTGCAGGTGCAGGAATGGCCGCGACCGCTCGAGCTCGGGGGCGTCGTCGGTGCGGCTGCCCACCGTGTGCCGGGCACCGAGGTCCAGCAGGAAGGGGTTCGAGTTCCGTCCACCGCCGTGCAGCTGGACGGCGAGGTCGAACCGCTGCGCCCGGGCTCGGGCCAGGAACGCCGCCGTCGCCGCCGGGTCCTCCGTCCCCTCTCGGACACCGGGGCGGACCGGTAGCGCGACCAGGTGCCGGTAGGGGGAGGGACGGTCGGCCAGCAGGGCGAGGTGCGACGGCATCCCCAGCAGCGTCAGCTCGGCGTCCGGGTAGGCCGCGGACAGCGCCTCAGCGGCCGGCAGCGACTGGACGAGGTCGCCCAGCCCGCTGCCCCGGAGCACCGCGATCCGGCGCACGCCGTCGAAGCGCGGCCCGCCCACGCCCACCCAGGCACCCGTCCCGTCCACCCGCACCTCCACTCCTCGTCGCCGACGGGGATTCTGGCCCACCTCCGCTACGGTCGCTGCACAGGGCCGCCGGACTTCTCCTCCCCGGGCCCAGTCGACGCGAGGAGAAGTGGGTAGAGAGAGCGGACATGGGTATGGAGAACAAGATCGGCGCCCCGGTGGCGGCCGGTCGCGGAGCGGCTGCATGAGCGCCTCCTTGGGCACCGTCACCGCCGTCACCCCCGACCTCCCGCTGGCGCTGCGGCACCGCGCGCCACGGGTCGTCGTCGTGGGTGACGTGATGCTCGACCGCTGGTGGGTGGGCTCCAGCCGCCGGCTGTCCCGGGAGGCCCCGGCCCCGGTGGTCGAGGTCAGCGGGCGGCACGAGGTGCCCGGCGGGGCGGCGAACACCGCGATGAACCTGGCTGCCCTGGGCGCTGACGTCCGGCTGGTCGGCCTGGTCGGCGACGACGAGCCCGGGCGGACCCTGCACGCGCTGCTGGAAGCGGCCGGCGTCGAGGTCACCGGCCTGCTGTCCGCGCCGGGCGTGGCCACGGTCACCAAGACCCGGGTGGTCAGCGACGACCAGATGCTGGTGCGGATCGACGACGTGCAGCCGCTGGTCCTGACGCCCGCGCTGGAGGAGGACCTCGCCACCGCGACGGCCAAGGCGCTCGTCGAGGCCGAGGCGCTGGTGGTCTGCGACTACGACTCCGGCGTGCTGCTCAACGCAGTCCGGTCCGCGTTCGGCCGGCAGGCCCGGCCCCCGCTGGTCGTGGTCGACGCCCATGACGCCGCCCCCTGGGCGGTGCTGCGTCCCGACGTCGTCACCCCGAACGCGGAGGAGGCCTTCCGGCTGCTCAGCCGCTCCGTGCCCACCGACGGCACCCGGATGGCCGCGCTGGCCGCTGCTGCCGACGAGCTGCGGGAGCGCTCGGGTGCCTCGTCCGTGCTGGTCACCCTCGACCGGGACGGCTCCATGCTGCTGGGTGGGGAGGAGGTCGAGGGCCGGCCCTTCCGGACCTCCGGCTCGCCGCGGGCCGAGAAGCAGGCCGCGGGTGCGGGGGACACCTTCGTCGCCGCCCTCACCCTGGCCCGCGCCGCCGGCACCTCGTTGCGGGTCGCGGCGTCGCTGGCGCAGGCAGCCGCCGACGTCGTCGTCCAGCGGTTCGGCACCTCGGTCTGCTCCACCGACGAGCTGGTCGAGCACCTCGGCGTCGGCGACGCGGCCCTGGACGAGGAGACGCTGCTCCGCCGGGTCGCGACCGACCGCGCGGCCGGTCGGCGGGTGGTGATGACCAACGGCTGCTTCGACGTGCTGCACCGCGGCCACACCACCTACCTGCAGCAGGCGGCGCAGCTGGGGGACGTGCTGGTGGTCGCCGTCAACAGCGACCGGTCCGTGCGCCGGCTCAAAGGGCCGGAGCGGCCGATCAACGCCGAGGCCGACCGGGCCGGGGTGATCGCCGCGCTCAGCTGCGTCGCCTACGTCACGGTGTTCGACACCGACACCCCCGTGCCGCTGTTGGAGCGGCTCCGGCCCGAGGTCTACGCCAAGGGCGGGGACTACCGGCCCGAGCAGCTGGCCGAGGCCGCGGTGGTGGAGGGCTACGGCGGTGAGGTGCGGATCCTGGACTTCGTGCCCAGCCAGTCGACCACCGACGTGGTCGGCCGGATCCGGGCCCGGCGCGGCCAGCCGCTGCCCGACTGAGCCGCCCGATCCTGGGGATCGGACCACCGCAGCGGTGGTCAGATCCCCAAGATCTGGGCGCCAGGTCAGCCGCGGGCCAGCATGGCCGCGATGTCGTCGGCGAAGCGGACCTCCGAGTCGTCCTGCGGGGCGTAGCCGACCACTTCACGGGCGTTGGTGGTGCTCCAGAACGTGCGCGCGTTGCCGGACACGCCGTAGAAGATCTGGAACGGCACCCCGAACCGGTCGTCGACCGATGTGGCGTCGATGGAGCGGGTGAACAGCTGGGCCAGGTCGCGCGGGCTGACGTAGCCGGCGATGTCGCGCAGGTAGCGCTCCAGCGGCCGGTCGGCGAAGTCGGCCGCGTCGATCTCCCGGGGCGCGACGATCCGGATCAGCACCACCTCGACGGCCCGGCCCAGTGCGCCGCAGGCGTAGAGGAAGCCGAGCGACTCATAAGCCGCCTTGGCCCAGCCGTAGTAGCTGTCGGGCCGCGGGTAGTCCTCGGGCCCGACCCGGTCGATCCGGTGCTCGGCCCACGGCTGCTCGTACCACTTCGACGCCTGGTTGGTGCTGGCCACCACGACCCGGCGGACGCCCGCCGTCCGCGCCGCCTCGTAGACCCGCTGCGTCATGTCGACGTTGCGCCGCTCCGAGGCGTAGGTCGGCTCGCCCGCCGGGCGGAGGTACCCGCAGTGCACGACGGTGTCCACGCCGGTGAACAGCTCGTGCAGCGCTGCGTCGTCCGGCTCCAGCAGGTCGACCAGCTCGACGCCCTCCACCGGGCGTCCGTCGCGGTCGGTCTCGCGGACGTCCACCAGCCGCAGGTCGTAGGCCTCCTGCAGGGCCGGCAGCAGCTGCGCGGCCACCGTGCCCGTCGCCCCGGTCAGCAGGACCCGTCGTCGCTCGGTGCTCACCGGGCGACCGTAGTGCAGCCGCGGGGGACGTCGGGCCCGGGTCGCCGCCACCTCCCACGGAGGCGCACCAGCGGGTAGTCTGCCCGTATACCTACTGACGGGTAACTATGGAGGCCGCGATGAGGCGCACCATCTTCGACGCCGACCACGAGGCGTTCCGCCTGACGTGCCGGACCTTCGTGGACCGGGTGCTCCGGCCGGACCAGGAGAAGCACATCGCCGACCACGGCTTCGGCCGGGACGTGTGGCTGGAGATGGGCCGGCTGGACCTGCTGGGCCTGAGCATCCCCGAGGAGTACGGCGGGACCGACGTCCAGGACCCGCGGTTCTCCCTGGTCCTCAGCGAGGAGCTCTCCAAGCTCTCCTTCGCCTACCCCTCCTGCGTGGGCATCCACGCCGACTGCGTCGCCCCCTACCTGGTGGACCTCGGGACCGAGGAGCAGAAGCGGCGGTGGCTGCCGAAGTTCTGCACCGGTGAGCTGGTCACCGCCATCGGGATGACCGAGCCCTCGGGCGGCTCCGACCTGGCCGCGCTCCGGACCACCGCCGTGCGCGACGGCGACGGCTGGGTGCTCAACGGCTCCAAGACCTTCATCACCAACGGCTGGTCCGCCGACCTCGTGGTGGTGGCCGCGCGCACCAGCCCCGAGAAGGGCGCGCACGGCATCACCTTGTTCGCGGTGGAGACCGGGGTGCCGGGTTTCGAGCGCGGCCGCAAGCTCGACAAGGTCGGCCAGCCCGAGTCCGACACCGCCGAGCTGTTCTTCGCCGACGTCCGGCTCGGCCCCGAGCAGGTGATCGGCGAGGTCGACGGCGGCTTCGTCGCGATGATGGAGCGGCTGGTCACCGAGCGGATCGGGGCGGCGGTCTACAACCTGTCGCACGCCCGCCAGATCCTCGACGAGACCCTGGCCTACGTGAAGGAGCGGCACGCGTTCGGCCAGCCGATCGGCTCCTTCCAGGCCAACCGCTTCACCCTGGCCGAGCTGGTCACCACCGCGGAGGTGACCCAGGCCTTCGTGGACGCCTGCGTGATGGAGCAGGTGCACGGCCGGCTCACCGCCGTGGACGCCGCCAAGGCCAAGTGGTGGACCGCGCAGGTGCAGAACGACATCCTCGACGCCTGCGTCCAGCTGTGGGGCGGCTACGGGTACATGAACGAGTACCGGGTCACGCGGGCCTGGGCCGACGCCCGCGTGTCCCGGATCTGGGCGGGCTCGAACGAGATCATGAAGGAGCTGATCGGCCGCGACCTCGGGCTGGGTGGGCAGCCGGTCAAGGCGCGGGCGCACTGATGGCCGACGCCGTCATCGTCGCCGCCGGCCGGACCCCCATCGGACGGGCCGTCAAGGGCTCGCTGGCCTCCGTCCGGCCGGACGACCTCGCCGCCGGGGTGGTGCAGGCCGTGCTCGACCAGGTCCCGGCGCTGGACCCGACCACCCTCGACGACCTCTACCTCGGCTGCGCCGAGCCGCGCGACGAGCACGGGGGCAACGTGGCCCGGCGGGTCGCCGTGCAGCTCGGCCTGGACGGCGTCCCCGCGGCGACCGTCAACCGGTTCTGCGCCTCCAGCGTGCAGACCGCGCGGATGGCGTTCCACGCCATCAAGGCGGGGGAGGGCGACGCCTTCGTCTCCGCGGGCGTGGAGTGCGTGTCCCGCTACCGCGGGTTCGGCTCCGCCGGCGTCGACCCCGCCGAGACCCACCACCCCGCCTTCGCGCCGGCCGAGCAGCGCACCCTGGACACCGCCCGGGAGAACCGCCCCTGGCAGGACCCGCGGCACGACGGCGGGCTGCCGGACGTCTACATCGCCATGGGTCAGACGGCGGAGAACGTGGCCGGGCTCCGCGGCATCAGCCGCCGGGAGCAGGACGCCTTCGGCGTCCGTTCCCAGAACCTGGCCGAGCAGGCCATCGCCGAGGGCGTGTTCGACGACGAGATCGTGCCCGTCACCCTGGCCGACGGCACGGTCGTGCGCACCGACGACGGACCGCGGGCCGGCGTCACCCTGGACGGGGTGTCCGGCCTCCGGCCGGCCTTCCGGGCCGACGGCACGGTGACGGCCGGCAACTGCTGCGCGCTGAACGACGGCGCCGCCGCGGTGGTGGTCATGAGCAGCACCCGGGCGGCCGAGCTGGGCCTGATGCCGCTGGCCCGGATCGTGGCCACCGGCGTCAGCGCGCTGAGCCCCGAGATCATGGGTCTGGGGCCCGTCGACGCCAGCCGGCGGGCGCTGGCCCGGGCGGGGATGGTCGTCGACGACATCGACCTGGTCGAGATCAACGAGGCGTTCGCCGTCCAGGTGATCGCCTCCCAGCGCGACCTCGGCATCGACCCCGACCGGCTCAACGTGCACGGCGGCGCCATCGCCCTGGGCCACCCGTTCGGTGCGACGGGGGCGCGGATCATGACCACCCTGCTCAACGCCATGGTCCGCCGGGACGCCCAGCTGGGTCTGGAGACGATGTGCGTCGGCGGCGGGCAGGGGATGGCGGTCATCCTCGAACGGCTGTCCTGACCGGCCGCGGTGACCGCCGAGAAGCCTGAGAATCGGCTGTGCTCGCCAGCGCCCGCAGGCGAGCCCCGCGGAGTTCGTTACGCTCAGGTCAAGCCCTCACCGTGGCAGGCCGAACGTGGCGTGCGCGGGGGCACCAACTCAGCGAGGTGGAACACCATGAGCGAGTCAGCGCTGCTGGCCTCCCGACACCGCAGCGTCGCCGCGATGCTGGTCGACCAGGTCCAGGCCAAGGCCGACCGGGAGGCCCTGCGGTACCTGGACGGGGACCGGTGGGTCTCCCTGACCTGGCAGCAGACCCAGGACCAGGTGTTCGAGCTGGCCGCGGGCCTGCTGTCGCTGGGCGTCGGCCCCGAGGACCGGGTGGCGATCAACTCCGGCACCCGGGTCGAGTGGATCCTCGCCGACCTCGCGGTGATGTGCGCGGGCGGTGCGACCACGACGGTCTACCCGAACACCCAGCACGAGGACGTCAGCTACATCCTCGGGGACTCCGAGTCCAAGGTCGTCTTCGCCGAGGACGCGCTGCAGGTGGCCAAGGTGCTCGACCACCTCGACGAACTGCCGGGGCTCACGACGATCGTGCAGATCGACGGCACGCCCGCGCACGAGCGGGTGATCAGCTGGGTCGACCTCGCCGACCGCGGGCGCAAGCACCTGGCCGACCACCCCACCGCCGTCCAGGACGCCATCGCCCCGATCGGGCCGGAGCACCTCGCGACCCTCATCTACACCTCCGGGACCACCGGCCGGCCCAAGGGCGTCCGGCTGGTCCAGGACAACTGGACCTACCTCGGGGCGGCGCTCGAGGAGTTCGACATCATCGAGCCCGACGACCTCCAGTACCTGTGGCTGCCGCTCAGCCACGTCTTCGGCAAGGTCCTCATCGCGGCCCAGCTGCGGCTCGGCTTCGCGACCGCGGTCGACGGCAACATCGAGCGCATCGTGGAGAACCTCGGGGTCGTCCAGCCGACCTTCATGGCCGGCGCTCCCCGCATCTTCGAGAAGGTCCGGGCCAAGGTGATGACCTCGGCCAACTCCGGGGTCAAGGCGAAGATCTTCGACTGGGCCTTCGCCGTCGGCCGCCGGACCACGCCCATCCGGCTGGCCGGGAGGAAGCCGACCGGTCTGCTCGCGGCCCAGTACGCGTTGGCCGACCGGCTGGTGTTCAGCAAGATCAAGGCCCGGATGGGCGGCAAGATCAGGTTCTTCGTCTCCGGTTCGGCGTCGCTGAACCGCGAGGTGCAGGAGTGGTTCTACGCCGCGGGCCTGCTCATCCTGGAGGGCTACGGGCTCACCGAGACCGGCGCCGCCACCTGCGTGAACAACCCGCGGGCCACCCGCTTCGGGACGGTGGGGCCGCCGCTGCCCGGCACCGAGGTCAAGATCGCCGACGACGGGGAGATCATGATCAAGGGGCCGGCGGTGATGCGCGGCTACCACCACCTGGACGAGGCGACCGCCGAGGTGCTGCGCGACGACTGGTTCGCCACCGGCGACATGGGCGAGCTGGACGACCACGGCTACGTGCGGATCACCGACCGCAAGAAAGACCTGATCAAGACCTCGGGTGGCAAGTACGTGGCGCCGCAGAAGGTGGAGGGCACGCTCAAGGCGGCCTGCCCCTACATCAGCCAGGTGGTGGTGCACGGCGAGGGCCGCAAGTACATCACCGCGCTGATCACCCTGGACCCCGAGTCGGTCGAGGGCTGGGCCTCCGAGCAGGACATCGAGCACACCCCCGGTGAGGACCTCTCCCGGCACCCGCAGGTGCGGGAGATGGTGGAGGGCTACGTGGGTGCGGCGAACAAGCGCCTCGAGCGCTGGGAGACGGTCAAGAAGTTCGAGATCCTGCCCAGCGAGCTCAGCGTCGACGAGGGCGAGGTCACGCCCAGCATGAAGATCCGCCGCAAGGCCGTCGAGGGCAAGTACCGCGACCTGCTGGAGACCATGTACGAGAAGGTCTGAGCCCACTCGCTGCCTGTGCCCACCCGCTGCCTGAGCCTGTCGAAGGCCCTTCGACGAGCTCAGGGCGCGGGGTGGCTCAGGAGGCGGCGCGGGTGTCGGCCTCGGTGAAGATGACCGAGCGGGCCTCGACGGTCCGGTCGGGCACTGTCGTCGGGGCCTCCAGGTGCACGGCGCCGCTGGGCAGCAGACCGGCCGCGCCGTGGCGCTCCATCACCCGCCACTGGGCGGCCACGTCCTCGCCGGCGTGCGCCGGGGGCAGCCGGTGCCAGAAGTCGAAGCCGCCGGACTCCACCAGGGCGGAGCGGCGCAACAGGGTGCAGGCCCCGATCCAGGCGATCTTGTACGGCAGCCAGCCGTCCCGGGGTACCTGCACCCCCTCGGCGACGTGCACGAGGTTGGCCGCGCCGTGCAGGGAGGCCCGGGCGATCTCCGGGCTGTCGTCACGGAGCCGCTCGGGCTGCACCGCCCCCTCCCAGGGCTCGAACGGGGCCTGGTGGTGCGGCCGGCGGTCGTCCAGGAAGCTCAGCCCCATCGGCGCGCTGCCCACGAAGCCGCAGCCGAGCTGCTCGAGGGCCTCCGACATCCGGGCCAGCGTGCCCGGCTCCAGCCAGACGTCGTCGTCGAGGAACAGCACCTGCTCGGCGTCGGCGGACTCGAGCAGGAACTGGCGGTGCTCGGCCAGGCCGCGGCGGGGGAGGTGCTGCAGCAGCCGCACCTCGCGCCCCTGGGCGCGCAGCACCCGGACCATGGCCTCGACGGCCGGCGCGTGGTGGGCGCTGCCGTCGTCGGACTGGTCGCTGACGGTCACCCGGAACGGCGGGTCGTCCTGCGCCGCGAGCCCGGCCAGGGTGACGGCGAGCTCGGCCGGGCGGTCGAAGGTCGGCACCAGCACGTCGACCACCGGCGGCCGCGGGACGACCGGCCTCGACCAGTCTCCCGACCAGCGGCGGGACGGCTCCGGTCCTGACGTCGACACCACGGACAGCCTCCCCTTCGCGAGCGGGCCCCGAGCGGGTCCCTCCAGAGGTGGTACCTCCTCTGCTGCTGCCCCAAACGGCGGCCGCGGTGATCAGTGACCGCTGAGCAGGGCGAGCACCTGCGGGTAGCGGCCGTCGACCTCGGCGAAGCGCAGCATCCGCACCCGCTCCACCAGGACCTGCTGCACGTCCGGCTGCTCGGTCAGGATCGTCATCACCTCGTCGAGGAACTCCTCGAGCGGCATCGCGGTCGGGTCGTCGGCGAGCCCGTCCATCAGGCCGGTGCGGACGGCGGGCGGCACCAGCTCGACGACCTGCACGCTGGTGCCGGCCAGCTGGACGCGCAGGCTCTCGGTCAAGGAGTGGACCGCGGCCTTGGTGGCGCTGTAGGTGGGGGTGCGCGGGAGCGGCACGAAGGCCAGCCCGGACGAGACCGTCATCACCGTGGCCTCGGGCTGGGCGGCGAGGAACGGCACGAAGTGGCTGAGCAGCCGCAGCGGGCCGAGCAGGTTCGTGGTCACGGTCTCCTCGGCGGTGGCCAGGAAGTCCGGCGACCGCAGGTCCTCGGTCGCCATGACGCCGGCCATGGTGATCAGCCCGTTGGTGGCCGGGAACCGGGTGGTCACCTCGGTGAACGCGTCGGCGATCGAGGCGGGGTCGGTGACGTCGATCTCGACGGCGGCCAGTCGCGGGTCCTCGGCGACGACCGCGTCGAGCACGGCACGGCGCCGGCCGCCGACGACGACGGTGTTGCCGGCGTCGGCGAAGCGGCGGGCCAGGCCCAGGCCGATGCCGGAGCTGGCGCCAGGGATGAACAGGGTGTTTCCGGTGGTGCGCACGAGTCGTCCTCCAGGTCGAGGCAGTGGAGCAGGACCGCTCCTGCACCGACCTTCCGGCCGACGGGAGCGGCCGACAAGAGGAGCACTCATCCAGGGAGCGGCGCTCCCTGGCTCCGGTGCGGGCGCGGCGCCAGACTGGACGGATGGACCGGGACGGACTGGCGGACTTCCTGCGGCACCGGCGGGAGGCCCTGCAGCCCGTCGACGTCGGCCTGCCCGACGGCGCGCGCCGTCGGGCTCCCGGGCTGCGCCGCGAGGAGGTGGCGGCGCTCGCCGGCATGTCCACCGACTACTACGCCCGCCTGGAGCAGCGGCGCGGCCCGCAGCCGTCGGGGCAGATGCTGGCGGCGCTGGCTCGGGCGCTGCGGCTCACCCTCGACGAGCGGGACCACCTGTTCCGGCTGGCCGGGGAGAACGCCCCCACGCGGGTCCGGCGCGGCGAGCACGTCAGCCCCGCGCTGCTGCGCGTCCTGGACCGGCTGGAGGACACCCCCGCCCTGGTGCTGTCCGACCTCGGCGACACCCTGGTGCAGAACCGGGTGGCGGTCGCCCTGCTGGGTGACCACCGCCGGCACACGGGGCTGACCCGCAGCGGCTTCTACCGCTGGTTCGCCGACCCCGACGAGCGACGGCTGTACCCGGCCGCGGACCACGCGCACCAGAGCCGGCTGCAGGCGGCCGGGCTGCGAGCCGCGGTCAGCCGCGGGGGCGCCGACCGGCGGGTCGCGGAGATCGTCCGTCGGTTGCTGGTCACCAGCCCCGAGTTCGCCGAGGTCTGGGAACGGCACGAGGTGTCGGTCCGGTTCGACGACCACAAGACCCTCGTGCACCCCGAGCTGGGCGAGCTCGACCTGGACTGCCAGGCCCTGTTCACCGAGAACCAGGCCCAGGTGCTGCTGGTCCTCACCGCAGCCCCGGGCACGCCGACGGCGGACAAGGTGCAGCTGCTGTCGGTGATCGGCTCGCAGACGTTCGCCTGACGCCGACGCCGACCGCGGCTCAGCCGCGCCGCCGGTGGTCCTTGATCGCGCGGGCCACCACCGTGGCGTAGGCCTGCTGGCCGCGGGCGGTCGGGTGGAACGAGGCCGAGGCGACCGACGGCGGCGCGACCACCACGCTGTTGACCCAGGGGGTGCGCGAGCCGCAGCCGTCGGCGGGTGGGGCGGGGGAGTAGCACGGGGACCCGTCGTCAGGGGGAGGAGGGCGAGCTGCCGCGCGCCTCAGCATCCTCGGGGCCGACGTCGGGCCTCAGACCCTCGGCCGGGGGACGGCCGGCCGGCCGGAGGCGGCGGCCCTCGGCCACGTCGCGCCGGTCCTTGGCGGCCATCCGCTCGCTGAGCCGGACGTCTCGGAGCTCCAGCACCACGCGGTCCTCGGCCGGGACACCGGCGGCCAGCTGGCGGACCCGCTCCACCTCCCGGTCCACCTCGGCACCCAGCAGCAGGGCCAGGTGGGACACCCAGAGCCAGACCAGCAGCACCACCAGCCCGGCCAGCGCCCCGTAGGTCCGCTGGTAGCCGGCGACGTGGCTCACGTAGAACCCGAAGGCCAGGGAGCCCAGCAGCCAGCCGGCGATGGCGAGCACCGCTCCGGGGCTGACCCACCGACGGTGGGGCGGCCGCAGGTTGGGCGCCCGGGCGTAGATCAGGCCGACCAGCACCGCGAGCACCACCGCCAGCAGCGGCCACTTGAGCACCCCGAGGAGCCGGACGACCGGGGACCCGACGCCGAGCTCGGAGCCGAGTGCGGCGGTCACCGGCGCCGACAGCAGCAGCAGGACCGCGGCCACCAGCACGAGGACGCCGAGGACCAGGGTCAGCACGGCCGTCCGCAGCAGCCGCGGCAGCAGCGGTCGGCCCTCGCGGACCTCGTGCACCCGGTTGAGCGCCCGGCCGACGGCCAGCACGTAGACGGTGACGAACCCCAGGGCCAGCACCACGCCGGCCACCAGGGTGACCACGCGGGACGACGAGGCCGCCAGGCTCTCGACCAGTGGCTCGACGACGGCCAGCGCCTCGGCGGGCACCAGCAGCCGGGCGACGACGAGGACGGTGTCGGCGGACTCGTCGCCCGCACCGAGCAGGCCGAGCAGCGAGACCAGCGCCACCAGGGCGGGGAACAGCGCGAGCAGCGCGTGGTAGGTCAGCCCGGCGGCCAGGTCGTGGTCCTGGTGGCGCCAGAAGCCGCGCCCCGCCCGGCGGGCGGCGTAGGCCCAGGCGCGGGGCCGGACGGCCCGCAGCGGAACGGTGGAGACGGGGTGAGGCACCGGCACCTCCCTCTCCCGTGGTGCGTCCGGCGCGCTCGTCCGCGGACCGGACGCCCGCCGTTGGTCTGACAGCATGGTCCTGGTGAGCCGGCACCGCTACCGCTGTCCCATCCGCTGGGGCGATCTGGACGCGCAGGGGCACGTCAACAACGCTGCCTTCCTCGACTACCTGCAGGAGGCGCGGGTCGACTGGCTGCTGGCGGGGCCGCCCGAGATGGGCCACCTGCTGGAGGCCGGGGTGCTGGTCGTCAGCCACCAGGTCGAGTACCTCGCCCCGGTGGGCTACGGCGAGCAGCCGCTGCTGGTCGAGCTCTGGGCCGAGAGCGTGGGCGCCAGCCGGTTCACCATCGCCTACGACGTCTGGGACGGCGACGTGCTGGCCGCCCGGGCGCGGACGGGCGCCGCCCCGTTCGACCTGGCCGGCGGCGGGCTGCGCCGGCTCGACCCGGGCGAGCGGTCCGGGCTGGAGGCCGTGCTGGAGCCGGCCGCGCCGCTCCGACCGCTGGTGCGGACGGCCGTCGTGGAGCCGGCGTCGCACCACCCGCTGGCCGTCCGCTGGTCTGATCTCGACTCCTACGGCCACGTCAACAACGTGAAGTACTTCGACTACGTGCAGGAGGCGCGGATCGTGCTCATGCACGCCACGCTCGACTGGCAGCCCGAGGACGTCTGGGTGGTGGCCCGGCAGGACCTGGAGTACCGCCGGTCGATGGACCTGCAGCCCGAGCCGTACGACGTCACCACCTCGGTGAGCGCGGTCGGCACCCGCTCGTTCACCCTGGCCGTGGAGATCCGCAACCCCCGTGACGGCGGCCTGCACGCCACCGCTCGCACCGTCGTCGTGGGGGAGCGGCCGCTCACCCCAGGACAGCGGGGAGCGCTGGCGCGATGGGCCCCCGGAGGCCCCGGGGCCAGCAACTAGGGTGTCGACCATGACCACCACCGCCGCGCCGAGCGACCAGACCCGATCCCTGCTGATGCGCGAGCACGAGGTCGCCGTGCAGCCCGCACCAGTGCCCGCGCCCGGCCCCCAGCAGGTGCTGATCGAGGTGGCGGCCGTGGGCATCTGCGGCTCCGACGTCCACTACTACGAGCACGGGCGGATCGCCGACTTCGTCGTCGAGGCGCCGCTGGTGCTCGGGCACGAGGCCTCCGGCACCATCCGGGCGCTGGGCTCGGAGGTCACCGACCGCACCGTCGGGCAGCGGGTGGCCATGGAGCCGCAGGAGACCTGCGGACGCTGCACCCAGTGCCTGGCCGGCCGCTACAACCTGTGCCCGCACGTCCAGTTCTTCGCCACCCCGCCCGTCGACGGCGCCTTCACCCAGTACGTCGTCCTGGACTCCTCCCGCGCCCACCCGGTGCCGGACAGCCTGAGCGACGAGGCGGCCGCGCTGATCGAGCCGCTCTCGGTGGCGGTCGCCGCCGCCCGCAAGGCACGGATCGAGCCGGGCGACCGGGTGCTGGTGACCGGCGCCGGGCCCGTCGGGCTGCTGTGCGCCGACGTGGCCCGCGCCCGCGGTGCCGCCTGGGTGGGCGTCAGCGACACCAACGACACCCGGCTCGAGGTGGCCCGGCAGCGGGGCGCCTCGCAGGTGGCCAACGTCGCCTCGGCACCGCTGGACTCCCAGGTCGAGCCGGTGGACGTCATCCTCGAGTGCAGCGGTGCGAAGCCCGCGGTGCAGGCCGCGTTCGGGGTGGCCGCCCCGGCCGCTCGGATCGTGCTGATCGGGATGGGCGCAGCGGACATGGAGCTCCCGGTGGCCGCCATCCAGGTCCGGGAGCTGGAGGTGACCGGGGTCTTCCGCTACGCCAACTGCTACCCGGCGGCGATCGGCCTGGCGGCCAGCGGTGCTGTCGACCTCGACGGCCTGGTGACCGGCAAGTTCGGGCTGGAGCAGGTGGAGGAGGCGCTGACCGCGTCCCGGACCAACCCGAACAGCCTCAAGCCGTTCGTCTACCCGGGTGCCGACCGCCTCTGACGTGGACCGGACGGGTTGTGCGGAGCTCGACCGCGATCACCCGGTCGAACTCCGCACACGACGGCACGGTCAGAGCTGCAGGCCGCGGGCGGCGCCCGCGGGTCCGTCCATCCGGTTGACCATGGAGTACGCAGCCCGCTCCATGTAGCTCCAGAGCTCCTGGGCCTGCGCCGGCGTCAGGTGCTCGAGGGAGTCGATGGCGTCGCGCATGTGCCGCAGCCAGCGGTCCCGCATGTCGATGGTGACCTCGAAGGGCATGTGCCGCATCCGGAGCCGGGGGTGGCCGCGCTGCTCGCTGTAGGTGGTCGGGCCGCCCCAGTACTGCTCCAGGAACATCCGGAAGCGGGTCTCGGCCGGGCCGAGGTCCTCCTCGGGGTACAGCGCGCGCAGCGGCGGGTCGCCGGCGACGCCCTCGTAGAAGCGCTTGACGAGGGCGACGAAGGTGTCGTGGCCGCCGACGGCGTCGTAGAAGGTCTGCAGGGGTGCTGACTCGGTCATCGGACCCATTGTCCCCCACGGCGCAGGACCCGGCTCCCGGGCGCAGTCGGGCGGGGCCGGGCTGGCACCATGGAGGCCGCTGACCCGGCCCGTGCGGTCGGGTCCGCCATCCACGCACCCGAGCAGAACGAGGAGAACGTCATGGCCACCGTCCGCACCGCACAGGCCCACTGGGAAGGCTCGCTCATGGAGGGCCAGGGCGAGGTCGAGCTCGTCACCTCCGGGACCGGCAGCTTCGAGGTCAACTGGGCCTCGCGCGCCAACGAGTCCGACGGGAAGACCAGCCCCGAGGAGCTCATCGCCGCCGCCCACTCCACCTGCTTCTCGATGGCGCTGTCGCACGGCCTGGCGCAGGCCGGGAACGCGCCGACCTCCATCGACACCACCGCCGACGTCACCTTCCAGGCGGGTCAGGGGATCACGGGCATCACGCTGACGGTCAAGGGCGTGGTGCCCGGCCTGACCCCGCTGCAGTTCGAGGAGGCGGCCCAGGACGCCAAGAAGAACTGTCCCGTCTCCCAGGCGCTGACCGGCACCACCATCACCCTGGAGGCCAGCCTCGTCGAGGGCTGAGCCGATCGCCGTGGCCTGAGCCTGTCGCCGTGGCCTGAGCCTGTCGCCGTGGCCTGAGCCTGTCGAAGGCCCTTCGACAGGCTCAGGGCGCGGGGGCGGAGCTCAGGGCGTGGGGGGAGGGGGAACTCAGGGCGCGGGGGCAGAGCTCCAAGGCGTCTCAGGCCGTCGGCGCAGGCTCCTCGACCACGGGGGGCCGGCCCGGCCCGCCCTGGGAGTAGTTGCCCACCCGCAGCACCTCGCCGTTGCGGACGTACCAGACGGTGCCGTCGTCGTCCCGGAGCGAGGTGACGCGCAGCCCGATCGCCTCCACCCGGCCGGACGCCTTCTCCAGGTCGACCCAGTCGCCGACGCCCAGCTGGTCCTCGATCAGCATGAAGACGCCGGCGAACAGGTCCTTGATGATGTTCTGCACGCCGAAGGCCACCGCCACCCCGGCCACCGAGGCGCCGGCCACCAGCGTGGTGATCTGGTAACCCAGCTCGGCCAGCACGGTCAGCGCCGTGGTCAGGATGACCAGGAACGTCACGACGCTCTTGGCCAGGCTGCCCAGCGCGCCGATCCTGGCGTCCCGGCGCTCGGGGGCGGCGCCGGGGGCCTCGAACAGCACCTGCGCCGCCTTGAAACGGGTGACCGGCGGCCGGCTGACCGCCTGGCGGACGGTGCGGTCGATCAGCCGGTGCACCACCACCCGGGCCACCACCGCGACCAGGAGCAGGAAGGCGATCCGCAGCGGGACGAAGGCGGCGACCTCCGCCGGGGTGTCGGGGAACCAGGTGGGCATGGCGGCCAGCCTAGGCTCGCGGAACTGTCAGCCCCGGCACCGACAATGCCGGAGTGAGCCACTCGACCATCGCCCAGGACGGACCGCCCGACTGGAGGCTGCTGCTCGCGGTGAGCACCACCGTGCTGGCCTGGGCCTCCGCCTTCGTGGTCATCCGGTTCGTCGGGCCGCACTTCTCACCCGGGTCGCTCACCCTGGGCCGGCTGCTGGTCGGCAGCGCGGTGCTCTCCCTGGTGGTGGTCGGGCGTCCTCAGGTCCGGCTGGGCCGGCGCGACGGGGCCCTCGTCGCCCTCATCGGGGTGGCGTGGTTCGCGGTCTACAACATCGCCCTCAACGCCGGCGAGCAGCACGTCGACGCCGGTACCGCGGCCATGCTCATCCAGGTCGCGCCCGTCCTCATCGGGGTGCTGGCCGGGCTGCTGCTGGGCGAGGGGTTCCCGCGGATGCTGGTCGTCGGCGGCCTGGTCGCCTTCGCCGGCACCCTCGTCATCGGGGTCGCCACCAGCACCGGAGACGCCGACGTCGCGGGGGTGCTGCTCGTGCTGCTCAGCGCCGTGGTCTACGCCGTCGCCATGGTGGCGCAGAAGGTGGTGCTGCGGCGGGTACCCGGCTCGCAGGTGACCTGGCTGGCCTGCCTGGTCGGCACCGTGGCCACGTTGCTCTTCGCGCCCGCGCTGGTCGCCGAGGTGCAGCGGGCCCCGGCGTCGGCGGTGCTGGGCGTCGTCTACCTCGGCGTCGTGCCGACGGCACTCGCCTTCTCCACCTGGGCCTACGCGCTGAGCCGGACCAGCGCGGGCCGGCTCGGCGTCACGACCTACGTCGTGCCGCCGATCGCCATCGGGCTCGGCTGGCTGTTCCTGCAGGAGGTGCCGGCTCTGCTCGCCGTGGCGGGCGGGGTGCTGTCCCTGGTCGGGGTGGCCCTGGCCCGGCGGCCGTCGCGGCCCGCCGTCCCCGAGACCTCGGCCTGAGCGCTACCGCTGCGCGCCGAACCAGTCAGCGCCCAGCTGCTGCGCGGTGTCCCAGGGGTCCAGGTCCTGGCGCAGGCAGGTGATGGCAAGGGCGCGCTGCCGATCCGCCGTGACCGCGAAGACCGTGTTGAAGCCGGCCCACTCCCCGTCGTGCGCGAGCCAGCCGTCGGGAAGCAGGAAGACCCCCGCTCCGTAGCGGGCACCCTCGGGGGCCCCGGGAGCCGCGTCCGCCGTGCGGCGCTCGTTCAGCCACGGCCCGGTGGGCGCGCCGGTGCGGTAGGTGTCGGCCCAGCGCACCAGGGTGCTCGGCGTGGCCTGCAGGCCGGCTGCGCCGGTGGCGTCCCAGTGCCAGTCCGCGAGCTCGAAGGCGTCCCCCGCGGCCGACCGGCGGTAGGAGTGCAGGCCGGCGCTGCCGACCACCGGTCGTACGGCGAGGTCCAGCGGACCGAAGAGCGCGGACTGGAGGTGCTCACCCAACGGCACTCCGGCCACCTCCTCGACGACCAGGCCCAGCAGCAGGTAGTTCGAGTTCGAGTAGGCCCACCCCGAGCCGGGCTCGAAGGTCAGCTCCTCCACCTCGCGGAGGGACTCCAGGGCCTCCTCGCGGGTGCTCTCCATCTCCAACCCGATGGAGCGCTCCTGGAGCAGCAGGATGTACTCCGGCACGCCGCTGGTGTGCTGGACCAGCTGGCGCAGGGTCACCTCGTCGGCCCAGTCCGGCAGACCCCCCAGGTGGTCCGCAAGTCGGTCGTCGAGGGACAGCCGACCCGCGTGCTCCAGCAGCAGCAGCGCGGTCGCGGTGAACTGCTTGGCCACCGAGCCCATGTCGACCGGGGACTCCCCGGTGAGCGGCGCCCGGCTCTCGAGGTCGGCCAGCCCGCTGGCGCCCTGCCACACCACCGCGCCGCGCTCGCCCACGGCGGCGGTGCAGCCCGGCGCGCCGGGGTCGGCGACGAGGTCGTCGAGGGCGCGCTGGCTGCGGCTCGCGGGGGTGTCCGCGGGGGCGGACGGCGCCGGGCGCGGGGGCGCGGGCGAGCAGGCGACCAGGACCAGCGGGGCCAGGGCGGCGACGACGAGCGCCCTGGTGCGTGCCGGCCTGCTCATCGCCACCCCCTCCGGACGAGCATCGCCGACCGCCGGCGGGCGGGCAAGGGGTCGATCTGGCACTTGCGCCGTCCGGCGCAGGGTCAACCCGCCAGCCGGGCCGCGGTGCTGGCCACCCCCAACCAGCTGTGCGGGTTGCCGTCCCAGCACCAGCCGAGCTTCGGGCTGCGGCCGGTGATCCACAGCGCCGGCACCCGCCGGTCACCGCGCCGGGAACCGGAGAGCATGAAGCAGCGGTTCTTCTCCAGCATGGCCGGGAAGGCTCGGACCAGCGCGATCCCCTCGGGGATGGTCAGCGGCGTGCGGCCCCGGCCGAGGATGACCGGCAACGCGTCCTGGGGCGGGACCCCGCAGAACTCCTCGCCGCGTTCCACCCCGACCAGGGCGTGGACCCGGGCCGGCGGCGGGCCGACCTCCGCGATCGGGCGGTAGGGGACCAACCCGTCCACGCCGTGGTTGCGGTCCAGGACGCCGGGCTCGCGGCGGCCGGTCAGCCGCAGGTCGAGGACCTGGCGGGCGGCGGCGGCCTGGTCACGCTCGTGGTCCCCGCTGGAGAGCACCAGCACGACGGGCGCGGCCGACGGCGTCGGTGCCGCCGGCGGCCCGAGCGCCCGCAGGGCCGGGCGGAGGCCGTCCACGGCGGTGGACAGCTCGTCGGCGCCGAGGTCGGCGTCGGCAGCGACCCCGGTGTCCAGCAGCAGCCGGCGCTGGCGGTCCAGCTCGGCGTCCAGGTCGATCTCCGGGGATGCTCCCAGCGTCGCGTGCGGCATCGTGCTCCTCCTCGTGGACGGGTGGACGGACGGCTCAGCGGTCAGGTCCAGGTCCGGGCTGGCAGCGCGGGCACCACCAGGTCCGTCGCCGGTCGGGGTCGCCCGGCGCCTCAGCGACGACCTGGACCGGGGTGCGGCAGCGGCGGCAGGGTTGGCCGGCCCGCCCGGCGACCCAGTGGTCCTCGCCGCGGCGGCTCCGGCCGGTGGTGACCTGGTAGGCCCCCGGCACCAGGGCCGAGTGCTTGAGCGCCCGGGCGGCCAGCCTGAGCAGCGCCGGCCCGTCCACCTCACCCGCCGGGGTCCACGGGCTGTGGCCGCGCAGGTAGCAGAGCTCGTTCACCCACAAGTTGCCCAGGCCGGCGACGTTGCGCTGGTCGAGCAGGGCGGCGGCCAGCGGGCGGGTGGGGTCCGCGGCCAGCCGGGCGGCGGCCTCGGCGAGGTCCCAGTCGGCACGCAGCGGGTCGGGCCCGAGGTGGCCCACGACCTCGTGCTCGTCGGCGGTCCGGACCAGTTGCACGACGGGCATCGAGATCCCGTAGGCCGTCGAGCCGGCCCGCGTCTCCAGCAGCACCCGGACGTCGGGCAGCAGGTCGCGGGGCAGGCGTCGCCCGGGCCGGGTGATGGTCCAGGACCCGTCCATCTTCAGGTGCGTGTGCAGGGTCAGTCCCGAGTCCAGCCGGGTGAGCAGGTGCTTGCCGTGGGTGTCGATGTCGGTGACGGTGTGCCCGGACAGGTCATCGGTGGCGTGCGCCGGCACCCGCAGCTCGCCGCGGGCCAGCGGCTGGCCGACCAGGGCCGGCTCCAGCTTCCGGGCGACCTTGTAGACGCTGTCACCTTCGGGCACCCCGTCAGTCTCCTCGTCCGGGCAAGGCCTGCTGCGCCGCGGGCCGAGGCGGTCTGGCTACGGTGAGCGCCCACCCCCGAGCGAAGGACGCCGCCGATGACCAGCCCCAGCCCCGCCACCGAGACCGTCGTCGTCGTCGCGGTGTTCACCGCCGCCCCCGGGAAGCTGGAGGCGCTCCGCTCCGCACTGGTCGAAGCCATCCCGGCGGTGCACGCCGAGGCCGGGTGCGAGCTGTACGCGATCCACGACGCCCCCGACGACCAGATCTACATGATCGAGAAGTGGAGCAGTGCCGACCTGCTCGACGCCCACGGCGACGGCCCGGCCGTCGCCCGCCTGCAGGAGCTGACGGCCGGCCTCACCGCGGGCCCGGTCCACGTCCTGCGGATGACGCCGATCCCGGCGGGGAGCCCGGCGCAGGGCCTGCTCTAGCGCGGAGGCCGGTCAGCCGCGCCGGGCGACGCGGGCCAGCAGCGCCTGGGTCGCCGCCACGACCGTGTCCCGCCGGTAGGTGAGGGCGTACTCGAACACCCGGTCGAGCTCGGGCCCGCCGCTGTCCAGGTCACGGGCGAGCAGGGCCGCGCTGAAGTGCGGGCTGAGCACGGTCACATCCCACTCCTCCCGGACCGGGTCGTCGTCGGCCAGCTGCGCCCCGCGCAGGCCCGGGAGCGGCTCGGCCGGAAGACCCTCCCCGAGGACGCAGACGAAGGCCGCGGTCTCCGCCAGCTGCTGGTAGCGGCGGGCGGTGTCCGGGGTGAAGTGCCGCGCGTGCTGGAAGGTCGCCCCCACCACGCAGGTCCCGCCCAGCCCTTGCGCCTCGCGCTCCAGCTGGATGCTCAGCTGCACCAGCAGGCGCTTGGTCGAGCGTCGCAGCACCGTCCCGCTGGGCAGGCAGTCGAACGGGCTCGCCGGTTCCGGCGACGAGCTGCGCGCGGGCCCGCCGAGGTCGAGCGGGAGCACCGGGATGGCCCGGGGATCGGCGGGCCGGTCCGTCGGACGCCCGAACATCCACCCCTGGCCCAGCGTCGCCCCGAGGGCCTCCGCCCCGCGCAGGTGCTGCTCGGTCTCGATGCCCTCGGCCAGCAGCTGCGCGCCGGATCGCTCGGCGTAGGCGTTCACCGCGTTCATGATCTCGGCCACCGCACGGTCCGGCCGTCGCTGGACCAGCCCGAGGTCCAGCTTGACCACGTCGGGCTGCACCACCTCGAGGAAGGCGAGCGAGGCCGACTCGGCGCCGACGTCGTCCAGGGCCACGCCCCAGCCCAGCTCGCGCACCCGCCGCACGGTGTGCAGCAGCTCCGCCGGCCGCGCGGTGAGCGCCCGTTCGGTGATCTCGAGCACCACCCGCAGCCGGCCCGGGGCCCGCTCGGCCAGCTCGACGAGCTCGTGCAGGGGCGTGCGCTCGAGCACCTCGGGCTCCACGTTCACGAACAGCGTGAGCGGGTCGAGCAGACCGTGCTCCAGCGCGCCGCGCAGGGCCGCCGCCCGGCAGGCCGCGTCCAGCTCGGCGAGCAGCCCGTGCCGGCGGGCGGTGGCGAAGAGGTGGTCGGGCCGCTCGAGCGCTCCGACCGGGCCCCGCGCCAGCGCCTCGTAGGCGACCACCCGGTGGGTGGCGAGGTCGACGATCGGCTGGAACACCGAGCGGACCGAGCCCTCGTCCAGCACACGCTGCAGCGCCGTCCGCGAGGTGGTGTCGTCGGCGGGCAGCAGGGCGGTCATCGGGGTTCCTCGAGGGCTGGCGACGATCCCGAGGCTGCCAGCCTAGGCGACGGTGCCGCCCCCTGGCGACACGACGGTCAGGACCGCCGGTAGGTGGCTCGACCCGCCCAGAAGGTGGCCACCACGGGGTCGGGCAGCTCACGGCCGTGCCACGGGTTGTTGCGGGACAGCGACGCGGAGGCCGCCCGGTCGACGACGGCCCGGGCGGTCGGGTCCACCAGGGTGAGGTTGGCCGGCTCGCCGACGGCCAGCGGACGGCCCTGACTGCTCAGCCGGGCGATGTCGGCCGGCACCACCGACATCCGGTCGGCGACCTCGGGCCAGCCCAGCCGGCCCGGCAGCACCATGGTCTCGAGCACCACCGCGAGCGCCGTCTCCAGCCCCAGCATCCCCGGCGAGGCGTCGGCGAAGGCGTGCTCCTTGTCGTGCCGGGCGTGCGGGGCGTGGTCGGTGGCCACCACGTCGATGGTGCCGTCGGCGAGGGCGTCGCGGAGCGCGGCCACGTGCTCGTCGGGCCGCAGCGGCGGGTTCACCTTGTAGGTCGGGTCGTAGCCGGCCACCTCGTCCGCGGTGAGCAGCAGGTGGTGCGGCGCCACCTCCGCGGTGACGGCGATCCCGCGGGCCTTGGCCCAGCGCAGCACGTCGACCGTCTCGGCGGTGGAGACGTGGCAGACGTGCAGCCGCGAGCGGGTCAGCTCGGCGAGCTGCACGTCGCGGGCCACGACGGTGGACTCGGCGACGGCGGGCCAGCCCGGCAGTCCGAGCCGGCCGGACAGCTCGCCCTCGTGGCAGCAGGCGTCGGGCCCGGCCAACCGCGGGTCCTGGGCGTGCTGGGCGATGACGCCGTCGAAGGCCCGGACGTACTCCAGCGCCCGGCGCACCAGCCGGGCGTCGGTGACGCAGTGGCCGTCGTCGGAGAAGACGCGCACCGCCGCGGCGGAGCGGGCCATCAGCCCCAGCTCGGCCAGCTCGGCGCCGGCGAGCCCCTTGCTGATCGCGCCGACCGGGACGACCTGCGCGTGCCCGGCGCGCCGGCCGAGCGTCGCGACGTGCTCGGCCGCCTCGGCGGTGTCGGTGACCGGGGTGGTGTTGGCCATCGCCAGCACGGCCGTGAAGCCGCCGCGTGCCGCCGCCTCGGTGCCGCTGGCGTGGGTCTCCGCGTCCTCCCGGCCCGGCTCCCGCAGGTGGGTGTGCAGGTCGACCAGCCCGGGTAGCGCCACCAGACCGTCGGCGTCCAGCCGCTCGACGTCGGGGCCGGCGGTGGCCGGGTCGGCGAACCGGCCGTCCCGCAGCAGCAGGTCGGCGCGACCGGCGCCGAGCAGGTCGGCGCCGGTGACCAGCACGTCGGGCATCAGAGGTCTCCTCGAGGGGTCGCCGGGCGGTCCTCGCCGCCCAGCAGCTGGTAGAGCACGCTCATCCGGACGGCGACGCCGGCCGCCACCTGGTCGAGGATCAGGGAGCTGGCGGCGTCGGCGGCGTCGGCGGAGATCTCCAGCCCGCGGTTCATCGGCCCCGGGTGGCAGATGGCCGAGCCCGGCTTCATGGTGCCCAGCCGCGCCCGGGTCAGGCCGTAGCCGACCGTGTACTCCCGCGGGGTGGGGAAGTAGCCGCCCGACATCCGCTCCCGCTGCACCCGCAGCATCATCACCGCGTCGGCCTCGGGCAGCACGGCGTCGAAGTCGCTGCTGGTGGTCACCGGCCACCGATCCACGCCGGACGGCATCAGCGTGGGCGGGGCGACCAGGGTGACGTCCGCGCCGAGGGTCTGCAGCAGCAGCACGTTGCTGCGGGCGACCCGGGAGTGCGTGACGTCACCGGCGATGACGACCCGCTTCCCCGCGAAGGTGTCCAGGTCCGGCTCGGCGGTGCGGAAGTGCCGGCGCAGGGTGAAGGCGTCCAGCAGGGCCTGGGTCGGGTGCTCGTGGGTGCCGTCGCCGGCGTTCAGCACGTGCGCGTCCACCCACTGCGCCGCCTGGGCCGGCGCGCCCGAGGCGCCGTGCCGGATGACCAGCGCGTCGACGCCCATCGCGGCCACGGTCAGCACGGTGTCGCGGAGCGACTCGCCCTTGGAGACCGACGAGCCCTTCGCGCTGACGTTGATGACGTCGGCGGACAGCCACTTGCCGGCCAGCTCGAAGGAGGAGCGGGTGCGGGTCGAGTCCTCGAAGAACAGGTTGACCACGGTCCGCCCGCGCAGCGCGGGCAGCTTCTTGACCGGCCGCGCCTGCACCGAGGCCATCTCCTCGGCCAGGTCGAGGATCTCCCCGGTCTGGGCCAGGCTGAGGTCCGCAGCGGACAGCAGGTGCCGCATCAGCGGGTCCCCTCGTCGTCCTGGCCGCCCGGCGCGGCCTCGCCGTCCCCCCTGGGGGAGATGGTGACCTCGTTGACCCCGTCGGTCTCCTCGAGCCGGACCCGGACCCGCTCGTCGGCGCGGGTCGGCAGGTTCTTGCCCACGTGGTCGGCGCGGATGGGCAGCTCGCGGTGCCCGCGGTCGACCAGCACCGCCAGCCGGACCGCCCGCGGCCGGCCGAGGTCGCCGAGCGCGTCGAGGGCGGCGCGGACCGTGCGGCCGGAGAAGAGCACGTCGTCGACCAGCACCACCACGGCGTCGTCGACGCCGACCGGGAGCCGGCTGCGACCCACCGCGCGGGTCGGGTGGCGGCGCAGGTCGTCGCGGTAGAGGGTGATGTCCAGGGCTCCGACGGGGATGTCCACCCCCTCGACGTCGGCCATCGCCCGGGCCAGCCGCTCGGCCAGCGGGACGCCGCGGGTCGGGATCCCCAGCACCAGCAGGCCCTCGGCTCCGCGGTTGGCTTCCAGCACCTGGTGCGCCATCCGGGCGCAGGTGCGGGCGATCTGGTCGGCGTCCATCACCAGGCGTGACGCGGGCGCAGCGGGCTCAGTCACCGACGTGTTCCTCCTCAGCCACCGTGCTCGGGGTCTTCTCGCCCGCAACGCACGCAGGTGCCGACCGCGGGGCTGGCCCTCCGGCTACGGTAGGAGGGTGAATCAGCTCCTGAGCATGCTAGTGCCTCTGGAAACCCTGCCCGGCTGGCCCGAGGTGCGCAGCCCCTCGTTCCTGGAGGTGCTCGGTCTGCTGGTGGGTGCCCCGCTGCTGGTCGTCCTGCTGGTGGCCGTGCTCACCCGGGTGCACCACGCCGCCAAGGGCAACATGGGCACGCCGGGAGTGGCGAACCAGCCGATCTGGGTCAACGGCCGGCGCATCGAGGCCGCAGCCCAGCAGCAGGGCAGCCGGGACTCCATCGAGGCCGGGCGCCAGGTCGTCGCCGACAAGGCCGAGCGCGACGACGACGCGTCCACGGGTGGTGCCGGTGCCCGCTGGTGAGATCCTCGACCACGTCGAGCAGCGCCGCCTCGCGCGCGCCGTCGAGGTGGCGGAGCAGCTCTCCGGGCTCCCCTTCTCGGTCTACGTCGGGCCCGGGGAGGGTCCGCCCCGTCCCTTCGCCGAGCAGCTGCACGCGGCGCTGACCGAGCCGGACCGCGCCGTCCTGGTCTTCTGCGACCCCGCCGCCCGCGCTCTGGAGATCATCACCGGCACCGAGGCCCAGCGGGTCCTCGACGACTTCGACTGCCGGCTGGCCGCGGCGTCGATGCAGACCTCCTTCACCGCCGGTGACGTGGTCGGCGGCCTGGTCAACGGCGTGCAGCAGCTGGGCCAGTCCGCCCGGCACCCGGAGACGCTGCACACCTCCCGGATCTCCTGAGCGCCGCCCCTGAGCCCCACGAAGCGTCCCGTGCCCTGAGCTCGTCGAAGGGCCTCGCGCCGTCCCGTGCCCTGAGCCTGTCGAAGGGCCTCGCGCCGTCCCGTGCCCTGAGCCTGTCGAAGGGCCTTCGACGGGCTCAGGCCGCGGTGGGTTCGACGGGCTCAGGCCGCGGTGGCTTCGGCGGGCTCAGGCCGCGGTGGCCTCCGACAGGCTCAGGCGGCGGGAGCGTTCAGCCGGGGGAGCGCTGCAGGAACGCGTGCCACAGGTGCAGCGTGGCGGAGGAGCGGTAGGGCGACCAGCTGTCCGCGTCCACCGGGCCGAGCGCAGCCAGCTCACGACCGATGATCAGGTCCGACACCAGCAGCACGTCCGGGGCGTGCCAGACGCGCATCAGCACGTAGTCCGCGGTCCACGGCCCGACGCCAGGGCAGGCCAGCAACTGCACCCGCGCCTCCACCGGGTCGAGCGCCGGGTCCAGCACCAGCCGCCCGTCGAGCAGCCGTTCCGCCACCCCGACCAGGGCCCGCCCGCGCGCCCGCGGCATCGGCAGCGTCGTCGGGTCCACGGCCGCGAACTGCTCCGGGGTGGGGAAGAGCCGATCCAGGCCCGGACCGCCCGCTCGCACCGGCGAGCCGAGCCGTCGGCTCAGCGCTGACCCGTGCGTGCGGGCCGCGGCGAGGGAGATCTGCTGCCCGATCAGGGTGCGGATCAGCATCTCGGCCGGGTCCAGCACACCGGGCACCCGCAGACCCGGGGTGGCCGCCACCAGCCCGGAGAGCGCGGGGTCGCGCGCCAGGTGCGCGTCGACCACGGCCGGCTCGGCACGGGCGTCGACCAGGTGCTCGACCCGGCGGACGGCGTCGGCGTGGTCGCGCGGGTCGGCGTCGAGGACCAGGTCCAGCCGGGCGTCGGTCCAGCGCAGGTCCAGCGTCGCCGGGCCGTGCGCCAGACTGAGGGTGCGCGCGTACCGCACCGAGCCGTCCGGCTCGTCCGCGCCGACCTCCACCCCGGTCACGGCGTGCCGCAGCAGGAAGTCCAGCAGTGCGCCGCCGGCGAACGGCGCGGGCACGGCCACGGTGACGGCGAGGTGCCGGTCCGGCAGCGGGCCGCCTCCCGCCGGACGCGGCGAGGTGCTCAGCCGGCCTCCACCTGCTGGCAGGCCAGCGCCCGCACCGTCTCGTCGCGGCGCTCCAGGACCACGCGGCGGACCGACGGCGCGATCTCGGCGTCGGTCAACCAGGCGTCGAGCCGCTGCAGGAACGGCTGCTGCTCGGTCGGCCACGGGAACAGGTTCCGCAGCGCGTTCTTGCGCAGCGCCACGCCCTTGCTCGCCCACACCCCGCGGCTGGCGGAGATGTCCTCCGCCAGCTGCAGGTAGCGCTCGACGTAGGGCTCCAGCACCTCGTCCTGCTGGCGCTGCCAGAAGCCGAGGCAGATGGCGCCCTGCTGGGCGTTGGGAATGGTGTCCTCGTCCACGGCCAGTCGCCACGCCTCGGTCTTGGCCTCGGCGGTCGGCCGGGCCGCCCGGGCGCCCGCGGCACGCTCCTGCCCCGTGACCGAGCCGTCGGCCTGCTCCTCGGCGGCGATGACCGCCGCATCGGCGCGGCCCAGCGCGGCCAGCCGGGCGACCACGGCCCAGCGCAGGTCCTGGTCGAGCTCGAGCCCCGCCGGCACGTCGCGGCCGTGCAGCCAGCCCTCGACCTCCTCGGCGCACTCCGGGTCGCGGGCGGCCCCGACGTAGGCCCGGGCCAGCGCCAGCTGGTGGTCCGAGCCCGCAGCGGCGTCGTGCAGCAACCGGCGCAGACCCTGCTGCCAGGTCGTCGCGGTGGCGGCGCGGCTGGCCGGCGGGGTGTAGCTGCCGGCGCTGGTCGCGGCCTGCGCCAGCAGGTTGTTCACCACGGTGAGGTCCGACTCCTGCGCCAGCCCACGGAGCACCAGGTCCAGGTGGGCGGCCGCGGGCAGCTCCGCGTCGCGGGTCGCGTCCCACACCGCCTGCCACCCGACGGCGCGGGAGAGCGGGTCGGCCAGCCCGGGCAGCGCGGCCAGGGCCGTGCGGGTGGAGTGCGGGTCCAGCCGGACCTTGCTGTAGGTGAGGTCCTCGTCGTTGGTCAGCAGCAGGTCGGGCAGCTCGCGGCCGACCAGGGCCGCTACTTCGGTCAGCTCCCCGCTCACCTCCAGCTCCAGCCGGTCGGTGCGGGTCAGCGCGTCCCCCTCCCGGCGGTACAGGCCGAGCACGACGCGGTGGTCGCGCAGCGTCGGCCAGGACGGGTGCGCGCTCTGCCGGACCGCGGCTGCGGTGATCCGGCCGTCCTTGGTGGCCAGCTCGAGCGCCAGCAGGTTCACCCCGGCCTGCTCCAGCCACTGCTGCGACCAGGCGCCGAGATCGCGGCCAGAAGCCTCTTCCAGCGAGCGCAGCAGGTCGTCGAGCGTGGTGTTGGCGAAGGCGTGCTCGGCGAAGTAGGTGCGCAGGCCGGCGAGGAAGGTGTCACGGCCGAGGTAGCCCACCAGCTGCACCAGCACCGACCCGCCCTTGGCGTAGGTGATCTGGTCGAAGTTGGACTCGACCGCCTCGAGGTCGGGGATGTCGGCCGCGACGGGGTGCGTGGAGGGCAGCTGGTCGCCGCGGTAGGCGTTGGTCTTGAACCCGTGCAGGAACCGGGCCCAGACCGCGGTCTGGTCCTGTGCCAGCTCGCTGACCGCGAAGTTCGACGCCCAGGTGGCGAAGGACTCCTTGAGCCACAGGTCGTCCCACCAGCGCATCGTGACCAGGTCGCCGAACCACATGTGCGAGAGCTCGTGCAGGATCGTGTCCTGGCGCCGCGAGCGTGACGCGGCGGTGACCCGGCTGCGGAAGATGTACTCGTCGCGGAAGGTGACGCAGCCGACGTTCTCCATGGCGCCCGCGTTGTACTCGGGCACGAAAACCTGGTCGTACTTGCCGAAGGGGTAGGGGAACTCGAACTGGGTCTCGAACACGTCGAAGCCGTCGGTGGTGATCTGGAAGATCTCCTCGGCGTCGAGGTGCTCCAGCAGCGAGGCCCGGCACCAGATGGCCATGGGCAGCTCGCCGGCCAGCGCCTCGTAGCTGGAGGTGACGCTGACGTAGTCGCCCGCCACCAGCGCGGTCAGGTAGGTGGAGATGGGCTCGGTCTCGGTGAACAGGTGCCGGACGACGCCCTCGCCGGCGGGCTCGCGCTCCAGCGCGTGCCCGTTGGACACCACCTCCCAGGACGCGGGGGCGAGCACGGAGATGGTGAAGCGGGCCTTGAGGTCCGGCTGCTCGAAGCAGCCGTAGACGCGCCGGGCGTCGGAGGACTCGAACTGCGTGTAGAGGTAGGTGCGCTCGTCGACCGGGTCGACGAACCGGTGCAGGCCCTGGCCGCTGCGGCTGTAGCGGCAGACGGCGACGACGGTCAGCTCGTGCTCGCCGGGGGTGACCTCCAGCGGCAGCCGGGAGGCGACGAAGCCGGCCGGGTCGAGCGGGACGCCGTCCAGGGTGGCGCTGCGGACCGACGAGGCGATCAGGTCCAGGTGGGTGGAGCCGGTGCCCCGGCCGGTGAAGCTGATCGTCGTGGTGGAGACGAACTCCCGCGTCGGGTCGGGCAGGCCGGCGCCGGAGAGGTCGACCTCGACCGCGTAGCGGGAGGTGCTCAGCAGGGCGGAGCGGGCCTGCGCCTCGGCGCGGGTCAGGTTGTCGGGGAACATGCCGGAGATCCTGTCACGCGGCACCGACAGGGCCGTCCGCTGCGGGCCGAGCGGAACCGCCGACCAGGAACCGCTGAGAAGTCGTGCCCTCTGGCGTCCAGGACCGGTGACCCGTCAGCGGCTTCCCGGCCGGGCCCGTGGCAGGTCAGTCCCGACCGCGGACGGCGGCCGCGCCCATCAGGCCGGTCCAGCTGCCCTCGGCCTGCAGGTCGTCGTCGAGGCCGAGCCCGTCCAGCACGGTGGCGGCGGCCCGCGAGGTCTCGCCGTCCCAACGACCGGTCAGCTCGACCGGCTGCCCCCACAGGTAGCGGCAGACGGCCTGCACGGCGTGCACCTGGACGCCCGACCGCGGACTGAAGGTGGGGGCGCCGTCGCCGGAGCGGCCGTTGTCGACGTGCACGTGGTTGGCATGCTGGGCGTCGTAGAGGTAGGTGAGCACGTAGGAGAAGCGGGCGTGCAGGCCGGCCGCGACCGCCCAGTACCGGCGCCGCGCCTCCTCCAGCCGGGCGCCCTCCAGCGAGCGCCAGCGGTCGTAGCGGCAGGACACCTCGGAGCCATCAGCCAGCCGCACCCGGGCCAGGTCGAACGCCCGCCCGGCGTGGTGCCAGGAGTCGCAGGCCGTGCCGCCGTCGGTCCAGCTGCCGTAGGTGGTCAGTTCGACCGGGCTCGCCGGCAGCTCCTCGGCGAGCCCGGCGCCCCACTTCTCGAGGCGGGCGAAGAAGCCGGGGTCGAAGCGGAAGGCGCTGCGCCGCTCATCGGGCTCGTAGACCAGCGGCAGCCCGGCCAGCCGACGGTGGGAGTCCAGCGAGGAGCGCGGCACGCAGCTCGCGCTCTCCCAGCGCTGCGGCACCACCCCGCCGAGATCGGGGACACCGCAGCCGGCCAGCCCGGCGGCTGCGAGCCCGGCGCCCAGCCCCAGCAGGCGGCGGCGGGGGAACGGGTCGGGCACACGGCCAGGGTAGGGATCGGCCCAAGCGCCGCAGGTCCGTCCGGGGGCCGTCGAGAGCCCGAACCGGCGACGCCGGAGTGTCCGGGCCGTCTGCCAGACTGCTGCCATGCGTGTACACATCGGCACCGACCACGCCGGCTTCGACCTCAAGAACTACCTGGTCAGCGCCCTGGTGGCCGACGGCCACGACGTGGTCGACCACGGTCCCGAGGCCTACGACGCCGAGGACGACTACCCCGTCTACTGCATCCCGGCGGCTGAGGGGGCGGTGGCTGAACCGGGCTCCCTGGGCATCGTCATCGGCGGTTCCGGCAACGGCGAGCAGATCGCCGCCAACAAGGTGGTGGGAGCCCGGGCGGCGCTGGCCTACGACCGCGACACCGCCACCCTGGCCCGGCAGCACAACGACGCGAACGTCCTCTCCATCGGTGCGCGGATGCACACCGAGGAGGAGGTGCTGGACCTCGTGCGGCTGTTCCTGGCCACGCCGTTCAGCGGCGAGGAGCGGCACGCCCGCCGGATCGCGCTGCTCGCCGACTACGAGCGCGACCGGAGGGCCTGAGCCGGCCGTGCTCGCCGGGTCGGACCGCCGTTCAGCCGGCCGTGCGGCTGGGCCGTCGTCCGTCGACGCGGGCCATCAGGTCGGCCAGCACGTCGAGGGCGACCTCCTCGTCCTCGGCGTCAGGACGCGAGACGTCCCGAGCCCGCAGGGCACGGTCGAGGGTGACCAGTCCGGAGACACCGTCGCGCCCGAAGTCGCGCGGCCAGCCGTCGCGCCACTCGGTCTGGTGTCCCGCCTGAGCTCCCCCGCCGCGCGCTCCCGGAGGCCTGGCCCCCGGTGCCACCGCACCAGTCATGGGCACCACGCTAGGCGAGTGTCGAGGGCGCCCAGAAGATCGAGACCAACTCGTGACCTCGCGTGTCGTGGCCTGCGCGGGGCGGTGAGCGCGCGGTGAGCCACCTCACGTTCCGGTGCGGGGCCGCCGAGGTCAGGATCGGGCCTGAGGGCACCGTGACCGCGACCCTGCCGGGAGCCTCGACGGCGCTGCTGGTCAGCGGCGGGCTGCTCGTGCACGCGACCGACGGCAGCCCGCTGCTGCCCGGGCCGCCGGAGGTCCGGGCCGACGACGACGAGGTCGAGCTGGCCTGGTCCGCCGGGCCGCTGGTCCTGGTCGTCCGGCACACCTTCGGGGCGGGCTGGGGGCTCCGGGTGGCCCTGGCCTGCCACGACGAGCCGGTGGACCTGGCCGACCCCCTGCTCACCTGGCGGGTGCCCGAAGAGCGGCCGGCCTGGGCGCTGGCGGCCGGGGTGGCCGCCAGCTACGCGGTGCTGCCGGCTGACGGCACGGGGCCGCTGCTGGGCGGGGTGCTGCGCAGTGGCGCGCTGCCCGCGGCCGACGCAGCCGGGCTGCACCTCGGCCCGGTCTGGCTGGCGGCGGGCAGCCGCTACGTCGTCCAGTGGCAGTGGGACCTGCACCCCGGGCCGCGCAGCCTGAGCCGCGGCCGGCACCCGCAGGTGCCGCGCCGCCTCGACCTCGACCTCGACGAGGTGGTGCTGGTCGACGCGGGGGAGGACGAGGCGCTGGTGCTGCCCGACGGGCTGGAGGCCGAGCGGACGCGCGGCCAGGTCGAGCTGAGCGCCGGCACCCCGGGCCGCTACCCCGTCGAGCTGCGGGCGGCGCGCGGGACGACCTGCTACGAGCTGCGGGTCGGCCCGCCGCTGGACGACCTGCTGGCCGGGCGGGCCCTGGCCGCGCTCGAGCAGCCCCGGACGAGGGCGGGCGTGGTCCGGCTGCCCGACGTCGACGCGGCCCTGGCCGTCCAGCGCGCGCTGGCCGTGGCCGCCCTGCCCGACGTCGAGCTGGCGGAGGAGGCCCTGGACCTGTGGACCGCCCGGTTGCCCGAGGACGACGCGTTGGACCCGCGGACCGTCGGGCACCTGTGCGGCGAGCACACCCGGACCGGCGACCCGTCCCTGCTGGAGCGCGCCGAGCAGTCCGTGCTGCTGGCCCGGGCCCCGGCCGCGGGGCTGGGGCTGGCCGCCACCCAGCTCTGCCTGGCGCTGCTGCTGGCCGGTCGGCCGGTCGCCCCGGTGCTGCAGCACCTGGCCGGGCTGGCGGCCGCCGCGGACCGGGAGCCGCTCGCCGGGCCGCTGCTGGAGCAGGCTGCGCTGCTGGAGCTCGAGGTCGTGACCACGGCCCGCGGCGTCCCTGACGGGGCCGCGGTAGGCGCAGGCCGGGTCCAGGACCGGGTGGCCGCGCTCGGCGGGTGGCTGGGCGCGGGGCTCCCCGGCCGCGCCGTCCGGCCGCTGCCGCTGGACCAGCTGGCCCACCTCTGCGCCGTGCTCGCGCTGCTGCCGGAGCCGGCGGGCGCGGTGCACCGCACCCGCTGGGGCTGCACCGCGCACGCGCTGGCGGTCGGCGGCCGGGCGTCGGTCCTCGAGCGGGCCGGCTGGGAGGCCGGCCCGACGTCGGGGCCGGCGCTGTCCTGGCTGCTGCTGGGCACCCGCGCGGACTGACCGCTGCGGGGCCGTGAGGGAGGATGCTCGGCAGCGGAGCACGCGAACTGCCCGGGACATGCCCGCCGCAGGCCCGACCGGCCGCCGAAGGGACGAGACACGATGACGAACCCGCCGAGCACCGGCGCCACGCCCTCCCCGGGCCTCGCGCTGGTCGCCGAGCTCTGGTACCCCGAGGCGCCCGACCTCACCGACCCCGCGCTGCTGGAGGCCTTGCGCGCGGTCCGACCCGGCGCGGAGGCGCAGGGCGACTCGCTGAGCGTCCCGCACCCGCTGGAGGACCCCGACCTGCCACCGCTGGTCACCGTAGTGCTGCCCGGGTCTCCGCTGGGGCAGGACGGCAAGACGCTGCCCGACGTCAGCCAGACCTGGGACTGGGCCGAGGCGGAGGCGGCCGTCGCCCCCTGCCGGAGCAGCGTCCTGGTCACCGAGGTGCTCGCCGCGGGCCGCAGTGCCAGCGAGCGGGTGACCTCGCTGGGCGAGGTGGTCTCCGTGCTGGTGGCCCGGACCGCTCCCCGCGCCCTGCACTGGGCGCGCAGCCAGCGGGTCGGCGACCCGGCGACCTTCGGGGCCGGCGACCTGGACGGGGTGATCAACGTCCGGATGTTCGCCGACGCCCGCGACGAGAGTGCGCTGGCCATGGACACCCTCGGTCTGCACGTCTTCGACCTGCCCGACGTGCAGTGCCACTTCCGCGACCGCGAGCCCGGCGAGATCGCCGAGCTGCTGTTCTCGACGGCGGTCTACCTGTTCGAGGCCGGTGACGTGATCGAGGACGGCAACACGATCTCCGGCACCGACGGCGAGGGTCGCTACCTCTGCCACCGGGAGGCCTCGCTGCTGGACCCGGCCCGGTTGGTCGTCGACGTCGACCTCGGGGAGCCCTGGGCGGCTGGCCGCCGGGACCGCTCGCTCTGAGCGGTGGACTGGGCGCGGCGGCCGGTTGTGCGACCGGGCAGAGTGGGTCCGTGACCGTCAGCATCCGATCGATCGAGACGGTGGTCCCCGCCACCGTGCTCCCGCAGCCGGTGGTCCGCGACCTGTTCGCCGCGCAGCCCGGGCTCTCCCGCCTGCGGCAGCGGATGGTGGCGACCGTCTTCGACGCGTCGGCCATCGAGAGCCGGCACACCGTGCTCGCCGAGCTGGCGGGCGACGGGTCGACGGGCTCGGGGTTCCTGGACCCGGCGACCGGCGCCTTCCGGCCGCTGTCCACCGGTCGGCGGAACGCCGCCTACCGCGAGGCGGCGGGGGAGCTGTTCACCGCCGCGGCGAAGCAGGCGCTGGACGCCGCCCGCGGCCTGCTGCCGGCCGACGTCAGCCACGTCGTCACCGTCTCCTGCACCGGCTTCTACGCCCCCGGCCCGGACATCGAGGTGGTCCGGGCGCTGGGCCTGGACCCGGGCGTGCAGCGCTACCACGTCGGCTTCATGGGCTGCTACGGCGCTTTCCCGGCTCTGCGGGCGGCCGCCGACTTCTGCCGGGCCGACCCTGACGCGGTCGTCCTGGTGGTCGCCGTCGAGCTGTGCACCCTGCACCTGCGACGGCCCGAGGACGCCGACACCCTGCTCAGCTGCTCGCTGTTCGCCGACGGCGCGGCCGCCGCGGTGGTCAGCGCCCGACCGGCCCCTGCCGGCACCCCGCTGCTGGACCTGGACACCTTCGCCTCGGCCCTGGTCGTCGAGGGCGAGCACGACATGGCCTGGACGATCGGCGACGAGGGGTTCGAGATGGTGCTCAGCGCCCAGGTGCCCCGGCTGGTCGGCGCGCACGTCCGCGACGCCCTCACGCCGCTGCTGGGAGCGGGCGGCGACGGCTACCCGGGCGTGGACAGCTGGGCCGTGCACCCCGGGGGCCGCAGCATCCTCGACCGGGTGGAGTCCGCCCTGGAGCTGGCCCCGGAGCAGCTCGAGCCGTCGCGGGAGGTGCTGCGTCGCCACGGCAACATGTCGAGCGCCACGGTGCTGTTCGTGCTGCGCACCCTGCTGCTGGCGCCGCCGACCGGTGCCGGCCGGGTCTGCGCCCTGGCCTTCGGGCCGGGACTGAGCGTGGAGAGCGCCCTGCTGACCCGGCGCGACGCCGCGTGAGCGTGGACCTGCGGCACCGCGACACCGCCGTGCTCGAGCTGATGGACGACCCGGCCTGCGACGAGCAGGCGCTGCGCCGCACGTACGCGCGATTCGCCCTGGTCAACCGGCTGGTCTCCGGCTGGCGGGGCACCTACCGGGAGCTGCTCCGGCCCCGGCTGTCGACCGGGCGGACGACGACGCTGCTGGACGTCGGGTTCGGCGGCGGGGACCTGGCCCGGGCGCTGGCCCGTTGGGCGCGGGCCGACGGGCTCCGGTTGGCCGTCACCGGAATCGACCCCGACCCGCGTGCGCTGGCCTTCGTCCGCGAGCGGCCCGCGACTCCTGGCGTCACCTACCGCGCCGCCGACACCACGGCGCTGGTGGCGGCGGGGGAGCAGTTCGACCTGGTCACCTCCAACCACCTGCTGCACCACCTCGACGCCGCCGCGCTGGGCCGGGTGCTGCCGGAGTGCTCGCGGCTGGCCCGCGAGCTCGTCGTGCACAGCGACCTGCGGCGCAGCCGGACGGCCTACCTCGGCTGGGCGCTCGCCGCCCGGCCGGCGGCCCGGGACTCCTTCCTGCACACCGACGGGCTCCGCTCCATCCGCCGGAGCTTCACCCCGGCCGAGCTCGCCGCCGTGGTGCCGGCCGGCTGGCGCGTCGAGCCGCAGCGGCCGTTCCGGCTGCGGGCGACCTGGAGCCCACGTGCCTGAGCTGGCCCGTCCGCTGCTCCGGGTGGCCGGCGGGAGCTACCTGGCCAGCTGCGCCCTGGGCGCCGGCGTGGCGACCGGCCTCCTGCGCACCGGCCGGGCCCGCTGGGTGCACCACGCGCTGTACACCAGCACCGCCACCCTGACCGCGCTGGCCCTGGCCGCCGCCGGTCGGGAGCGCGCCCCGGCGGGCTGGTGGTTGCTGCCCGTCGTCGTGCCGCTCGCGGTCGTGCCCTACGCGGGCACCCGCTCCTGGCGGCACGTGGCTGTCGCGGCCTCGGCCGCACCCTTCTACGCGGCCGCGCTGGCCGCAGACCGCGGGTGAGCATGGAGTTCTTGGACGTCGTCCGGCGGCGGAAGACCACGAACGGGCCGTTCCTGCCCGACCCCGTGCGTCCTGAGCACCAGCAGCTGCTGATGGAGGTGGCTGGCCGGGCGCCGTCGCAGCTGAACAGCCAGCCGTGGCGGTTCGTGATCACCGAGGACCGCTCGGTGGTGGAGCAGATCGCGGCGATCAGCGGCGAGAGCATGACCGAGGCGATGTCCAACGGCACCTTCTTCGAGCGCTACAAGCGCTACTTCCGCTTCAGCGCCGAGGAGATGGAGTCCCGGCGCGACGGCATGCTGTTCGACAAGCTGCCCGCGCCGCTGCGGCCGTTCACCAAGCAGGTGTTCACCGCGCGCGGCCAGCGGCTGATGAACACCCTCCGGGTGCCGCACACGCTGGGGGAGGAGAACCGCAAGCTGGTGGCGGGGTCCCCGCTGCTGATCGCGGTGCTGCTCGACCGCGCGGAGTACCGGCCCGGCGAGCTGTCGTCGTTCTACTCGGTGTTCAGCATGGGCGCGGCGATGGAGAACGTCTGGCTGACCACGGTGGAGCTGGGCATGGGCATCCAGTTCATCTCCTTCCCCATGGAGGTGCCGGGGCAGTGGGCGCGGATCGAGCAGATCTTCGGCGTCCCCGACGAGCTGGAGCTGATGGCGGTCTACCGGCTCGGCTACCTGCCGCCCGACCAGCGCCGGCCGGCCATCGACTGGTCCAGCCACCAGCGCAAGCTGGTCTCCCAGTACGTCTTCCGCGACTCCTGCGCCACCCCGCAGCAGGGCTGGGACGAGGTCGGCCAGACGCCCCGCTGACCCTGCCGGAGGCCGTGCCCTGAGCCGGGCGGAGGGCGTGCCCTGAGCCGGGCGGAGGTCCGTGCCCTGAGCCGGGCGGAGGTCCGTGCCCCGAGCCGGGCGGAGGTCCGTGCCCTGAGCCTGTCGAAGGTCCGTGCCCTGAGCCTGTCGAAGGGCGGAGGGCGGAGGGCTGTCAGTCGTCGCCGGCCCGCAGCCGTCGGCGGGCCGACAGCAGCTCCATCTCCGGCCGGGCGGCGACGCTGCGCTCGACGGCGTCCAGGACGTCGACGAGGTGACCCTGCTCGCCGGCCACCGCCACCACGCCGACGACCGTGCGGCGGTGCAGGTCGACGTGGTCGACCTCGGCCACGGCCACCTCGAAGCGCCGTCGGAGCTCGGCCAGCAGCGGCCGGACCAGCGAACGCTTCTCCTTCAGCGAGTGCACGTCCCCGAGCAGCAGGTCGAGCTCCAGCGATCCCACCCACATGGCCACCGGCCGATCGTACGGCCGGTGGACGCGGAGCAGGCCGAGCAGGTGGCCACCCTGCCGGACAGCAGTTGACGTCCTGCTGCATTGGTCTGAGGCCGGACCATTGACGGCCGGCCCTCCCGTCGACAGACTGAGCCCGCCGCTGCCGCCCCCCTGCCGATCGGAGCCCGCATGAGCGCCGGAAGCCACCCCGAGCACGCCGAGCTGGACGCCGACGCCCAGCACCTGGCCGAGCTGGGCTACACCCAGGAGCTGCACCGCGGCATGTCCGCGTTCTCGAACTTCGCCGTCTCGTTCTCGATCATCTCGATCCTGGCCGGCTGCATCACCTCCTACGGCATCGCGCTGCGCTCGGGTGGTCCGTCGACGTTGGTGCTGGGCTGGCTGATCGTCGGCATCCTCGTGCTGGCCGTGGCGGGCGCGATGGCCGAGGTCTGCTCGCGCTACCCGACCGCCGGCGGCCTCTACTTCTGGGCCGGCCGGCTGGCCAAGCGCAACAAGCGGGAGTGGGCCTGGTTCACCGGCTGGTTCAACTTCCTCGGCGAGGTCGCCGTCACCGCGGCCATCGACTTCGGCTGCGCCACCACCTGGATGGCGTTCATGAACCTCGTCTGGGGTGTGGAGGCGACCCCGGGCCGGACGTTCGCGCTGTTCGTGGCGATCATCGTCGCGCACGGTCTGCTGAACACCTTCGGCGTCAACCTGGTCAGCCTGCTGTCCAACGTGTCGGCCTGGTGGCACGTCGGCGGGGTGCTGGTCATCGTCGCCGCGCTCTGGATCCTGCCCGAGAAGCACCAGTCGGTCTCCTGGACGCTGACCGGCTTCCACAACGAGACCGGCTGGACGTTCCTCCCGTACGTGTTCCTGATGGGCCTGCTGATGGCCCAGTACACCTACACCGGCTACGACGCCTCGGCCCACGTCGCGGAGGAGACCAAGAACGCCTCCGTCGCCGCCCCGCGCGGGATCGTGACCAGCGTGGGGGTCTCGGTGATCGGCGGCTTCATCCTGCTCTACTCGATCACCGCGGCCATCACCGACCGCAGCGAGGCCGGCCTGGCCCGGCTCTCGGAGTCGGCGACCGGGCTGCCCCCGGCGCAGATCTTCCTGGACAGCCTGGACAACCCCACGGTGGCGAAGTTCCTGCTCTTCATCGTCTGCGTCGCCCAGTTCTTCTGCGGCATGGCCTCGGTGACCGCCAACTCGCGGATGTCCTACGCGTTCTCCCGCGACCACGCGCTGCCCGGCTCCCGGATCTGGGCGAAGGTCAACCCCCGGACGGGGACGCCGACCAACTCGATCTGGCTGTGCGTCGCGCTCTCGGTGATCCTGGCCTCCCCGGCCCTGGTCAGCTCGACGGCGTACTTCGCGGTCACCTCGATCGCGGTGATCGGCCTCTACATCGCCTACGTGGTGCCGGTGCTGCTCCGTCGGCTGAACCGCGACTTCGTCCCCGGCCCCTGGAACCTCGGCCGGTTCAGCGGGTTCGTCGGCTGGGTCGCGGTGGTCTGGGTGGTGATCATCTGCATCCTCTTCGTGCTGCCGCCGGTCTTCCCGGTCGACGTCAGCACCTTCAACTACGCCCCGGTGGCGGTGCTGGTGGTGCTGGCCTTCGCCACCATCTCCTGGTTCGTGGGCGGGCGGCACACCTTCATGCTCACCGCCGGCGACGAGCCCACCAGCCCGGAGGCCGAGAAGGTGCTGGACAGCGAAGGGTGAGCGGGGAGCAGGAGCCGGGAACCGGCCTGGCCGCCGTCGTGGTCGGCGCGGTGCGCAGCCGGCACGCCTTCGAGGACTGCGTGGAGCGGCTGGCCACGGCCATCCGGCTGGGGGTGTACCCGCACGGGACGGCGCTGCCGCCCGAGCGCGAGCTGGCCGTCGCCCTGGGGGTCTCGCGCGCGACCCTGCGGGAGGCGATCGCCGGGCTGCGGGCGGCCGGGATGGTCGCCACCACCCGGGGCCGGGGCGGCGGCACGGTCGTGCTGCACGAGCCGGCGACCCCGGGCGAGGGGGGCCGAGCCCGGCTGCGCGGCCGCCGGGACGAGCTGCTGGACGACCTGGTCTTCCGCCGGGTGGTCGAGCCCGGGGCCGTCCAGGTCGCGGCCGGCCGGACGCTCAGCCCGGCCGAGCGCACGCTGGTGGCCGACTCGCTGGCCGAGGTGGCCGCGGCCACCGACCCGGCCGAGCACCGGCAGGCGGACTCCCGGCTGCACCTGGCTCTGGCCACCGTCACCGGCTCGCCGCGGCTGGTCGAGGCCGTCACCACGGTCCAGAGCGGGCTGCACGACATGCTGGTCGCCATCCCGGTGCTGCGGGTGAACCTCGAGCACTCCAGCGCTCAGCACGCCGCGATCGTGGCGGCCGTGCTCGACGGGGACGGCGCCCGGGCCCGCCGGGAGATGGAACGGCACTGCGACGACACGGCCGCGCTGCTGCGCGGCCTGCTGGACTGACGACGAGAACCGAGGACGAACAGACATGAGCCAGCTGAGGAACGACCGGCACCTGAGCGTGCACGACCTGCGGCGACGGATCGCCGAGGGCGACCTGGACACGGTGCTGGTGGCCTTCACCGACATGCAGGGCCGGCTGCAGGGCAAGCGGATGCACGCGGCCTACTTCGTCGACCACGTGCTCGACGCCGGCACCGAGGGGTGCAGCTACCTGCTCGCCGTGGACGTCGACATGAACACCGTGGACGGCTACGCCATGTCGAACTGGGACTCCGGCTACGGCGACATGGAGTTCGCCCTCGACCTCGCGACCATCCGGCTGCTGCCGCACCTGCCGGGCACCGCGATGGTGCAGTGCGACCTCGTCACCCTCGACCACCAGCCGGTGCCGCAGTCGCCGCGGACCATCCTGCAGGCCCAGCTGGCCCGGGCCGCCGAGCTCGGCTACGTCGCGCTGGCCGGGACCGAGCTGGAGTTCATCGCGTTCAAGACCCCCTACGAGGAGGCCTGGAGCTCCGGCTACCGCGACCTGGTGCCGCTCAACCAGTACAACGTCGACTACTCCGTGCTGGGCACCTCCCGGGCCGAGCCGCTGCTGCGGACCATCCGCAACCACATGTACGCCGCAGGGATGGACGTCGAGTCGGCCAAGGGGGAGTGCAACCTCGGCCAGCACGAGATCGGCTTCCTCTACGCCGACGCCCTGACCACCGCGGACAACCACGCCGTCTACAAGACCGCGGCCAAGGAGATCGCCGCCCAGCTGGGGATGTCGCTGACCTTCATGGCCAAGTACGACCAGCGGGAGGGCAACTCCTGCCACATCCACCTGTCGCTCCGCGGCCTCGACGGCGAGACGGTCTTTTGGGGCCCTTCGACAGGCTCAGGGGACGGTGGACCGCTCCCTGAGCCCGGAGCGACGATCCCTGAGCCCGTCGAAGGGCGGAGCAAGCTCTACGACCACTTCCTGGCCGGGCTGCTGGCCACGATGGCCGACTTCACGCTGCTGTACGCGCCGAACGTCAACTCCTACAAACGTTTCAGCGCCGGGTCCTTCGCCCCGACGACGATCGCCTGGGGCCAGGACAACCGGACCTGCGCGCTCCGGGTCGTCGGGGCCGGGAAGGGCGCCCGGGTGGAGAACCGGGTGCCGGGCGGCGACGTCAACCCCTACCTCGCGCTCGCGGCCATGATCGCCGGCGGGCTGCACGGCATCGAGCACGAGCTGGAGCTGCCGCCGGAGTTCACCGGGAACGCGTACACGTCGGGACTGCCGACCGTGCCGCGTACGCTGCTCCAGGCCCGGGACGCCTTCGCCGGCTCCGCGGTCGCCCGTCAGGTCTTCGGCGACGAGGTCGTCGACCACTACACCACCATGGCCGACGTCGAGCTCGCCGCCTTCGACGCCGCCGTGACCGACTGGGAGCTGCGCCGCGGCTTCGAGAGGATGTGAGATCCATCTCCGAGACCTGGACGCTGGTCGACCCCACCACCGCACGTCCCATCGGTGACGTGGCGATGGCCGACCTGGCCCGCACCGACGCGGCGATCGAGGCCGCCGCCGCGGCCGCTCCCGCCTGGGCCGCGATCGCGCCGGGGGAGCGGGCCCGGCTGCTGCGCCGCTTCGCTGCCGTCGTCGACGAGCACCTCGACGAGCTGGCCTGGCTGGAGGTCCGCAACGCCGGGCACACCATCGGCAACGCCCGCTGGGAGGCGGGCAACGTCCGCGACGTCCTCAACTACTACTCCGCCACGCCGGAGCGGCTGTTCGGTCGGCAGATCCCGGTGGCCGGAGGGATCGACGTCACCTTCCACGAGCCGCTCGGCGTGGTCGGCATCATCGTGCCCTGGAACTTCCCGATGCCCGTCGCGGCCTGGGGCTTCGCCCCCGCGCTGGCCGCCGGGAACACCGTCGTCCTCAAGCCCGCGGAGTACACCCCGCTGACCGCGCTGCGGCTGGCCGAGCTCGCGCTCGAGGCGGGGCTGCCCGAGCACGTGCTCACCGTGCTGCCCGGCGCCGGAGCGGTGGTGGGGCAGCGCTTCGTCACCCACCCGCTGGTCCGCAAGGTCTGCTTCACCGGCTCCACCGCCGTCGGCAAGCAGGTGCTGGCCGGCTGCGCCGAGCAGGTCAAGCGCTGCACGCTGGAGCTCGGCGGGAAGAGCGCCAACATCGTCTTCGCCGACGCCGACCTCGCCGGGGCCGCCGCCGCGGCGCCGGGCGCCGTGTTCGACAACGCCGGCCAGGACTGCTGCGCCCGGTCCCGGATCCTCGTCCAGGCCTCGGTGCACGCCGAGTTCCTCGACCGGCTGCAGAGCGCCGTCCAGGCCTTCGTGGTCACCGACCCGTCCGACGAGGCGTCCGAGATGGGTCCGCTGGTCTCGGCGCGGCAGCGCGACCGCGTGCAGGGCTACCTCGACGAGGTCGACGTCGCCTTCGCCGGTTCGGCGCCGTCCGGGCCCGGCTTCTGGGTGCCGCCGTCGGTGGTGCTGGCGACCGGTCCCGAGCAGCGGATCTGGCGGGAGGAGGTGTTCGGGCCGGTGGTCGCCGTGCTGCCCTTCGCGGACGAGGCCGAGGCGGTCGCGCTGGCCAACGACTCCGACTACGGGCTCTCCGGCTCGATCTACACCGCCGACCTCGGCCGGGCGCTCCGGGTGTCCCGGGGCGTCCAGGCGGGCAACCTCAGCGTCAACTCCCACTCCTCAGTCCGCTACTGGACGCCGTTCGGCGGCTTCAAGCAGTCCGGCCTCGGCCGCGAGCTGGGCCCCGACGCCCCGCACGGCTTCACCGAGGAGAAGAACGTCTTCCTCAGCGAGGTCTGAGCATGACCAGGATCAGCACGACCATGATCACGATCATGGTCGACCCCACGACGCAGGACGAAGGAGCACGAGCATGACCGGACGGGTCCAGGACCGGGTGGCGGTGGTGACCGGCGGATGCTCGGGCATCGGCCTGGCCAGCGTCGAGCGGCTGGCCGCCGAGGGCGCCCGGGTGGTGGTCGGCGACGTGGACGACCGCCGCGGGCCCGAGGTCGCGGCCTCGGTCGACGGCCTCTACGTGCGCACCGACGTCACCAGCAAGGACGACGTCGACGCCTTGTTCGCGGCGGCGAAGGACACCTACGGCACGGTCGACATCGCGTTCAACAACGCCGGGATCTCCCCGCCCGAGGACGACTCGATCCTGGACACCGACCTCGACGCCTGGCGCCGGGTGCAGGAGGTCAACCTCACCAGCGTCTACCTGTGCTGCAAGGCCGCCCTGCCGCACATGCTGGCCGCGGGTCGGGGCTCCATCATCAACACCGCGTCGTTCGTCGCCGTGATGGGAGCGGCCACGTCCCAGATCTCCTACTCCGCGTCCAAGGGCGGGGTGCTGTCGATGAGCCGCGAGCTGGGCGTGCAGTTCGCCCGGCAGGGCGTCCGCGTCAACGCGTTGTGCCCGGGCCCGGTGAACACCCCGCTGCTGCAGGAGCTGTTCGCCTCCGACCCCGAGCGGGCGGCCCGCCGGCTGGTGCACGTGCCGCTGGGCCGGTTCGCCGAACCGGCGGAGATCGCCAACGCCGTGCTGTTCCTGGCCTCCGACGAGTCCAGCTTCATCACCGCCAACACCTTCCTGGTGGACGGCGGCATCAGCGGCGCCTACGTGACGCCGCTGTGAGCCGGCCGGTGATCGGGCTCAGCGCCTACCGGGAACAGGCGGCGTGGGGGGTCTGGCACGCGCAGGCCGACCTGCTGAACTCCCTCTACGCCCGCTCGGTGGAGGCGGCGGGGGGCACCGCCGTGCTGCTGCCGCCGCAGGTCGAGGACGCGGCCGACGTGGTCGAGCGGCTGGACGGGCTGATCATCAGCGGCGGGTCGGACGTCGAGCCGACCCGCTACGGCGCGGACAGCCACCCGCAGACCCAGGCGCCGCGGCCCGATCGCGACGCGTGGGAGCTGGCGCTGCTCGACCGGGCGGTGGCGCTGGGCACCCCGGTGCTGGGCATCTGCCGGGGGCTCCAGGTGATGGCCGTGCACGCCGGCGGGACGCTCGAGCAGCACCTGCCCGACGTCGTCGGCCACGACGAGCACTCCCCGGGTGGGGACGCCTTCGGCTGGGTGCCGGTGACCACGGCAGACCGCTCGACCGTCCGGTCACTGGTGGGCCCCGAGCTGCAGGTCCACTGCCACCACCACCAGTCCGTCGTCGCCCACCCCGGGCTGGTGGCCACCGCGCACGCCGCCGACGGCACCGTCGAAGCGCTGGAGGACCCGGACCGGCCGTTCTGGCTCGGCGTCCAGTGGCACCCCGAGCACGGCGACGACCACGGCCTCTTCCGCGGCCTCACCCGAGCCGGTGTGAGGAACCGAGCCGAGCGGTAGACCCAGCAGCGCAACGCCACCCGGCACACGGGTCCGGCGGGTCAGAGCGCGAGCCGCGCCCGAGCCGAGCGAGGGCCATCAGCACCGGTGCAGCCGGGGGTCGTCCGTCCCGAACGTGCGGACGGGGCCGGGGCCGCTGGTCCGGGTCTCGAACCGGACGGTGACCCGACCCAGACCCGAGCCCCACACCCAGCCCGGCCCGTGCTCGTCGTGCTCCACGTCCGCCCCCGGCGTCCAGCCGTTCCGGCGCCGCGGCTCCGGGTCCTCCGCCGGCGCAGGTGCGCCGAGCTCGACCGGTTCGGAGCCGTCGGCGGGCGCCTCCGGTTCGGCGAACAGGTCCTCCTGCAGCACGTCGGTCAGCCCGGCGACGCCGACGCCGAGCAGCCGCACCCCGTTCGTGACGTCCACGCCCGCCAGCAGCGCCTCCGCGACCGAGGCGATCACCTCGTCGCGGTCGGTGGCGCTGAGCAGGGTGCGGGAGCGCGTGATGGTGGAGAAGTCGTGCCGGCGCAGCTTCAGGGTGACGGTGCGGGCGAACAGCCCGGACGCGGTCAGCCGCCGGGCGACCTGCCGGGCGTCGCGCCGCAGGATCGCGGTCAGCTCCGCGACGTCGGTGAGGTCGCGCTCGAAGGTGTCCTCGGTGGAGATGGACTTGGCCTCCCGCTCCGCCTCCACCGGGCGGTCGTCGCGGGCGTGCGCCAGCGCGACCAGGGCGGCGGCCGCGTTGCGGCCCAGCACCTGGGCCAGCTCGTCGACGTCGACGGCCTGCAGGTCGCCGACGCGGTGCAGCCCGACGCGCTGCAGCTTGTCCACGGTGACCGGACCGACGCCGGGGATCACCCCGACCGGCATCGGGGCCAGCAGCACCACCTCGGTGCCCGGCTCGACGATCCGACTGCCGTCGGGCTTGGCCAGCTCGCTGGCGATCTTGGCCATGAACTTCGAGCTGGCCACACCCACCGAAGCCGTCAACCCGTCCGTCGCCTCGGTGATCGCGGCCCGGAGCTCGTCCACCACGCCCTGCAAGGTGGCGGGGTCGTAGCCGCGGACCGACTCGGCGGCCCGCAGGTCGACGAAGGCCTCGTCCAGGCTCAGCGGCTCGACCAGCGGGGACAGCGCCCGGAGCCGGTCCATCACCTGACCGCTGGCCTTGCGGTAGGCGTCGAAGCGACCGCCCAGGAAGGCGGCGTGCGGGCACCGGCGGCGGGCCTCCCCGCCGGGCATCGCCGACTTCACGCCGAAGACCCGGGCCTCGTAGGAGGCGGTGGCCACGACGCCCCGGGCGCCGACCCCGCCGACGACGACGGGCTTGCCCCGCAGTGAGGGCTTGTCGCGCTGCTCGACCGAGGCGAAGAACGCGTCGAGGTCGAGGTGCAGCACGGAGGCCTCGGGTCGCACGAGGCCATTCTGCCGTCCCGAGCAGGACCCGCTTCCCGGTTGCGGCTCACCGGACCGGTGGGGGAGGCTGGCCCGACATGGAGGACGACCGCCACCTGCTCGCGGCCTACGACGCGCAGCTGCGCACCGACGCGGAGACCGCCGGCGCGCTCACCACCACGACCCTCGGCCCGCTGCGGTTGGCCACCTTCGCCGGCGGCAGCGGATTCGTCACCTACCGCGAGCTGGGCGACGCCGACGCCGCAGACGTCGACCGGCTGGTCGAGGAGGCCCTGGACCAGCTCCGGGCCGATCCGGCGGTCACCCACGTGGAGTGGAAGAGCCGCGGTCACGACCGGGCTCCCGGGCTGCCCGAGTCCCTGCTGCGGCAGGGTTTCGTCGCCGAGGAACCGGAGTCGATCATGGTCGGTCGGGCCGAGCTGCTCGCCGTCGACGTCGCCCTGCCGGCCGGGGTCACCGTGCGCCGGCTGAGCAGCGAGGACGAGGTGCGGGCGACCAGTGCGATGCAGGACGAGGCCGTCGGCGCCCCGGTGTCCGACGCGCGCGCCGAGGACCTGCTGCGCCGGCTGGAGCTCGACGAGACGGTCGAGCTCTGGGGTGCGGAGGTCGACGGACGCCTGGTCAGCGCCGGCCGGCTGGAACCGGTACCCGGCTCGGACTTCGCGGGCCTGTGGGGTGGCGCCACCCTCCCGGCCTGGCGGGGACGGGGGCTCTACCGCGCGCTCACCGCCGTCCGGGCGCGCTCGGCGGTCCGCCTCGGCCGCACCCTGCTGCACAGCGACTCGACGGAGTTCTCGCGGCCGATCCTGGAACGGTCCGGGCTGGTCCGGGTGTCCACGACGACGCCCTACCGGTGGCGCCGCTGAGGTTGCTCAGCCGTCGTCCTGCACCCGGGTGGCGAGCCGGTCGTGCCGCTGCTGGGCCGCCTGGGCGCTGCCCAGCCCCAGCCCGTCGGCGACCTGGGCCCAGGTGAGCCCGCGGCCCCGGGCCATCGCCAGCAGCCCGAGCTCGGTCTCGTCCAGCTCGGCGCGGACCTGGGGCAGCAAGGTCAGGGCGGCGAGCAGGTCGTCCCGGTCGACCCGGGCGTCGCCGTCGGCGTAGCGGGCGGTCCCGGCGGCCAGCAGCTCGACCAGCCGGACCGCTTCGTGCGGCAGCAGGGTCACCGACCCCGCGACCCGAGCGCGGGCCGTCTCGGTGCCGGCATGCCGGTCGGCCAGGGCGAACAGGGCGGCGGGCGCCCGCCGGCGGCGCCGGTCCTCAGCGGTGGTGGGGGTCGTCGGAACGGTCATGGTCCGACCCTGCTCCCTCAACGTCTTGTTGTCAACGTTCCGTTGATACTCGAGGCAGCGGAGGACCCGAGCAGATCCTGAGGTACGGGTTCCATACTTCTGCCAGCGCATGCACCGGGCGGGTGGCGCGGTCGTGTCGACGCCCCACCCCGTCCACCGCCGTGGTGCGCCTGGGCGGTGCGGCCAAGGGGCTGGTGGGGGCGATGAGTCGGGGCGCTCCCACCAGCCCCTTCCTGTTCCAGGAGCCGGCGAGGGGCGGTCACCGGGAACTGTCACCCTCGGTCCCTAGGGTGCGGCCATGGAGCAGCGGATCAGTGTCCTGACGCTCGGCGTGCGCGACCTCGAGGTGGCCCGCCGGTTCTACCAGGCCCTCGGCTGGCGGCCGCACCCGTCAGCGGAGGGCGATGACGTCGTCTTCTTCCAGGTCGGCGGGATCGTCGTCGGGCTGTGGGGCCGCGAGCAGCTGGCGGAGGACTCCTGCGTCGTCGACGCAGGCGGCTGGGGTGGGGTGACGCTGGCGCACAACGTGGCGGACCCGGCCACGGTCGACGCCGTCCTCGCCCAGGCCGAGGCGGCCGGCGCCCGCATCGGCCGGCCCGGGGCCCCGACGTCCTGGGGCGGTTACGGCGGTGTCTTCGTCGACCCTGACGGTCACCCCTGGGAGGTGGCGCACAACCCGGGCTGGGCGATCACCGCGGACGGCGCGACGCTGATCGATGCGCCGACCGGCTGAGACCAGCCGCGGCGGCCACCCACCGCGGCGAGGACGGCGTCGGCGTCCCCGGCCCCTCATCCGGCCCGGCCAGCGAGCGGTGCTGCCGCACTCGACGGTGGTGCCGCGCCGTCGTGGGTGGGCGTCGAACCAGAGCGAGCAGGGCGACGGTGTGCAGGCACCTGACCGACCGGTCCGCTGGCCCGTCGGCGGTCCTCACGCACGGGGCGTGGAGCCACCCGTCGAGGCGCTCGCCAGGGGGTCCCGCGGGTTCTCGATAGGTTGAACCCGCGGAGGAGGGGTACCACCCCAGGGGCACCGCCGCCCGCGCCGCGATGAGATCGACACAAGTGCAGAGGTTGAACGACATGGATATCTGGCCTGGAAGGCCCTACCCGCTGGGCGCGACGTACGACGGCAGCGGCGTGAACTTCGCGATCTTCTCCGAGATCGCGGACGAGGTGGAGCTCTGCCTGGTCGACGAAGCCGGCGCCGAGACCCGGTTCGACCTGGTGGAGGTCGACGGCTACGTCTGGCACGGCTACCTGCCCGGCATCCACCCCGGTCAGCGGTACGGGTTCCGGGTGCACGGCCCCTACGACCCGGCCAACGGGCACCGGGCCAACCCGTCGAAGTTCCTGCTGAGCCCTTACGCCAAGGCCATCGAGGGGCAGATCGACGGCGACGAGTCGCTGTTCTCCTACCGCTTCGACGACCCCGACGCCTTCAACGACGACGACTCGCTGGGCCACAACATGGTCTCGGTGGTCGCGAACCCGTTCTTCGACTGGGGCCACGACCGCCCGCCGCGCCACCAGTACCACGAGAGCGTCATCTACGAGATGCACGTCAAGGGTCTGACGATGACCCACCCCGACATCCCCGACGACGTCCGCGGCACCTACGCCGCCATGGGCCACCCGGCCATCATCGAGTACCTGACCGGTCTGGGCGTCACGGCGGTCGAGCTGTTGCCGGTGCACCAGTTCGTCAACGACTCCCACCTGGTCGACCAGGGCCTGTCGAACTACTGGGGCTACAACACCATCGGGTTCCTGGCCCCGCACAACGGCTACGCCTCGAGCACCACCAACGGCCAGCACGTCACCGAGTTCAAGGCCATGGTCAAGGCGCTGCACGCGGCGAACATCGAGGTGATCCTCGACGTGGTGTACAACCACACCGCCGAGGGCAACGAGAAGGGCCCGACGATCGCCTTCCGTGGCATCGACAACGCGGCCTACTACCGGCTGGTGGACGGCGACAAGGCGCACTACTACGACACCACCGGCACCGGCAACAGTCTGCTGATGCGCAACCCGCACGTGCTGCAGCTGATCATGGACTCGCTGCGCTACTGGGTGACCGAGATGCACGTCGACGGCTTCCGCTTCGACCTGGCCGCCACCTTGGCCCGCCAGTTCCACGAGGTCGACAAGCTGAGCGCGTTCTTCGACATCATCCAGCAGGACCCGGTGATCTCGCAGGTGAAGTTGATCGCCGAGCCCTGGGACCTGGGCGACGGTGGCTACCAGGTCGGCAACTTCCCGCCCCTGTGGACCGAGTGGAACGGCAAGTACCGCGACACCGTGCGCGACTTCTGGCGCGGAGAGCCGGCCTCGCTGGCCGAGTTCGCCTCCCGGATCACCGGGTCCAGCGACCTGTACGCGCACTCCGACCGGCGGCCGACGGCCTCGATCAACTTCATCGTGGCCCACGACGGCTTCACCCTGCGCGACCTCGTGTCCTACAACGAGAAGCACAACGACGCCAACGGCGAGGGCGGCAACGACGGCGAGAGCCACAACCGCTCCTGGAACTGCGGCGTCGAGGGCGAGACCGACGACCCGGAGATCAAGGCGCTCCGGCTCCGCCAGCAGCGCAACTTCATCACCACGCTGATGGTCAGCCAGGGCGTGCCGATGCTCGCCCACGGCGACGAGCTGGGCCGGACCCAGGGCGGCAACAACAACGTCTACGCCCAGGACAACGAGATCGCCTGGGTGGACTGGGACCTCGACGAGGACCAGCAGGGCCTGCTGGAGTTCACCTCGGCAGCGATCGCGCTGCGCAAGGCGCACCCGGTGCTGCGTCGTCGCCGCTTCTTCGCCGGTGACGCCAGCCACGGCGGGCAGAGCGCGCTCGGCGACATCGAGTGGCTGCGTCCTGACGGCACGCTGATGGACGACTCGGACTGGAGCGCCGGCTACGCCAAGAGCGTCATGGTGTTCCTGAACGGCGACGCCATCCCCGAGTCCGACGACATGGGCCGCCGCGTCAGCGACGACCACTTCCTGCTGATGTTCAACGCCTCGCCCGACCCCATCACCTTCCACGTCCCCGAGGCCACCTTCGGCGACGACTGGGTGCTGCGGCTGGAGACCGGTGACGGCACGATCGGCCCGGTGCAGGACCAGGGTTGGGACGCCGGGACCGAGCACGCGGTGCCGGCGCACTCGATGGTGGTGCTGTCCACCGCCGTCGTGCCGGCCGAGGAGCGCGAGGCGGCGGTCAACCGGGCCCGCGAGGCGGCCCCGACCCTGGCCAAGAAGTCCGAGAGCCCCTCGGCCGGTCGGCGCTGAGCCCGGGCTCTCCGCAGCTCGACCCGCAGCCGCCCTCCCGCACCGTCCAGGTGCGGGAGGGCGGCCGTTCGTCCACGGCCCGGCCGGTCAGGCGTCGGGCAGGGCCACACCGGTCAACCGTGCTGCCGCGGCCAGGAAGCGCTCCTGGAGGTCGACGTCCGTGGCCGCCGGGTGGGGTTCGCGGACCCGGCGCCGGTTCAGGTAGCGCCCGGTGACCTGGGCCTCAGGGTCGTCGCTGGTGGCCAGCCAGACCGGCGTGTCCGCGCCGGCGGGCAGCTCGTCGGTCGCGCCGGCACCACCCATCCGGGTCTTGATCCAGCCGGGGTCGACGGCGTTGCTGAGGGTGCCGGGCCAGCGCCGGGCCACGGCGAGGGCCAGCACGACGTCCCAGAACTTGGAGTCGGAGTAGGCCTGCATGCCGTTCCAGGGCCGGCCGGCGAAGTCGAGGTCGTCCAGGTGCGGACCCCCCTGCGCCTGCAACCCCGACGTCAGGTGCACCAGCCGACGGGGCGCCGGCACGGACGCGGTGAGCAGGTAGGGCGCCAGCACGTTGACCTGGAAGACCAGCTCGTGCCCGTCCTCGGTGAGCCGGCGCTCGTCCTGGCTGCCGACCCCCGCGTTGTGCACCACGGCGTCCAGCCGGCCGAGCGCCGACGCCGTCTCCGCGAGCGCCCGGGTCGAGGCGAACGAGGCGAGGTCGCCGACCAGGACGTCCGCCGCTCCCGGCACGGCGGCCCGGGCCTGCTCCGCCCGCTCCTCACTGCGCGCGTGCAGCAGCACCCGGTGCCCGCCCGCCACCAGGTCGCGCGCGGTCTGCCGTCCGATCCCGTCGCTCGATCCCGTCACCAGCACCCTCGCCATCACGCCACTCCCGTCCGTCCCGCACCGTCGGTCACGGCCGGCAGCCTACGAGACCCCCTCCTCCCCGAGTCGTCAGACTCCTGTTGACCCCCAGGTCAACCCACGGCTGACTCGGCCCCCGGCCGCAGCACCGCCATCATGATCGCGTCCACCCGCTCCCCGTCGAAGACGAAGGCGTCCCTGCGCCGGCCCTCGACGCGGAAGCCGGCCCGGGCGTAGACGTGCTGGGCGCGCGGGTTGAAGGCGTACACCTCGAGCTCGACGCGGTGCAGGTCGGTGACCGCGAAGGCGTGCGCGACCACCAGCCGGGTCGCCTCCGAGCCCAGTCCCCGTCCCCGGCCGTCGGGTCCGACCAGGATGCGGAAGCCGCAGGTCTGGTCCTCGGGGCTCCAGTCGTTCAGCACCACCTCGCCGACGCAGCGGCCGGTGGCCTGGTCGACCAGAGCGAGGTCCAGCCGATCGGGCTGGGCCTCCCGCGTCTCGTACCAGGTGCGGGTGCGCTCGTCGAGGACGGGGACGGCGGCGTCGACCTCGGCGGTCGAGTGCACCGAGCCGGTCAGCCGGAGCACCTCCGGGTCGGCCAGCACCGGACCCATGGCGTCGATGTCGACCGGGGTGAAGGGGCGCAGCAGCACCCGCTCGCCGACCAGGGTCGGCTTCTGCGCGAACAGCACGGGCTCGCCCACGGCGCTCAGGCGGAGGCGACGACCGGGACGTCGGCCCCGCGGAGCCGGACCTCGTCGACGCCGCGGTTGGCGAGCTGGTCGGCGCGCTCGTTGCCGGGGTCGCCCGAGTGGCCTTTCACCCACACCCAGGTGATGGTGTGCCGGCCGACCTCGGCGTCCAGCGCGCGCCACAGGTCCTCGTTCTTCACCGGCTTCTTCGCCGCGGTGCGCCAGCCGTTCCGCTTCCAGCCCGGCAGCCAGTCGTTGAGGCCGTTCATCACGTAGGTGGAGTCGACGTGCAGCCGGACCTCGCAGGGCCGCTTGAGGGCCCGCAGGGCCTCGATCACCGCGGTCAGCTCCATCCGGTTGTTGGTGGTCACCTGCTCACCCCCGTAGAGCTCGCGCTCCAGGTCCCCGGCCTTCAGCCAGGCGCCCCAACCGCCGACGCCGGGGTTGCCCTTGCAGGCTCCGTCGCTCCAGATCTCGACCACGTCCACGGGGCCATGATCGCAGGTCCAGGCCCGTCTCCCCGGTCCCCGACAGGCGGTGCTCTTCCGCTCCGGCCCGGGGTGCGCCAGCATGTCCGGATGAGCACGCTGAGCGGGCAGCAGGTGGCCGACGCCGAGCTGGACGGCTGGGTGCACCTGCTGGGCGGGTTGCAGACCCGGATCGCCACGCCGGACTTCGCGGCGGGCCTGGCGCTGGTCGAGGCCATCGGCGCCGCCGCCGAGGAGCTGGACCACCATCCCGACCTCGGCCTGCGGTACACCGCTGTCGACGTCCGGTCGAGCAGCCACGACGTCGGCGGCGTCACCGACCGCGACCTGCGGCTGGCCCGCCGGATCACCGAGCTCGCCGCAGCGGCGGGCCTGCGCACCACGAGCACCGGCGTCGCCCGGCTCGAGCTGGCCCTGGACACCCCGGACCTGGCCGCGGTGCTGCCCTTCTGGGCCGCGGTGCTGACCATGGCCGAGGGCCGTGACGAGGTCACCGACCCGGCCGGCGCCCTGCCGTCGATCTGGTTCCAGCCGTCGGGGGCGGAGGAGCCGCGTCAGCGCTGGCACCCCGACGTCTGGGTCGACCCGGCCGAGGTGCAGCCGCGGATCGACGCCGCTGTCGCCTCCGGCGGCACCGTCGTGGACGACGAGCAGGCCCCGGCCTTCTGGGTGCTCGCCGACCCCCAGGGCAACCGGGTCTGCCTGTGCACCTGGCAGAGCCGGGACTGACCTCCTCGCGACCCAGCGAGGCCGGGGGTGGCCGGCGCTCGTAGCCTCAGGCCATGCGCCTGGTGACCTTCAACATCCTGCACGGCCGCAGTCTGCGTGACGGGCAGGTGGACACCGGCCGGCTGGCGGAGGTCGTCCGCCGTCTCGACCCGGACGTCCTCGCCCTGCAGGAGGTGGACCGGCTCCAGGAGCGCTCCCACCGCGCCGACCTGACCGACGTCGCGGCCGCGGCCATGGGGGCGGTGGACCAGCGGTTCGTCCCCGCTCTGGCCGGCACGCCTGGCGCGGAGTGGGCGCCGCCGTCGGACCCCGACGACCCGGGGACGGCCGGCTACGGGGTCTCGCTGCTCTCCCGCTACCCGGCGACGGCCTGGCGGGTGCTGCGGCTGCCGCGGATCCCGTTCCGGGTGCCGCGGACCGACCACCACCGCTGGCCCCGGAGGCTGGCCCGGGAGGAGCCGCGGGTCGCCGTCGCCGGCCGGTTCGAGACCCCGGATGGCCCGCTGACCGCCGTCAGCACCCACCTGTCGTTCGTGCCCGGCTGGGGGCAGCTGCAGCTGCTCGCGCTCCGCCGGGCGCTGGCCGGGGTGGCCGGTCCGGTGGTGCTGATGGGGGACCTCAACCTGGCCGGCCGCCAGCCCGAGCTGCTGACGGGCTACCGCGCGCTCGGTCGGCGGCCCACCATGCCGGCCGACCACCCGAGCGTCCAGATCGACCACATCCTGCTGCGCGGCCGGCTGGGCGCAGTCCGGAGCGTCGAGAACCCCGAGGTGGAGATGTCGGACCACCGGCCGCTGGTGGTCGAGCTGGGGCCGCGACGGGGGTGACCCCGGTCCGCCGGTGGCTGCTGGCTAGGCTGGCAGACCGTGTGCGGGGCGAGCGCGCCGGAACCGGCGCCGCTCCGCGACGACGAGGAGGAGTTCCCATGGGCAGCGTTCCCACGATCGACCTGAACAACGGCCAGACCATCCCGCAGCTGGGCTTCGGGGTGTTCCAGATCGACCCGGCCGAGACCGCCGACGCGGTCCGCCAGGCGCTGGAGATCGGCTACCGCCACATCGACACCGCCGAGATGTACGGCAACGAGGCCGGGGTCGGCCAGGGCGTCCGCGACGCCGGCCTCGACCGCGACGAGGTGTTCATCACCAGCAAGCTCAACAACGGGTTCCACGAGCCCGACGACGCCCGCCGGGCGTTCGACCAGACCCTGGTCGAGCTGGGCACGGACCACGTCGACCTGTTCCTCATCCACTGGCCGCTGCCGACCCTCTACGGCGGCGACTTCGTCTCCACCTGGAAGACGCTCGAGGAGTTCTACCGCGACGGGCGCGCGCGCTCCATCGGCGTCTCCAACTTCCAGGTGAACCACCTGCGGCGGCTGGCCCAGGAGGCCGACGTGGTGCCGGCGGTCAACCAGATCGAGGTGCACCCGTACCTGCTGAACAGCGACGTCCGGGCCTACGGCGCCGAGCACGGCATCGCCACCGAGGCCTGGTCGCCGATCGCGCAGGGCGCGGTCCTGGGCGACCCGGCGATCACCACGGTGGCCGAGCGTCTGGGCCGGACACCCGCGCAGGTGACCCTGCGCTGGCACATCCAGCGCGGCGACATCGTCTTCCCCAAGTCCACGACGCCGTCGCGGATCAAGGAGAACTTCGAGCTCTTCGACTTCGAGCTCACCGACGACGACATGGTCGCCATCTCCGCGCTCGACCGCGGCGACGCGGGCCGGACCGGCGGTCACCCGGACACGATGGACTACGTGCCGGCCTGATCCCGCCTCAGCGCAGCTCTCGACCCCCGTCGCCCCCGGGCGACGGGGGTCGTGCGTCGTCCGGGGCCAGCGGGCGGATCGTGCCCGCGACCAGCGCGGCCAGACCGAGCAGGGCAGCGGTGACCGTGAGGGCCCGGAGGATGCCGACGTGGTCGCCGAGGAAGCCGATCAGCGGGGGACCGGCCAAGAACGCGGTGTAGCCGATGGAGGCGACGACGCTGACCCGGCCCGCGGCCCGGCGCGGGTCGTCGGAGGCCGCGCTCATCCCGACCGGGAAGCCGAGCGCCGTGCCGAGCCCCCACAGCACGGCGCCGACCGCGGCCAGCGCCACGACACCGCCGAAGACCACCAGCAGCAGGCCGACCAGCGCGACCAGCGCGGAGGTGCGGACCGTGGCGACCCGGCCGAACCGGTCGATCAGCTGCGGGCCGAACCAGCGGCCCACCGTCATCGCGGCCAGGAACGCGGCGAACACCAGCGGTCCGACGACCGGTGCGGTCCCGTAGCCGTCGAGCACGGCGACGGCGAGCCAGTCGTTCCCGGTGCCCTCGGTGAAGGCCATGCACAGCACGAAGAGGCCGATCAGCAGCGTCCGGGGCTCGGTCCACGCGACCAGCGGGGAACGCACCCGGTCCTGGCCGTCCCGGTCCCGCTCGGTCGCCGGGGGCTCCACCGGCAGGAACCGACGGGTGCCCAGCGGGACGGCGACGCCGACCACGAGGGCGGCAGCGAGCAGGTGCGCCGTGACGGGGACGTCGAGGGCCACCATCGCGGCCCCGCCGAGGGCCCCGACGACGGTGCCGACGCTGAACCCGGCGTGGAAGCGGGGCATGATCGCCTGCCCCAGGCGCTGCTCGACGGCGGCGCCCTCGACGTTCATGGCCACGTCCCAGGTGCCGTTGCCGAACCCGATGAGGAACAGCCCGACGACCACCGGCAGCACGCCGGCCTGGTAGCCCAGGCCGACCACGACCAGCCCGGCGGCGACGCAGCAGGCCATCGCGGCGACCGTCCGGGCCGTGCCCAGCCGGGTGACGACGAGGCCGGCGAGCGGCAGGGCGACCAGCGAGCCCACGGCGACGGCCAGCAGCACCAGCCCCAGGGTGGACGGCGGCGCGGCCAGGGCGTCGCGGACCTGCGGGATCCGCGAGGCCCAGGTGGCGAAGCCGAACCCGCTGCCGACGAAGGCGATGTAGGTGGCGTTCCGGGCGGACAGCACCTCGGCAGGGTGGCGGGGGAGGGTGCGGGTCGTGTCCATGTCCCGCGCGAGGCTACCGGTCACGACCGACAGGGCCGGGAATGCAGTGGCGGCCGGCGGACTTGAGGGGACGTGACCCAGGGAGCAGCCGAGCAGACCCGCACCCCGACCACGGCCGAGCCGTCCTGGACACCACGGCTGGTTGCTCTCGCCGTCACCGCCGCGGTCGCGGTCAGCGTCATCTACATCCCGCAGTCGCTGCTCACCGACGTGGCGACCGACCTCGGCGTCGGCCCCGGGGCCGCGGGTCTGGTGGCCACCGCCGTCCAGGCCGGCTACGCCCTCGGCATCGTGGCGCTGGTGCCGCTGGCGGACCGGGTGCACCCGCGCCGCCAGGTGACCGTGCAGGCGGTGCTGCTCGCCGCGGCGCTGGCGCTCTCCGCCGTGCTGCCCACCGTCGCCGCGGTGGCGACCGGCTTCGCCGTCGTCGGCCTGGTCGCCAACATCGCCCAGGTGATCATCCCTGCCGCTGGTCGGCTCGCGCCCCTCGACCGCCGGGCGACCACCACCGCCACCATCGTCGGCTCCCTCTCGGTGGGGATCTTCGGCGGTCGCATCGTCGCCAGCCTGCTCGTGGAGGCGCTCGGTTGGCGCGGGGTGAGCCTCGGCTTCGCCCTGCTCGTGCTGGCCACCGTGCCGTTCGCCCGCCGGGCTCTGCGGACGGCCGAGGCCCCGGCCGGCGCCGGCACGTCCTACCCGCGGCTGCTGCTCGACACCGTGGCGCTGGTCCGCCGGAGCCCGCAGCTGCGGGAGTCCGCGCTGCTCCAGTTCTTCGTGTTCGCGACCTTCAACTCGGCCTGGACGGTGATGGTGCTGCACCTCACCGCGGAGCCGTTCGGCTGGAGCGTGCGGACCGCGGGGCTCTTCGGCCTGGTGGGCCTGGCCGCCGGGCTGACCACGCCGCTGTCGGGCCGGCTGGTCGACCGCTTCGGCACCCTGCCGGTGGCCGGCGCTGCGCTGGCCGTGATGCTCGCGGCCATGGCGTCCGTGGTCGTCGACGCCGACCGGCTGGTGCCCTTCGCGATCAGCATGTTCGCGGCCACCGCAGCCGGTCAGCTGCACCAGTCCGCGCAGCAGAACCGGGTGCTGGCCGTCGACCCGGCCCGCGCGGCGCAGGCCAACACGGTCTTCATGTTCTTCGTGTTCCTCGGCGGCTCGGCCGGGGCGTTCATCGGTCCGGCCGCCTACGCGGCGGGCGGGATGAGCCGGGTCGGCCTGGTCTGCTGCGGCCTGCTCGTCCTCGCGCTGGCGGCGTGGACGGTGGTGGTGCTGCGCGGTCGGCGGACGGCGCGGCGGGAGCTCGCGGCCGGCTGAGGCCGGTCGGCGGGAGGACAGCTGGAGCGGGTGACGAGAATCGAACTCGCGTAGCCAGTTTGGAAGACTGGGGCTCTACCATTGAGCTACACCCGCAGGGCGAGGGAACCCCGACATCCAACCACACCGGGCGAGACGTCGGCACCTCCGCGCGTGCCCGGTCCGGGCCCACGAGAGTCGGGGCGACAGGACTCGAACCTGCGATCTTCTGCTCCCAAAGCAGACGCGCTAGCCACTACGCTACGCCCCGCGACCGCCCGCGGCGTGCACGGCGTCGACGTCTGAGTGTAGGGCACCGGCGGGCGTCGGCCGCGCACGGTTTTGGCCCGCCCGGCCGCGCGGAAGTAGGATGGCCGTTGCTCTAGACGAGCCGTGACTCGGGGCTGTCCTACCGACGCCCTGGACGCCAACCCCAATCCAGGAGTGACAAGAGTGCCCAGCACTGTCGAGCAGCTGAGCCCCACGCGGGTCAAGATCACCGTCGAGGTGCCGTTCACCGATCTCAAGCCCAGCATGGACAAGGCCTACGCCGAGATCGCCAAGACCATCAGCATCCCCGGCTTCCGCCGCGGCAAGGTGCCCCCGATGGTGATCGACCAGCGCTTCGGGCGCGGCGCGGTGATCCAGGAGGCGTTCAACGACTCCTGGATGCGCTTCTACGGTGCGGCGGTGGCCGAGAACTCGCTGGCTCCGCTGACCCAGCCCGAGGTCGAGGTCACCAAGCTCGAGGACGGCGACAGGATCGAGTTCACGGCCGAGGTCGACGTGCGGCCCGAGTTCGACCTGCCCGACTTCTCCAGCCTGACCGCCACCGTCGACGCCCTCGAGGTGCCCGACGCCCAGGTCGACGAGCAGATCGACGTCCTGCGCAGCCGCTTCGGCTCGCGCGAGACCGTCGAGCGCCCGGCCGCCGACGGCGACATCGTCTCCATCAACCTGGTGGCCACCCAGAACGGCGAGGCGCTGCCCGACGCCACCGCCGAGGACCTCGAGTACACCGTCGGCTCCGGCCAGATGCTCGACGGTCTGGACGAGGCTGTCACCGGCCTGTCCGCGGGGGAGTCCAAGACCTTCACCTCCACCCTGGTCGGTGGTCCGCTCAAGGACGAGCAGGCCGACATCGAGGTGACCGTCACCAAGGTGCAGGCCCAGGAGCTGCCCGAGGCCGACGACGAGCTCGCCCAGCAGGCCTCGGAGTTCGACACCATCGGCGAGCTGCGGGCCAGCATCGCCGAGCGGCTGACGGCGATGGCCCGCCTCGACCAGGCCGGCCGCGCCCGCGACGCCGTCCTCGAGGAGCTGATCTCCCAGCTCGAGATCGCCGTGCCGGAGAACATCCTGGCCTCGGAGACCGACGCCCGGAAGCAGCAGATCGCTGCTCAGCTGGCGCAGGCCCAGCTGAGTCTCGAGCAGTACCTGAGCGAGGCCGAGGAGGGGCAGTCCGAGGAGGAGTTCTGGGCCGACGTCGAGACCCGCTCCACCCAGGCGCTCAAGGCGCAGATGATCCTGGACAAGGTCGCCGACGAGCGCCAGGTGGGGGTCGACCAGAACGACCTGACCCAGCACATCATCCGCAAGGCGCAGCAGGACAACGTGCCGCCGCAGCAGGTCGCCGACCACCTGCAGGAGCACCCGCACCACATCGACGAGTACATGACCGAGATCCGGCGCGGCAAGGCGCTCGCGCTGATCGTCGAGTCCGCCACGGTCACCGACAGCGACGGGGCCCCCGTCGAGCTGGCCAACCTGCGCGAGGACGGCACCATCGCCGACCCGGACGCGGAGACCGAGGCCGTCGAGGGCGAGGTCCTCGACGCCCCGACCGGCAGCCCGGAGGCCGACGACGCCCCCGTCGCCGAGGAGGAGCGGGCCCAGGCCTGACCTCCTGCCCGACGCACCACCGCAGAGCCCTCGTCCGCACCGGACGGGGGCTCTGCTGCGTGTTGTCTGTCCTCGCTCCGCCCGGACGCGGATCGGGCGCCGATCCGTGTGCCGCGAGGGCGGCAGCACAAGCTCTGCGCAGATCCTGAGCCGCGGCCGACGTCGGCCACAGCCCCCGCCGAGGTCGCCCCGGCATCGTTGCTCCTGCCGGCGGACCAGGGGGATCCCCGGCGCGAAGGCCTGCAGGGCGGCGCAGATCAGGGGGAGCGCCACCCGGGGCCGACGGACGGCGCAGGTGCAGGACGGACCAGGTCAGGGGAGGGCCGTCCGCACCGACGCCCGCAGCGGACGGCGTGGCGGTGGCTCAGGTCAGGGGAGAGCCCCGCCAGCCGTTCCCGGGGCCGGTGACCAGGCTCCCGGCATGCTGCGCCGACAGCGAACAACGACCGCGGGCACCCCGCGATGTCAGTGCTGGCGGGTAGGTTCGTCGACGTGAACGCACACTCCGAGTACCCAGGGCCGACGGGCGTCGTCCAGCCCCGAGCGGCCAGCCGCAACGGCATCGGCCTCGACGACAACGTGTACCAGGCGCTGCTGCAGAACCGCATCATCTTCCTCGGCTCCGAGGTGCGCGACGAGAACGCGAACGCGATCTGCGCGCAGATGCTGCTGCTGAACGCCGAGGACCCGCACCGCGACATCTACCTCTACATCAACTCCCCGGGCGGCTCCGTCGACTCGGGCATGGCGATCTACGACACCATGAACTGGATCTCCAACGACGTCGCCACTGTGGCCATGGGCCTGGCGGCTTCGATGGGGCAGTTCCTGCTGTGCGCCGGCACCAAGGGCAAGCGCTACGCGCTGCCGCACAGCCGGATCATGATGCACCAGCCCTCCGGTGGCCTCGGCGGCACCGCGAGCGACATCCGCATCCAGGCCGAGCAGTCGCTGCACATCAAGACCGTGATGCAGAAGCTGATCGCCGAGCACACCGGGCAGTCCCTCGAGCAGATCGAGGCCGACTCCGACCGGGACCGCTGGTTCACCGCCGAGGAGGCGCTGAAGTACGGCCAGATCGACCACGTCTACACCTCGGCCGCCCAGATCCCCTCCACCCAAGCCCCCAACCAGTGAAGGAGCGTGCGATGAGCAACGCATCGTTCGGCGCGCCCCGCGCTGAGGGTCAGCCGTTCGCGCCGACCATGGACTACTACATCCCGCAGTGGGAGGAGCGCACCTCCTACGGGATGCGGCGCATCGATCCCTACACCAAGCTGTTCGAGGACCGGATCATCTTCCTCGGCACCCCGATCTCCGACGAGATCGCGAACGCGGTGATGGCCCAGCTGCTGTGCCTGCAGCAGATGGACGCCGACCGCGACATCGAGATCTACATCAACTCCCCGGGCGGCTCGTTCACCGCGCTGACGGCGATCTACGACACGATGCGCTACATCAAGCCCGATGTGCGCACCGTCTGCCTCGGCCAGGCCGCCTCGGCCGCCGCGGTGATCCTGGCCGCCGGTACGAAGGGCAAGCGCCTCGCCCTGCCGAACAGCCGGATCCTGATCCACCAGCCCGCCACCGAGGGCGGCTACGGGCAGTCCTCCGACATCGAGATCCAGGCGCGGGAGATCCTGCGCATCCGGTCCCTGATGGAGGACATGCTGTCCAGCGACACCGGCAAGAGCAGTGACGAGGTCAGCCGCGACATCGAGCGGGACAAGTACCTGACGGCCGAGCAGGCCCTCGAGTACGGCATCATCGACGAGATCCTGACCTCCCTCAAGGCCGTCGACGCCTGACGTCTCGTGGTCGACCCGACCGGGTGCGGAGGTCCTGCACTTCCCCACCCGGCCGGGTTAACCTGATCCCTTCCGGCGCACCTTCGGGGCCGCCGGGCTGCAGCACCGAGGAAAGGAACGGTCGTGGCGCGCATCGGAGAGAGCGGCGACCTGCTGAAGTGCTCGTTCTGCGGGAAGAGCCAGAAGCAGGTCAAGAAGCTCATCGCCGGTCCAGGTGTCTACATCTGCGACGAGTGCATCGATCTCTGCAACGAGATCATCGAGGAGGAGTTCTCCGAGGGCACCGAGGTCGGCCTGCTCGAAGAGCTCCCCAAGCCGCACGCGATCCGCCAGTTCCTCGACGGCTACGTCATCGGGCAGGGCGGTGCGAAGAAGGCGCTGGCCGTGGCGGTCTACAACCACTACAAGCGCGTCCAGGCCCAGGCCGGCAACCCCGCCCGGCGGGCGGAGGACGACGGCGTCGAGCTCGGCAAGTCGAACATCCTGCTGATCGGTCCTACGGGCTGCGGCAAGACCTACCTGGCGCAGACGCTGGCCAAGATGCTCAACGTGCCCTTCGCCATCGCCGACGCGACGGCGCTGACCGAGGCCGGCTACGTGGGCGAGGACGTCGAGAACATCCTGCTGAAGCTGATCCAGGCCGCCGACTTCGACGTCAAGAAGGCCGAGACCGGCATCATCTACATCGACGAGGTCGACAAGATCGCCCGCAAGAGCGAGAACCCGTCGATCACCCGCGACGTCTCGGGCGAGGGTGTGCAGCAGGCGCTGCTGAAGATCCTCGAGGGCACCAGCGCGAGCGTGCCGCCGCAGGGCGGACGCAAGCACCCGCACCAGGACTTCATCCAGATCGACACCACCAACGTGCTGTTCATCGTGGGCGGGGCGTTCGCCGGTCTGGACCACATCATCTCCAGCCGGGTCGGCAAGCGACCGCTGGGCTTCAACAACGACTCGGCCACCCGTCGGCCGGAGGCCGAGGACCCCTTCGAGGACGTCCGGCCCGAGGACCTGGTGAAGTTCGGGCTGATCCCCGAGTTCATCGGCCGGCTGCCGATGATCGCCTCGGTCAGCCCGCTGGACCGGGACGCGCTGATCCGGATCCTGGTCGAGCCGCGGAACGCGCTGGTCAAGCAGTTCAAGAAGCTCTTCCAGCTGGACGGCGTCGAGCTGGAGTTCAGCGAGGACGCCATCGAGGCGATCGCCGACCTGGCGCTGCTGCGCGGCACCGGCGCCCGCGGCCTGCGCGCCATCCTCGAGGAGGTGCTGCTCAACGTCATGTACGACGTCCCGAGCAGCGACGACGTGGCCCAGGTGATCATCACGGCCGAGGTCGTCAAGGACGCCGCCCTGCCCACGCTCGTCCCACGCGAGAAGCTGGCCAAGCGCGAGCGCCGGGAGAAGTCGGCCTGACGGCTCCCGGGCCCTGGCCACGTCAGGCCCGCGGACCCAGGTGCTCCAGGAGGTCGGCCAGGTCGGCCCACAGCGCCTGGCGCACCGCCAGCGGCATGCCGTTGTTGGCCCCCGACGGCCCGGGCAGCACGAAGGCGGGCGTCCCGGCGACGGTCCAGTCGAGCTGCCCGTAGTTCCGCGGCAGCCGCTCGCCCGCCCCACGGGCGTACCAGGTCGCCGCGGTCTTGCTCACGAACGCGAGCACCTGGGGTGCTGCCGCGCGCACCGCCCGGTCGAACGGCGACCGGTGGACGACCACCTCCGGTTCCCGACCGGGCAGCTGGACCCGTTCCAGCACCAGGTCGGTCAGGCCCACGCCGCAGGTCAGCAGCCGCTCGGCCTGGTCCGGTGCGATCCGCTCCGGGACCAGGCCGCTGACGTGCACGAGTTCCCAGAACCGGTTGCCGACGCCGGCGTAGTACCGCGTCGGCCGCTGACCACGGCCGACGGTGCCGGCCACCACCACCCGCAGACCCGGTCGGAGCAAGGTGGCGTCGGGCTCGGTGTCCAGGGGGCTCAGGGGACGACCGGTCCGTCCGCAGCCGGCGGGCCGCCGCCGACCACGCAGAAGAGGTTGCCGTCGGGGTCGCGCAGCACGACGTGGTCGGCGTCCTCGGCGTAGTCCCAGGGCGGCCGGGTCGCGCCCAGGGCCACGAGCCGCAGGATCTCGGCGTCCTGCTCGCCGGCGTCAGCCCGCAGGTCGAGGTGGCTGACGTCGTCCTCGTCCAGGAACAGCAGCGGCCCGCCGGCCGGTGGTCGAAGCAGCCAGGGCTGCTCCTCGTCCGGGGTGTAGCCGAGTGCCTCCGACCAGAACCGGGCGGCCCGGCCCGCGTCGCTCACCTTCAGGACGATCGCTCCCAGGGTCACCACGGCCCGAGCCTGGCACGCGAGCGCAGGGCCGGTCCAGGCCTCAGCCGCTGACGGCGGAGGCCAGCGAGGCGAGCGAGGACTCCATGGCGTCCGCGCTGACCAGCGGGAAGTGCACCTTCTTCAGCAGCTCCTTGTCGGTGACGTGGGTCCAGTCGTAGGTCAGCGTGACCTCGGTCTGGTCCGAGCCGGCGGCCTTGAGCTCGTACATCCACTCCCACCCGGGCGGCTCGGTCCCGGCCGGGGCGGTCTTCCACGCGATCAGCGTGTTGTGCTGGAAGCCCGTGACGTGGTTGTCCACCTGGTACTCCCCGCCCATGTGGTCACCCTCCATGTTCATCCGGAAGGTGTCACCCACCGCGCTGATCCGCTGCGACTTCACCGCCGAGCGGAGGAAGCCGGAGCCGTCGAACTCGGTGTGCCGCTCGGGGTTGGTGAGCAGGTCGAAGATCTGGCCCGCCGGGGCGTTGATGGTCCGCGTGACCGTCTGCGTCGTCGTCATCCCGTCAGTGTGGCGGGTGCCGCCGGACCGGCCCACCACCGGGGTCGGTCGCCCACGATCTTTTCCACCTCGGGAGCCCGGTGGGGAAGAGGATGACCCCGTCCGGGGGTTGCACCCGGTATGAAGGCCACCGTCTACACCACCACAGGTACCCCGTCCGTCCTCCAGCTCGTCGACCGCGAGGTGCCCGAGCCGGGTCCTGCCGAGGTCCGGGTCAAGATCGCCGTCTCCGGCGTCAACCCGACCGACTGGAAGTCCCGCACCGGCGGCGGCCCGGATCAGGACCTGCCGTTCCCCGAGGTGACCCCGAACCAGGACGGCGCCGGCACGGTCGACGCCATCGGTGCGGAGGCCGCCGACCTCTTCCCGCTGCTCAGGGTGGGTGACCCGGTCTGGACGTTCCTGTCCCAGCACCAGCGCCCCACCGGCACCGCCCAGGAGTACGTCGTCCTGCCGGTCGAGCACGTCGTCGCGCTGCCCGAGGGCGTCTCGTTCGACGTCGGCGCCTCGCTGGGTGTCCCGGCGATGACCGCCCACCGGGCGCTGACCGTCTCCGAGCACGGCCCGTCGCGACTGGCGCCCGGTGCTCTGGAGGGCAAGGTCGTCCTGGTCGCCGGGGGAGCGGGCGCCGTCGGGCACGCCGCCATCCAGCTGGCCCGCTGGGCCGGCGCCACCGTGGTCACCACCATCAGCAGCGACGCCAAGGCCGCCCTGGGCACGGCGGCCGGCGCCCACCACGTCGTCAACTACCGGACCGGCGACGCGGTCGCCGAGATCTCGGCCGTCGCGCCGGACGGGGTGGACATCGTCGTCGAGGTCGCCCCCGGCCCCAACGCCGCCCTCAACCTGGCCGTGCTGGCCAACCACGGGACCGTCGCCTACTACGCGAACGACAACGGCGACAGCTTCACCGTCGACGTCGTGCCGCACTTCGCCAAGAACATCCGCTACCAGGGTCTGCTGCTCTACACGGTCGGGGAGGACGCGCTGGCCGTGGCCGCGGAGGACATCACCGCCGCCCTCCGGGACGGCGCCCTGCCGGTCGGTGAGGAGGCCGGGCTGCCGCTGACCCGCTTCCCGCTGGAGCGCACCGCCGACGCGCACGCCGCGGTGGAGGCCGGCACCGTCGGCAAGGTGCTCATCGACGTCGTCGGCTGAGCCCCGGGGCCGCTGCCCTACGCTGCCGTCCGTGGTCGATCACCAGGGGCGGCAGCGGTTGGGGCGGACGGCCGTGGAGGTCACGGCGCTGGGCTTCGGTACGGCCGCGCTGGGCAACCTCTTCACCGCGGTCTCCGACGAGGACGCCCGGGCCACGGTCGACGCGGCCTGGGACGCTGGCCTGCGCTACTTCGACACCGCCCCGCACTACGGCCTCGGCCTGTCCGAGCGGCGGCTCGGTGCTGCCCTGACGGGTCGGCCGCGGGACGAGTTCGTGGTCTCCACCAAGGTGGGCCGGCTGCTGGTCCCCAACGCGCACCCGTCCGGCTCCGACGCGGCGCACCAGTTCGAGGTCCCGGACACCCTGACCCGGGTCCGTGACTACTCCGCCGATGGTGTCCGGCGGAGCCTCGAGGAGAGCCTCGGACGTCTCGGTCTGGACCGCGTCGACGTCGTCCTCGTGCACGACCCCGACGACGCGGTCGACCAGGCGCTCGCCGAGGCCGTGCCCGCGCTGGTCGCCCTGCGCGAGCAGGGCCTGATCGGAGCGGTCGGCGTGGGGATGAACCAGTGGCAGGCCCTGCGACGCTTCGTCGTCCAGAGCGACGTCGACGTGGTGATGGTCGCCGGCCGCTGGACGCTCGTCGACCGCAGCGCGGAGCCGCTGATGGCGGCCGCAGCGGAGCGCGGGGTGTCCGTGCTGGCGGCCGCCGCGTACAACTCGGGCCTGCTGGCCTCGCCCTGGCCGGCCGACGACGTGCTCTTCGACTACGCTCCCGCCCCGGCCGACGTGCTGGCCGGCGCCCGCCGCTGGGCGGCCCGGGCCGAGCAGCACGGCGTCACGCTTCCCGACCTGGCCCTGCAGTTCCCGCTGCGGCACCCCGCGACCGCCGCCGTGGTGGCCGGGCTGCGCTCCCCGGCGGAGGTCGACGCCGCCGTCGGCCGGATGAGCCGTCCTGTGCCGGAGGCCGTCTGGGCAGATCCCGCACCCTCCGTTCCCTGAGATCGTCGCCGTTCCCTGAGATCGTCGCGGTTCCCTGAGCTTGTCGCCGTTCCCTGAGCTTGTCGAAGGGCCCTCCGACGAGCTCAGGACACGCCCTCCGACGAGCTCAGGACACGCCCTTCGACGAGCTCAGGACACGGTCAGGCGACGGCGCGCGCAGCCCGTCGACCAGGGGCGTGGTCGGCCGGCCGATCAGCCGACGGAGGTCCCCGGAGGTGTCGGCCAGGGCGCCCTCGGCGGTGTTCGCGTCGAGGGCGGCCACGAAGCCGGCGGTGCCCTCGTCCAGGCCGGTGGCGGTGAGGGCTGCGACGTGCTCGGCGGTGCTCAGGTCGCGGTACTCGACCGGTCGCCCGGTCACCTCGGTGATCGCGGCCGCCAGCTCGGGCATCGTCCAGGCGACGTCGCCCGCCAGCTCGTACACCCGGTCCTCGTGGCCCTCGCCGGCGGCCACGGCAGCGGCGGCCTCGGCGTAGTCGCGCCGGGCGGCGCTGGCCGTCCGGCCCTGGTGCGCGCTGCCCAGCAGCACGCCGGACTCGGCGGCCTGGCCGACCTGGGCGGTGTAGTTCTCGTGGTACCAGTTGTTGCGCAGGAAGGTCCAGGCCAGGCCGGAGCGGGCGATGACCTCTTCGGTGGCCTTGTGCTCGGGGGCGAGGGCCAGCGTCGTGGTGTCGGCGTTCGGGGCGCTGGTGTAGACGACCCGGGTCACCCCGGCGGACTTCGCGGCCTCGACGGCGTTGGTGTGCTGCTGCACCCGTCGGCCCACCTCGGAGCCGGACACCAGCACCACGGTGTCGACGCCCGCGAGGGCGGCCTGGAGCGCCGCCCGGTCGTCGTAGCCAGCCACCCGGACCTCGACGTCGGACCCCAGCACCTCCGCGGCCTTCGCCGGGTCGCGGACCACGGCGACGACGTCGGCCCCCCGGTCCTGCAGGGACTCCACGACCAGGCGGCCGAGCTGGCCGGTGGCCCCGGTGACGGCGATGGTGGGCATGCGCTCCTCCTCAATCGGTTGAAGGTTCTACCGAATGGGGAACGGGCCCGCTCGGGGCTCTATTCCGCCGCTCGGGCCTCCTCGGCGAGGGTGACCCGCACGGCCACCGGCCCGTCGCCCTCGGCCCAGCTGACTCCGCCGCTGATCCGCCCGACCGCCCGCAGGTCGCTCTCCACGGCCTGCAGCCGCGCCAGCGCCTCGGCCGGCCCGGAGAACTCGGCGGCCGCGACGTCGGTGCGCATCGAGACCTTGGCCTGGGACTTGGCGCCGCGGATCTCGACCAGCGCCGCGGACACCGCGGTGAGCAGGGCCGGGTCGCCCTCGCCGGCCAGCTCGGCCCGGGTCGGCCAGGACGCCGTGTGGATGGAGCCGTCCTTCCACCACGACCAGACCTCCTCGGTGGCGAACGGCATGATCGGGGCGAGCAGCCGCAGCATCACGTCCAGGGCCAGCGCCAGCGCGGCCTGCGCCGAGCGCACGCCCGGGTCGGTCGGGTCGCCGTAGGCCCGCTCCTTCACCAGCTCGAGGTAGTCGTCGCAGAACTGCCAGAAGAACTGCTCGCTGACCTCCAGCGCCCCGGTGTAGTCGAAGGCGTCGAAGGCGGTGGTCGCCGCGTCGACGACGTCGGCCAGGGCGGCCAGCACCGCCCGGTCGACCGGCTCGGTGACGGCAGCGAGGTCGGGGTCGCTGCTGATCCCCAGCACGAACTTCGACGCGTTGAGAACCTTGGTGGCCAGCCGACGGCCCACCTTCATCTCGCGCTCGTCGAAGGGGGAGTCCATGCCCGGCCGGGCCTTGGCGGCGCGCCAGCGCACCGCGTCGGAGCCGTAGCGCTGTAAGATGTCGGTCGGCACCACGACGTTGCCCTGGGACTTGCTCATCTTCTTGCGGTCCGGGTCCATCACGAAGCCCGAGATCATCGACCGCACCCACGGCAGCGACCCGTTCTCGAAGTGCGCGCGGACCACCCGGGAGAACAGCCAGGTGCGGATGATCTCGTGCGCGTGGGTGTTGAGGTCCATCGGGAAGGTGAGCTCGAAGAGCTCCGGGTCCCGCTCCCAGCCGCAGACGATCTGCGGGCTGAGCGAGGAGGTGGCCCAGGTGTCCATCACGTCGGGGTCGGCCATGAACCCGCCGGCCACCCCGCGCTGCTCGGCGGTGAAGCCGGCGGGCACGTCGGAGCTGGGGTCGACGGGCAGCTGCGCCTCCTCCGGCACCAGGGGGTGCGCGTAGTCGGGCTCGCCGTCGGCGTCGAGGGGGTACCAGACCGGGAACGGCACCCCGAAGAAGCGCTGCCGCGAGATCAGCCAGTCACCGTTCAGGCCGCCGACCCAGTTGTCGTAGCGGTACTTCATGTGCTGCGGCACCCAGGCCAGCTCCGCGCCGCGCTCCAGCATCACGGCCTTGAGGTCGGCGTCCCGGCCGCCGTTGCGGATGTACCACTGGCGGGTGGACACGATCTCGAGCGGCTTGTCGCCCTTCTCGTAGAAGCTCGCCTTGCGCTGCGTGGGCTTGGGGTCCCCGTCCAGGTCGCCGGCGGCGCGCAGAGCGGTGACCACCTTCTCCCGCGCCGAGAACGTGGTCAGCCCCGCCAGCTCGGTCCAGTCGACGCCGTCGGGGAGCCACTCCGGCTTGTCGCGCAGGAGGCGGCCGTCGCGGCCGATGACCACCCGGGCCGGCAGCTGGAGCTCGCGCCACCAGGTGACGTCGGTCAGGTCGCCGAAGGTGCAGCACATGACCAGGCCCGAGCCCTTGTCGATCTCGGCAGCCGGGTGCGCCAGCACCGGCAGCTCGACGCCGTAGACCGGAGAGGTGACGGTCTGACCGACCAGGTGCGCGTAGCGCTCGTCGTCGGGGTGGGCGATCAGGGCCACGCAGGCCGGGATCAGCTCCGGTCGGGTGGTCTCGACGAAGACGGGACCCTCGGGGGCGTGGAAGGCCACGCGGTGGTAGGCACCGGGGTAGTCCCGGGCTTCCAGCTCGGCCTGGGCCACGGCGGTCTGGAAGGTCACGTCCCACAGCGTCGGCGCCTCGGACATGTAGGCCTCGCCCCGCGCCACGTTGCGCAGGAACGCCTTCTGGGCGACCGCCACGGAGTCGTCGGAGATGGTCGTGTAGAGCGAGGACCAGTCGACGCTGAGGCCGACGCGCCGCCACAGGTCCTCGAAGGTGCGCTCGTCGACGTGGGTGAGCTCGTGGCACAGCTCCACGAAGTTGCGCCGGCTGACCGGCACCTGGCGCTTGGCGTCGGGCTTCTCCGGGGGCCGGAAGTCGGGGTCGTAGGGGACCGACGGGTCGCAGCGGACGCCGAAGTAGTTCTGCACCCGGCGCTCGGTCGGCAGGCCGTTGTCGTCCCAGCCGATCGGGTAGAAGACGTGCTGGCCACGCATCCGCTGGTAGCGGGCCACCAGGTCGGTGTGGGTGTAGGAGAACACGTGGCCGACGTGCAGCGAGCCGGACACGGTGGGCGGCGGGGTGTCGATGCTGAACACCTCGGCCCGCGACGCGGGGCGCACGAACGCGTAGGTGCCGTCGGTGCGCCACTGCTCGATCCAGCGGTCCTCCAGGCCCTCCAGCGCCGGCTTCTCCGGTACCCGGGCGCCGCCGCGGGGGCTCGCGTCGGGTCGGGGATCAGCGATCTGGGTGGTCATGCCCTGAATCCTAGGAGAACCGGCGGACCCGCCCGCACGCGTTTCCCGCCCCGGGCGGGAGGATGGCCGCCGCCCCTAGACTCGGAGGGCCATGTCGATGCCCCAGAGCTCCCCACCGCAGACCCACGCCGAGATCGTCGCGGCCCTCAGCAGCCGCTGGCCCGAGCACCGCGTCGCGCCCAGCCTGGCCCGCGTGCAGGCGCTGACCGGGCTGCTCGGTGACCCCCAGCACGCCTTCCGCGTCATCCACGTCACCGGCACCAACGGCAAGGGCAGCACCTCGGCGATGATCGAGTCGCTGCTGCGGGCCACCGGCCTGCGCACCGGCCGCTTCACCAGCCCGCACGTGACCGCGGTCAACGAGCGGATCACCATCGACGGCGAGCCCATCTCCGACGAGCGCTTCGACGACGTGTGGCGCGAGATCGAGCCGCTGGTGGCGCTGGTCGACGCGCAGGAGCTCGACGGCGTGGCGATGACGTTCTTCGAGATCATCACCTGCATGGCCTTCGCGGCGTTCGCCGACGCCCCGGTCGACGTGGCCGTGCTCGAGGTGGGCCTGGGCGGCACCTGGGACGCGACCAACGTGGCCGACGGCGACGTCGCCGTGATCACCCCGATCGACCTGGACCACACCCACCTGCTGGGCGAGACACTGGCCGAGATCGCCGCCGAGAAGGCCGGCATCATCAAGCCGGGCGCCCAGGCCATCCTGGCCGGGCAGTCCTTGGAGGCTGCCCAGGTCCTGCTGGCCCGCTGTGCCGAGGTCGGCGCCATCGCCCAGCGCGAGGGCCTCGACTTCGGCGTCCTCGGCCGCCAGCTCGCCGTCGGCGGCCAGCTGGTCCGGTTGAACGGCGCCGAGGGCCCGGTCGAGGACGTCTTCCTGCCGCTGCACGGCGCCCACCAGGCGGCCAACGCCGCGCAGGCCCTGGCCGCGGTCGAGGCGTTCCTCGGCCTCAAGGCCGTCAACCCCGACGTGGTCCGCGAAGGGTTCGCGCAGGTCGTGTTCCCCGGCCGGCTGGAGGTGGTGCGCCGCGGTCCGGCCGTCGTGCTGGACGCCGCCCACAACCCGCACGGGGCCCGCGCCACGGCGGCGGCGCTCACCGAGTCATTCGCCTTCAACCCCCTCGTCGGGGTGGTCGCGGTGATGGCCGACAAGGACGCCCGCGGCCTGCTCGAGGTCTTCGAAGAGGTGATGAACGAGGTGGTGGTCACCAGCGTCTCCTCGACCAGCCGCGGGATGCCGGCCGAGGAGCTGGGCGAGCTGGCCGCCGAGGTGTTCGGGGCCGAGCGGGTCACCGTCGCGGCCCGCCTCGACGACGCCCTCGAGGTGGCCGTCGGCCGCGCCGAGGCGGAGGGTGCCGGCACGCCCGGCGTCGTCGTCACCGGCTCGGTGGTGCTGGTGGGGGAGGCTCGCGGCCTGCTGGTCACCGACGAGCCCGCCGAGGCGAGGGCGCCCACCGAGGACCGCGACGACGACTGGGACGCCGCCGACGACCCGGACTCCGACGACGACGAGGGCGTGGACCCGTACGACGGCTTCCTGCCCGGGGCGGGCTCCCGGTGAACCTCAGCCCGAAGAACCCGATGCGGGTGGTGCTGCTGTCGGTGCTCGTCTTCGAGGTCATCCTCTTCGGGCTGGCCATCCCGGTGATGATCCTCATCTCCGACGTGCCCGCGCTGACGGCCGCGCTCGCCGGCGGGGGTGCCGCGCTGCTGGCCCTCGTCGCGGCGGGCCTGATGCGCCGGCCGGCCGGCTACCCGCTGGGCTGGCTCACCCAGGTGGTCGGCTTCACCCTCGGCCTGCTGACCCCGGCGATGTTCGTCGTCGGCTTCCTGTTCCTCGCCCTGTGGGTGGTGACCTTCATGCTCGGCAAGCGGCTGGACGAGCAGGGCCCGCCCCGCACCGCCTGACGCCGCGTCGTCCCTGTCCCTGCCGTCCTCCCGGCTCCCCCCGGGGGGCACTTCACACCCGAGGCGCCGGCCCCACACCCCGTGCAGCCGGCGCAGTGGCGGCGCCCGGGGTGTGAGGTGGGGTCCCCCTGGAACGGGGCAGCGCGGCGGGAGGGTGGTCCGGCGGCGTCGGCCGGGGTGCGCGACCTCCGGGAGGCCGGGGAGGGCGGCTGGTCCGGCTAGGGTGCTGGCCATGACTGCCGCCGCCGAGGTCCCCACCCAGCGCTCCCTCGTCCTGATCAAGCCGGACGCGGTCCGCCGCGGGCTCGTCGGGGCCGTGCTCAGCCGCTTCGAGAGCAAGGGGCTGAGCGTGGTCGCCCTCTCGTTGCGCCAGGTCAGCGAGGAGCTCGCCGACGAGCACTACGCCGAGCACCTCGACCGGCCGTTCTACCCGCCGCTGCGCCGTTTCATCACCTCCGGGCCCTCGGTCGCCCTGGTGCTGGAGGGCGACGAGGCGATCGAGGTCGTCCGGGCCCTGAACGGGGCCACCGACGGCCGCAAGGCCGCTCCGGGCACCATCCGGGGCGACTACTCGCTGTCCAACCGCGAGAACCTGGTGCACGGCTCGGACTCCCCGGAGTCCGCGGCCCGCGAGATCGCCCTCTGGTTCCCCGAGCTCGGCTGACGGCGGGAGCGGGGAGCCCACGGTGAGCACGGCCGACCCGGTCGTCGTGGTCGGGGCCGGGCTGGCCGGCCTGGCGTGCGCCCAGCGGCTCGCGGCGGCGGGTGTCGAGGTCGTGGTGCTGGAGGCCTCCGACGGGGTGGGCGGCCGGGTGCGCACCGACGTCGTCGACGGCTTCCGCTGCGACCGGGGCTTCCAGCTGGTCAACCCCGCCTACCCGGCGCTGCGGCGGGTGGTCGACCTGGCCGAGCTGGACCTGCGTCCCTTCCGCGCCGGCGTGGTCGCGGCCACCCGGGACGGGCACGCGGTGCTGGCCGACCCGCGGCGAGAGCCCGGGCTGACCGCGAAGACCCTCACCGCGCCGCTGGGGAGCCTGCTGGACAAGGTGCTCTTCGCCCGCTGGGCGGCCAGCTCGCTGCTGCCGGTGCGGTGGCTGATCAGCCGGGCGGACCGGACGCTGACGGAGTCCCTCGACCGGGCGCGGGTCACCGGGCCGCTCCGCACCGGCGTGGTGGAGCCATTCCTCGCCGGGGTGCTGGCCGAGCGGGACGGCTCGACGTCGGCCAACTTCGTCGCCCTCCTGCTCCGCTCCTTCGTCCTGGGCTCGCCCGCCGTGCCGGCGCTCGGGGTGGGCCGGTTGCCGGAGGCGATGGCGGCGCGGTTGCCGGCCGGTGTCGTCCGGCTGGGGGTCGCCGTCCGGGGCGTCGACGCGCACGGCGTGCGGACCGACGAGGGCAGCGTCCGCGCCCGAGCCGTGGTGGTGGCGACCGACCCGCCGACGGCCGAGGAGTTGACCGGCGTGCCCGCGCCGCGGATGAAGGCGCTGACCACCTTCTGGCACACCGCTCCGGAGCCGCCCACCGACGCCCGCCTGCTGCACCTGGACGCCGAGCGTCGAGGGCCGGTGCTGAACACTGCGGTGATGACCAACGTGGCTCCGCGCTACGCGCCGGACGGGCGCCCGCTGGTGGCCAGCACCGTGCTCGGGGCCGACGGGTCGGTCGCCGCCGAGCGGGCGGCCCGGGAGCACGCCGGGCTCATCTACGGCGTCGACGCCGCCCGCTGGGAGCTGGTGGCCACCTCGGTGGTCCCGGGTGCTCTCCCGGAGCAGCGGCCGCCGCTGGCGGTCCGCCGACCGGTCACGGCTCCGTCGGGGGTCCACCTGGCCGGTGACCACCGGGACACGGCCTCCATCCAGGGCGCCCTGGTCTCAGGTCGGCGGACGGCCACGGCCGTGCTGGCGAGCGTCCACGGCCGCTGACCAGGAGGGGGACCTCACCCGGACCGGCTAGGATTCGACCCCCGACGCCCGCCCCCGACGACGGAAGGCCCTCCGTGACCCTCCTCATCGCCGTGCACTTCGTCGTGGGCGTGATCGCCCCGACGCTGCTCCGCCGGCTGCGCTGTCGGGCGTTCTTCGTGCTCGCGCTGGCCCCCCTCGCCGCCTTCGTCTGGACGGTGGCGCAGGGCCCGGCCGTGCTGGCCGGGGAGGTGCTGACCGAGGGTTTCCGCTGGATCCCGGCCCTGGGCATCGACGTCTCGTTCCGGCTGGGGCTGCTGCAGTGGGTGCTGATGCTGGTGGTCAGCGGGATCGGTGCGCTGGTGCTGTTCTACTGCCGCTGGTACTTCGGTGACGAGACCCCGCCGGCTCGCACCGGCGCGGTGCTGGTCGCCTTCGCCGGCGCCATGATGGGGCTGGTCACCTCCGACGACCTGATCGCGCTCTACGTCTTCTGGGAGCTCACCACCGTCTTCTCCTACCTGCTGGTGGGGCACAACCCGGCCTTCGCGGCCAACCGGCGGGCGGCCCTCACCGCGCTCATCGTCACCACCTTCGGCGGCCTGTCCATGCTGGTGGGGGTCGTGCTGCTCGCCGTCCGCTACGACAGCTTCAGCCTGTCCCGGGTGCTCGAGGGCGCGGCCGCGTCGGGCGTGGACTCGCCGCTGGTCGTGGTGGCGGTCCTGCTGCTGCTGGTCGGCGCGCTCTCCAAGTCGGCCCTGGTGCCGTTCCACTTCTGGTTGCCGGGCGCGATGGCCGCGCCCACCCCGGTCAGCGCCTACCTGCACGCCGCAGCCATGGTCAAGGCCGGCGTCTACCTGGTCGCCGTGCTGGCCCCGGTGTTCGCCGGCACGCCGGCCTGGCGGCCCGTCCTGCTCACCCTCGGGGCGGCCACCATGCTGCTCGGCGGCTGGCGCGCTCTGCGGCAGTACGACATCAAGGTGCTGCTGGCCTACGGGACCGTCAGCCAGCTCGGCTTCCTCGTGGTGCTGATGGGCATCGGCACCCGGGCCGCCGCGCTGGGCGGGCTGGCCCTGCTGGTCTCCCACGCCCTGTTCAAGGCGACGTTGTTCCTCGTCGTCGGCATCGTCGACCACAGCGCCGGCACCCGCGACCTGCGCAAGCTCGCTGGCGTGGGCCGGGCCATGCCGGTGGTCGCGGTCGCCGCGGCCGTCGCCGGCGCCTCGATGGCCGCGGTCCCGCCGACCCTGGGGTTCGTGGCCAAGGAGGCCGGCTTCGAGGCCGTCACCTACCTGGTCGCCGACGGCGACGGCACCGGGTCCCCGGTGCTGCCCGCCGTCCTGCTGGCCGTCGCGCTGACCCTCGGCTCGGCGCTCACCACGGCCTACACGCTGCGCTTCTGGTGGGGCGCGTTCGCCACCTCGGCCAAGCAGGTCTACGTCGACCCCGAGGGCGCCGACGAGGACGTGCGCCCGCACCACCCGGTGCCCTGGGGCTTCGCCGCCGCGCCCGTGCTGCTGGCCGCGCTCAGCCTGGTCGGCGGCTTCACCGGGCACCGGATGACCGAGGCGTTCGGCGGCTACGTCGAGCAGTTCTCGGTCGGGGAGGAGAGCCACGGCATCGCGCTGTGGCACGGCTTCAGCGCCCCGCTGCTGATGTCGGTGCTGGCCCTGGGGGGCGGCGTGCTGCTGTTCTGGCAGCGGCACCTGATCGCCCGGGCGCAGTCGACCTTCCCCGCGGTGCTGGAGGCCGAGGAGGCCTACCAGAAGACCATGCGCGGGGTGGACCGGCTGGCCGTCGAGGTCACCGCGGTCACCCAGCGCGGCTCCCTGCCCCTCTACCTGGGGGCCATCCTCGTCGTGGTGATCGTCCTGCCGGGCGGCGCGCTGCTGGTGCTGGGGGACTGGCCCGACGGCGTCCGGGCGTTCGACACCCCGGCCCAGCTGCTGGTCGGCGCGATCATGGTCGTCGCGGCCTTCCTGACCGCCACCTCGCGCGGCCGGCTGCGGGCGGTGATGCTGGCCAGCGTCACCGGCTACGGGATGGCGGTGCTGTTCCTGCTGCACGGTGCCCCGGACCTCGCCCTCACCCAGACCCTGGTGGAGACGGTCACCCTGGTCGTGTTCGCGCTGGTGCTCCGCAAGCTGCCGAAGTACTTCACCAGCCGTCCGCTGCAGGCCAGCCGGTGGTGGCGGCTGGTCGTCGCCGTCGCCGCCGGTGCGGTGGTGTCGCTGGTCGGGCTGGTGGCCGCCGGTGCGCGGACGGCGCTGCCGGTCTCGGCGGCCTTCCCCGACGCGGCCTACACGTTCGGCTACGGCTACAACATCGTCAACATCACCCTGGTCGACATCCGGGCCTGGGACACCCTCGGCGAGATCGCCGTGCTGGTGGTGGCCGCGACCGGCGTGGCGAGCCTGATCTTCCTGCGCAGCCGCTACTCCGCGCTGCCCACCCGACCGGTCGTCACCGCCGACTCCGGGACCGCGGGCCGGACGACCTGGCTGCGCGGCGGCGAGACGCTGTCACCGCTGCGCCGCTCCATCGTCTTCGAGGTGGTCACCCGGGTGCTGTTCCCGGTGATGATCGTGGTCTCGGTCTACCTGCTGATCGCCGGCCACAACGCCCCGGGCGGCGGCTTCGCCGGCGGCCTGGTCGCCGGCATGGCCCTGGTCATCCGCTACCTCGCCGCCGGCAGCCGTGAGCTCGACGAGGCCGCGCCGGTCGACGCCGGCCGCGTCCTGGGCGCCGGGCTGGTGCTGGCCGGGATCAGCGCGCTGGGCCCGCTGCCCTTCGGCGGCCGCATCCTGCAGTCCTACGACATCACCGTCGACTTCGGCCGGCTCGCCGAGGTGGTCACCCCGCTCGGCCCGCTGCAGCTGCTCGGCTCACCGCACCTGGTCACCTCCGTGTTCTTCGACATCGGGGTCTACCTCGTCGTCATCGGGGTGATGCTGGATCTGGCGCGCAGCCTCGGATCCGGCATCGACCAGCACGAGGCCGAGGACCGTGCCCCGGCCCCCGGGGGCGCCGGGGCGACGGGGCGACCCGCGCCCGCCCTCGCCAGTCAGGAAGGCCGATGATGAGCCCGAACCTGACCCTCGTGGTGATCTCCGGCGTCCTGGTCGCCGCCGGCGTCTACCTGCTGCTCGAACGCTCGCTGACCCGCATCCTCGTCGGCGTGCTGCTGGCCTCGAACGGGGTCAACGTGATGTTCCTGGTGGCCAGCGGCGCAGCTGGCGGTGCCCCGATCATCGGCGTCACCGAGCCCGCGGAGATGAGCGACCCGCTGCCCCAGGCCCTGGTGCTCACCGCCATCGTCATCACCCTCGGCATCACGGCCTTCCTGCTGGCCCTGGCCTACCGCAGCTTCCAGATCAACGGCCACGACGAGGTCGCCGACGACGTCGAGGACCGCGCGATCCGCCGGCTCGCCGAGGCCGACCTCGCCTCGGACTCCTACGACGAGGACGTCGAGGGCCATCCTGACGAGGTCGGCCGGGGCACCGGCGACGAGGAGGGCGAGCGGGTCTCCGTGCCCGATCCGGAGACCGACGACGCCGCCGAGGTGGGTCACGGCGAGGACACGGAGGCGAACCCCCCGGCCGAGCCGGATGCTGCCGCCGACCTCCCGGGCGCGCCGCAGCGACCAGACCCGCACCAGCCCGCAGGGGGGACCCGATGAACAACCTGGTGCCCCTGCCGGTGCTGCTGCCGATCCTCGGCGCGGGCCTGGCCCTGGCCCTCAACCGCCGCCCCCGCGCCCAACGGTTCGTCTCCACCGCCGTGATGGTGGCCGTCGTGGCGGTCTCCGGCACGCTGATGTACCTCACCGACCGCGTCGGCCCGATCGTGCTCTGGGTGGGTGACTGGCCCCAGCCGCTGGGCATCGCCCTGGTCGCGGACCGGCTGTCCGCGTTGATGCTCGTGGTCAGCTCGGTGGTCACGCTCATGGTGCTGCTGTTCTCCATGGGCGCCGACGAGGAGGAGCGCAAGCGCGAGACCCCGGTCTCGATCTTCCACCCGACGCTGCTGGTGCTCTCCGCCGGCGTCTCCAACGCCTTCCTGGCCGGCGACCTGTTCAACCTGTTCGTCGGCTTCGAGATGCTGCTGGTCGCCTCGTACGTGCTGCTGACCCTGGGCGGCACCGGCGAGCGGGTCCGGGCCGGCAGCACCTACGTCGTGGTGAGCCTGCTGTCCTCGCTGCTCTTCCTCACCGCCATCGCGGCCGTCTACGCCGCGACCGGCACCGTCAACCTCGCCCAGCTGGCGCTCCGGCTGCCCGATCTGCCCGACGGCATCCAGCTGGTGCTCCAGCTGCTGCTGCTCACCGTCTTCGCCATCAAGGCCGCCGTCTTCCCGATGTCGGCCTGGCTGCCCGACTCCTACCCGACCGCGCCGGCGCCGGTGACCGCCGTCTTCGCCGGTCTGCTGACCAAGGTCGGCGTCTACGCGATCATCCGGACCCAGACCGTGCTGTTCCCCGACAACCCCCTGAGCGGTCTGCTGCTGTGGGCAGCCCTGGCCACCATGGTGGTCGGCATCCTGGGCGCCATCGCCCAGTCCGAGATCAAGCGGATGCTCTCCTTCACCCTGGTCAGCCACATCGGCTACATGGTGTTCGGGATCGGCCTGGCCAGCGTCTCGGGCTACGCCGGCGCGATCTTCTACACAGCGCACCACATCACCATCCAGACCACGTTGTTCCTGGTCACCGGCCTGATCGAGACCCGGGGCGGCAGCACCTCGCTGAACCGTCTGGGCGGTCTGGCCGCGGCGTCGCCGGTGCTCGGCGTCCTGTTCTTCGTGCCGGCGATGAACCTGGCCGGGATCCCGCCGCTGTCCGGGTTCGTCGGCAAGGTCGGGCTGCTGGAGGCCGGGGTGCAGCAGGGCGGCTTCCTGCCCTACCTGCTGGTGGGCGGCTCGGTCGTCACCAGCCTGCTCACCCTCTACGCCATGGCCAAGGTCTGGAACCGGGCCTTCTGGCGCCCGCGCAGCGCGGAGCCCGACCCCCTCGAGCTGGTGGTCGGCGAGGAGGACAGCGGTGGCGCCGTGGCGCCCGGCACCACCAAGCAGGCGCAGCGGACGCGCCTGCCGCGGCCCATGGTCGCCGCAGCGATCGTGCTGGTGCTGCTCGGGGTCGGTCTCACCGCCGTCGCCGGTCCGCTCTACGGCTACGCGGAGCGGTCGGCCGGCGACATCGTCGAGGGTGTCGCCTACGTCCGCGCCGTGCTGCCCGAGGGGATCCGGTGAGCGCCGAGCAGCCGGTCGCGGCCCGTCCGCTGGCCGAGCCCCGTCCGCGGCGCCGGGTCAACCGGACCGCCGTGGTCGTGCTGACCCTGGTCTGGGTGCTGCTGTGGGACCAGGTCTCGCTGTTCGTGGTCCTCACCGGGCTGCTGCTGGCCGTGCTGGTCGGCCTGGTCTTCCCGCTGCCGCCGATCGACCTGCACGGCCGCTTCCGGCCGGTCCAGGGGGTGCGGCTGGTCGCGCGGCTGCTGGCCGACGCCTTCCGGGCCAGTCTCGGCGTGGTCGCCCTGGCCTTCCGGTTCGGCACCGTGCCCCGCAGCTCGATCGTGCGCGTGCAGCTGCGCAGCCGGTCCGACCTCTACCTCACCCAGACCGCCGAGCTGGTCTCGCTGGTTCCCGGCACGATCGCCCTCGAGGTGCACCGGGCGACCAGCACCCTGTACCTGCACGTGCTCGGGGCGGCCGACGACGACGCGGTCCAGGCGGTGCTCGACGCCGAGGCCCGCGTGCTGCGGACCTTCGGCTCGGCCGCTGAGATCGCGGCGCTGGACGCGGGCGAGCCGCAGCCCGGTCCCGAGCACGAGGGAGAGAGGTCCTGATGGTCGACATGGTGGTGATGGTCATGGCCATGGCCAGCGCCCTGATGCTCGCCGTGGCGGCCGTGCTGACGGTCGTCCGGATGTCGCGGGGTCCCAGCAGCCTCGACCGCGTGGTGGCCGCCGACGTGCTGATCGCCGTCGTGATCGCCGCGCTGGCCCTCGAGGCCATCCTCAACGACCACAGCACCACGCTGCCGGTGATGCTCGTGCTCTCCCTGCTGGGGTTCGCCGGCGCGGTGAGCATCGCCCGCTTCGTGGCCGACCGGGACAAGGCGACCCGCTGGGACGTCGAGAGCCAGCCCCCCACGGTCGCGGCCCGGTCGTCGCAGTCCGACGCGCGGGAGGACCCGTGACCGCCGTCCTCGACGTCCTGGGCGCCGCCTTCGTGCTGCTCGGCGCGTTCCTCTGCCTGGCTGCCGCCGTCGGCCTGGCCCGGTTCCCCGACGTGCTCAGCCGGATGCACGCGGCCACCAAGCCGCAGACCCTCGGGCTGATCCTGGTCGCCACCGGGGTCGAGCTGTCGCTGCGCAGCTGGGCCGCCTTCGGCACCGTGGTGCTGATCGCCGGTCTGCAGCTGACCACGGCCCCGGTCGCGGCCCACCTGGTCAGCCGGACCGTCTACCGCAGCAACCAGGTGCGCCGCGACCTGCTCCAGCGCGACGACCTGGCCGAGGACCTGGCGGAGGCCGGCTTCACCCTGGGGCCGGCACCCGAGGAGGGGAGCGAGGACCGCGTCGATGGCCGTTAGCCTGGGTCGCACCATGACTGCTCCCGTCCCGGTCGACCCCGCCCCGGAGTCCCTGTTCCCCCGGCTCGAGCCGCTGCTGGCCCGGGTCAGCAAGCCGATCCAGTACGTGGGCGGCGAGCTCAACAGCGTCAGCAAGGACTGGGGTGCCACCGAGGTGCGCTGGTGCCTGTCCTACCCCGACGCCTACGAGGTCGGGCTGCCCAACCAGGGCGTGGCGATCCTCTACGAGGTCCTCAACGAGCGGGACTGGATCCTGGCCGAGCGCACCTACGCGGTGTGGGCGGACCTGGAGGCGCTGATGCGCGAGCACCAGGTGCCGCAGTTCACCCTGGACAGCCACCGCGCCGTCGGCGCCTTCGACATCTTCGGCCTCAGCTTCGCCACCGAGCTCGGCTACACCAACATGCTGACCGCGCTCGACCTGGCGGGCATCCCGCTGCACGCCGTCGACCGCCGGGAGCACGACCCGATCGTGCTGGCCGGCGGGCACGCCGCCTTCAACCCCGAGCCGATCGTGGACTTCATCGACGCGGCCGTGCTGGGCGACGGCGAGGAGATCGCGCTCAAGATCTCCGAGGTCGTCCGGGAGTGGAAGGCCGAGGGCCGGCCCGGCGGCCGGGACGGGCTGCTGATGCGGCTCGCCGCCGGCGGTGCCGTCTACGTCCCCAAGTTCTACGACGTCGACTTCCTGCCCGACGGCCGGATCCAGCGGGTGGCGCCGAACCGCAGCGGCGTCCCGTTCCGGGTCACCAAGCACACCCTGATGGACCTGGACGCCTGGCCGTACCCGAAGAAGCCGCTGGTGCCGCTGGCCGAGACCGTGCACGAGCGCTACTCGGTGGAGATCTTCCGGGGCTGCACCCGCGGCTGCCGGTTCTGCCAGGCCGGGATGATCACCCGGCCCGTACGGGAGCGCAGCATCGAGACCATCGGCGCCATGGTGCAGGGCGGCATCGAGGCCACCGGGCTGGAGGAGGTGGGGCTGCTCAGCCTCTCCAGCGCCGACCACTCCGAGATCGGCGAGGTGACCAAGCAGCTGGCCGACCGCTACGACGGCACCAACGTCTCCCTGTCACTGCCCAGCACCCGCGTCGACGCCTTCAACATCGACCTGGCCAACGAGCTGAGCCGCAACGGCCGACGCTCGGGCCTGACGTTCGCGCCCGAGGGCGGGTCGCAGCGGCTGCGCCAGGTGATCAACAAGATGGTCACCGACGACGACCTGATCCGCACCGTCGCCGCCGCCTACGCGAACGGCTGGCGGCAGGTGAAGCTCTACTTCATGTGCGGCCTGCCGACCGAGACCGACGAGGACGTGCTGGCCATCGCCGACCTCACCAAGCGGGTGATCGACACCGGACGCCAGGTCAGCGGCCGGCGCGACATCCGCTGCACGGTCTCCATCGGCGGGTTCGTGCCCAAGCCGCACACCCCGTTCCAGTGGGCCGCGCAGTGCGACGCCGACGTGGTGGACAGCCGGCTGGCCAAGCTCCGGCACGCCGTGCAGCGGGACAAGCAGTACGCCAAGGCCATCGGCTTCCGCTACCACGACGGCAAGCCCGGCATCGTCGAGGGCCTGCTCAGCCGCGGCGACCGCCGCATCGGCCGGGTCATCGAGGCCGTCTGGCGCGACGGCGGCCGGTTCGACGGCTGGAGCGAGCACTTCTCCTACGAGCGCTGGATGCGCTGCGCTGCGGAGGCCCTCGAGCCCTACGGGGTCGACGTGGCCTGGTACACCACCCGGGAGCGCGACTACGCCGAGGTGCTGCCCTGGGACCACCTGGACTCCGGGCTGGACCGGGACTGGCTGTGGGAGGACTGGCAGGACGCCCTCGACGAGGTCGAGGTCGAGGACTGCCGCTGGACGCCCTGCTTCGACTGCGGCGTCTGCCCCCAGCTCGACACCTCGATCCAGATCGGCCCCACCGGTAAGACCCTGCTGCCGATCGCCGCGGTCACCTCCGGCCTGGGCTGAGGTCGGCCCGCGCGGCGGCGGTCAGGCGGCGCGCTGCGCCACCCGCGCCGCGCCGAGCACGCGGAGCCGACGGCTCACCAGCCGGCCGGCCGTGGCCAGCACGCGGTTGGCGCGACCCGACACGAAGCTGGGCGGCGGGTCACGGCGGTCGAGCACGGCCAGCGCGGCGTCGACCACCTGCAGCGGGGTCTCTCGTCGGGTGCCGCCGTCGGCGGCGTCGGTGCCGATCACGTCGAAGAACTCCGTCTCGGTGGCCCCGGGGGACAGCGACAGCACCCGGAGCCCGGTGCCACGGCTCTCCGCCCAGAGCGCTTCGGTGAAGGTGAGCACGAAGGCCTTGGCCGCGGAGTAGGTCGCCATGCCGGGGATGCCGCCGTACCCGGCGACGCTGGCCACGTTGACCAGCACTCCCGTGCCCGCGGCCCGGAGCGGTGCGATGAACGCGCGGGAGAGGTCGACCAGGGCGGCGACGTCGACCGCGATCTCCTCCTGCAGGCGCTCCTGGTCCTCCTCGTGGAACGGGCCCCACGTCCCGAACCCGGCGTTGTTGACCAGGCTGGTGGGCCGGACCCCGCGCTGCTCCAGCTCGCCCGCGAGCGTCCGACCCGCGTCCGGTCGGGCGAGGTCGAGCGGGACGACGGTGACCTGGACGCCGTGCTGGGCGGTGAGCTCCGCGGCCAGCTGTTCCAGCCGGTCGCGACGGCGGGCGACGAGGACGAGGTGCGAGCCGCGGGCGGCGAGCCGGCGCGCGAAGGCCGCGCCGATCCCCGAGCTGGCGCCGGTGACGATGGTCGTGCCTCCGCGGTAGTCGACGGGACCCATGGGTGCTCCTCGTGGTCGGTGCTGGCGTGGTGGAGCCACCGTACGTCGGCGTGGCACTCGGTGCCAACCTGGTCCTTCGGGCGCGGTGCCGTTAAGGTGGCCGGCATGGCGGAGACCGGAGCTGTCCCTCGGCTGTGGGACCGCAGTCGGCAGGCGGCGCGCGAGGAGATCGAGCGCACCGCGCTGCGACTGTTCACCGAGCAGGGCTTCGACGCCACGACGATCGACCAGATCGTGGCTGAGGTCGGCATCTCGCGGCGGTCCTTCTTCCGCTACTTCGGCACCAAGGAGGACATCGTCCTGGGCGACCTGGTCGCGGTGGGACGCACGCTGCGCGACGCGCTGGCCGCGCGGCCTGCCGAGGAGGATCCGTGGTCGGCGCTCCGGGCCGCCTTCCTGGCGATGGCCGCTCACGGGCCCTCCCCCGAGCGCCGGCTGACGGTGATGCGGCTGATGCTCACGTCGTCCTCGCTCCGGGCCCGGCACCTGGAGAAGCACCTCCAGTGGCAGGGGCTGCTCGTCCCGCTCCTCGAGCAGCGGCTCGGCGTGGACGCCGGCGCGGCGCCGGATCCTCGGGCTCGCGCCCTGGTCAGCGCCGCGCTCGGCTGCCTCGACACCGCGCTGGAGGTCTGGACCCTCCGCGACGGCGAGGCCGACCCGGTGGAGCTGTACGACCAGGCCGTGGCCGCGGTGCGCGGCTGAGCGGTACCAGTGGCCTCGTGATTGCGGGCAGACGACAGCTCTGACCCACGCTGGGCCTGTCGTCCTCCCGCAATCGGCACCGCGCACAGGCAGCGCCGGGTCGGAGTGGTCGTGCACAGGGCTCGGCTCTGCCGAACCAGGCACCGTCGAGGGCGCCAGCCTGGCTGGGTGGAGATCGTGCGGGGGCACCCGAGGCGCGTGGGGTACCAGCGCGTCGCCCAGGGTCTGCACGTCCGCTCGGCCGAGCCCCTGGAGCAGGTCGACCGGCTCGGGGCGCTCACCGCGGTGCTGCCGGCCTCGGCGGTGTTCACGCACCTGACGGCGGCGGCCGTCCGCGGCTGGTGGCAGCCCCGGCGGGTGCCTCATCCCGTCTTCACCGCGGTGCCGCTCGGCGCCCGCTACCCGGAGAGGGCGGGGATCCGCATCGCCCGCCTCCGGACGGCCCCCGTGGCCGAGATGGTGGCAGGGCTGCCGGTCGCGTCGGCGGCCGACACGCTGCTGGCGCTGGCGCGCGACCTCGGGCCGCTGGACCTGGTCCCGCTGGCGGATTCCGCCCTGCGGCTGGGGCACTGCACCCGAGACGCCCTCGCCGATGTCGCGAGCGGGCGACGCAACGGTGCGCCAGCCCTGCGGGCGGTGCTGCCGCTGCTCGATCCTCGGGCCGAGTCGCCCTGGGAGTCGGTGCTGCGCGTCCTCCACGGGGCGGCGGAGGTCGGGGTCGTGCCCCAGCACGTGGTGCGCGACGACCACGGAGGGTTCGTCGCACGGGCCGACCTCTGGCTGGTGGGCACGCGGCGGATCCACGAGTACGACGGCGAAGTGCACCGGGAACTCAGCCAGCACCGGCGAGACCTGGACCGCGAACGCCGTCTGGTGGAGGCCGGCTGGCAGCGGTGCGGGTACGCCGCTGCCGAGGTGCTGACCCGCGGGGCACGGATCATCGCCTCGGCTGATGCCGTGCTGGGTCGGACCTGGGAGGCGCGCCGGCTCCGCGCCTGGCAGGGCCTGGTCGCCGGCTCCCTGCACGCGCCGGCCACCCGGGCCCGGCTGACCGCTCGCTGGGGATTGCGGGAGGACGACGAGCCGGGGAGGTCCTGACCCTGTCGTGCGCCCACAATCCACGGGCGATCACCGGCGGCGCTGCCTAGGGTGGGCGTCATGACCTCGTCGGAGATCACCACCGTGGACGCGCTGACCGAGCTGGTGGGGGAGCCGAACGAGCGGGCGCGGAACAAGGTCCGCAGCGCCCTGCACGACCTGGACCGGCAGTGGTTGGCCGCCTCCCCGTTCTGCCTGCTGGCCACCGCCGACGCCGATGGCCGGTGCGACGTGTCGCCCAAGGGGGACCCGGCGGGCGACCTCGTGCACGTCCTCGACGACCGCACGCTGGCCCTCGCCGAGCGGCCCGGCAACCGTCGCGTCGACGGCTTCCGCAACGTGCTGGCCAACCCGCACGTCGGGCTGATCTTCCTGATCCCCGGCCGCGGCGACACGCTGCGGGTCAACGGGCGGGCCCGGCTGGTCTCCGACGCACCGTTCTTCGACGCGATGGTGGTCAAGGGCCACCGGCCGCTGGTCGCGCTGGTGGTGGAGGTGGAGGAGGTCTTCCACCACTGCTCCAAGGCGTTCCTGCGGTCGCAGCTGTGGGAGCCGGGGAGCTGGGCCGACCCGGTGCCCCCGCGGCCGGTGATCGCCCGCACCCTGGAGGCCCCGGAGGAGTCGTTGGAGACCCTGGCCGCCTACTACGGCCCCGCCTACGCGGCCAAGCTCTACGGCTGACCGCTCTCGGAGCCCCGTCCAGGTGGAGGGTCAGGGCCTCCTGCGCAGCACGTCCGGGCGGAGGTAACGTCAGCGCAGACCCCCACACCGAGGAGTGACGATGACGCACCCCGAGACCGAAGCCGACCACCTCGCCCGCCTCGTGCCGCCCTCGGTGGCCGGGCTGGCCGTCCACCGCCGGACCCTGCTGCGCGCCGCGGTGGCCGGCGGCGCCGCCCTGGGTTCGGGCGGCCTGCTCGCCGGGTGCGGCGGGGAGGAGAGCAGCGGAGGGTCCGCCGACGGCGGGGCGAGCGCCGGCGGCACCGTCACCTGGGGCACCAACGAGAGCGGCACGACCTTCGCCGAGCAGTACGAGGCGGAGGCGGCCGACTTCACGGCGAAGACCGGCAGCGAGGTCAAGATCAACGCCGTCGACCACGACACCTTCCAGGAGAACATCAACAACTACCTGCAGGGCAGCCCGGACGACGTCTTCAGCTGGTTCGCCGGGTACCGGATGAAGTTCTTCGCCTCGCGCGGGCTGATCGGCGACATCAGCGACGTCTGGCCGCTGGACGGGGTGCCGGACTCGTTCAAGACCGCCTCCACCGGCGACGACGGCAAGCAGTACTTCGTGCCGGTCTCCTACTACCCGTGGGCGATCTTCTACCGCAAGTCGGTCTGGGAGCAGCGCGGCTACACCCCGCCCAGCACGCTCGACGAGCTGGTCGCCCTGGCCAAGCAGATGCAGTCCGACGACCTGGTGCCCTTCGCCTTCGCGGACAAGGAGGGTTGGCCGGCGATGGGCACGTTCGACGCGCTCAACCTCCGGGTCAACGGCTACCAGTTCCACATCGACCTGATGGCCGGCAACCAGGCCTGGGACTCCCCGGAGGTCAAGCGGGTCTTCGACACCTGGCGCTCGCTGCTGCCCTACCACCAGCCCGACGCCCTGGGCCGCACCTGGCAGGAGGCGGCCCAGTCGCTGCAGCAGAAGAAGTCGGGGATGTTCCTGCTCGGCACCTTCATGAACGAGCAGTTCCCCGAGGGCGAGCGCGACGACCTCGACTTCTTCACCTTCCCCGAGATCGACCCGGCGATCGGCGCCGACGCCATGGACGCCCCCATCGACGGCCACTGCATGTCCGCCAACCCGAAGAACGAGGCGAGCGCCAAGGCGTTCCTGAAGTACCTGGCCTCGCCCGACGCCCTGGCTGCCGCGGTCGCGGAGACGAAGCTGCCGTTCATCTCGGCCAACGACAACGCCGACACCAGCGTCTACACCGCGCTGCAGAAGAAGTCGGCCGAGGTCGTCAGCCAGCAGAAGAACATCGCCCAGTTCCTCGACCGCGACACCCGGCCCGACTTCGCCTCCACCGTCGTCATCCCGGCCTTCCAGGCCTTCCTCAAGACCCCCGACGACATCGACGGCGTGACCAAGAGCCTGGAGCAGCAGAAGCAGTCGATCTTCACCGGATGACCGGGCGGCGAGCGAGCAGGAGGCACCGGTGACCACGACCACGCCCGTCCCGCCGGAGCAGGTCCGCGGCGACACCCTCGAGGGCGCACCTGCACGTCGCCGCCGACGCGTGCGGATGCGGACCAGCGACCGCGTCGTCGTCGCCGTCATGGTGGCGGTCCCGACGCTGCTGGTCGTGGCGCTCATCTGGCTGCCGGCCCTGACCTCGGTGCTGCTCGGCTTCACCCGCTGGGAGGGCATCGGCGGGATCGACACCATCGAGTGGATCGGCCTGACCAACTACCGCAACATCTTCACCATCTACCCGCCGTTCTACCCGGCGCTGCAGCACAACCTGATCGCCCTCGCCGTGCTGGTCGTGGTCGGGGCCTTCGGCATGTTCCTGGCCGTGCTGCTGGACCGGGAGCTGCGCGGCGGGCGGTTCTACCAGACGGCCTACTACCTGCCCGTGGTGCTGTCGCTGGCGCTGACCGGCTTCATCTGGCAGCTCATCTACTCCCGCGACCAGGGCCTGCTCAACGCCGTCACCGGCTGGACGGTGGACTGGTACGGGGACCCGCGCTACAACCTGTGGGCGGTGATGGTGGCCACCGCCTGGCAGCACGCGGGCTACATCATGGTGCTCTACCTCGCCGGGCTGAAGTCGGTCGACCCGGCGCTCCGCGAGGCGGCCTCGGTCGACGGCGCCAGTCCGACGGCGACGTTCTTCCGGGTCGTCCTGCCGGTGCTGCAGCCCATCAACATGATCGTCCTGGTGGTCACCGTCATCACCTCCCTGCGGCTGTTCGACCTGGTCTGGGTGGTGAACAAGGGCCGCAACGGCCTGGAGCTCATCGCCGCGCTGGTCACCCAGAACATCGTGGGCGAGGCCAGCCGGATCGGCTTCGGCTCCGCCCTGGCCACGATCATGCTGCTGATCTCCTCGGTGTTCGTCGTCCTCTACCTCCGCGCCACCATCCGGGAGTCCCGATGAGCACCGCCACCCACACCTCGGAGCGGCGCGATGCCGCCGGACCCGGTACGGGGAGCACCGGTCGGCTGCGGCACCGCCCCCTCACCCCGGCCCGGGTCCTGCTGCACGTCTTCCTGCTCGTCACCGCACTGGGCTGGCTGTTCCCGCTGCTCTGGGCGCTGTTCAACTCCTTCCGCGACTACGCCTACACCGCGACCAACGGCTACGCCTCCTTCGGCGGCTTCACCCTGGGCAACTACGCCGCCGCCTGGGAGCGGGGCAACTTCCTGCAGACGTTCGGCAACTCGGTGCTGATCACCGTGCCGGCCGTGGTGCTGACCCTGCTGCTGGCCTCCTGCGTCGCCTTCGTGCTGGCCCGGTTCAGCTTCAAGCTCAACCTGACCCTGCTGGGCGTCTTCATCGCCGCCAACCTGCTGCCCCCGCAGTCCCTGCTCATCCCCATCTACCGGGCCTTCCGCGCCGTCCCGCTGCCCGAGTGGCTGAGCGACTCCGGAACCATGCTGAACAGCTTCGTCGGGCTGGTGCTGATCAACACCGCGTTCCAGACCGGCTTCTGCACCTTCGTGCTCAGCAACTACATGAAGGCGCTGCCGCACGAGCTCTACGAGTCCGCCGAGGTGGACGGCGCCAGCGTGTGGCGGCAGTTCTGGCAGATCACCCTGCCGCTGTGCCGGCCGGCCCTGGCCGCGCTGGCGACGCTGGAGGTCACCTGGATCTACAACGAGTTCTTCTGGGCCACCGTGCTGCTGCAGACCGGCGACAAGTTCCCGGTGACGAGCTCGCTGAACAACCTGCGGGGGCAGTTCTTCGTCGACTACAACCTGCTCTCGGCCGGGTCGATGCTGGTGGCGCTGCCGCCGATCATCGTGTTCTTCCTGCTGCAGAAGCAGTTCATCTCCGGCCTGACCCTCGGCGCCACCAAGGGCTGAACTGGTCGGTCGTCCCGCGGCAGTAGGCTCGTCGGCCATGGCCACCCGGACCCAGCCCGAGCAGCAGGCCCCGCCGGTGCAGCGGTTGCGCGTCCGCTACGCGAAGCGTGGCCGGGCGCGCTTCACCAGCCACCGGGACTTCGGGCGCGCCTTCGAGCGCGCGCTGCGCCGGGCCGGGGTCCCGATGGCCTACTCCTCCGGCTTCACGCCCCACCCGCGCATCTCCTACGCCAACGCCTCCCCGACCGGCGCCGCCAGCGAGGCGGAGTACCTGGAGATCGGGCTGTCCGCGGCCTGCGACCCGGTCAAGGTCCGCGAGGCCCTCGACGCGGCGCTGCCGCCGGGCCTGGACGTCGTCGACGTGGTGCCCGCCACGCCGGGCGCGCTGGCCGACCTGCTGACCGGGTCGGTCTGGGCGCTGGACCTGCCCGGCCTCACCGAGCCGGTGCTGGCCGCCGCCGTCGTCCGGTTCCTGGCGGCGGAGGAGGTGCAGGTGGAGCGGATGACCAAGAACGGGCTGCGGCACTTCGACGCCCGCGCAGCCGTCGTGACGCTGGTCGCGGCCACCGGGGACGAGCCCGTCCCGCCGGCCGCGGAGGGCAGCCTGCGCCTGGTCGTCACCCTCGAGCACACCGTCCCAGCGGTCCGGCCCGACGACGTGCTGGCCGCCCTGGTGGTCCTCGCGCCGGAGGCGACCCCGGTCGACCCGCCGGTGCTGACCCGGCTCACGCAGGGCGTGCTGGACCGCGGCAGCGGGCTCGTCGCCGAGCCCTGAGGGGCGCTCCGGCGACGTCGGCTCACCGGCCGGCCGCCGAAGGTGTGGGATACTGGCTCTCGACCGGGTGTCCCGAGCTGACCCAGCGAGGGTCCCGGCCTCGACGAGTCCGTGGTGGGGTGACAGGCCGCCACGCTGGTGAGGACCTCAGGTCTCCACCGCGACAAGCCGGTCCGAGCGTGTGACGACGGCCGTGCCTGACCGCGGGAGTCCCGGCCCACCACGTCGGTCCCCGTCAGCTTCCGCAGCCCGGCCCCCGTCCGGAGCGGCGAACGAGAACTGCGCGCCAGCCGCGCACCAGAGGAGTCCGGATGCTCGACCACGAGCCCGACACGAACGAGCCCACCGAGGGCACCAGCCCGTCCGCCGAGCAGCCCGCTGCCCGCGCCCCGCGCCGCCGGCGTGCTGCCAGCCGACCCGCCGGACCACCGGCCGGCACCGCGGACGCCCCGCCGGTGGTGGCCGAGGCCGCGCCCGCAGCGCAGGCCCCGGCACCCGAGAGCCCCGCGCCGGAACCGTCAGCGCCCGAGGTGCCCGCAGCGCCCGCGCCGGTGGCCGAGACCACCGCGGAGGTGGCGGGGACCGATGCGCCGCTGCCGGCCAAGAGGACCCCGCGGAAGGCGGCCGCCAAGCGGCCCACCAAGAAGGCCGCGACCGCGCCGGCCGCCCAGGAGGCGCCGGCGGTGGAGGCGGCCGTCGAGACCCCGGCCGACCCGCCCGCCAGCAGCATCACCGAGGCGGAGGCCGAGACGGCCGCGCCCGCCCCGCGGAAGCGGGCCCCGCGCAAGCGCGCCGCCAAGAAGGTGGCGGCACCTGCTGCTGAGTCCTCCGCCGACGACCTGGTGGCCGAGGCCTCCGTCGTCCCCGAGGTGAGCGCTCCGGCCGTGGTGGACACCCCCGACGCCGCCGAGACCGCCGAAGCCGGGATCCCCCAGGACACGACGTCGGCGGCCCCGGCCGCCCAGCCGCTGCTGCCCGAGCCGACCGAGGAGACCCGCGCAGGAGCCTGGGCCGGCGAGGAGGCCGTCGCCGAGGTGCCCGTCGCCGAGGTGCCCGCCGCGCTGCAGCAGCTGGCCGACGCCATCGCCCGCGACGGCGTCCCGGCCGACGCCTTCGAGCAGGCGCTCGAGGAGACCCCGGCGCCGGACCTGGCGCCGCTGCAGGAGTCACCGCTCGACGTCGTCGAGGACACCGTCGGCGACACCCAGGTGCAGGCCGACGCCAGCGCCCCGGCCGATCCCGCCGCGCAGGTCCCGCCGGCTGACACCGACCCGGCCGACGGCGAGCCAGCCGAGGCCGAGGCCGACGCCGAGGGCAGCGACGACGAGGACGACGACAGCGACGACGCGGAGAGCCGCGAGGGTGACGGCTCCCGTCGCCGTCGCCGTCGCCGCGGCGGCCGTCGCCGTCGTCGCACCGGTGGCGACGAGGACAGCACCGACACCGACACCGACGCTGAGGACGACACCGAGGCTCCGCCCGTCGTCGACGAGGCCACCCCCGCCGCCGAGAGCACCACCCCCGAGGCGGCCGGTGAGCCCGACGACGAGGACAGCGCCGACTCCGCCGAGGAGGGTGACGGCTCGCGTCGTCGTCGTCGCCGTCGTCGTCGTCGCGGCGAGGACTCCGGCAGCGCGGCCGACGACCCGGGCGAGGTCGTGGTCCGGGTCCGCGAGCCGCGCAAGAACACCAAGTCCGCGAGCTCCGAGGTCACCGGCATCGAGGGCTCGACCCGGATGGAGGCCAAGCGCCAGCGCCGCCGGGACGGCCGGGACGCCGGCCGCCGTCGCGCCCCGATCCTGTCCGAGGCCGAGTTCCTGGCCCGCCGGGAGTCGGTCAGCCGCAAGATGATCGTCCGGCAGGCCGACGACCTCTCCCAGATCGCCGTGATCGAGGACGACATCCTCGTCGAGCACTACGTCGACCGGGACTCCGCGGCGTCGCTGATCGGCAACGTCTACCTCGGCCGGGTGCAGAACGTGCTGCCGTCGATGGAGGCCGCCTTCATCGACATCGGCCGCGGCCGCAACGCCGTGCTGTACGCCGGCGAGGTCGACTGGGACTCCTTCGGGGCTGAAGGCCAGGGCCGCAAGGTCGAGCGGGTGCTCAAGTCCGGCCAGACGATCCTGGTGCAGGTCACCAAGGACCCGGTCGGGGCCAAGGGCGCCCGGCTGACCAACCACGTCTCCATCCCGGGCCGCTACATCGTGTACGCGCCCAGCGGGCACCTGTCGGGGATCTCGCGCAAGCTGCCCGACACCGAGCGCCGCCGGCTCAAGGAGATCCTGGCCGACCTGATCGGTGAGGCCAGCGTCATCGTGCGCACCGCCGCCGAGGGGGCGAGCGAGGAGGAGCTGGTCCGCGACGTCAACCGGCTCAAGGCCCAGTGGGCGGACATCGAGAAGAAGGTCAGCTCCGGCCAGTCCCCGCAGCAGCTCTACGGCGAGCCCGACCTCACCGTCCGGATCGTCCGCGACCTGTTCACCGAGGACTTCTCCGAGCTGATCATCCAGGGCAACGGCGGGCCGAACGACGCCTCGATCGCGGTCGAGTCCTACGTCAGCCACGTCGCCCCGCACCTGGAGGACCGGATCCGCACCTGGAACCCGGAGACCCAGGGCGACCTGTTCGCCGAGTTCCGGTTGGACGAGCAGATCGCCAAGGGCCTGGAGCGCAAGGTGTTCCTGCCCTCCGGCGGCTCGCTGGTGATCGACCGGACCGAGGCCATGACGGTCATCGACGTCAACACCGGCAAGTTCACCGGCAGCGGCGGCAACCTCGAGGCCACCGTCACCAGCAACAACCTGGAGGCGGCGGAGGAGATCGTCCGCCAGCTCCGACTGCGCGACATCGGCGGCATCATCGTCATCGACTTCATCGACATGGTGCTGCCCGCCAACCGCGAGCTGCTGCTCCGACGGCTGGTGGAGTGCCTGGGCCGTGACCGGACCCGGCACCAGGTCGCCGAGGTCACCAGCCTCGGCCTGGTCCAGATGACCCGCAAGAAGATCGGCACCGGCCTGGCCGAGGCCTTCACCACCGAGTGCCCGCACTGCCACGGCCGGGGCGTGGAGATCCACGACCTGCCGGTGGACTCCCAGCGCCAGGCGGACGGCGGGACCCGGGACTCCGGACGCGGCGACTCCGGACGCGGCGACTCCGGACGCGGCGACTCCGGACGCGGCGATTCCGGTCGTGGCGATTCCGGTCGCGGGGGTGGCCGTCGCGGTGGCAACCAGGGCGGTGGCAACGGCGGCGGCAACGGCGGTGGCAACCAGGGCGGCAGCGGTGGCAACCAGGGCGGTGGCAACGGCGGTGGCCGGGGCGAGCGCCAGCCGCGGCCCAGCGCACCGTCCGCTCCCGCCCCGGCGGCCGAGCCTGCTGCGGCCATCGAGCCGGCGCGGACCGACGAGTCCCCGGAGGTGACCCCGGTCCCGGTGGGGCTGGACGCCCCGGCGACCGACGTCCCCGCGACCACGTCGACGGAGCCGGCCGGCGAGCCGGTGCCGGCGGCCGAGCCCGAGGAGCAGCCGTGCACCCGGCGGGGCGGTACCCGCCGGCGTGCCGTCCGCGAGCAGGGCGCGCCGAGCACCGCGGCGGCCCAGGCCGACCAGGCGGTGGAGCAGTCGGCCGCCCCCGAGCCGGTGCCCACCGTGGCCGACCCGCAGGCGGCCCCGGCCGCCGACCCGCAGGGCGAGCCCGTCCCGTCCAGCTAGGACACGGCCAGGACGCCGCACCTCTCCAGGGTGCGGCGTCCTGGCCGTTCCGGGGCCCGGGACATACTGGCGACATGAGCGCGGACGCCTCGGCCTCGACACCGCTGGTCGTCGCCGTGATCGGGGCGGGCCCGTCGGGGATCTACGCCGCCGAGGCGCTGACCACCCAGACGGACATCCCGGTCGAGGTGGCGGTGATCGACCGGTTGCCGGTGCCCTTCGGCCTGGTCCGCTACGGCGTCGCCCCGGACCACCACAGCATCCGATCCATCCGCAACACCTTGGAGCGGACGCTGGAGCGGACCGGTGTCGCCTTCTACGGCGACGTCACGATCGGTCGCGACCTCACCGTCGAGGAGCTCCGCGGCGCCGTCGACGTCGTCCTCTACGCCTACGGCGCGGGCGCGGACCGCCGGCTCGGCATCCCCGGCGAGGACCTGCCCGGCAGCCTCGGCGCGCCCGAGTTCGTGACCTGGTACTGCGGGCACCCCGACGTGCACCCGGACGAGCACACCCACGCCGACGTGACCTCCGACCCGGAGGCCGGCGTCGACCAGGGCGCCCAGATCGCCCGGCTGGTCCGGCGGTCGCGGACCGCCGTCGTGGTCGGGGTCGGCAACGTGGCCCTCGACGTGGCCCGGGTCCTGGTCAAGACCGCCGACGAGCTCGCGCACACCGACATGGCCGAGGAGGTGCTGGCCTCGCTGGCCGGCAAGCACGTCGAGACGGTGCACGTCCTCGGCCGGCGCGGTCCCGCCTACACCGCCTTCACCACCAAGGAGCTGCGCGAGCTGGGCCAGCTGCCCGACCTCGACCTGGTGGTCAGCGCGGAGGACCTGGAGCTCGACGCGTCCAGCCTGGCCGTGGTGGCCCAGGACAAGGTGGCGGCCCGGAACGTGGCGGTGCTGCGGGAGTGGGCGGCGCGGCCGCCGACCGGCGCCTCCCGCCGGATCCACCTGCACTTCTGGACCCGCCCCACCCAGATCCTGGGGGAGGACCACGTCACCGGCGTCGAGCTGGAGCGCACCGTGATCGGCGCGGAGGGCTACGTCGAGGGGACCGGCGAGCTGAGCGCCGTCGACGCGGACCTGGTGGTCCGCTCGGTCGGCTACCGCGGCGTCGCGCTGCCGGGGGTGCCCTACGACGCCGCCACCGGCCGGGTGCCGCACGCCGAGGGCCGGGTCATCCGCGACGGCGGCTTCTCACCTGATGAGTACGTGAGCGGCTGGATCAAGCGCGGCCCGACCGGGGTGATCGGCACGAACAAGTCCGACGCGGTGGAGACCGTGGCCTCGCTGCTCGCCGACGTCCGGGCCGGCCGGGTCGCGCCGCAGGGCCGCTCCGGCGCCCTCGACGTGCTGCTCGCCGGCCGTGGTCTGCAGGCCCTGGACCTGCCCGCCTGGCGCCGGATCGATGCCGCCGAGGTGGCCCTGGGCACCAGTCGCGGCCGGCTGCGGACGACGCTGGCCCACCGCATCGAGCTGCTCGCGGCCGCCGAGCACCGCGGCGGCGGCGCCTGACCCCGTCTCAGACCGACGGGGGGAGGTAGCGCTCGCGGCGCTGCCGGACCAGCGTCGCGGCGTCGGTGACCGTGGTGTCGGTGCGACGCCGCAGCGCCCCACCCGGGGCGGGCAGCGCCCGCCGCCGGCCGTCCGCCAGCTCCAGGGCCGCCCAGCGCGGGGGCCGGCCGGTGTCGACCCGGACGCCGGTGATCTGCGCCCAGGGGTAGCGGTGGGTGCCGATCTCGCGCACCTCCACCCCCTCGGCGTCGACCCGCACCCGCGTCCGGGCCGTCACCACCGCTGCGGCGACGACCACGAGCAGCAGCAGGACGTGGCCCAGCACCAGCAGCAGATCGGACCCGTCCCGCGACCGAGCGGGGTCGAGCAGGGCGCGCAGGCCGCCGACCGCGATCCACACCACGGCGACCAGCGGCGCCAGCCGCAGCAGCAGCGGCGGACCGGTCAGCCGCCAGTCCACCCGCTCCCGGGCGGCCGGGGACGAAGCGCTCACCGGCCCGGAGCCACGGGAGCGACGAGCTTGCCGAGCAGGTCGGAGAGGGTGCGGCCGGGGTCAGCGGTGACACCGGCGTGCACGGGGGAGGGCTGGACCACCGTGCTGCGGGGGGCGGTCAGCCAGCCGAAGGTGTGCGCCAGCCCCGTGTTCTCGCGCGCGGTGCCCTCGGGGTGCCGGCAGGCGGCGACGACGGCCTCGGCCGAGGTCCGGACCGCGTCCAGGTCGATCTCCTCGGCCAGGGCCCGCAGCCGCACGTCGTCCACCACGACCGCGGCGTGCAGGTAGTCCAGCGCCTGGCAGTACAGGATCACGCCGACGTTGACGAACTCGCCGCGCTCGATCCGCGGCACCGCGCGCAGCACGGCGTACTGGAAGGCGTGCCGGCTCACGGCAACCACCGCTCCGCCGCGTCCAGCCGGGCCAGCAGGTACTCGCGGTAGACCTCGCGGGCGGTGGGCGCGTCCTGCGGGGCGCGCGGGTCGGGTCGCGTCGGGTCGGGCTGCAACCACGCGTCGGGCACCAGCTCGAGCACCTCGGCCAGCAGCGTGGCGTCCACCCGCGCCCGCAGGTCGGCGTGCACGCTGCGCGGGTCGCCGACCCCCACCAGCACGTGGTCGGCGTAGTTGTAGGCCGAGCCGGCGAAGGCGCCGACGTCGCCCCACGCGTGGTGGAAGCGCAGGCAGGCGCCGTGGTCGATCGCCCACAGCGCCTTGTGCCAGATCAGCAGGTTCGTGTTCCGCCGGCTGCGGTCGACGTTGGCCACGAAGGCGTCCAGCCAGACGACCCGGGACGCGGTGGCGGGGTCGACCGCGAAGGTGGTGTCGTAGCCGACGGAGCCGGGCAGGAAGTCCACGGCCAGGTTCATCCCGGCGCTGCGGGTCACCAGCTCCTGCACCTCCTCGTCGGGTTCCCGGCGGCCGATCTCGGCGTCCACGTCGACGAGCGCGAGCTCGGGGACCGGGATGTCCAGGGCCCGGGCCAGCTCGCCCACCACGATCTCGGCGACCAGCGCCTTGGGGCCCTGGCCCGCGCCGGTGAACTTCACGACGTAGGTGCCCAGGTCGTCGGCCTCCATCAGCGCCGGCAACGAACCGCCCTCCCGCAGCGGGGTCAGGTAGGCCGTGGCGGCGATCCGGGGGAGCACGGGGGACACAGTAGTGTGCAGGGCCTCCGGCCACGGGACGCCTCCTCCGACCGCGGAGGCCCGCCCGTTTGACCCTCGCAGGGCGGCCACGTAATCTTGGTCGTCGGTGTGCGCTCGTCGCACGCCGTCCCGGTGTGATCGGATCCGGCCCTGCGGGCTGGAGGCGTGGTCACGCCGCCGATAGACTTCCGGAAGACATCGAAGAGAGTAGGTCAGGCGTGTACGCAGTCGTGCGTAGTGGCGGCCGCCAGCACAAGGTCAGCGTGGGCGACGTTCTCGAGATCGACAAGACCGACAGCGCGGTGGGCGAGAGCCTCAACCTGCAGCCGTTGATGGTCGTCGACGGCGAGTCCGTGCTCTCGACGGCCTCGGCCCTGAGCTCGGTCACCGTGACCGCCGAGGTGCTCGGCGCCACCAAGGGTCCGAAGATCCACATCCTCAAGTACAAGAACAAGACCGGCTACCGCAAGCGCCAGGGACACCGCCAGCACTACGTCCAGGTCCGCGTCACCGGTATCGAGAGCTGAGGCAGACATGGCACACAAAAAGGGCGCATCCTCCACCCGCAACGGTCGCGACTCGAACGCCCAGCGCCTCGGCGTCAAGCGTTTCGGCGGCCAGCTGGTCAACGCCGGCGAGATCATCGTCCGCCAGCGCGGCACGCACTTCCACCCTGGTGACGGCATCGGCCGCGGCGGCGACGACACCCTCTTCGCCCTGCGCGAGGGGCACGTCGAGTTCGGCACCAAGCGTGGCCGTCGCGTCGTCAACATCCTCCCGCTGGACGTCCCGGCCCCCGTCGAGGCAGCCGTCTCCGTCTAGTTCGACCTCGCACGACCGGAAGGGTGGCCCGTTCGGGCCACCCTTCCGCTGTTTTCCCGGCGGACGACCTCGTCGCCCGTCCCGACCGACCACCAACCCCGTACGTCAGCACCGTACGCACGAGAGGAGCGCGGCATGGCGATCCCCAGCTTCGTCGACCAGGTCACGCTGCACGTCTACGGCGGCAACGGCGGGCACGGTGTGGCCTCGGTCCACCGCGAGAAGTTCAAGCCGCTCGGCGGGCCCGACGGCGGCAACGGCGGTGACGGCGGCTCGGTCATCCTGCGCGTCGAACCCGGCCTGACCACCCTGGTGGACTACCACCGGCAGTCCCACCGCAAGGCGACCAGCGGCCAGCCGGGTCGGGGTGACCACAACAACGGCGCCAACGGCGAGGACATCGTCCTGGGCGTCCCGGACGGCACCGTGATCAGCGACGCCGACACCGGTGAGCTGCTGGCCGACCTGACCGGCGAAGGTGCGGAGCTGGTGGTGGCCCGCGGCGGACGGGGTGGCCTCGGCAACGCGGCCCTGGCCTCGGCCGCGCGCAAGGCTCCCGGCTTCGCGCTGCTGGGCGAGGAGGGCGAGACCCGGACCGTCCGGCTGGAGCTCAAGGTCGTCGCCGACGTGGGCCTGGTCGGCTTCCCGAGCGCCGGCAAGTCCTCGCTCGTCGCCGCCATCTCCCGGGCCCGGCCGAAGATCGCCGACTACCCGTTCACCACCCTGGTGCCGAACCTCGGGGTCGTCGTGGCGGGGGAGACGACCTACACCGTCGCCGACGTCCCCGGGCTGATCGAGGGCGCCAGCGAGGGCCGGGGCCTGGGCCACGACTTCCTGCGGCACATCGAGCGGTGCGCCGCCCTGGTGCACGTGCTGGACTGCGCCACCTTCGAGCCCGGTCGCGACCCGTTGACCGACCTGGACGTCATCGAGGCGGAGCTGGCCGCGCACGGCGGGCTGGAGGACCGGCCCCGGCTGGTCGCGCTCAACAAGATCGACATCCCCGACGCGGCCGAGCTGGCCCAGCTGGTGGTGGAGGACCTCGAGTCCCGCGGGTTGCGGGTGTTCGAGATCTCCACCAAGAGCGGCCAGGGCCTGCAGGGGCTGACCTTCGCGATGGCGGAGCTGGTGGCGGAGCGGCGCGCGGCGATGCCGGCTCCCGTGCCCGCCCGGATCGTGCTGCGGCCCCCGTCGGTGGGCGGCAGGTCGACGGGCGGCAGGGGCGGCGCGGAGTTCACCATCAAGGCCGAGGGCGAGCTGTGGCGCGTCCGCGGCGAGAAGCCCGAGCGCTGGGTGCGGCAGACCGACTTCAACAACACCGAGGCCGTCGGCTACCTCGCCGACCGGCTGAACCGGATCGGCATCGAGACCCGGCTGCTCGAGCTCGGCGCCCGCGCCGGGGACGCCGTGGCCATCGGCGGGGCTGACGCCGTCGTCTTCGACTTCGCCCCGCAGGTCGACGTCGGCGCGGAGATCCTCAGCCGACGCGGCGAGGACCAGCGCTTCACCGAGGAGCGCCCGGCCGCCCGACGTCGTCGGGACAAGGACGCCGCCTACCACGCGGCCGACGACGAGGTGGCGGGCGAGTTCACCTTCACCTCCCTCGACGACCTGGACGAGGACGCCCCGGAGCTGGACGAGGACGACCCGTCGTCGGAGCTCGTCGACGGCCCGTCGACCGGGTCGACCCGCGGCGATGCCTGAGCGGACGGCTGTCGCCGCTGCCGCGCGGGTGGTGGTCAAGGTCGGCTCGTCGTCGCTGACCACGCCCCAGGGCGGGATCGACCCGGCGCGGATCGAGGCGTTGGTCGACGCGCTGGCCGCGGTCCGGAGGGCCGGCCGCGAGGTCGTGCTGGTCTCCTCCGGGGCCATCGCCGCCGGGCTGGCGCCGCTCGCCCTGCGGACCCGGCCCCGCGACCTCGCCACCCAGCAGGCCGCCGCGTCGGTCGGCCAGGGCCTGCTCATGGGCTACTACACCCACCTGTTCGCCGCGCACGACCTCGGCGTCGGCCAGGTGCTGCTGACCGTCGACGACGTCACCCGGCACGGCCACTACCGCAACGCCTTCCGCACCTTCGGCCGGCTGCTCGAGCTGGGTGTGGTGCCGGTCGTCAACGAGAACGACACCGTCGCCACCCACGAGATCCGGTTCGGGGACAACGACCGGCTGGCCGCACTGGTCGCCCACCTGGTGCACGCCGACGCCCTGGTGCTGCTGAGCGACGTCGACTCCCTCTACACCGCGAAGCCGACGGAGCCGGGTGCCCGGCGGATCGTCGAGGTGCGGGACGAGGCGGACCTGGTCGGGCTCGACGTCTCGGCCCGCGGCTCCGCCGTCGGCACCGGCGGCATGGTCACCAAGGTGGAGGCTGCCCGGATCGCCACCACCGCGGGCATCGACGTGGTGCTGACCAGCGCGGACCACGCCGCGGCCGCGCTGGCCGGGGAGCCGGTCGGCACCTGGTTCCACCCCACCGGCAAGCGCCGGCCCACCCGGCTGCTGTGGCTGCGGCACGCCAGCGACGCCCGCGGGACGCTCCGGCTCGACGCCGGGGCCGTCCGCGCCCTGGTCGAGCGGCACGCCTCCCTGCTGCCCGCCGGCGTCACCGCCGTCGACGGCTCCTTCAGCGCCGGCGAACCGGTGGACTTGGTCGGGCCGGACGGCGCCGTGGTCGCCCGTGGCCTGGTCAACTACGACTCCGAGGAGCTGCCCGCCCTGCTGGGCCGCAGCACCCGGGAGCTGGCCGCCGAGCTGGGCGCCGGTTACGACCGCACCGTCGTGCACCGCGACGCGCTGGTGGTGCTCGACGCCCGGGACCGGGCCACCCTCAAGATCTGACGCCGCGGGCCCGGCCGGCGCAACAACCGTCCGCCGGGACGCCGTGTCACCGCCAGCTTGCGCGTGTCGTCGATGTCTGTGCCCCCGGTGGTGTCGGTATAGGGTCGGACCACTTCCAGTCCGACGCCCCTCCCCGGTCCGCCCATCGCTGGTCCCCCGGGGAGCGGCCGCACCCACGAGGTGGACGTTGACCATCCCCAGCACCTTCAAGAAGACGATGGCGGTGCTCGCCTCCCTGGCCACCGTCACCGCGCTCGCCTCCTGTGCGCAGAGCGAGCGCGACGCAGGCTCCGACACCAGCGCCGACGCCGGCAACAACGCCACGTTCGTGTTCGCGGCGTCCTCCGACCCGGTGATGCTCGACCCGGCGATGGCCAGCGACGGCGAGACCTTCCGCATCTCGCGGCAGATCTTCGAGGGCCTGGTCGGGGCGAAGCCCGGCAGCACCGACGTCGAGCCGCTGCTGGCCACCGAGTGGACCGCGAGCGAGGACGGCAAGAGCTACACCTTCGAGCTGCGCGAGGGCGTGAAGTTCTCCGACGGCACCGACTTCACCGGCGAGGCCGTCTGCGCCAACTTCGACCGCTGGTACAACTGGACCGGCCTCAACCAGTCCGAGAACATCACCTACTACTACGGCAAGCTGTTCCGAGGGTTCAAGACCGGCAAGACCGGTGGCATCTACGAGAGCTGCGAGGCACCGAGTGCCACCCAGGCCGTCGTCACGCTGAACAAGCCCTTCGCCGGGTTCGTCCAGGCGATGACCCTGCCGGCGTTCTCGATGCAGAGCCCCGAGGCGCTCACCCAGTACAACGCGGACAAGACCGAGGGCACCGACGACGACCCGCGGTTCTCCGAGTACGCCACGGCGCACCCGACCGGCACCGGACCGTACGTGTTCGACAGCTGGGACCGCGGCCAGCAGGTCACGCTGAAGGCGAACCCGGAGTACTGGGGCGAGAAGGCCAAGACCCCCACCGTCATCGTCCGGACGATCAGCGACCCCAAGGCCCGCACCCAGGAGCTCCAGGCCGGGAACATCGACGGCTACGACCTGGTCGGCCCGGCCGACATCCAGCCGCTCAAGGACGACGGGTTCCAGATCGTCAACCGGCCGGCGTTCAACATCTTGTACCTGGGCATGAACCAGAAGAACAAGGCGCTGGCCGACGTCCGCGTGCGGCAGGCCATCACCTACGCCATCGACCGCGCGGCCGTGGTCAAGTCCTCGCTCCCCGAGGGCTCCGAGCCGGCGGTCGAGTTCGTGCCGCCGACGGTCGCCGGGTACAACGACCAGGTCGAGTCCTACCCCTACGACCTGGACAGGGCCAAGCAGCTGCTGGCCGACGCCGGGCAGTCCGACCTCGAGCTCAAGTTCGCCTACCCGACCGGCGTCTCGCGGCCCTACATGCCCTCCCCGGAGGACACCTTCGCCGTGGTGAAGTCCCAGCTGGAGAAGGCCGGGATCACGGTCACCCCGGTCGCCGCCAAGTGGAGCCCGGACTACCTCGACATGATCCAGGGCGACGGTGGGACCGACAAGCACGACATCCACCTGCTGGGGTGGACGGGCGACTACGACGACCCCGACAACTTCCTGGGGGTCTTCTTCGGCGCCAAGTCCAGCGAGTGGGGCTTCGACAACCCGGACCTGTTCAAGAGCCTCGCGGCGGCGCGCGAGCTGCCGACGCGGGAGGAGCAGATCCCGGCGTACGAGAAGATCAACGCCGAGATCGCCGAGTACGTCCCGGGCGTGCCGCTGGCGCACCCGGCCCCGTCACTGGCCTTCGCGCCCGGCGTCGAGGGCTTCGTGGCCAGCCCCGTCCAGGACGAGGTGTGGAACAACGTCACCGTCAGCGAGTGACCGGCGGCCCGCCCCGACCCCGCGCGGGTCGGGGCGGGCCGGCACGGTGACCGGGGTGTCCGGCCCGTGCTGAGGTTCACGCTCCGCCGTCTGCTGCTGCTGGTCCCGGTGCTGTTCGGGCTCAGCGTGCTGCTGTTCGCCTGGGTGCGGGCGCTCCCGGGCGACCCGGCCCGGGCACTGCTGGCCGAGAAGGCCACGCCCGAGGCGATCGCCGCCGTCAACGCCCAGTACGGCTTCGACAAGCCGCTGCTCACCCAGTACCTGACCTACACCGGCCGGCTGCTGCAGGGCGACTTCGGCAACTCACCGCGGACCGGCCTGCCCGTGCTCGGCACCTTCCTCGAGCGGTTCCCGGCCACCATCGAGCTCAGCATCGCCGCCCTGCTGTTCGCCGTCGTGCTCGGCATCCCCGTCGGCTACCTGGCCGCCACGCGGGCGGGCGGCTGGCTGGACCGGCTCTTCGTGGCCGGCTCCCTGCTGGGCGTCGTGGTGCCGGTCTTCGTGCTGGCCTACCTGCTCAAGATCGTCTTCGCGGTCGGGCTGCCCGGCCCGCTGGGCGCGCTGGCGGTGCTGCCCACCTCGGGCCGCCAGGACCCGCGCATCGACGCCACCCACGTCACGAACTTCTACGTCCTCGACGGGTTGTTGACCCGGGAGTGGGACGCGTCGTGGAACGCGCTGACCCACCTGGTGCTGCCCGGGATCGCGCTCGGCTGCATCCCGCTGGCGATCATCGTCCGGATGACGCGCGCCTCGGTGATCGACGTGCTCAACGAGGACTACGTCCGCACGGCTCGTTCGAAGGGTCTGTCCCGGGGACTGATCACCCGGCGGCACGTGCTGCGCAACGCGATGCTGCCCGTCACCACGACGATCGGGCTGCAGACCGGAGCGCTGCTGGCCGGGGCCGTGCTCACGGAGTCGGTGTTCGCCTTCAACGGCATCGGCTCCTACCTGTTCGACGCGATCAGCGGCCTGGACTTCGCCGTCCTGCAGGGGTTCATCCTCTTCATCGCGGTGATCTACGCCCTCATCAACCTCGTCGTGGACCTGCTCTACGGCGTCATCGACCCGCGGCTGCGCACCGCGTGAGGGGGACGACGTGACCGCGCTCGACACCGTGGCGCCGCAGCGGCCGCAGGCGCTGGCCCAGCTGATGGGCGACGGAGTCGCCGACGACCGCGGGACCAGCCTCTGGCGGGGCGCCTTCCAACGGCTGCGCCGCAACCCCAGCGCGATCATCGGCGCCGTCATCGTGGCCCTGTTCGTGCTGGTCGCGGTCTTCGCCCCGCTGCTCACCCCGTACCGGGCGGCCAGCACCGAGTGGATCGAGCAGGTGACGCCCAGCACCGTCCCCGGCCGCTCGGCCGAGCACGTGCTGGGCCTCGACTCGTTCGGCTCCGACCTGGCCACCCAGCTGCTCTTCGGCGCCCGGGCCTCGCTGATCATCGGCGTCGTCTCCACCGCGCTCGGCCTGCTGGGCGGCGCAGTGCTCGGCACCCTGGCCGGCGGGCTGGGCGGCTGGGTCGACACGGTGGTGATGCGCATCGTCGACATCCTGCTGTCGATCCCGTCGCTGCTGCTGGCCGTCAGCATCGCCGCCGTCCTCGGTCAGCGGCCCAGCGCGATCATGATCGCCATCGGGGCGGCCCAGGTGCCGATCTTCGCGCGGCTGCTGCGCGGATCCATGCTCGCCCAGCGCGGCCAGGACTACGTGCTGGCCTCGGTCTCACTCGGTCTGAAGAAGCGCACCATCGTGATGAGCCACGTGCTGCCCAACTCCCTCGGCCCGGTGATCGTGCAGGCGACGCTCACCCTGGCCACCGCGATCATCGAGGTCGCCGCGCTGTCCTACCTGGGGCTCGGCGCCCCGGACCCGGCCATCGCCGAGTGGGGCCGGATGCTGGTCAAGGCCCAGGACCGGCTGCAGAGCGACCCGCACCTGGCGCTGCTGCCCGGTCTCTGCATCGCGGTCACCGCCCTGGGCTTCACGCTCTTCGGCGAGGCGCTGCGCGAGGCGCTGGACCCCAAGTCGAGGAGATGAGATGACCACGTCGAGCACCGGCGTCGAGGACCGCACCCTGGTCCGCCGCTCGGCCCGCGGGCCGGTCAACCGCAACGAGGTGCTGCTGGAGGTGCGTGACCTCCGGGTGACGTTCCAGCGCCGCGGCGGTGCCGCGACCCGCGCCGTCGACGGCGTCTCGTTCGCGGTCAAGCCCGGCGAGGTCGTCGGCATCGTGGGGGAGTCCGGCAGCGGCAAGTCGGTGACCTCGATGGCGGTGATGGGCCTGCTGCCCAGCCGCGGCGTCCAGGTCAGCGGGCAGGCGCTCTACCGCGGCCGGGACCTGCTCACCTTGGCGCCCGGCGAGCTGTCGGACCTGCGCGGCCGTGAGCTGGCCATGGTGTTCCAGGACCCGATGAGCTCGCTCAACCCGGTCGTCCCCGTCGGCACCCAGGTGACCGAGGTGCTGCTGCGGCACTCCGACGTCAGCCGGGCCGACGCCCGCGACGAGGCGGAGGACCTGCTGCGCCGCTGCGGCATCCCCGACCCGCGGCGCCGGCTCAAGGAGTACCCGCACCAGCTGTCCGGCGGCATGCGGCAGCGGGCGCTGATCGCCATCGCGCTGGCGTGCAAGCCGGCCCTGCTGATCTGCGACGAGCCGACGACGGCGCTCGACGTCACCATCCAGGCGCAGGTCCTCGAGCTGCTCAAGGAGCTGGTCACCGACCTGGGGACCGCGATGGTGATGATCACCCACGACCTCGGCGTCGTCGCCGGGCTCTGCGACTCCGTCAACGTGATGTACGCCGGCCGGGTGGTGGAGGCAGCCCCCCGCCGGGAGCTGTTCGGCCACCCGCGGCACCGCTACACCGAAGGCCTGCTCGCCTCGATCCCGCGGTTGGACGCGCCCCGGGGCGAGCCGCTGCGACCGATCCCGGGCACTCCGCGCGACGTCCTGGGGTGGGGCCAGGGCTGCGCCTTCGCCCCTCGCTGCCGGCACGCCGCCGACGACTGCATCGTCGCGGACCTGCCCCTGGAGCCGATGGGCCGGCTGGGCCACCAGGTGCGCTGCGTCCACCCGGCGCCCGAGGGCGCGGCCAGGGCCGACTTGTCAGACCCTGCCGGGGCTGGAGCACCGCTGGGTTCTGACCAGTCGGCGCCGGGGGAAGGGGAGCTGCGATGAGCGAGCCGCTGCTGGAGGTCACCGGGCTCCAGGTCCACTTCCCGATCAAGCGCGGGCTGGTGTTCGACCGGACGGTCGGGCACGTCCGCGCCGTCGACGGCGTCGACCTCACCGTGCGGCGCGGCCAGACCTTCGGCCTGGTGGGGGAGTCGGGCTGCGGCAAGTCGACGCTCGGCCGGGCCATCCTGCGGCTGACGGAGCCGACCGAGGGCCAGGTGCGGTTCGACGGCCAGGACCTCCGCGCGCTGGGGGCGGAGCCGCTGCGCAAGATGCGGCGGCGGATGCAGATGGTGTTCCAGGACCCGCTGTCCAGCCTCGACCCGCGGGCGTCGGTCGAGAGCTTGTTGACCGAGCCGCTGACCGTGCACGGGCTGTCCGAGGCCGACCGGCAGGAGTTCGGCCGTGACTCGGCCCGGAGCCACGCGGCCAAGGCGTCCTCGATGCTCGACGTCGTCGGCCTGCCCGGATCGGCGCTGGCCAAGTACCCGCACGAGTTCTCCGGCGGCCAGCGGCAGCGGATCGGCATCGCCCGGGCGATGATCCTCAACCCCGACCTGGTGATCGCCGACGAGCCGGTCAGCGCCCTCGACGTCTCCGTCCAGGCGCAGGTGATCAACCTGCTCGAGGGGCTGCAGGACCTGCTGGGCCTGACCTACCTGGTGATCGCGCACGACCTGGCCGTGGTCCGGCACATCAGCGACGTCATCGGGGTGATGTACCTGGGCACGATCGTCGAGCAGGCCGACAGCGACGACCTGTACGCCGAGCCGCTGCACCCGTACACGATCGCCCTGATGTCGGCCATCCCCATCCCGGACCCCGACGTCGAGGACCGCCGCGAGCGGATCCTGCTGCGCGGCGACCTGCCCAGCCCGGCCAACCCGCCGTCGGGCTGCCGCTTCCACACCCGCTGCCCGTTCCGGCAGCCGACCCGCTGCGACACCGAGGTGCCGGCGCTGCGTCCTGTCGAGGGTGCGGGCGGTCGGCTGGTGGCCTGCCACTGGGCCGAGGAGATCCGCAGCGGGGCGGTGCAGGTGGCCGACCCGGCCCTGCTGGTCGAGCCCGACGTGCCCGTCCCGGCCGCCGGCACGCGCGGCTGACGATGCAGTCCTCGGCCCGGTACGTCTCGCCGGTCGGGACGCTCGAGGTGCGCGGCGGGCCGGCCGGGCTGCGCGAGCTGAGCTGGCGGCTGGCCGGTCCCGAGCCGTCCCCGGAGCCCGACGCCACCGTCGAGCTGGTCCTGGCGCAGCTGGTGGAGTACTTCGCCGGGCAGCGGCAGTCCTTCGACGTCCCGCTCGACCTGCCGCGGCTGGCCCCCGTCCCGCGGGCCGTCCTCGAGGCGCTGCAGACCATCCCGTACGGGAGGACCATCACCTACGGTGAGCTCGCCGCCCGCAGCGGCACCGGCCTGCCGGCCCGGGCCATCGGCTCCATCATGGGCGCCAACCCCGTCCCGCTGGTGATCCCCTGCCACCGGGTGGTGGCCGGTGACGGTCTGGGCGGCTACTCCGGCGGCTCGCCGGGCCAGGGGATCGCCACCAAGCGCTAGCTGCTCGAGCTCGAGGGCGCCCTGCCGCCGACCTTGCTCTGAGGCGTGCTGCGCTGCCGTCGTGGAGCCGCAGCAGCCGCGGCACCCGACGCCGACCGGCGCCCGCAGCACCCATCGCGGCGCCGCCCGGCAGGGCTGAACCGCGCTAGATTGTGGCCCGTGACCGTGCTGGAGCAGACCACCCGGGCCCGGACGGCGGCACTCGTGCTGGCCAGTGCGACGCGTGCCGACAAGGACGGCGGGCTGCACGCGATGGCCGACGCCCTGGACAAGTCCGAGACCGCCGTGCTGGAGGCCAACGCCGCCGACGTCGCCCGGGCCGAGGCCGCCGGGACCGGAGCCGCCCTCGTCGACCGGCTGCGGCTCACCGCGGACCGGGTGGCCGGGATGGTCGACGGGCTGCGCGACCTCGCTGCGCTGCCCGACCCGGTCGGCGAGGTGGTCCGCGGGTGGACCAACCCGAACGGCGTCCAGGTGCGCCAGGTGCGCGTGCCGTTCGGCGTCGTCGGCATCATCTACGAGGCCCGGCCCAACGTGACCGCCGACGCCGCCGGCATCTGCCTCAAGTCCGGGAACGCCGTGCTGCTCCGCGGCTCCAGCTCGGCCGCCGAGTCCAACGCCGCCGTCGTCGAGGCCCTGCGGGCCGGGCTGGTGGAGGCCGGGCTGCCGGCCGACGCCGTCCAGCTGGTGCCGGGCCCGCGGTCGGTCACCGACGAGCTGATGGCCGCCCGCGGACAGGTCGACGTCCTCATCCCGCGCGGCGGGGCCGGCCTGATCGAGCACGTCGTGCGCTCGGCCCAGGTGCCGGTGATCGAGACGGGCGTGGGCAACTGCCACCTCGTCGTCGACGCGAGCGCGGACCCGGCGATGGCCCTGGAGATCCTGCTCAACGCCAAGGCCCAGCGTCCCTCGGTGTGCAACGCGGTCGAGACGCTGCTGGTGCACGCCGACGCCGCCGACACGTTCCTGCCCCTCGCGCTGCCCGCGCTCGCCGCCGCCGGGGTGACCGTGCACGGGGACGACCGGGTGGCCGCGCACGGCGACGTGGTGCCGGCCACCGACGAGGACTGGGGCACCGAGTACCTGTCGCTGGACCTCGCGGCCGCCGTCGTCGACGACCTCGACGCCGCCCTGGCCCACATCCGCCGCTGGAGCACCGGGCACAGCGAGACCCTGGTCACCGAGTCCCAGAGCGCCGCCACCCGCTTCACCGCCGAGGTCGACGCCGCCGCGGTGCTGGTCAACGCCTCCAGCCGGTTCGTCGACGGCGGCGAGCTGGGGTTCGGGGCCGAGATCGGCATCTCCACCCAGAAGCTGCATGCGCGCGGGCCGATGGGCCTGGCCGAGATGACCTCGACCAAGTACGTGGTCACCGGGTCCGGCCAGACGCGACGGTGAGCGCGGAGCGGGCCGGGGTGACCGACCGGTAGGCTCGGCCCATGATCCTGGGACTACTCCCGATGGAGACCGAGCTGCCGCTCCCGCCCATCGTCTTCGGCCTGATCGCCTTCGGCCTGCTGCTCATCCTGCTCGCCATCACGGTCGCGGTGGGCAAGGGCCGTCCGCACAGCTAGGTGAGTTCTCCGCAGTCGTCGCCGCCCCGCGCCACGGGGCTCGCCCGTCCTCAGGTCGAGGACCCCGACCACCGGCACCGGTTGGGGGTGATGGGTGGCACCTTCGACCCCATCCACCACGGCCACCTGGTGGCGGCCAGCGAGGTGGCCAGCCGGTTCGGCCTCGACGAGGTCGTCTTCGTCCCCACCGGACAGCCCTGGCAGAAGGCGGACCGCGAGGTCTCCTCCGCCGAGGACCGCTACCTGATGACGGTCATCGCCACGGCGTCGAACCCCCGGTTCACCGTCAGCCGGGTGGACGTGGAGCGGGACGGCCCGACCTACACCGTCGACACCCTCAAGGACCTGCGGGCCGAGCGCGGTGAGGACGTCGACCTCTACTTCATCACCGGCGCCGACGCGCTGACCCAGATCCTGACCTGGCGCAACTCCGACCGGCTCTTCGACCTGGCCCACTTCGTCGGCTGCACCCGGCCCGGGGTCGAGCTGGACACCACCGTGATCGACCGGCTGCCCCGCGACCGGGTGACGGTGATGGAGATCCCGGCCCTGGCCATCTCCTCCACAGCGTGCCGCAAGCGGGTGCACGACCAGGAGCCGACCTGGTACCTGGTGCCCGACGGCATCGTGCAGTACATCGCCAAGCGCGGGCTCTACCGCCCGTGAGGACCGAACCCGGTCCACCGACAGGAAGAAGATCGTGACCGCTACCGACCGTGCCCTGGAGCTCACCCGGACGGCCGCCGAGGCCGCCGTCGACAAGCTCGGCACCGACCTCATCGCCTACGACGTCTCCGACCAGCTGGCCATCACCGACGTGTTCCTCGTGGTCACCGCCAGCAACGAGCGCCAGGTCGGCGCCGTGGTCGACGGCGTCGAGGAGGCTCTGCGCGGCCTGGACGCCAAGCCCGTCCGCCGCGAGGGCGACCGCGAGCAGCGCTGGGTGCTGCTGGACTACCTCGACCTCGTCGTGCACGTGCAGCACAGCGAGGAGCGCAAGTTCTACGCCCTCGAGCGGTTGTGGAGCGACTGCCCGGTGATCCCGCTCGGGCTCGACGAGCGCCGGTGACCGCGTCCCGCATCATCGTCTGGCGGCACGGCCGCACGCCCTGGAACGTGGAGAACCGCTTCCAGGGCCAGGCCGACATCGGGCTGGACGACGTGGGCCGCGCCCAGGCCGCCCGCGCCGCTCGTGCGCTGGCGGCGCTGCAGCCCACCGTGCTGTGGTCCAGCGACCTCAGCCGGGCTCGGGACACCGCCGAGGCGCTGGTCGAGCTGACCGGGCTGCCGGTGAGCACCGACCGGCGGTTGCGGGAGATCCACGTCGGCTCCTGGGAAGGCCTGCTGGGGGAGGACGTCGAGCGCGTCGACCCGGAGGGCTCCCGCCGGCTGCGCGCCGGTGAGGACATCCGCCGCTCGGCGACCGGGGAGAGCCCGTCGGAGGTCGGCACCCGCGTCGCCGCGGCCCTGCGTGAGCTCGCCGACGCCGCCCCCGACGGCAGCACCGTGGTGGCGGCCAGCCACGGCCTGGCCGGCCGGGTGGGCGTCGCGGAGCTCGTCGGGCTGCCGGTCGAGCACCACCGGCTGCTGGGCGGGTTGAGCAACTGCGCCTGGGTGAGCGTCGACCGGCACCGCTCCGGCCGCTACTGGCGGATCGAGCAGTACAACGTCACCGCACCCGATCCGACGGACCCGCTCGAGGACCGGGCCGATTTCGCGACGCGGGCGGCGGCAGGCTAGTATTTCGGGGTCGTCAGGGGCACCGGCCGCGAGGTCTGGGGCACCGGAGGACACCCGCGAGGGGCTTTGGCGCAGTTGGTAGCGCGCTTCCATGGCATGGAAGAGGTCAGGGGTTCGAATCCCCTAAGCTCCACCATCGACACCGCTGACCACAGCGATCGCGACGTCACAACTGGCCCCGTCGAGCGGCCACCGGGTGGCCCTGACAGCGGAGTCAGCCGAGGCCGTCCTCGAAGATCGCATCCATCGGGCGAGCGCCCTTGGTCAGCACCGGATGCAGCTCCTTGCGGTCGACCTTCTCCGTCGTCCGCGTGTTCGCATGTCCCACGAGATGGACGGTGTCCTCGATCGGCATGCCTGACTTCGACAAGAGCGAGACGAAGCTGTGCCGGAGTTCGCGCGTGTCCACGTCTCGGAGTCCGAACCAGCGGCCCTCGCCACGGCACGGAACGAGCGGCAGACGTTCGCCGCACCCAGGGCAGTACCGCGCGAGGTGCAGAAGACCAGACCCTGATCGATCATCCAGGACCGGCCTCCGACCGCGCCCCGCGCTGCAGCTGACGGTGAGTCCGGAGCGCGTCTCGTGCACGATCCAGCAGCTCCAGCCTGCGGCGCGACCGCGGTGACTTCGTCTCACCGCCCCGGTGCACCGATCGCCCCACTTCGATCGACGGCGGATCGCCGTCGAGGTCGAGGCTTTCCCACTCCAGCGCCCGGAGTTCCTCCGCCCGGGCGCCGGTCAGCAGCGAGACGACCACGCACGCCTGCATCGGGTTCCCTCGGATGCAGCAAGCACGGCGCGCGCCTGCGCACGGTGCATCGAACCTCGGAGGATCGAGAGCAGCCGCACGACGCTGCCCGTCGAGAGGTGCCGGGAGTGCGTTTCTGCATGAGGTCTCCCATGGTCGTGCGCGAGGGTGGGTGTGGGTCTTTCATCGCCCGGCTGGGAACGCTGTCCGGCGAGCGGCTCCGGCGATGACCAGGGCGATCAGGGGTAGGGCGATCATGACCGCGGGCAGCGTCACGCTCGCACTCTGGCTGATCAGCAGGGCGCCCAGGACGCCGCCGCCGAAGATGGCGAGGTTGAAAGCGACGCCGAGCATCGAGTTCGCGACGTCGGCGTTCTCCCCGCTGGCTTCGCTGACCGCGGTCTGCAGCTGGGTGGCCGCTCCGCCGTACCCGAGCCCCCAGCAGACGAGGGCGATCATGACGGCGGCGAGCGACTGCTGGCCGACCAGCAGGATGACGCCGGCGGCGGTGAACAGGCCGATGCTGACCAGGAGCAACCGGCGGAGCATCCGGTCCACCAGGGCGGCGGTGATGGCGATGCCGCCGAGCGCGGCGACGCCGAACGTGACCAGGGCGACGTCGACCGACAGCGCTACCTCTGCAGAGCGCAGGTAGGACGAGATGTAGGTGTAGACGGTGTTGTGCGGCACCATCCAGGTCGCGATGACGGCCAGGACGAGTGCGACGCCCGGGATCGTGAGCACCCGGGCGACCGGCAGGAGCGACTCTGCCCGCTGACCGGGTGCGTCCGGAACGAGGACGATGGCCAGGACGAGGGTGACTGCCATCAGCACCGACAGGGCGCCGAAGGACCACCGCCAGTCGAAGGTGGTGCCCAGCCAGGAGCCGAACGGGGTGCCGACCGCCAGTCCGACAGGTGTGCCGAGCGAGGCGATGGCGAGGGCGCGCCCGGCCAGCGCCGGGACGGTGATCCGCCGCGCGTAGCCGGCCAGCATCCCCCACAGCAGTCCCGAGAACGCCCCCGCCAGGACGCGCACCACCAGCGAGATCACGACGTCGGACGAGAGTGCGGTGACCGTGTTGGTCACGAGGAAGCCGGCGATGCCGACGAGGAGGACCGGCTTGCGTCGCATCCCGCGCGTCGCGGCGACGAGGGGGATGGTCGCGAGGATGGTGCCGAGTGCGTAGGCGCTGACCAGCTGCCCGGCCGTCCCCTCGCTGGTGGCGAGACCGGCCGAGATCTGCGGCAACAGCCCAGCCGGCATCGTCTCCGTGGCGATGAGGAGGAACCCCATCAGGGCCATCACCAGCAGAGCGGCCAGCGGCAGCCGGTCGGTGCGGGGGGGCGCATGGCCGCTGTGCAGCGGTGCGGTGGAGTTGGTCAAGGGTTCTTCCTGAGTGATGGCGGCTCGGCTCGGTGCGGTCGCGGCGCCGGTGAGGCGCTGCGCGCCCGCGGACAGGATCAGCCAACCCCATCTCCTGCTGAGGTGTAATGCCCTGCTGTGGGGTGCACCAGAAGGGCATCCCACTGGGACTGCGAGCGCCGTACCGTCGAAACCGTGGACAACCGAGCCGAGGTCCGCGAGTTCTTGATCTCGCGTCGCGCCAAGATCAGCCCCGAGCAGGCCGGGCTGCCCGAGTACGGCCTCAGGCGGGTTCCCGGGCTGCGTCGCGGCGAAGTGGCCGCTCTCGCCGGGGTCAGCATCGAGTACTACTCCCGGCTGGAGCGGGGCGCCCTCAGCGGGGTGTCGGCCACCATCCTGGACGCTCTCGCGCGGGCTCTGCAGCTCGACGACTCCGAGCGCGCGCACCTGTTCAACCTCGCCCACGCCGCCGACGGCACCAGCGCGGGGATGCGGCCTCGCCGTCGGCCCAGCAAGCGCTGGACCCCTCGGCCCACGCTGCAGTGGGTCCTCGACCGCTTCACCGCCCCCGCGATCGTGCGGAACGGCCGGATGGACCTGCTCGCCGTCAACCACCTCGGGCGAGCCATGCACGTCGCGCTGTACGAGGCCACGCCTCCCGGCGCGGTGCCCAACTTCGCCCGCTTCACCTTCCTGCACCTCGACGCGGCACGCAGCTTCTACCCCGACTGGGACACCGCGGCCGACACCGTCGTGGCCATCCTCCGCACCGAGGCCGGTCGGGACCCCCACGACAAGGACCTCCACGACCTGGTCGGCGAGCTCTCCACCCGCAGCGGCGACTTCCGCCGCCGGTGGGCAGCCCACGACGTCCGCGCGCACGGCGCCGGCACCAAACGCTTCCACCACACGGTGGTCGGCGACCTCGACCTCGCCTACGAGAGCGTCGACATGGTCTCCGAACCCGGACTCACCCTCACGCTCTACGCCGCCGAACCGGCCTCGGCGACCGCACACGCCCTCGACCTGCTCGCCTCCTGGACCACGACCCGCTCCGACTCCGCCGCCCCCACCACGAGGGCTGCTCGACACCCGACCCGAGACGAAGGGGAATCATGAAGATCACGACCAGCTCGACCGAGGGCGCCACCAGCAAGGGCCCCGCGGAGTGGTTCACCGGCGACGTCTACATCGACGCCGTCGCCAGCGCGTCCACCCCGGCGCGTGTCACCGCCAACCTGGTCCACTTCATGCCCGGTGCCCGGACCGCGTGGCACCGCCACCCGCTCGGTCAGAGCCTGTTCGTCACCGAGGGCATCGGCCTGGTCCAGCGCCGCGGAGGCCCGGTGCAGACCATCCGGCCGGGTGACCGAGTCCACATCGAACCCGACGAGGAACACTGGCACGGCGCCACGCCGACCCGGCTGATGGTGCACCTCGCCCTCAACGAGGTCGACGACGACCACCCGGCGGCCCACTGGGGCGAGCACGTCACCGACGGGGAGTACAGCGCCATCCCCGAGTAGCCGGACCCCGGCGCCTCAACTCTCGCGCCACAAGCGTCGGCGCCGGACCACCAGGCTTGCGCAAGGTGGCAACACCGAGGGCGATCGCGATTTCGGCCATGTCTTCCGCGAAGGTGATCTGCTCTCGGTTCTGCCACAGGATGTCAACGAGCGGAAATAGTTCGTGACCTCCTCCGCCGGCTGCGCCGAGTCCTCCATGGACGACCAGGTTCGTCGGGTCGCCCGGGACAAGCCTCGCGTCCAGCTCGCATGAACTCAGCCCAGGTCGAGCGCTCGTCGCGCCGGATGTGAGCAGACCGTCAGGCGTCAGCCCAGATGGTGTCCTCCGGTGGGAGAGAAGGCGATTCTCGTCCAAGGGTGCGTCCAAGTCATCCGGAGTGCCAACTGACATGAATCTGCGAATCCCCAGCCCGTCGCGGCGCAAACTCCTGCATCGACGTCACGTCCAGGTCACTCAGCACTGCATCCCTGTCCCCGGAATCCAGCCGCTCACCGGTCGCGTGATCAAGGAATGCGTCAGGTGCAGACGCGCCGTCGATAGGAGTGCCCTGATCCTGAGTCTCACAGCCATCTCCTGCTCGTCACTTCGCGAGATCGCGGCTCACCCCCGCCATACCTTGGACTCGCTCGTGATGGGTAGCTGAGTCGGGTCCTGCTGACCACCACGCTGACAGCCAATCGCCACGGTGGCCGGCGTCACCCCCCACACGCACAGACTCGACTGAGCTTGGCAGATGCGCCGCCACCGGGCTGGACGGCGATGGCCTGGAAGAGGTCAGGGGTTCGAATCCCTGAGCTCCACCGCCCCCACCAGTCCAGACGCCCGCACAGCGGAGAACTGGGCCTCCGTGCAGGACGTCACCATCACCGGTTCGGGCCGTCCTCGAAGGCTCGGATGGTGCTGAGCCGGTCGGTGGTGCCGAGCTTGCGGTAGATGTGCTCGAGATGCTTGTGCACGGTGCGCTCGCTGATCGCCAGCCGCCGGCCGATGGCGGCAGCGGTCAGACCTCCCTGCAGCAGGCACACGACGTCGTGCTCCCGCGTGCTGAGCTGGCTGGCCGCAGCACGAGCGCGGTCCTGCCGCTGCTGCTGCTGCTGCCGGTGGCGGAGTCCGGCGAGCAGTGCGTACAGGGCGTCGCCGAGGGACTGCTCGCGCACGGTGAAGTCGCGCCCCGAGCGGGTGAGACCGAAGCCGTCCCCGGACGAGCCGGTGAACATCACCGGCACGGCCATCAACCACGGCGTCCCGAGTGGTTTGAGGACGTTCCCGAAGAGGGCGGTCCGACGCACCTCCCTGAGGGTCAGGAACTGGCTGAGTCGTAGCGTCTGGCAGTCGTCCGGGTGGGTGGCGTAGTGCCGCACCAGAGGATGGTCGTCGAGGATGCTGGGGTCGAGATCCAGCTGGCTGTCGACGGGCCACGGCACGACGTCCGCCGTCCACCCGGCGGCGGTCAGGGTGAGGACGTGGTGGGCGACCACCTCGGCGCCGACCAGCTGCGCGAGGGGTTGCAGCGCGGCGACGTTCCAGCTCACCTGATCGGTCGAGGTCGACTCCGTGATGGTGTGCGCTACGTCGCGCACGATCCGCATGTCAGCAGCAGCGAGCGCGTTCATGGGCATCCCGGCTGCCTGGCGGTCGCGCGGCTGCAGACCCGGGGGACAGGCAGAGCAGTCCTGAGGTTACTGGTCTCCGCCCTCTGCTGGCTACGGTGGGGAATGCCCGCTCGCGAGCCTGGGCAGGCCTGTGGGTGGTCGTCCGAAGGCCGACGGCGACCGCCGTCGGAGCGTTCCTTCGGCACCCCTGTCGGCTACGCAGGTCTGCGTATGGCAGCCGGCCCAGCCTCGACCTAGCGTCAGTCCGTGGCCCCCTGCACCTCCGCACGAAGGCGTGCCGCGCTGGCCCTCGGTGTGGTGCTCCTGCTGACCGGCTGCATACTCGATGCGGACCCAGAGCCGACGCCGACGCCGACGCCAGGACCGACGACCGTTGGACCGACGACGCCGACGCCTGGGCCCACGACGCCACAGCCTGATCCGACCACGCCGGGGCCTGACCCGACGACGCCGGAGCCGACGACGCCGCGACCTGATCCGACGACGGCAGAGCCAGAGCCGACGCCGACGCCGACGCCCGGCGAAGGCCTGGTCGCGACCTTCCTCGGGCTCGGGCCTGCCTCGGTGGGCGACTCCCTCGAGGACGTGACCGCAGCCCTCACGCCCTACGGACTGCAGTTCGGGGAGTCCGAGCTGCTCAACGAGAACACCGGCTGCGGCATCGCCGTCGACACCAGCAACAGCGTCGGCCTGGTGACGGTGCCGAACGAGGGCGTGCGGGTGTTCGTGGTGGGCAGCGCCGCGGTCCCGGTCGACAACGTGGACGGCGTCCGCGTCGGCGACCGCGAGGACGACGTCCGCGCGGCCTGGTACCAGCACACCGGTTCCGACGCCTACCAGAGCCCGGTCGGTGGCGAACGCCTCATCGTGCAGCTGCCCGAGCTGAGCGAGGACGCCGAGGGCCCGCTGAGCTGGGACGGCGGCCGCGCCGCCATGTTCGAGACCGACGAGGGCGGCACCATCAGCCGGTACCGGGTGGGTGACGCCCGGTACGCCAGCCACATCAACTGGTGCGACAGCCCGGAGGACGCGCCCCGCAAGGAGGGCCAGGACGACGGTTGACCCGCCTCGCGTCAGCCCTCCTGACCCCTGCTCACCACGGCTCCCGCCAGGTCGAGCTCATCGGGAGGTGCCGGCCGGGCGTAGCGGTACCCCTGTCCGTAGACGGCGCCGAGGTCGCGCAGGGCGTCGGCCTGGCTCTCCCGCTCCACGCCTTCGACGACCACCCGGAGGCCGAGGTCGTGCCCCATGCCCAGCAGCGCGCGCAGGAAGAACCGCGTCTGCGGATTGGTGTCCACGTCGGAGCTGAAGCCGCGGTCGATCTTCATGACGTCGAGCGGGATCGAGCGCAGGTGCAGCAGCGAGGAGTAGCCGGTGCCGAAGTCGTCCAGGGCCAGCCGGAAGCCCCGGTCGTGCAGCTGCTCGGCGACGCGGCGGGCCGCGTCAGGGTCGGTGAACAGGGCGTCCTCGGTGATCTCGAGGGTGAGCTGGCGCGGGTGCAGCCCGGCGGCGACGACCTGGGCGGTGATCCGCTCGGCGAACTGCGGGTCGGTCAGCAGCTCGGGCGGCACGTTGACCGCCATCTGGAGCCGGTCGTGCCCCAGGGCCGCGCACCACCGGCGGAGCTGGGCGCAGGCCTGGTCGACCATCAGCATGGTGAGGGCCGACGACAGCCGGCTGCGCGCGGCCAGCGGGATGAACACCTCCGGGCTGACCGGGCGCCCCTGGTGGGTCCAGCGCGCCAGGCACTCCACGCCGATCACGGCTCCGGTGGCGAGCGCGACGACCGGCTGGTAGACGGCCCGGATCTGGCGGTTCTCGACGGCCTCCCGGAGCGGGTCGCGCAGCTGCAGGTCGCTGGTCTCGGGGAGCCGCATCGCCGGGTGGTAGGCGACGGCCCGGGACTTGCCCGCCCGCTTGGCGCTGTACAGGGCGAGGTCCGCGCGGGCGAGCAGGACCTCGGCGTCGGGCGGGTCCGTCCCGGGCTCGACGGAGACGACGCCCACGCTGACCCCGACCTCGACGCGCCGACCCGCGACCACGAAGGGCTCGGCCAGCGCCGCCTGGATGCGCCCGGCGGCCTGGTCGGCCGCCGCGGCGGCCCCGTGGTCACCGGTGTGCTCGAGGAGGACGGCGAACTCGTCGCCCCCCATCCGGGCGAGCGCGTCGCCGGAACGGACGGCTCCTCGCAGGCGGCGGGCCAGCTGGGTCAGCAGCTCGTCGCCGCCGGCGTGGCCGAAGCTGTCGTTGACGGCCTTGAAGTCGTCGACGTCCAGCGTCAGCACCACCAGCGGCGGCCGGCTGAGCGCCTGCAGGGCGAGGGCCTGGTCCAGCCGGTCGTTGAACAGGGCCCGGTTCGGCAGACCGGTGAGCCCGTCGTGGAAGGCCCGCCAGCGCAGGGTCGCCTCGCGCTCCTCGGCCTCGGCCTGCAGCTGTTCGCGGGTGAGGATCTGCCCCAGCAACGTCGCGAGCAGCTGCAGCAGCGGGGCGTGCTGCTCGAGCACGCCCTCCGCCTGGACGTCGGGGTCGGTCGCGCACAACGTGCCGAAGTAGGTGCCCTGCCCGGACCGGATCGGCACGCCGACGTACGCGCCGATGTCCACGCCGCCACCCGCCGCGCTGATGGCGGCGTACTGCGGCACGGCCATCGCGTCGGCCGCGATCTGCGGTGACACCCCGGCCAGCACGTACTGGCAGAACGACTCGGACCAGGCGGAGAAGTCGCCGGCTGCGCGTCGACCGGTCTGGTCCCGCAGGTGCAGGTAGACCTGCCGGTCACCCTCGACGTCGTGGGCGCTGACGGCCCAGAAGCGCATCGGGATCAGGGCGCGCAGGTAGTCCAGCACCTGCTCCGAGGCCTCGTCGAACGACATCAACGGCACCATCGACAGCTCCGCCGGAGGTGGTCCGGCGGTCAGCTCTGCGGTCATGGGCTCCGTCCATCGAGCGTCCCGGACGGTGGGTCGCACGCCGAGGCACCCGACCGCTCAGCGAGCTGTCACCCCCGGAGGTCCCGTCGGCCGATGATAGCCCCGACCACCTTCCTCGGCGTCGAGGAGTAGGTCCCGCTGGTCAGGAGCGGGATCTGACCGGCGGAGGCTACTTCTGGCCCGGGCCGGCCGGGGCCCTACTGGGCGTCGTCGGTCGAGGTGAGGCCACCGGTGTCGGGGTGGTCACCGACGTGGTCGCGCTCCGCGCGGAGCGAGTCCTCGGTCGTCTCGGTCGCCGGCGTGCCGAGGCGGGGCACGGGCACCTCATCGGAGCCGGTCACCGGGGACTGGCCGGGGTCGGGGAGGTCGGCAGCAGGAGTGGGCATGACGCTGTTCTACCCGAGCCGGGGGAGGACCTACCGGTTCCCGGGGCGGGGTCGCGCAACGATCACCAGGTTGTCGGCCGCCGTTCACCCGCGCCGGCCGTCGTGACCTCAGCGGCGGCGGTGCCGTTCGGCAGGGCGGTCGGAGCGTTCGCCGACGGGTCCGGCCGCCGCGCTGACCCGACGGCTGCCGGCGGTGGTCTGCCAGCTGCGGGCGTGCACCGGCTCGACGGTCGGGTCGATGCGGGGGTCCGGCCGCTCATCGGTGGGCTCGGGGGTGAGGTGGTAGTCGGCCTGGACCCGCTCCGGGGTGACGTCGATGAGGGTGTAGCCGTGGCCGATCCCGTCGAGGTAGCGCACCCACGGGTTCGCCGTGCTGACGGCCGCGGTCAGCCCCCGGGTGGTCGACACGGCCGCGCCGGCGGTACCCGGCCGGGCCGCCCGGACCAGCTCGTAGAAGCCGTCGCTGGTCACCGACGGACAGACGAACTCGACCCCGGCCGAGGTGTAGCCCGCCGCCCCAGGGCTGGCCGGGATGTCCATCGCCCAGGAGGAGTGGATGTCCCCGGTGAGCACGACGGCGTCGCCGTTGCGGCGGGGCTGGCCGGCGAGGTGGTCGATCAGCCGCTGCTGGTCGGCCTGGTAGCCGTCCCACTGGTCAGAGTTGAGCAGGCTGGTCCCGGCGGGGGCACCGAGCACCGGACCGGGGAACCGGACCGGGCTGAGGATCACCTGGTTCGCGACCAGGTGCCACTGGCGGCGCCGGTCGGCGGTCCCGTTCTCCAGCCAGGCCAGCTGCTCGGGCTCCAGCAGGTGGCGGTCGGGGTCGGCCAGCTCGGCGTCGGTGGTGGGGTTGCCGGTGGGGATGAAGCCGCCGCCCCCGCTGCTGTAGGGGGCGAGGTCGACCTGGGCGCTGCGGTTCTGCCGGGACTCCAGCACCGACAGGTCGGCCAGCGAGCCGTAGGTGAACCGTCGGAAGAACCGGGTGCCGCGGTGCGGGACGCGCCGCTGCTCGGGCAGCCGGAACGGCATCCACTCCAGGTAGGCCTGGAACGCCTGCCGGCGGCGCTCCAGGAACGCCCCTTCCTGGCCGGGCGTGTGGTTCTCCGCCCCCCGCGCCCAGGCGTTGTTGGTCACCTCGTGGTCGTCGAAGATGGTGATCCACGGGTGCCGACGGTGGGCGCGCCGCAGGTCCGGGTCGGCCTTGTGCAGGGCGTGCCGAAGCCGGTAGCCCCGCAGGTCGACGGTCTCGGTGGCCGGCACCGCGTCGCGGTCCCCGATCAGCGCGGCTGGTCCGTAGCGGTCCTCGCCGTTGCCGTACTCGTAGATGTAGTCCCCGACGTGCAGGATGAAGTCGAGGTCGTCGCGGAACGCCAGGGCCCGGTAGGCGCCGAAGTAGCCGCCGGTGTAGTTGCTGCACGACACCAGCCCGAAGCGCAGGGCGTGGGTCTCGCGACGCTCGTCCGGGGCGGTCTGCGTCCGACCCACCGGGCTCACCTCGCCACGGGCGCGGAACCGGTAGAAGTAGCGGGTGTAGGGGCGCAGGCCCTGCACGTCGACCTTCACCGTGTGGTCCGACGTCGGGCTGGTCAGCACCGTGCCGCGGTTGACCAGGTGGTGGAAGTCGCGGTCACGGGCCACCTCCCAGCGGACCCGGAGGGGGAGGCCCCGGCCGCTGCCGGGGGTGGCCGCCGGGTCTCCCCGCCGGGCCGGGGGAGGGGTGGCCCGGGTCCAGATGACCACCGCGTCCCCGGTCGGGTCACCACTGGCCACCCCGTAGCCGAAGATCCCTGCCCGGGCCGGCGCGGCGGCTGCCTCCAGGTCGAACGGGCGCACACCAGCGGCGGCCGCCGCCGCAGCCCCCAGCGCGGCCCCCCTGAGGACCGAACGACGGCTCGTCGTGCTGGGGATCGTCACACCAGCCAACCTCACCTGAGCAGGTGAACGCACAGCGCCGACCAGCGGAACGGTGAGAAATCCTCTCCGTAACGGTGGACGGCCGGGCCCAGCCCAGCCCGCCACCGCGTATGCACAGGGGCGGCGGTCACCTACCCTGGAGGAGAACGTGCTGCTGGCGGTCTCGGGCGAGTCGTGGTGAGGACGCAACATGCCTGTGAGGTCTGGTCGGCTCTTCCGACGTGGGCGCGTTCTCCGGCGCCGACTCGCCCGCGTCGCGCGGACCGGGCGCTCTGGTGATGGCTGGCTGACCTCGGGTGTGCTGGAGAGCACGACGGCCCTGGTCTGCGTCGTGGACCTCCAGGGTCAGGTGCTGCTGGTGAACCCCGCCGTGCTCGCGCTGACCGGTTACGCCGAGCGCGAGGTGGTCGGCCGGCCGATCTTCGAGACGTTCGTCATCCCCGAGGACCTCGTGCCGGCGCGAGCGGCGCTGCACCAGGCGGCGACCGCCGGGACGTCGGCTCCGGTCGAGGCCGACTGGCGGGACCGCCACGGCGGTCGGCACCGCGTCCACCTGCACAGCAGCGTCCTGCGCGGCCCCGGTGGCCGCGCCCGGGCCGTGGCCTACGTGGGGACGGATGTCACCGAGCAGCGTGCCCTGCAGGCCGAGCTGCGCGAGCGCGCCGAGACCGACGCCCTCACCGGGCTCCGCAACCGGGCCGCCCTGCTGACCGCCCTGCAGAACGCGCTCGCCCCGGGCGCCGCCGGCAGCGGTGAGCGGGTCGGTCTGCTGTTCTGCGACCTCGACGGCTTCAAGCGGGTCAACGACCGGCACGGCCACCTGGTGGGCGACGCCCTGCTCGTCGAGGTCGGCCGGCGGCTGCTCACCCTCACCCGGCCCCCGCAGGTCGTCAGCAGGCTCGGCGGTGACGAGTTCCTCATCCTCACCCCGGCGGCGACCCCGACCGCGATCGCGATCCTCAGCCGGGCCATCGAGCACGACCTGCGACGCCCCTTCGTCACCCGGCACGGGGAGATCACCATCAGCGTCAGCGTGGGCTCCGCTCTCGGAGCGGTGGGCGACGACCCGGCCCAGCTCATCGAGCAGGCCGACCGGCACATGTACGGGGTCAAGACCACCCCCCGCGCGAGCGACCGCCGCGCGCTCTGACCCCGTCGACCTACCGGGTGCCCGCCGGGGGGCCGGTGGCAGCGCGAGCGGCGCGGTGCCCGACCACGGCCTGCAGCAGGAGCCCGACGGCGGCCACCCCGCAGAGCACGGCGGGGACGACGAACACGCCCGGCACCCCGAACCAGCCCACCCCCAGCCCGCCGGCGATCCCACCGATCGCGCCCGAGAACCGGATCGCGGAGAAGTAGAGCGACGAGGCCATCCCGATCCCGCTCGGGTACAGGTCCTGCGCCACGGTGATGCCGATGCCGCCCAGGGTGGCCCACATCGCCGCGTTGAGCACCGTCGCCGCGATCAGCACCAGCTCGCTGCCCGCCACCAGGAACCCCAGGTTCGCCCCGACCCCGAGGAGCACGTTGCCCACCACCAGCCGCTGCGCGCCGAAGCGGTCGGCCAGCACCCCCATCACGGGGATGAACACGAGCATGCCGAGCGACTGGACCGAGATCACCACGCCGCGCAGCCAGTCCGGCGTCCCCAGCTGGAGCTCCATGTAGATCGGCAGGTAGGCGAACTTGATCGTGTCCCCGCTCATCGCCAGCACGCCCAGGCCGAGGAACGTCAGCAGGGGCACCAGGCTCGGGGCACGCACCGGCTCCTCGTCGGCGCGGTGTTCTGGTACCGGGACCGGTTCGGGGACGGCGCGCAGGACCGTCTGCCGGATCACCGGCACCGCCTGCAGCAGGGTGCAGACGCCCGCCGCGACCAGCGTCAGCCGGAGCCCCACCAGACCGCCGAGCACGCTGCCGAGCAGCGGTCCAGTGAGGAAGCCGACGCTGAACCCGAGCCGGACGGTGGACATCACCCGGTTGTCGGCGCCGGAGGGCGCGTGCGTCAGCTGGTCGCGCACCGCGGCGAAGATCAGCGAGCTCGTCGCCCCGGCGAACCCGAGCACGACGAGGTTGATCGCGAACGCCATCCACACCTGCGTGGAGAAGGCCATCGCCAGCCAGCCGACCAGGCCGACCACGGCGCCCACCCGGAACAGGGACAGCCGGTCCCGCATCCGGTCCGACCACTTCCCGACCACGAAGCCGAGCACGGGTGCGGCCAGGTTGGTGAGGAAGAACAACCCGGCCACCGGCAACGAGGCGCCCAGGTCCTGCACCAGGAACAGCGAGAGCTGGGGCATCGCGATCGAGATGCCCAGCCCCCCGAGGAACAGGCTCACCATCGCCCGTCGGTACACCGGCGACCCGAGCGTCAGGCTGAGCGTCGACTCGGGCCTCGTCAGCACCGCAGACCCAGGCATCGGGGCCACAGTAGTCGGCCTGGCCCGGGCGGAGGTGGTCAGCCCAGCTCGGCGGCCGCCCGCTCCACCGGCAGGGCGGCGACGTAGCGCTCGATGAACTGCGCGAAGCCAGCCACGTCAGCGGGGTCGGGCTCGGCAGTCTGCAGCTCGGCGCCGGCGAACACCCGCTCGGCCAGGTAGTCGGTCAGGCTCTGCCCCTCGGCCCTCCCCGCACGGAAGGCGGCCAGGGTGGCCATCCCCCACGCGCCGCCCTCGGCCGCGGCGGCGCCGACGGTGACGGGGGTGTCGATGGCGGCGGCCAGCAGCCGCTGGGCGACGCCCTTGGTCCTGAACAGCCCGCCGTGGGCGAACATCCGGTCCAGGGCGGCGCCCTCGTCGCGCTGCAGCACGTCCATCCCGATCCGCAGGGTGGCCAGCGCCGAGTACAGCTGGACGCGCATGAAGGTGGCCAGGGTGAAGGTGCTGTCCGGGGAGCGCAGGAACAGCGGCCGGCCCTCCTCGAGCTCGGTGATCGGCTCGCCGGAGAGGTAGTTGAAGGCCATCAGGCCGCCGCCGTCGGGAGCGCCCTGCAGGGCTGGGGTGAGCAGCGTCTCGAACAGCCGGGAGGAGTCCACGTCCACCCCGAGGGCGTCGGCGAACTCGCCGAACAGCCGGACCCAGGAGTTGAGCTCGCTGGCCCCGTTGTTGCAGTGCACCATGGCCACCAGGTCGCCGGCCGGGGTGGTGACCAGGTCGAGCTCGCGGTGCATCCGGCTCAGCGGCTGTTCGAGCACGACCATGGCGAAGATGCTGGTGCCCGCACTCACGTTCCCGGTGCGCGGCGCCACCGAGTTGGTGGCCACCATGCCCGTGCCGGCGTCGCCCTCCGGCGGGCACATCGGGGCGCCCGGACGCAGCCTGCCGCTGGGGTCGAGCAGCCGCGCCCCGTCGGCGGTGAGCTCCCCGGCCGCCTCACCGGCCGCCCGGACCGTGGGCAGCAGGTCGGTCAGCGCCAGCTCGGAGCCGTGCCCGGCCACCAGCTGCTCGACCTGGGCCAGCATCGCGGCGTCGTAGTCGCCGGTGCCGACGTCGATCGGGAACATCCCGCTGGCGTCGCCGACGCCCAGCACCTGCTCCCCGGTCAGCCGCTCGTGCACGTAGCCGGCCAGGGTGGTCAGGTGGGCGACGTCACCGACGTGCTGCTCACCGTCCAGGACCGCCTGGACCAGGTGGGCGATGCTCCAGCGGTGCGGGATGTTGTGGCCCAGCAGCTCACTGAGCTGCTCGGCCGCCGGGCCGGTGTTGGTGTTCCGCCAGGTGCGGAAGGGCGTGAGCAGCTCACCGTCGGCGTCCAGCGCCAGGTAGCCGTGCATCATGGCCGAGACACCGAGTGCGCCGACCGTGGTCAGCTCGACGTCGTGCTGGCGGCGGACGTCGTCCGCCAGGGCGGCGTAGGCCTCCTGCAGCCCGGACCAGACCGACTCCATCGCGTAGGTCCACCGCCGGTCGACGAACTGGTTCTCCCAGTCCGAGCCGCCCGAGGCCAGCGGCGCGTGGTCGGGCCCGATCAGCACCGCCTTGATCCGGGTCGAGCCCAGCTCGATCCCCAGGGCGGTCCGGCCCTCGGTGATGGCCGTCCGTGCGTCCGTCGTCGTGTCGCTCACGCAGGTCATCTTGCCCTGACCCGCCTCCCGACGTGGCCCGGACCCTAGAGGGCGACCCCGAACCAGGACAGGGCGAACTCGCGGGAGAAGCGCAGGGCCACCGCGCCCAGGACGACGAGGTACCAGACCGCGACCACCGTGACGGCGTAGGGCTGCAGCCGCCGACCTGTGCGCACCAGCTGCGGACCCAGGTACCCGCTGGCGGCGTTGTGCAGGCTCACCCCGACGACGACGGGGATCGTCACGGCCCAGACGAGGATGCACCACAGGCACAGCGCCCCGATGACGTAGAGGCTCTGGGTCTGCAGCCAGGTGGTGAAGACGGCGGCCAGCAGGACGCCGACCTGCAGACCACGCCAGTACCAGCGGGGCAGGGACGTCCGGCCCAGCAGCAGGGCGCCGGTGACCACCACCACCGGGAAGGCCGCCAGCCCGAGCAGCGGGTTGGGGAACCCGAACAGCGCCCCGGCGCGGGAGGTCATCACCGGTCCGCAGGCCACGAAAGGGCTGAGGTCGCAGGCCAGGGTGGCGGCGGGGTCGGCCAGCAACCGGAAGCGGTCGATGGTCAGCGCCGCCGCGGCGAGCAGCCCGAGCGCGCCGGCCAGGCTCAGCAGCAGCCCGAGCCACGGCTGCCCGGCCGGTCGGGCACCGTCCCCCTCCACCGGCTCGCCGACCTCGCCCACGACGTCGGGCTCCGCCGCGGCCGCAGGGGCCTGCTCAGCCACGGGCCAGCTGCGCGACGCGGTCGAGCAGCTCCTGCCCGCCGACGGTCGGCACGGTCTGCCCGTTGAGCTGCAGGGTGGGCGTGGACTCGATCCCGCGGGCCGCGGCATCGGCGGTGTTGCTGGCGATCCACCCGGTGTAGCGGCTCCGCCCGATGCAGTCCTGAGCCGCCGTGTCCACCCCCTGGGACGCCGCGAACTCGCGGAACTGGGCGGCCGACCAGCCGTCGGTGGCCGCGTCGTGGTTGGCGTACAGCGCGGCGTTCAGGGCCGGCCAGCGCTGCGGGTCCTCCGCGGCGACGCAGGCCGCGGCGCTCCCGGCGGTGCCGCCGTAGCGGCTGACGAACTGGAGGTTGTGGTAGCGGACCGCGACGTCACCGCCGGCGACCAGCTGCTCGAACACCGGTCCGTTGGCGGCCTCGTAGTCCTGGCAGTGCGGGCAGGAGTAGTCGACCCACAGGTCGAGGGTGGTCGAGGCGTCGGCCGGCCCGAGCCGGACGGCCGAGCCGTCGACGGCCATCGGGACCTGGGCGCCGCCGACGGTCACGGTGGTGTCGACCACCGGGGCACCACCGGCCGCCGGGGCGGAACGACGGCCGATCACCGCGGCGGTGACCACGATGCCGACGACGACGGCGGCGACGGCGGTGACCACGCCGACCTGGATCATGATGCGGCGCCGACGGGCGGCGGCGGCGGCCGACCGGGCCTGCTCACGGGCCTGCTGGCGGCGGTTGGCGGTGGCACCGGGCGCGGGGCCACGGCGAGACGAGCTGGGCATGGAGTTCTCCTGCGAGGACGACGGGGGCCGCCGGCGGGATGGCACGCCGGCGGTCGGGAGCGAGGGGGCCGACCTCGGGACGAGCGGTGGGCTCGGTCGAGGGGCGGTCAGGCCAGGAGCGGCGGCCCGCGCGGGACCGCCGCGGGGTGGTGGCGTCGGAGCACGACGTCGACCGGCGCCGGGGTGCGCGGCCTCGGCCGGCGGGGGACCGCTCGGGCGCGGAGCAGCGGGACGGCGTCGGCGATGCGGTCGACGGCCCGCCACAGGAGCGTCTCGCCGCGGGCGAGCAGCCACGCGGTGACCAGAACCGCCGCGCCGTGCAGCAGCCACATGGCGGCGCCGGCCGCGGCGGGGACGGCGGTCGGCGGAGCGCCGGGGGCCAGGCAGCTGGTGACCAGCGCGTGGTGGCTGTGCGACCCGGCCAGGCACCCGCCTGCCACGGCGGGCAGGGTGGCGGCGGTGAGGACGCCGTGCAGGGCCAGCTGCTCCACGCCGAGCACGGCGACGAGCACGGGCAGCCGGCAGCGGCGGGCGGTCAGCGTCAGGGCCACCAGGCCGACCAGCCCGGTGAGCACGGCCAGCACGCCGGCCGGGGGCAGCCGACCGCCGGCGACCAGGTGCGCCGCCCCGGCCAGCGCCAGGGAGGAGCCGCCGAGGCCCACCACCCGGACGAGGCGTCGGGACCCCTGGGTCGGGTGCCCGTCCCCCGGCTCGGGAGCGGTCGCGCGACCCGTGGAGCGCGGGTCGGCGGGGCGGGTCACCGCCCCAGTCTAGGGAGCGCGGCCGACTCCGGACCGGGTCGAAGGGGCCCCTGTCGGCCCGTTCCGCGGACCGGTCCGGCCAGCGGTGACATGATCGGCAGGTGTCCGACGAGCGCGGGTTCTGGTCCTCGACGGACTTCCCCTACACCTGCCTGCGCGACCGCCGGCGCACTGCGACGCTGGCCGAGGTGGTGGCGGCGACCGTCCGTCCCGGCGACGTGGTGCTCGACGCCGGCGCGGGAACCGGGATCCTGGCGCTGCACGCCGCGCGGGCCGGGGCGCGGCGGGTGCATGCCGTCGAGACCGACCCGGTGCTCTGCCGGCACCTGCGCAGCACGGTCGAGCGCAACGGCTACGCCGATGTCATCGAGGTGGTGGAGGCTGACGTGCACACCTTCACCGCGCCGACGGTGGACGTCGCCCTGATGGAGCTGGTGGAGACCGCCCTGGTGGACGAGGCCCTGGTCTCGGCGTACAACGCCCTCCTGGGGCTCGGCACCGTCGGCCCCGGCACCCGGTGCCTGCCGTCCGGCTACACCACGACGGTCCAGCCGGTCGTCACCGACGACCGCCACGACGGCTTCGAGGTCGTCGCCGTGCGGCACGACTGGTCGTTCTACGACGACCAGCCCGAGGTCTGGGGGACCTGGGGCTGGACGGCGGCAGGACCGGTGACGCCGATCTGGTCGGGGGCCTTCGCCGGCGAGCCGGTCGAGCCGCGCGTCGACGTCGTCGTCCCCGTCGACGACCCCGACCCGCGCGTCAACGGGCTGCGGCTGACCGGGGAGCTGGGGATGCCCGACGGGCGGGTGTGCGGGGAGTTCGCGTCGCTGAACGGGCCCAAGGTGCTGCCGCTCCCGACCCGCCCGGTGGGTGCCCGAGCTCTCCGGCTCGGCTACACCATGGCGGCGGGTCTGGCCGGGCTCGAGGTGGAGTGGCGGTGAGCGGCACCGCCGGGAACCGGGTCGCCGGGAACCGGGGCCGGCTGCCCGCCGTCCCACCGAGCGGAGCGCGGTGGGACGGCCGTGCCCGTCGACGAGAGCGAGCCCGATGACCGGACCGACGCCGCCCCCGCCCTCCTACCCGTCCACCCCGGGCTACGGGGAGGGGACCACCCCCCGAGCCCGCCGGGGCAACCCGTTCCAGGGCGGCCGCCCGCTCGACGGACCCGGCGGCGAGCCGGCCTCGCGCCCCTCCGGCCTCGCGCTGGCCATCGCGCTGTCGGTGGCCTGGAACCTGGTGGCACTGTTCGGGGTCCTGGTCCTGGGCTGGCCCGCCGGCAACGTGCTGGCGCTCTTCTGGGTCGAGAACGCCGTGCTCGGCCTGGTGACGCTGGTCAAGGTGGTCACCGCGCGGGGCGCCTTGACGGGGACGATCACGGTCAACGGGCGTCCGCGGGCGGGCAGCCCGGCGCTCTACGCGGCCTTCTTCACCTTCCACTACGGGTTGTTCTGCCTGGTGCACCTGGTGTTCACCGGCTTCGTCGCCGTCTCCGTGGGCCTGCAGCCCACCTTCTGGCTGCTGGGCTTCCCAGCGGTGCTGCTGGTCGTCCGCTACGCCGTCGAGGTCGCCACCAGCTGGTTCGGCGCGGGGGGTCAGCGGGAGACCATCTCCGCCAAGCAGGCGATGGCGCAGCCCTACCCGCGCATCATCGTCCTGCACCTCGCCGTGCTGGGGGCGTTCGCCCTGGTCATCTCCGGGATCACTCCCGCGGGCCGTCCCGGGTGGTGGCAGACCGCGACGGACCTGCTGCCGGTCGCCTGGCGCAGCGACGGCGTGGCCGTGGTGGCCCTGCTGCTGGCGCTCAAGACCGTGGTCGACGTCGTCACCACCCGCTGGGCGCTCCGCCGCCGCTGACCCTCCCGGCCGCCGCCCGGGAGCTCAGCACGGGTCCCTAGGATCGCGGCATGACGTCTCCCTCGGTCCTGTTCCTCGGCGGCACGGGCATCATCAGCTCGGCCTGCACCGCCCGCGCCCGCGACCAGGGGTTCGAGGTGTTCCTGCTCAACCGCGGCACCTCGACCACCCGCCCGGTCCCCGAGGGCGTCCAGACCCTGGTGGGTGACCTGTCCGACCCGGACTCCTTCCGCAGTGCCCTCGGCGACCGGGAGTTCGACGTCGTCGCCGACTTCCGGGCCTTCACCCCCGCCCACGTCACCGCCCGGCTCGACGTGCTCGAGGGGCGGACGGGGCAGTACGTGTTCATCAGCTCGGCGTCGGCCTACCAGACCCCGCCCGGGCGGATGCCGGTCCGGGAGTCGACGCCGCTGCGCAACCCGTTCTGGCAGTACTCCCGCGACAAGATCGCCTGCGAGGAGCTGCTGACCGCCGCCTCCCGCGAGCGCGGGCTCCCGATGACCATCGTCCGTCCGTCGCACACCTACGACCACACCCTGCTGCCCTTCGACGGAGGCTGGACCGTGGTCGACCGGATGCGCCGGGGCGTCCCCGTCGTCGTGCCGGGCGACGGCACGTCGCTGTGGACGCTGACCCACTCCACCGACTTCGCGCAGGCGTTCGTCGGTCTGCTGGGGCACCCGGCGGCGATCGGGGACAGCTTCCACATCACCTCCGACGAGTGGCTGTCGTGGAACGAGATCTTCCTGACCGTGGCCGCCGTCGCGGGGCTGGACCCGGAGCTGGTGCACGTGCCGTCGGACGCCATCGCGGCCGTCGACCCGGAGTGGGGCGCGGCGCTGCTGGGCGACAAGGCGCACACGATGATGTTCGACAACGCCAAGGTGAAGCGGTTGGTGCCCGACTACGTGGCCCGGGTGCCCTTCGTCCGGGGCGCGCGCGAGATCCTCGACTGGTTCGACGCCGACCCGGCCCGGCAGGACGTCGACGCCGCCATGGACGCGACGATGGACGGCCTCGTCGAGCGCTTCCGGGTGCGCTGAGCGGGTGACCAGCGCCGACGCGGCCTTCCCCGCCTGGTTCTTCGACCGGGACGACCCGACCCCGGACGACCGGTTCTACGCGCCGACGCGGCTGGTCACCCACATCGACGACGGGGCCGTCGCCGCGGTCGGTGCGCTCTACGCCGAGCTGGGCGTCGACGGGTCGGCAGGGCAGCCGCGCCGCGTGCTGGACCTGATGTCGTCCTGGGTGTCGCACCTGCGGACCCCGCCGGCGGAGCTGGTGGTGCTGGGCATGAACGCCGCCGAGCTGGCCGCCAACCGGGTCGCCACCGAGCGCGTGGTGCAGGACCTCAACGTGGACCCGACCCTGCGCTTCGCCGACGCGACCTTCGACGCCGTGCTGTGCTGCGTCTCCGTCGACTACCTGGTCCGCCCGGTCGAGGTGCTGGCCGAGGCGGCCCGGGTGCTGCGGCCCGGCGCCCCGGTGGTGCTGACCTTCTCCAACCGCTGCTTCCCGACCAAGGCGGTGCACGGCTGGCTGGCCACCGACGACGCCGGCCGCTGCGCCCTCGTCGCCGAGTACCTGCGGCGAGCCGGCGGCTTCGACGAGCCGGTGGTCAGCCTGCGGACCCCGCCGGCGCCGGGCTACCGCGGCGACCCGCTCTACGCCGTCGTCGCCCGTCGGCTGCCCTAGCTCTCGGTGGAGGACGAGGTGGTCGCCCGGCTGCGCGCCGCCGGCTGCGTCTTCGCCGAGGAGGAGGCGGCGCTGCTGCGCGAGGCGGTACCACCCGGCCCGGCGCGGCAGGCGCTGGTGGACCGCCGGGTGGCGGGGGCGCCGCTGGAGCAGGTGCTGGGCTGGGTCGCCTTCGCCGGCCTGCGGGTGCCGGTGCGGCCCGGGGTGTTCGTCCCACGCCGCCGCACCGAGCTGCTCGCCGAGCAGGCCGTCGCCGCCTGCCCGCCGGCCGGCGTCGTGGTCGAGCTCTGCTGCGGGGCGGCTGCGGTCAGCCTGGTCGTGCTGGCCGCGCACCCCGGCGCGGAGCTGCACGCCGCGGACCTGGACCCGGTCGCGGTGGAGTGCGCCCGCGCCAACCTGGCCGGTCGGGCCCGTGTGCACACCGGCGACCTGTATGCGGCGCTGCCGAGTCGGCTGGCTGGCCGGGTGGACGTGCTGGTGGCCAACGCGCCCTACGTGCCCACGGCGTCGATCGCGCTGATGCCGGCCGAGGCTCGTGAGCACGAGCCGACCACGGCCCTGGACGGCGGGGGCGACGGGCTGGCCGTGCTCAGCCGCGTCGTCGCCGGCGCCCCGACGTGGCCGGCGCCGGGCGGGTGGCTGCTGGTGGAATGCAGCGAGCGGCAGACCGGGCCGCTCGGCGACCTCGCCGTCGCCTCCGGTCTGCGGCCCGAGATCCGCCGGGACGTCGACCGGGAGGCCGTCGCCCTGCTCGCCACCCCTGTCTGACGCCGCTGCCTGAGGCCTCTGCCTGACGGCGGTGCCGACCACGGCGGGCAGCGGGACGTCACCCTCGGAGCCGGTCGGGTCAAGCGCCCCTCTCGTCCGCAGGCCCGGCGGCGACCTCAGTCGGCGGTCGGCACCACGACGAGCTGGTGCTCGCGGACACCGCGGGCGACCAGCCGCAGGGAGATCCGCTTGAAGGCGTCGTCGAGGAACTCCTCGACGGCCTGGCTGGGCAGCCGGAATTCCACCACCGGGATCTCACCCCGCTCGCGGGCCAGGGTGTCCAGGTCGCCGTGGGTCTCGAGGCGCTCGCTGATCCGGTCGACGGCGTAGACGCTCGCCGTCGTGGTGTCCTCCCAGATGGTCAGGTCCACCCCGACGATCGTGTAGCGGCCCCGGTCGACCCCGGCCAGCTCGTAGAGGCTCGGCCGGTCGAGGACGGCGTCGGCGTCGTCGGCCGCAGCTGTACCCACGTAGTCGTTCCAGCGGACCTCGGCCGGTCCCAGCACCCGTCGCTCTGCCTGCATGGCCGCAGGTTCGCACCCGCAGGTGAACGGTCGCCGACGCCCAGGTGAGCGGGAGAGGACCCGGTCGGACCGGTCCCGCGCGGTGCGGCGGCCAGTGTTCACCTGCTGCTCGCCTGGTGGTGCCCCTCCCGCCACACCCGTGCCGCCGGCGCCGGGTTCAGTCGAGCACGAGCCTCTCTGCGACCCGCCGCAGACTCCGACCAGGAGCACCGATGCGACTGTCCCCGTTGGGCGCCACGACGGCCGCCCTCCTCGCCCTCGGCCTGCTGTGGCCGACGGCGCCCGCCACCGCGGCCCCCCGACCCGTCGAGCGCGAGCAGCGGGCGACCGCTCCCGCGCCGACCGGCACCGCGCGGACCGCGGCGTCCGAGCGGTCCCGCACCACGACCACCCCCACCCTCACCGCCCGGGCCACCCTCTCGGCCGACTTCCTCGCCGCCGGCCCGGCCTCCGGCGCGCAGGCAACCCCGGCCAACGGCCGCCAGGGTCCGTTCGACGGCCAGGTCGTCCCCGGCTTCTCGGGCGTCGTGGCCAACGGCGACGGCACCTACTGGGCGATGCCCGACAACGGCTTCGGGACCAAGGCCAACTCGGCCGACTTCCTGCTCCGGATGTACCTGGTGGACCCGGCCTGGGAGACCGCGAAGGGCGGGAAGGGTCGGATCCGGGTCGAACGGTTCATCTCGCTGCGCGACCCCGACCGCAAGATCGGCTTCCCGATCGTCAACGAGGGCACCCGCTCCCGGCTGCTGACCGGCGCCGACTTCGACATCGAGTCCGTCGTCCGGGTCCCCGACGGCACCTTCTGGATCGGGGAGGAGTTCGGACCCTTCCTGCTGCACGTGGACCGTCGTGGTCGCGTCCTCGACGCGCCGGTCCCGTTCGCCGGCGGGAAGTCACCCGACAACCCGACCCTCGGCTCCGCCGAGCCGACCGTCCCTCGGAGCCGGGGCTTCGAGGCGATGGCCGGCCGCGCCGACGGCCGCCGGCTGTACCCCGTCGTCGAGGGGGCGCTGACCACCGACCCGGAGAAGCGCCGCCGGGTCATCTCCGAGTTCGACACCCGCTCGCAGCGCTACACCGGCACGACCTGGGCCTACCAGACCGACACCGACGCCAACGTCGTCGGCGACGCGCACATGACCGGCCGGCACACCATGGTCGTCCTCGAGCGCGACGACTTCGAGGGGGCCGCCGCGGTCACCAAGCGGGTCTACACCGTCGACCTGCGCAAGACCGACCGCGACGGCTACCTGGTCAAGACCCTGCTGGTCGACCTGCTCGAGATCGCCAACCCCGCCGAGATCGGCGTCGACCGCTCGCCCGACGCCTACGGCGTCGGCCGCACCTTCTCCTTCCCCTTCCAGTCGGTCGAGACGATCGTCCCGCTGGGCCGCGACCGCTACCTGCTGGCCAACGACAACAACTTCCCCGGCAACGACGCCCGGTACCCGGGCACGCCCGACGACACGGAGATGATCATGCTTCAGCTGAAGAAGGCGCGGGCCGCAGCGCCCGCCACCATGCTGATCGCGCACCGCGGGGCCAGCGGCTACCGGCCCGAGCACACCCTCGCCGCGTACCAGCTGGCCATCACCCAGGGCGCCGACTACATCGAGCCCGACGTCGTGGCCACCAAGGACGGCCAGCTGGTCGCCCGGCACGAGAACGAGATCGGCGGCACCACCGACGTCTCGGTGCACCCCGAGTTCGCCGGTCGTCGCACCACCAAGCTGATCGACGGCCGCCGGATCACCGGCTGGTTCACCGAGGACTTCACGCTGGCCGAGCTGCGGACCCTGCGGGCCACCGAGCGGCTGCCCGGCGTCCGCTCCGCCAACACCGCCTTCGACGGGCTGTACCAGGTGCCGACGCTGGACGAGGTGGTCGACCTCGCCCGGCACTCCCGCACCGCCGACGGCCGGCGGATCGGCGTCTACCCCGAGACCAAGCACCCCACCTACTTCGCCGACCTGGGCCTGGCGCTGGAGGACCGGCTGGTCGACGTGCTGGAGGACAACGGCTACGCCGGCCCCGACGACCCGGTCGTCATCCAGAGCTTCGAGACGTCCAACCTGCAGCGGCTCTCCCGGCGCACGGACCTGCCGCTGGTCCAGCTGGTCGACTGCGCGGGTGCCCCGTTCGACCTGAAGAGCTCCGGCGACCCGCGGACCTACGCCGACCTGGTGACGCCCGAGGGGTTGGCCGAGATCAGCGGCTACGCCGACGCCGTCGGGCTCTGCAAGGACGTGATGATCCCTCGCGACGAGCAGAACCGGCTGGGGGAGCCGACCGACGTCATCCGGGACGCCCACCGAGTGGGGCTGAGCGTCACCGGCTGGACCTTCCGATTGGAGAACCAGTACCTGCCGGCCGACTACCGGCTCGGCTCGGACCTGACCGCGCCGGGTGACCTGCGGCGCGAGATCGAGACCTACCTCGAGGCCGGGATGGACGCCTTCTTCACCGACAACCCCGACGTCGGCGACCTCGCCCGCCGCAGGCACGCCGCCGTCAGCCCGGGCCTGCGCGCCGGGGTCGAGCGGGTGCAGGCAGTCAGCGTGGCCGGCTGAGGTTCAGCCCCGGGCGGCCAGCAGGTCCCGGAACTCCTCGGCCCAGCCGAGCTGGCGGGCCAGGGCCCGGCAGCTCTCGTGGGCCCGGACGTGGCAGTCCGTGACGAACGCCGCGGCGGCGCGGGTGTCCTCCTCGGAGGCGCCCGCGCCGTCGAGCACGTCCAGGGAGTCCAGCAGCCGGCGCATCTCCTCCAGCGAGAAGCCGAGCGGCTTCATCCGCCGGATGGCCAGCAGCCGGTCGACGTCGCGGGCGGTGTACAGCCGGAACCCGCCGCCGCTGCGGGCCGACGGGGTGACCAGCCCGACCTCGTCGTAGTGCCGCAGCGTGCGGATCGAGAGCTCGGTGAGCTCGGCGACCCGGCCGATCTGCAGCGAGTCGGGGCGGTCCACCGGCTCAGCCGGGGGCACCGAGCCGGCCCGTCAGCTTGGAGTGCCAGACCTGGCTGGGCTCGTTGAGCCCGATGATCTGCACGTCCTTGCCCCGCTGGCGGTACTTCGTCTCGATGGCGTCCAGGGCCGCGACGGTGGAGGAGTCGTAGATCTGGGAGTCGCTGAGGTCGATGACCACGTGCTGCGGGTCGCCGGCGTAGTCGAACTGCTGCACGAGGTCGTTGCTGGAGGCGAAGAACAGCGCGCCCCGCACCGCGTACACCCGGGTGTCCTCGTCGGGGTGGGCGACGTCGACGACCTCGGTGAAGTGGGCGACCCGCCGGGTGAAGAACACCATGGCCACCAGCACGCCGACGACCACGCCGTAGGCGAGGTTGTGCGTCGCGACGGTGACGGCCACCGTCGCCACCATGATCGTGGTGGCGCTCAGCGGCATCCGGCGCAGGGTGGCGGGCCGGACGCTGTGCCAGTCGAAGGTGCCGACGGAGACCATGATCATCACGGCCACCAGCGCGGCCATCGGGATGACCGCCACCACGTCACCGAGGGCGACCACCAGCACGAGCAGGAAGACGCCGGCCAGGAAGGTCGAGATGCGCGTGCGGGCGCCGGAGACCTTGACGTTGATCATGGTCTGGCCGATCATCGCGCAGCCGCCCATCCCGCCGAACAGGCCGGTGACGACGTTGGCCACGCCCTGGCCCCAGGTCTCGCGGGTCTTGGAGCTGCGGGAGTCGGTGATCTCGTCGACCAGCTTGGCCGTCATCAGCGACTCCAGGATGCCCACCATGGCCACCGCGAAGGCGTAGGGCGCGATGATCCGCAGCGTCTCCAGGGTCAGCGGGACGTCCGGCCGGAAGAGCGAGGGCAGGCTGTCGGGCAGCGCGCCCTGGTCGCCCACGGTCGGGACGCTCAGCCCGAAGGCCAGGGCGGCGGCGGTCAGCGCCACGATCGCGACCAGCGGGGCCGGGACGACGGTGGTCAGCCGGGGGAGCAGCACGATGACGGCGATGCCCACCGCGACCATCGGGTAGACCAGCCACGGCACGCCGAGCAGGTAGGGGACCTGTGAGCTGAAGATCAAGATGGCGAGCGCGTTGACGAAGCCGACCATGACGCTGCGCGGCACGAAACGCATCAGCTTGGCCACGCCGAGCAGGCTGAGCACGATCTGCAGCAGCCCGGCGGCCAGCACGGTGACCACCAGGTAGTCGAGCCCGTGCGAGCGGACCAGCGGGGCGATGACCAGGGCCACGGCACCGGTCGCGGCGGAGATCATGGCCGGCCGGCCGCCCACGAAGGCGATGGTGACGGCCATGGTGAAGGAGGCGAACAGTCCCACGCGCGGGTCGACGCCGGCGATGATCGAGAACGAGATCGCCTCGGGGATCAGGGCGAGGGCGACGACGAGCCCGGCCAGCACCTCGGTCCGCAGCCGGCGGGGTGAGCGCAGCGCCTCCCGGACGGTCGGGTTCTCGGGCCTGGGGGCGAGGGTGGGCGCCGGGGCGGGCGGCGTGGACGACATGGAGGTCCGTTCGGGTCGGGAGCGGCCGGAGGCCGGGGTGCGACGCCGCGCTGCGCCGAGCCGGCGGGCGACGGGGCCCGCGGGCGGTCCCGCGACCCTACCGCGACCGGAGGGTTCCAGCATCTCGGGGACGGCGCCGGTGTGACCGGCTCGGCGGCGCGTGGTGGTCCGCCTACACTTCTGCCGTCCGCCGCGGGCAGCCCCTGGTCCCGCGGTCGTGACCGGCCACCCGGCCGCGTGCCCCTGGCGGGGTCGCGGCCCCTCGCGACCAGGAGCGCACCATCAGCCTCGACACCGCCGGCCTGATCTTCACCGCCCTCGGGCTGGCCGCGTTCGCAGCCGCCCTGCTGCCCCGGCTGCTGGGTCGGGTCCCGGTCTCCATGCCCATGGTGTTCCTCGGGCTCGGCGCCGTGGTCTTCTGGCTGGTCCCCTCGCTGCCCACCCCTGACCCGCTGGCCCACCCGACCGTCACCACGCACCTGACCGAGATCTGCGTGATCGTCTCCCTGATGGGAGCGGGCCTCGCCCTGGACCGGCCGCTCGGCTGGCGCGCGTGGCGCAGCGCCCGGCGGCTGATCGGGATCACCATGGTGGCCTCCATCGCGGTGGTCGCCCTCGTCGCCGGCACCTGGTCGGGATTCGGCCTCGCGGCCGCGCTGCTGCTGGCCGCCGTGCTGGCCCCGACCGACCCGGTGCTGGCCAGCGAGGTGCAGGTCGCGGAACCGGCCGAGGAGGCGGACGCGCCGGTCGAGGACGAGGCCCGCTTCGCGGTCACCTCCGAGGCCGGGCTGAACGACGGCCTGGCCTTCCCGTTCACCTACGCCGCCGTGGCCGTGAGCACGGCCGGGCTGAGCTGGGCGACGTTCGGGCACTGGCTCGGCGTCGACCTGGTCGGCCGGCTGGCTCTCGGGGTGGCGGTCGGGCTGGCCGCCGGCTGGCTGCTCGGCAAGCTGTTCTTCAACGCCCCGCTGCAGCCGTTCCGGCTGGCCGACCACGCCGAGGGGTTCGTCGCGCTGGCCGCCACCTTCCTCACCTACGGCCTGGCCGAGCTGGTGCACGGCTACGGGTTCGTCGCCGTCTTCGTCTGCGCCTGCGCGATCCGCGCGGCCGAGCGGAGCCACGGCTACCACAAGGTGCTGCACTCCTGGGTGGAGCAGCTGGAGAGGCTGCTCACGGTGCTGATCCTGGTGCTGCTCGGCGGCGCCATCACCCGCGGGCTGCTGGACGCCCTGCAGCCGCGTGACGTGCTCCTGGTGGTGGCTCTCCTGCTGGTGGTCCGGCCGGGCCTGGGCTGGCTCGGGATGATCGGGACCGGGACCGGGCCCCGGGAGCGCGCCGTGATCGCCTTCTTCGGCGTCCGCGGGATCGGCTCCCTGTTCTACATCTCCTGGGCGCTGGAGGAGGCCGACTTCGCCCAGCCGGAGCGGTTGTGGGCGGTGGTGGCGCTGACCGTGGCCGCCTCGGTGCTGCTGCACGGGGTCACCGCGACGCCGGCCATGAGGCTGCTGGACAGCGAGCGTCGACGGGCGGCGGTGCGCCGGCACGGCGACGCCTCCCTGGCGCCCGAGACCGCGGTCTGAGCAGGCCTGGCACCGTCGGCGGGCGGCCTACGGAGCGGTGGGCCCCGTCCTGGTCGGGGCCTGGCCGACGGTGACGCCTCCGCGCCGGCCGGCCTGCGGGGCGCCCTCGGTGAGCTCGGTGAGCACGTCGGCCACCGTGGCGACGGGGTCGCCCAGCTCGGCGATCTCGCGCTGCAGCCGGCCCGCCTCGCGGCGGTAGGAGGGCGAGGCGAGCACCCGCCGGACGGCCCGGCGGACGCGGCCGGCGCCGGGGTTGCCGGTGCGCAGGTTCACCCCCGACCCCGACCAGGCCACCCGGGCGGCCACCTCTGGCTTGTCCTCGGTGCTGCCCGCGACGACCAGCGGGACGCCGTAGGCCAGTGCCTGCTGCACGCCCCCGAAGCCGCCGTTGGTGACCATCACCGAGGTCCGCGGCAGCAGCTCGGCGTAGGGCAGGAAGGACGCCACCCGGACGTTGTCGGGCAGCGGGCCGCCGTGCTGCTCCACCAGCTGCTCGACCGGCCGACCACCGGTCGAGGCGACCACCAGCACGTCGTCGCGGGCCAGGCCGCGCAGCGTCGGCACCATCAGCCGGCCGAGGTCACCGTTGGCCATCGTGCCCTGGGTGACGTGGACGACGGCGCGCCGGCCGTCCAGGTCGCCCCACCACGACGGCAGGCCGTCTCCCCGAGCGGGTCCGTCGGTGCGCCGGGCGGCCGCCTGCTCGACGTCCGGGGGCAGACCGGGGGCGACGGGCAGCTGCAGCGGTCCGACGAAGCGGACGGTCGGCGGCATCGCGCGGCGCGGGTACTCGATGCCCGGCGTCGCCAGCTGGAAGGTGAGGTCGAAGCGGGTGGCCTGGTCGAAGTAGTTGCCCTCGGGTGCCGGGGCGTCCACGGCCTGCAGCGCGGCCTGCAGCCCGGCCTGCACCGGCCGGAGCGGCCCGCGGTGCAGGATCGTGCTGATGACCCAGTTCCGGCCGAGCCCGTGCACCGTGCTGTCGGGCTGCAGCCCGGCACCGAAAGGGGCGCAGTCGGCGCTGCTCAGGGCCAGCGGGGTGACCGAGACCCCGACCACCGGCAGCCGCTGCTCGGCCGGGACGCCGAGCAGGGGCAGCGCGCCGAGGAACGCGGCCTCGCAGAGCACGGCGTCGTAGCGCTCGGCCGCCAGCGCTTCCTGCAGCGCCCGGTACTGGGCCGGCAGCGGGCGGACGAACAGCCCGAGGATGTCGTGGCGTCCGGCGGCCACCCCGCGCAGCTGCTGCCGGCCCGGCAGCCAGGCGTCGAGCTGCGCGTCGTCGTAGTCGGCCTCGGCGGGCAGCGGGCGGAACCCCAGCCCGGCGTCGGCCACCAGCGCGGCGTACTTCCGGCCGGTGAGCACGGTGACCTGGTGGCCCCGCTCGACCAGGCCGCGCCCGATGGCCACCATCGGGGTGACGTGGCCGTAGATCGGCGTCGCCGGCAGCAGGAAGTGGGACATGGGAACCCCGCCAATCTAGCGCACCCCTCAGCAGCGGGGCGGGGGCCTCGGGGGCGCACCGACCGTCAGCCGTCCCGTCGCCGGAGACGGCGCAGCTGCGCGGCCAGGTGCGGACGGGCGCGCCGCTGGCCACCGCGGACGGTGATGGCGGCCCCCAGCGACTCCAGCACCCGGCGCACCCGCTCGGCGTCGGGGGACCAGCCGCGTCGCTCGCACTCCTCGAGCCAGTCCACCGCTCCCCGGTGGGCGCGGTCACCGTTGCAGCGGCGGCAGGCCGCGACCTCGTTCTCGAGCCACGACGGCCCGCCCTTCACCTTGGGCACCAGGTGGTCCGTGGTGGGCAGCACCCGCTCGCCGAAGGTCCGGGCGCACCAGGTGCAGGTCGGGCCGTCGCGCTCCAGCACCGTGGCCAGCCGCTCGGCCCGGCCGGGTTGGGCGGACGGCCGGTCACCGCGTGCCGCGACCACTGCTGCGTCCTCAGCGCTCCCCGCGGCGACCGGCGCGACGGCGGGCGAGCAGCCCGGCGGTGACTGACGCCGCCAGCGCGAGCCGCCAGGCCCACCGCAGCCGGCGGCTGGTCGCCACGGACTGCTGGCGGATCACCGGCGCGACGTGCATCACCCGGTCGGGCCGCAGCCGGTTCAGGGCGAGGTTGAGCGCGTAGTGGTAGCCGTAGGAGACGACCAGCGTGTGCAGCAGCCCCTGGTCCATCCGGCGCGACGACGTGAGCACCGGGTTGCCGCCGTCCCAGACCACCCGGCCCTGGCGGCGCAGCCGGCGGAGCAGGTCGACCTCGTCGCCACCCTGGGTGAGCCGGGTGTCGTACCCGGGGAAGCCGTCCCGTCGGAAGGCGACGTTGGTGGCAGTCAGGTAGAGCACCCGGCCGGTCAGGGCGTGCACCGCGCTGATCACGGCGAACCAGCCGACCGGGAAAATCCGGGCCCACCAGGGCGGGTCGAGGTAGCGGCACGGTCCGGCCACCGCGACGACGTCGTCGTCGTCGAAGCGCTCGGCGAGCCGAGCCAGCCAGCCGTCGGGGTGCACGGTGTCGGCGTCGGTGGAGACGACGATCGCCCCCCGTGCCTCCTCGGTGCCGCGTTGCCGGGCGGCGCAGACCCCCGGCGTCTCCTCGCGGACGACGCGGGCGCCGTGCTGGGCCGCGACCTCCGCGGTGGCGTCGGTGCTGGCGTTGTCCACGACGACCACCTCGAACCCGCCGGGCACCTGCTGGCGGGCCAGTGAGTCGAGGGTGGCCGGCAGGTAGGCCTCCTCGTCGAACGCCGGGACGACGACGGAGAGGCGGACGGGGCCAGCGGCGCTCACCCGGTCAGACCGGCGGAGGGGTGGGCCAGTTGCTGTTGCCCGGGTCGACGCGGGTGAGGATCGCGTCGATGGCCTCGCGGAGCTGGCGCAGCTGGGTGGGCGTGACCGCGTCGAAGACCAATTCGCGGACGGCGGTGACGTGGCCGGGGGCGGAGCCGACCACCTTGTCGACGCCGGCCGGGGTCAAGGTGGCGCGGGTGAACCGTCCGTCGTCCGGGTCGGGCTCGCGGTGCAGGAACCCGCGGTTCTCCAACCGCTTGGCGACGTGCGAGAGCCGGGACAGCGAGGCGTTGCTGAGGGCCGCGAGCTGGCTCATCCGCAGCGTGCGGGTCTCCTGCTCGCTGAGCATGGCCATCACCAGGTACTCGAAGTAGTTGAGGTCGGCGTCCCGCTCCAGCTGGGCGTCCAGCACCGAGGGCAGCTTGACGATGATCCGCGACAGGCTCAGCCAGGCTGCACGCTCCTCCGGGTCGAGCCACCGCGTCGCGGCCTGGTCGGGGGGAGCCATGGCCCTCATCCTAGGCAACGACGTGCCCGCCCGCGCGCCAGGGAGAAGACTGCGCGCGGGGGCGTCGGGCGACGGCACCACCTCGGCGCCCGCCGCCCTCGAGGTACCCGGCGCCCGGGGTCGGCGTTGTACGCTGCGGCTCGCCGCCGGGCCGTCCCAGCGGCGTGCCCCCGACCCTGGAGCTCCGCCATGCCGACCCGCCCGTCCGTCCCGCAGTACGTCCTGACGCTCTCCTGCGCGGATGGTCCGGGGCTGGTGCACGCCGTCGCCGGGTTCCTGGTGGGCCGGGGTGCGAACATCGTGTCGAGCCAGCAGTACGGGGACCGCGAGACCGGCCGCTTCTTCATGCGGGTGCAGTTCGACTTCGTCGGTCCGGTGCCGCCGCTGGCCGAGCTGGAGCCCGCCTTCGCCGAGGTCGCCAACGAGCGCGAGATGACCTTCACCCTCGCCGACGCGGCGACGCCGATGCGCACCCTCATCCTGGTCAGCAAGTTCGGGCACTGCCTCAACGACCTGCTGTACCGGCACCGGATGGGCACCTTGAACATCGCCATCCCGCTGGTGGTGTCCAACCACCCGGACTTCGCCGACCTGGTGACCGCGGCCGGCATCCCCTTCGTGCACCTGCCCGTCACCCCGGACACCAAGGCGGAGGCGGAGGCCGAGATGCTGCGGCTGGTCGCCGAGCACGACGTCGAGCTCGTGGTGCTGGCCCGCTACATGCAGGTGCTGACCGCGCCGACGAGCCACGCGCTGGCCGGCCGGGCGATCAACATCCACCACTCGTTCCTGCCGAGCTTCAAGGGTGCCAAGCCCTACCACCAGGCCCACGACCGCGGCACCAAGCTGATCGGCGCCACCGCGCACTACGTGAACGACGACCTGGACGAGGGCCCGATCATCGAGCAGGACGTGGTCCGCGTCGACCACCAGATGGCCCCGGAGGACTTCGTGGCCGCCGGCCGCGACGTCGAGACCCAGGTCCTCTCCCGCGCCGTCCGCTGGCACACCGAGCACCGCGTGATGCTCAACGACACCCGGACGGTCGTCTTCCGCTGAGCCGCCGGTCCTGCTCGGGCCGAGTTGTCAGACCTCACCGGGGTCCGGGCCCCGGGAGGATCTGACAGGTCGGGGAGGTGGGGAGGGGACCGCGCTCGACGCGTCGGAACTGTCAGCGCCGGCTGGTTCACTGTCCCGGTGAGCCTGACCCTGCCCCTGGAGGACCGACCGGCGCCCCGCCCCGCGCGGGCGCTGCTGGACGTCCGCCGGATCTACGCCGAGCCCGCCGCCCTGGAGCTGCCCCGCGGCCAGCAGGTGCTGGGGCGCTGGCCCGACGCCGAGGTGACCGAGGTGGCCAGCCACTGGCAGATCCCCGAGCTGCACGGGGACCAGACGAACGTCGCCCGCTGGGTGCGGATCAAGACCGAAGCCCTCGTGCTGGGCGTCAAGAAGTCGCTCGCCGCCCGGCCCAACGGACGCTCGGCCGACTTCATCGCGCCGTCCACGGCCAACGGCTGCGCGATGGCCTGCGCCTACTGCTACGTCCCCCGCCGCAAGGGCTACAGCAACCCGATCACCACCTTCGCCAACATCGAGCAGATCACCCGCTACCTGGACCGGCACATCACCCGGCAGGGGACCAAGACCACCCCCAACCAGTGCGACCCGGACGCCTGGCTGTACGACATCGGCGAGAACAGCGACTGCTCGGTGGACGCCACCATCAGCGACAACGTGGCCGACCTGGTGGCGCTGTTCCGGCGGCGGCCCACCGCCAAGGCCAGCTTCGCCACCAAGTACGTCAACCGCGACCTGCTGGAGCTGGACCCGCAGGGCCGCACGCGGGTCCGCTTCTCGCTGATGCCCGAGGCGATGGCCAGGCTGGTCGACATCCGGACCTCGCCGGTCGCCGAGCGGATCGCCGCCATCGACGACTTCGTGGCCGCCGGCTACGAGGTGCACGTCAACTTCTCCCCGGTCGTGGTGGCCGAGGGCTGGCTGGAGGCCTGGACGGAGCTGTTCGTCCAGCTGCGGGACGGGGTCGGCGAGACCGCCCGCCGGCAGCTGGCCGCCGAGATCATCTTCCTCACCCACAACGAGCAGCTGCACGAGGTGAACCTCGGCTGGCACCCCAAGGCCGAGGAGGTGCTCTGGCGTCCTGACCTGCAGGAGACCAAGCGCTCGGAGAACGGGGCGGTCAACGTCCGCTACCGCAGCGGCGCCAAGCGCGGCTACCTCGACCAGCTGCAGGAGGCCCTGGCGGCGACCCTGCCGGAGTGCACCGTGCGGTACGCGTTCTGAGCCGCGCGCATCCGGCCGGGGCTGGCCGGCGAACTGCGTCGGGGACGACGAGGCGACGGACGCTCCGTTGAGGACGAGGGGAGTGGCCGTGGCCGAGCAGGCAGCACGGGTGGTGGTGGTGACCGGCGCCTCCAGCGGCATCGGGCTGGCGACGGCGCTGGCCGCCGCGGAGCGGGGCGACCACGTCGTCCTGCTGGCCCGGGGTGCGGAGGCGCTGGCCGAGGCGGCCGCGCGGTGCCGGGCGGCCGGCGCCGCGTCGGCGCTGGACCTGCCCACCGACGTCGGCGACGACGCTGCCGTGCACCGGGCCTTTGAGGCGGTGACCCGCCACCACGGCCACCTCGACGCCGTCGTGCACTCGGCGGGGCTGGTGGCCTACGGCCGGCTGGAGGACGTCCCCGTCGAGATCTTCGACGAGGTGGTGCGCACCAACCTGCTCGGCTCGGTCAACGTCGCCCGGGCCGTGCTGCCCGGGATGCGCGACCGGAACGCGGGCACCCTGGTGCTGATCGGCTCGCTGATCGGTCACCTCGCCCCGCCCTACATGTCCGCCTACGCGGTCAGCAAGTGGGGGGTGCGGGGGCTGGCGCGGCTGCTGCAGGTGGAGAACGTCGACCGGGACGGCGTGCACATCAGCCACCTCGCCCCCGGCGGCGTCGACACCCCGATCTACCTGCAGGCCGCCAACTACCTCGGCTGGGTCGGCCGGCCGCCGCCGCCCGTGGTCAAGCCCGAGCGGGTGGCCCGCGCCGCCCTCCGGCTGCTGGACCACCCGCGGGCGCGGATCCAGGTGGGCCCGGCCAACTGGCCGACCATCTGGGGCTTCAACCTGTTCCCCGGCGTGTTCGACCGGGTCATCACCCCGGCGTTCGAGGTCGCGGCGACCGATGTGCGCCAGGCCGCCGTCGACGTGCCCGGGAACGTGCCCAGGTCGGTGCCGGAGGGGAACAGGCTGCACGGCGGTCAGGGCAGTCCCGTAGCGTCGATCGCGGCGGGGCTGCGGGCCCGGCTGGGCCGCCATCGGCGGCACTGAGCAGAGGAGGTCGGCAGTGGCGGGACCGGGGACCAAGGACGCCGTCGTGATCGGGGCCGGGCCGAACGGCCTGGTGGCGGCGAACCTGCTGGCGGACGCCGGCTGGGACGTGCTGGTGCTGGAGACCCAACCCGAGGTGGGCGGGGCGGTCCGCAGCGACACCGACGTGGCGCCCGGGTTCGTGCACGACGCCTTCAGCGCCTTCTACCCGCTCTCGGCGGCGTCGCCGATCATCCCCGCCCTGCACCTGGAGGAGCACGGCCTGCGCTGGGCCCACGCGCCGGCGATCCTCGGCAACCCGCTGCCCGACGGCTCCTGGGCGATGCTGCACCGCGACGTCGAGGACACCGTGGCCGGCCTGGACGGGCACCACCCCGGCGACGGTGACGCCTGGCGGAAGCTCCACGACGACTGGCGGACGATCGGCCCGTCCCTGGTGCAGGCCCTGCTGACGCCGTTCCCGCCGGTCAAGGGCGGGCTCAGCACCCTGGCGCGGCTGCCGCGGGTCGGCGGGCTCGACTACGTGCGGACGCTGCTCGAGCCGGCCTCGACGATGGGCGGCAAGCGCTTCGCCGCCGAGGCCGGTCAGCTGCTGATCGCCGGCAACGCCCTGCACGCCGACATCCCGATGGACGCTTCCGGCTCCGGCCTGCTCGGCCTGCTGCTGGCCATGAGCGGGCAGACGGTGGGCTTCCCGGTCCCCGAGGGCGGTTCCGGCCAGCTCACCCAGGCGATGGCCGCCCGGCTGCGCGCCAAGGGCGGCCAGATCCGCACGAGCACCCGGGTGGCGCAGGTGCTGGTGGACCGCCGTCGGGTCCAGGGCGTGGTCACCGCGGACGGCGAGCGGATCGAGGCCCGCGCCGTGGTCGCCGACGTCGCCGCCACCGCCCTCTACGGCGAGCTGGTGGACTGGTCGGAGCTGCCCGCACGGGTGCGGCGCGGCATGGAGCGCTACGAGCACGACCCGGCCACCATCAAGGTCGACTGGGCGCTCTCCGGCCCGGTGCCGTGGTCCAGTCCGCCGCCCGTCGACCCCGGCACGGTGCACGTCATCGACTCGATGGACCAGCTGAGCCGCACCCAGACCCAGATCACCAGCCACAGCGTGCCGTCGGAGCCGTTCCTGCTGGTCGGGCAGATGACCACCTCGGACCCGACGCGCTCGCCAGCCGGCACCGAGGCGCTCTGGGCCTACACCCACGTGCCCCAGGTCACCCGCCGCGACGCCGGCCCGGACGGCCTCACCGGGCGCTGGGACCGCGACGAGTGCGAGCGGATGGCCGACCGGATGCAGGCGCGGATCGAGAAGTACGCGCCCGACTTCGCCTCCCGCATCACGGCCCGCCGGGTGCTGGGGCCGCACGAGTTGCAGGCCCGGGACGAGAACCTGGTCCAGGGGGCGCTGGGCGGGGGGACGGCGAACTTCCACCAGCAGGTGATCTTCCGGCCCATCGCTGGGCTCGGTCGTGCGGACACCCCCGTGCGCGGGCTGTTCCTGGGCTCGGCCTCGGCCCACCCCGGCGGGGGGGTGCACGGCGCCCCGGGTGCGAACGCCGCCCGCGCCGTCGTCGCCGCGGCCCGCACCGGGCGGCTCTGACCCCCGCGGCCTGGGCCGACCCCGGCCGCTTGAGCCGACCCCCGCGGCCTGAGCCGACCCCCGCGGCCTGAGCCCGTCGAAGGCCCTTCGACGAGCTCAGGGCACGGCGCTCGACGGGCTCGAGGCCGCGCCGGTCAGAGCTGGGCGGCGGGCCGGCCCTCGGCCAGGAAGCGCAGCCGGCGCAGGGTCTCGACGTTGCGGACGTGGATGAGCGGCTGGCGCACGGCGGAGGGCACCAGCTGCCCCGGTCCCTCGACGGCGTCCTCGTCGATGGTGATCCGGCAGCCGGCCGGGGTCGGCTCCACCTCGATGACCACCCGGGCCGAGCCCAGCGGCCAGCCGCGGGCCTTGAGCACCAGGCGGCGCGGCGGTTCGTACTCCAGCACCGAGGTGCTGTCGTTGATGAGGGCCGGCCAGATCCCGAACGAGTGGTGGATCTTGGCCCCCTCGGCCGGCCAGGCCTGGTCGACGTCGCGGATCCGGGAGGCGCCCACCACCCAGCCGGGGTAGAGCCAGCCGTCGGCGAGGACGGCGAAGACCGCCTCCGGTGAGCAGGACGCGGTGTCGGTCGTGGTGGCCATGCCTGAGTCTCCCACCGGCCTCCCGGACGACGCCGACCACCGGTCGGGAAGTCCCGTCGGGGGGGGGGGGGGGGGGGGGCCCCCCCCACCCCC